>CAZGMB010000004.1:0-140899 GCA_964526715.1 uncultured Aureispira sp. | reverse complement strand
AAAAAAGTAAAAGCCTTGCCGGCTCGAGGCAAAAGTTAAAATGAAGTGCAAATGAATCATGAGTTTTACAGAAATTCCCGTGCATCGAAATCAATAAATTTAAATATAAAATTGATAATCAATAACATATATTACACCAAGCAAGCCCTAATTACTTTAGATATAAACTATTCTTTTACAAACTTTTGTGATGTAATCTCAGCTCCTGCTTCATCGATAACTTTTACAAAGTAAAGACCTGCGGCTAATTGATCTACATCCAAGGTGGTGAGCATTTCGTAAACATTTTGCTGATATATCATTTTACCTGCCGTATCAAAGATTCTTACCATATTTGAACTGTTTGGCGAAATGATATAGATGTTAAGCCTGTCCTTGGTTGGATTTGGAAATACGTTCACTACCGTCTTTTCTATTTCTTCAGTTGCCATTCGGTTGTCTCCACTGATTTCCTGACCTGTAGCCGTACCCAACTGAATTCTTAAAGTATAACAATTTGTGGCATTCCAAGCTGACCCGTTTTGTCCGTTAACACGGGCGTAGTATGTACCTGGAGTATATGTTCTGGATATGGATTCATTGGTTGTACCACCATTTGTGGAAGATGCAAGCAATGAGCCAGCACTATTGTATATTCTTAGATTGTAATTTGCGGGCAAATTGGTTAATGTGGCCGTTGCTGTTCCCCCAGTAGTAATGACAAAAGCATAATAATCATTATCTCCACTTGGATTAATTAAACCAAAAACGTCTGTATTATAAGGAATCGTGGCAGCGCCTGACCGTGATCCATTAGTGGATACATCAAACGTGCCCGGACAAGTAGAAGCTGCTGCCGTAGTGAATTGAGCCAGTGTGTATGCACTACTACCACCCGTACAATTGGTTCTGACCCTCCAGTCATACAAGCTGCTAGCGGTCAAACCTGTTAAATTGACAAAAAGAGATGTGGTTGCAGCGGCTGCGGTTGTCCACGTTGATGCACTGTTTAATTTATAGTCAACCGTGTAGTTGGATGCACCTGATACAGCAGCCCAACTTACGGTTGCCGAAGACGAAGTAATGCTACTGCTAGAAAGTCCTGTAGGAGCATCACAGGTAACCGTGGTTAATGTGGTAAACTGTGCTTGGGTATAGGCACCTGTAGCTCCACTACAATTGGCTCTGACTCTATAATCATAAGTCGTATTTTCGGACAAAGCAGATAGATTCAGTGTCAATGCTGTTGTGCCCGTTGCAAGATTTGTCCAGGTAGATGTAGTGTTCACTTTATAATCTACATCGTAATTGATGGCGCCTGATAGTGCACTCCAAGATATTGTCGCACTATTGGTAGTAACATTTGAAGAAACCAGCCCTGCAACATTGCCACAAGTGGGCATAGCATCAAGTGAAGCTGTAAAAATACCTCGCCCGTGTGTAGCTGCAGCCAATAACCCATCACTGGCCCTGTACGTCAGCATGTCGGTCCTCACATTAGGAAAACCAGTTTCTGGGTTCCAGACTGTTGATGAGCCATTAATCAATAAAGTTTGCCATACACCTGTTTCGGTAGCTATGATGGCTTTGGTATTGTCACCAGGGAGAAACATAGCCCATCTCACCGGCATATCTGGCAGATTGCCGTCTATCTGAGACCAGTTAGTGCCACCATTAGAAGTAACCCAGACATTATTCATACCATAATTGGAAAATGTTACTATGATATTTTGTTCGTCAGTGCCTAACTCCACACTGGAAATATTTGCAGATGATGCTGGAAAGCCATTTCCAATACTGGTGATCGTAGGTGTAGTAGCATTGGCATTGGTTACCTTGACTAAGGTCGCAGAACTTCCTTGACCAGCAAAATAAACCGTATGATTGGTGTATGGAGAAACTTTTAAAGCCGAGACTGTTCCATTATTGAATTGCGAAACTGTTCTTGTTGAAAATGTAGAACCCGTTTGAGGATTGGTCCAAATGACATACTGATTGGCAACACCGCTACAATACATGATATTATTGACATCGTCATAATCTGTTGGATTAATAAATCGGCCGGCAGAACTGGAATAATTTATGGATGACCAAGAGCTTCCACCATTGGTACTTCTTCGGTATTGATTATAGACATAAGCTCCAAACTGATAGTTTCCATTGTCCTGATCTATATGGCAAAAGGCACCATCTCCTCCCGTTACTTCTATAGAAGCAGCAAGCCCTGGAGCATTCATACTATGCGTTCCGTTATCTTGGGTACCTCCCAAAAAGTAATTTGTAGATGTTGGGTGAATAGCTACAGAATAATATTGTTTTATTCTTAATCCTTCGTTTCTATCATTAAAGGTAGTGCCACCATCCGGGGAGACATGTATACCTCCATCACTGGCCACGATGACTCTATTATTGGAACTCCAAATCATAGATTGTTGATCTGCATGCACATATTGACCAGTGGTACCTACCCAATTGCTGATTTTGGACCAACTAGTCCCTCCATTGGTAGAACGATAACAATCCAAACTGCCTACAATCACATTATTTGCATTGTTGGGATCAATAGCTACAGCCATACAATACCATGCCTGACCACTTGTAAAAGCTGGTGTAGTTCCCGTGGCAGCCCAATTGACACCACCGTTGGTAGATTTGTAAATCGTCGTTACTTGCCAGCTTGAGTTGGATGGTAATGCGTAAAGTGTATTTCCATTACTCGCCAATGCAACATTGTAGTTACACGGAAAAGTAGTGGAAGGACTATTCCAAGTCGTTGATGTTACTGTAGCAGGATTGTCAGTGTATCTGTATCCTGAAGTTGCCGTTGAGCTATTTAAGTAACCACATACAATATGAAGTCTCCCCGTACTACTCAATTCTAGATCAGGAACTCTCTTATCCAATCCGCTTGGACTGATATCTGCCCAGGTACCGGTAGATTTTGTGTATCTTCTCAATCCTGCATTGTTTGATGTGGTATTGCAGCCTACATACAAATTACCCTGAGAATCGCAGATTACTTTACTGACGTTCCAAAAATTTGTAGTACCAGGCATTTGGGTCCATGTAATGCCGTGATCATTACTCGTCCATACACCTGATCCACGTACAGCATCCGCATTGATGGCTTTTTCACCTGTACCAAAGTACATAATATCATGATTGGTTGGATCCTGACAAATGCTACCAATGGCTAGATTTCCAAGAAAATCATTGACCAAAGTCCAGGTTGCAGGCCTTACTGATATGTCACTGGTCTTCCATACACCACCGTCAATACCACCTACCCAAACCGTATTTCCTGTTGGGTCAGCTAAATCCACCCAAACTGCCCTGACTCTTCCTGACGTAATAGCTCCAACTCCTGGTCTGGTATTTCCATTACTAGAACCTACAGCATCTTTAAACGGACCTCTTTCTGTCCAAACCAAAGGTGTTCTATTACCACTGTATTTGGTCAATAATCTTTCTCTGACTTCATAAGCTTGATTGAGCCTAAATTTGGGCACATAACCTAATTTAGGATCTTTGGTAATATCGATTTCATGTTGTAGTCTTCTAGAAATGCCAGATGCCGTTTCTTTTACTTCCTTGATTTGGGCATTGAGCAAAAATGTGGAAAAAACTGTAAGAATTAAAAAAATCAAATGTGATTTCATGATAAAGATTTTTTGGTTTAAGAATAATAATATTAAAGGAAAAATTTCCATTCAAACAATTATTCCCACTTTTTTAAGGTTATTGAAAGCAAATGTAAACTAATATTTTGTAATAGATAAAGCTGCTTTACAAAAAAAATCATAAAATCATAAAATTGGTCGAATCTACGGATAGAAAAATAAGGGTATACCACCAAAGCTGGAAGACCAATTTATGTTTTGCATAATGATACGATCAAAGTAAATTCCTAAACTTCAACTTAAGGATGAATAATTCATTTTGAAGTCTTTTAAAATTAGTTTTTTCAGATGAGTTTATAGAGTTAAGAATCAATCATCGCACAATCTGAATTTGCTTACCACAAAAAGATTGTTGCCTTACACAGACATTTGAGACATATCAGTATACATCACCTCCCATTGGTGTCCATCGAGATCAGTAAAACTGTCGTAATACATCCATCCATGGTCGGCGCTTTCGCGATATCGAGTAGCCCCATTTTCGATGGCTAATCGTACAATCTGATCTACCTCTGCCCTGCTATCCACTTCCAAGGCAGTCAGGACTTGGGTGGTAGTGCCGTCTGCTATAGGCTTGTGTGTAAAAGTACTAAACATCTCATGTGAGATCAGCATAGAGTACATCAGCCCATCGTTTAAGACAAGGCAAAGAGCTTTGTCATCCGAATATTGCTCGTTAAAAGAAAAACCAAGATTGGTCCAAAAAGTCCTTGTTTTTTCTAAGTCTTTTATGGGCAAGTTGATGTATATGGATTTTACTTTCATGAAATTCTTACATTTTATTATTGTGTACATTTAATTCAACAAAAGTAAAAATTCTATCCATTTCAAGAAAAAATTATTACAACTTAACCACTTTTCCTGATAGAATACTCCCGTTGGTCACAATTCTGTAGATGTATATGGCATTTTTTGGCCAATGATGAGTATCTATTTGAAATTGGTCATTTACATTGTCATAGATAATTTTGGTATCCATAGACCTACCTTTGATATCAAAAAACTGTATGTCTGCTTCTTTTTCTAAACCATTACTATGAATGATTAAGAAGTCATCAAAAGGATTGGGCAAGGCCAATAAATTAACTTTCTTTTCAGAATCATTGGTGGAAGATGTACATTCCAGCTTGATGATTTGAGTACATGTCTGCTGTGATGTTCCAAAATCAGGAAATCGAAATGTCCTGTAAACTGTTTTTTCAGTAGCATTTATGGGTATGGTAGTATCGCTAAACTTAAAAATATCTGATTCGCTACATACACCTTTTCCTTTGGCATATCCTGTGATGGATGGGCTATAATCTAGTGTTTGGCAGTTTAGTAATACATTTTCAGGACATTCCATTTTGCTTATTTGCTGTCGGACATCCAACTTGGCAGATATCCAAAAACTATCTACCAACATAATCTGGTCAGTTGAGTCAATTCCATATTCTTTGAAAGTAACTTTGACATAATAATTTTCATTGGGCTGCGCTATCATATCACAGCATAGATTTATAATGCCGTCATTAATGGAGTCACAAGGAGTGATTGGTTCTTCTTCATCCAACCAATAGTCAGTACAGAAGTCAGTTATATAATTGCTAAAAGTAGAAACATTTAGCTGAAGTAAAGTGGAATCAATGTAAAATATAGGCAACTTCAAAAGTGGAAACTGCTGATTGATATATTTATAAACATTGACATTCAGTACAGAAGTATCGGGTTTATTGACTCCATCATCATAAACAAAATAAAATCTGTGGTTTCCTTTTGGAATACCTGCAATTTTAAATTGCTTTTCGTCTCGTTCAGAAGATATTCCAGGCGGTACATATAGTTTTAAATAATTCAAATTAGGCATACAGTTGCTTGTAAGTTTGGGTATAGGTAGCGTTAAAGTTGCGACGCAAGACCAATTATCTACATGAGTATTTATTGTTTCAAATCGTTCAATCTTTACAGGCTGGTCATTGAGAATGGTAATATTTTGTGATTTCTTAAAAGTTTCGCCTGATGACCAATTTAAAAATGTAAAAGCTCTTATTATCTTTACAGATATGTTATCAATATTTTTTAAAACTTGATCTTGGTAAGAATAATAATACTGGTCACATATTTTGCCTGACTTATAAAAGCCCGGCCACTGATACATCCTGGCTACACTGTCACCTACCGTTTCTTTCAAATATTGATATATTGATTCTGGATTAAAATCATTTGGGTACCCCGGAAACTCACAACTCAACTCAAAATCTTGTAAGTCTTCAATTTTATAAAAACCAGGAAAATCATCTAACTTTCCATACAAAACAAGATGTTCAGATTGGGCAATAATTTCACCATGCAGTTTATATGATTTTACCAAATTCCCATAGTTATTGTTAATTGGTGGTGTAAGACTTCCTTCTTCTTGGACCAGACTAATGAATGCTTCATTAAATATTGTTTTGTTTTTGGGCTGGCTTAAGGTGTCTCTGTCACAGTTTTTATAAAACTTTACAGTGCAGTCCGCATCATATATTCCTACCTCATGACTAAATTCCAATGAAAACTTAGGATAATCATTGATGATAGCTGCATGTATCACCACAGTTACTAATCGATCTGCAGTTTCAGGATTGATATTAAGAATTTGGTTTTCTTTGATCGTCCACAATAAACTACTACATGCAGTATTTAAAACATCTGTATAAGCGTTATAAATGGCCACATCCGTTTTAGAATTATTTTTGATATTAAGCGTAATGTCTTTAGGAATCCTTACCCAATATGATTGAAAAGGATATTCTTTGTTTGATGTGTTACATCCATTGAGTAAAATTGGTTTTTTTCGAATACTCGATGTAGTCGTAAGTTGTCCGGTCAATTGTGTGGTACTAATACCTCCTACCGGGCATGGCAGTTGTAAAACAGTATCTTTTTGACTGATAAGGTCAAAAGATGCAATAAAGAATACAAGGGTAAAAGTAAAAGTTGTAAATTTTTTAACTTTGAAAGCCACCATAATATAATTATTATAAAGTTAGTTAAATATACATATCGTCAAATGGACATGTATAGTATTTTCTTGCTTAATAAATATCTTTTTGGAAACTTTAGAACAAATATAGTTGAACTATTTTAATTAGTCAAATTTTTTGCAAGGTTTTTAATTATAACTTTCTGGTAATCTGCCCCAATTACTTCTCAAAATCCAAAATATACTGCCTTACCGCTTCTGGCCAGGGTGCTTTTTTGAGTTGCGCATAATCATAGCATACCAATCTGGCCTGGCTGATGGTAGCTATTTTCTGATGTGCATGACTGAAGATAACCTGTTCTGTCCAAAGGCTACTTTCATCCATACTTTCAATGATCGTCTTGGTGCCTACCCACAAAGTATCTGGAAAAGTGACGGGGATTCTATACTTTACATTGACTTCGGCTAGGATGACTCCTAAGTTGTTTTGACCAAATCCAAAATGGATGTCTTCCATATATTGGATTCTGGCCGACTCAAAATATCTGAGATACATGATATTATTGACATGCTGAGCAGCGTCCATATCTCCCCAAGCCACAGTGACTTGAATATTGGATTTGTAAAGTTTAAGGATATCATCTTTGGTTTGCATAGAGAAATATTGGAACCTTATTATAACAATTTCATTAGATTCTTCTTGTAGTATTCAGCACTGCTAGCTGCACTTTGTAAGGGACTTTGAGCAAAATTACTGCCTTGTTCGATGTACACATATTCAAGACCGGAGTCCTTTGGTTTGGGCATTATCTTGGTATAATCTATGGATCCATTACCCAATTCGGTATAGTCCCTTGATACGGTGTGCATATCTTTTAGATGCCACATGGTATATCGGCCTTTATGACTTTCTACCAATTGCTTGGGTGTTTGCTTGCCTGAATGCATCACCCAATACATATCCATTTGTAACTTGACTAGCTCGGGGTCGGTCTCATTAGCAATCAATTCATAAGCCATCACTCCGTCATAGAGATCAAATTCATAACCATGATTGTGATACGCAAATCCAAGGCCTGCTTCATGTACTTGAGCACCTACGATATTAAGTCTTTTGACGAGAATCTTAAAATTTTCAAGTGTTCTCATGTCTTTAGGTATCAATGGCCACGTGATATATGGCGAACCCAATGCTTGGGCACCTTTGATACATTGATCCACAAAGCGCTTCATATCATCCATCGGCTTCAGTAGGTATGGGGCAAATACATAGTGTCCACTGGTCATTTGGAGATTTAAGTCATCCATGATTTGGCGCAGTGACTGTGCATCGATTCCATAATACGAAACTTTAGCGTCATCAAAGCCATATATCTCAAAATGCTCATATCCCATCACTTTGAGCGCCTTAATGGTATGGATTGGGTCCTTAATCATGTCTTGATTGACACTAAAGAGCTGATAACCCATCTTATAGTGATGACCACTCGCCATTGCCATGATGTCTGTTGATAGCAAGGTAGCAGCACCCCATAAAGCTGATTTAGAAATAAAATCTCTTCGTTCCATGATCGCGTGACTATTGATACTTTTGACAACAGAAAGGAGATTATAAATGTTTTATCTACTTAGACTTGCACCTCATTGAAAAACTAACACATAGACCTAAGTAAGGATTTGGCTTACATTTCTTTTGGCTACTAGTATGGTGCTGCTGTCCTTTAAAAGTATCATCCAAAGAGACATCATTTAAAATGGATTACAACCATTGAAAAATACCTCCTACATCATTCCTATATTCTTTTATACATTTGATGGTCGGGCCATTTTCACATCTCCACAGGTGCCATAATCACAAACACTATAGAAAAAAACGTTTTTTGTGAAGATATTATGGGTTTAATATTTTACTTTTAATTCGGAATAGTTCCATTTTTAATTTAACTTTATGCCGAAATTATTTTTATTATTTAAACAAACACAAATTTTCTATTATGAAACAATGGACATTTTTCTTATTTTTATTGACTTTTGTAGCCTGTAGCAAAGATGAAAATACATCATTTAGCACATCAGACATAAAAGGAACATGGAATCTTGCGTCTATAACATGTACAGACGGCGTCAGTAACTCTGAATTCCAAGGTCAAAAATTAACCTCCACTTTTGTATTGAGCAGTAAGGATCACAACGCAACGGTAGTATTTAGTGAAAACCCAAACACCTTTGTAAGCAAAGGTTCATATACTGCCATTTTTACTTCTACATTGGCAGGAGTAAAAGATACACAAGAAACCCCTTTTGTAGATTTTACCAGTACAGGTACTTGGAAAATTGAAGGCAATATGTTGATCATTTCATATGCTGGTGAACCTGATCAAAAAGCTGAAATCACTAAGTTAGATGCCAATAATTTAGAATATAAAGTATTGGTGAATGAAACTATAGAAGATTTGGGTTTCAAAGTCACAGCAACTGGAACCTACATTAACAAATTAACCAGATAATAATCATCTTATAAAAATATGCAGTGTCTTCTAGCTGCATATTTTTCTTTTTTATTATTGATACAACATTTCAGCTTCAAATATTTAGAATTTCAAATGATAAAACTACTCACATTTCCACCTTGTCATCTAACGCATTTCATGTATCTACAATTACCCAAAAAAATCTCCAACCATTAGAATGACATCATGAATCGACCAAGATGCCAAAGCAAAGAATTACTCTACACTATAAATAATCTTCGTGGAAAAGCTTCCATTAAATAATCGTCTTTTGACCAAATTTATGAAAATCTTGCCTAAACTCCAAAGGCGTTATCCCTTTCTTTGCCTTGAAAACTCGGTTGAAATAAGATAAGTTTTTAAAACCCGTATTGAACGCTATTTCAGACACGGTCACATGGGTATCTATCAATTGTCTTGATGCATATCCCAATCTAATTTCTTGTAGCAAATCTATAAATGTTTTCCCGGTCCTTTTTTTAATAAATCTGCTAAAAGAAACCTCCGTCATATTGGCTATATTGGAGATTTGATGATGGCTTATGTCATTTTGATAGTTGTTATTCAAATATTGTAAAATAACGTCCAATTTATTGCCTGGCTGTGGGACATTTTTTTCTCCGATACAATCATTACACAACAATGTCATATCCCTAGATATGGATAGTTCGTGTAGAATAGTTAACAACTCAATGACAGAGTAAAAACCTTCATTACTAGTCAGAGATATAATTCTATCTTTTATTTTTTCTATCGTTTCTTTCCCAAATACAATACCACTTGATGCTTTGTGAATCAAATCATTTACATAAAACAATTGATTGCGCTGCAAAAACTTATCGTCTAGCAGGTCTTTGTGAAACTGTATAGTAATCTCATTTATTTTTCCTTTATTTTCTTTATATTCATATCGATGCGTCAACCAAGCATGTGGTAAATTGCTTCCAACGAGAACCAGTTCCATATCATCTATTTCGCCCATGTGGTCACCAACTACCCTCTTCACACCTTTCCCATTCAAGATAAGATTGAGTTCAAACTCTTCATGGCTGTGGACAGGAAAGTCAAACGCTACCTTTTCTCTAGCAAAGAAGATAAAACAATCATATTGTGTTAA
Organism: uncultured Aureispira sp.; assembly: GCA_964526715.1. Taxonomy (GTDB): domain Bacteria; phylum Bacteroidota; class Bacteroidia; order Chitinophagales; family Saprospiraceae; genus OLB9. The sequence continues at coordinate 130,669 of CAZGMB010000004.1, read as the reverse complement.
TGGAGTGACTTCTTTAAAATACTCTGTCATCGATTATAAATGTGAAAAAACCTAACAAAATTGAAACATCAGAAAACATAACAGCCCGCAAGTTAACAACGTTTAAAATTTGAAATTGCTGTTGTAATTCCAAAAAAGTTACAAGCAAAAATTATATTTAGAACTTCTAAGTCCAAAGATTGTTTTGCCTATCTGAAAAATATTTATGGGTCTATTCTTCACATCTTCGTAGCTTGTGTACATTCCATGCTTATATGTAGCCATGCGGCCCGTGCCATTTATGGCGAATAGCATCTCATCTCTGATCACCTATACATATTTTGCGTTTCACCACAGAACAACACATTAGGCATGTTTTTAAATTTAATAAAATCTGATGCGCTCACATGACCTAGGTGTGCTGCATAGTGATGTTTGGGATTGTCATTGCGCCAAACCAATACGTAAGATATACCACGAGATATCTCATGAGCCATGATGCCTTGCAGGAGTTTGGCTGTCCACCAATCTGCTTGTGGTATGGCTTCAAATCCTGTCTCTGTGATAGCATAAGGTTTGTTTTTGGATCGCGCTATTTCGCCCAGCATGACCAATCTCCTGGTCAGGTCTGATATCTTGCCATTCATACCTACATCATGATAATCATCTATACCCAATAGATCTACATATTCATCGCCAGGATAAAACTCTAAGTACTGTTCTTTTGTCTCGAAAATATCTGGTGAGTAGGCAAAAAGCAAGTTGTTGAGTCCTTTTTCTTTCACCAGATAGTCATATGTAAATGTGTATAACGCTTTATATTCTTCCGCTGTACAATTGCCTTTTCCCCACCAAAACCACTTGCCCGTATGTTCGTGAAATGGACGAAACAGGATGGGAATGTGTTTTTTGAATATAAAACCAACTTTGAGATCATCTAAGAAATCTGCTACTTTGTCCAGTTGCGCCTTGTACCACTGATTATGAATGCCACCGGGTATGATGGTAAAAACAGCACGAGTCGTATCCCATGAATGTTTGCGAGAAGCAGGATTGTCCATATGCCAACTGATGGTATGGATGCCTCCTTCTTCGTATCCTTTGATGATGAGTTTTTTCATATAGTCGAATGGTATGCCATCTATATTTTTTGGACTATCTTTTTCTAAACCTGCAATGTCCCATCCAAATACTGCGGGATAAGCGCCTGTACATTCTTTGACATCTGACCTACCGAACTCATGTCGCCATCCTATACCATAAGCCAAATCATCTTGATGCCCAAATAAAAAATGACCATTAGGCAGTGTTGATAAATTGCGATATAGGTTTTTGGTCTCTTTATTCGCTTTAGGATTGACTTGAGCGCTACTTTCGAAAGCAAATAATGAAGTTAAGGCTAGTACTAAAATATATTTAAATGACATATAATTATCTTATTTTTGAATGACGACCGGAACGGTGGTGGCTTGGTTATTGGTTTTAATATGTAGCCAATACAATGCCGTATTTAAGTCAACTGGTATAGGCAAATTTGCGCTTCCGTGGGTAAAGGTTATCTGTTCTTGATGTATCATTTTACCCACATTGTCAAAGATAGTCACTAAACTATTTTGGTCAATTTGTTCCTTAGTGGTAAGTTGTATTAGTCCACCTGCATTTACAGGATTGGGATAGGCTTTATAGGTTATTGATGCCACATCTTTTGTAGCTGTTGGTCCATTGTTTATTGTAGCTGTAAATACCGCATCCCATGGCAATGATGGAATGTCAAATGCCAAAATACCATTGGTCACCGTCACTTGACTACTTGATATGGTGTCAAACTCCAAGCAATCATACCACACAACATCATACAATCCATCTGTAAAATCGGTAGCACTCACTTTGGCATTGGATATAGCATTGGGTAGGTTGAGCGATGTATGTACATATTTGTTGTTAAAGACCCATCCACTTGCAAAGTCTTTAGCAGGTGACTTGAGTGTGTAAATATCGATGGCACTTCCTAGACCCACAAAGGAAAAAGACGACACATTGATCCAATCCGTTCCTATATTATCTATCTTGACCAGGTGCTTGCCAGATGGAATACTGACAACATATTTAGTGTTGACAGTAGCTGCTTTGTTGAGTACTAATACATTGTCGATATAAACAGCCATGATGGGCATATTTCCCGTGCCACTACCTGTGGTGATGACGAGTTGTGAAGCTTGTGGATGATCTATCTCAAAGGTTGGTGGAGATCGAAATTGTGTATTCCATTGACTGCCATAAAGGAATGTACTCAGCGGTGGTACATTACCATAAGTATTACCTACTTTGACGGGGATGATTGCTGTAGCCGCTTTTTCGCCCCAACCCAATGAAGTAGAAAACGTAAGATCGCCTGGGGCGTTTTGCACCGTAGCATCACCTACTTGTAAATCTCTTTTTAGGAAGTCGATCTTAGCAACTGATTCAGCGATAGGTTTGAAATGAAAATACAAATCATTGGGTTCGATATAATTGTCCCACCACCAACTCATAGCCGTACCCATCGCACCACTAAATAAGGATGCCCAGATCGTATTGTGAATATGTACCCCATCAGCATCAATATTGGACAGATTGGCATTGTCGCCAAGACCAAATTCGCCCATGAGCGTAGGTTTTTCAAATTCTTTTAACCGTTGTTTGGATGATGAGACGATGGCTCTTTCTATATTTTCATTGTTGATATAAATGTGGCTTTGTGTGAAATCTATATCTGGATTATTCCATATTTCTTTGCCATAATCTTCACTTGCAGTACTGGTGGTGACCAGGTGACCATAGACGTCCCTTTCTTTGATGAAGCTAGCCATTTCTGCATGCCATGACGCAACTGATGCCTCTATAGCCAAGGCATTGTCTGTCCAGTTGACCTCATTAAACAATTCCCACGACATGATACTTGTACTGTAACCCCATCTGGCCAGGATGTATTTCAGTCTGTTTTTGGTGTGATTTTTTGCTGTTTGATGGGTAAAAAAATCTGCCGTCGTAGCACAAGGGCCACCATTTGCAACATTGTAGGGAGATTCGCTCCAGTTGGGATTTACTTTAGTAGACACTTGTCCATGATGCTGAATACACAACATGATGGCCATATTCTTTTCTTCGGAGTATTCGACAAGCCAATCCAGATAAGCCATATTGGTTTCCTTATATTTTCTCAATCCCAAAAATCCATTGCCATTTCGCCATTCCATACCAAGTCCCCAATGCGGCATCCACAACCGGTAAAAATTGCCACCCACCGCACTCAGCTTTGACACCCAAGTGGTATAGTTCAGTACAGGATTATTATTGTGCCAGGCAACGTTATACCCTATAGGAATGTATTGACTACCATCATCATAGTGGAGATAGTTGGAAGGTGAAACGCGAATAAATCCTTTTTCAGCACTATCCGTACAAGAAAAACTATCAGGAGCTAGCGCATCGCTTCCATATTTTGAGTCCACACGGATGGTATAATTCCAAGTACCTACTTCATCAGGACTAAATCTGAGTTTGAATACACCTTGATTGATAGGCGTCAGTAATCCGTTACTTCCATTGAGTGTAAAATCCTGCATAAAAAAGCCATCTATTTCTTTTATTTTGCCAGAAGGAGAAACCAATGATGCTTTGATATTTATTTCATCGTAGTCATAAGGATTGATAAGTGTAGGGCCGATCAATGATATGGTCCATTCTACCTTTTGATATTTACCCACATTATTGGTGCTAATTTTTGCGGATTGGAGATCTATGTTTTGACCATAAGACGTAGTATTAAAAGCTAAAAATAGAAATAAAAAAGCTAAAGGCCTTATGCTTATATTTCCAAAATATGCAATAATCGGTGTCAACATAATATACAAGTTGTGGCTTACGATGAAAATAACAAGATATAATGAAAATACAAGGTTACATTATGATCTATAAAACGATAGGATAAAGTTATACCAATCCACCAAATCACCACAACAAAGTGAAATTTATTTAATATTTTGATGAAATAGTATTAGGTGGGAGCGTGTATGGAGTGAACTATTGACTTACCTAATTCACTAATGGCGCTTACTTCAACCTTTTAAGGCTGCTGTGTTGCAATAGGCTTTTCATTTGGCTGATGGCTATTTGGTTCAGTTGATGGAGTCGATCAGGTTGCGTTATGCCTTGTTGGATCAGTACGGCATGGATACTTTCTAGGTTGGAAAGGACTACGAGTTGCTCTATGGTAGCTTCATCTCTGATATTTCCTTTTGCTTCTGGATTGGCTTCGCGCCACTGTTTTGCTGTAATACCAAACAGGGCCACATTGAGCAGGTCGGCTTCATTGGCATATACAAAGCTCATCTGTGCCTTGCTGAGTTCTTTAGGGATAAGATGTTCTTTGACGGCATCGGTATGGATGTGGTAGTTTACTTTAGCTAGGGTACGTTGGAGGTTCCATTCGAGTTTTAGTCGTTCGCTTTCGTCCTCCTTAAGCCGTTGAAATTCCTTGATGAGATAAAATTTGAATTCAGCACTTAGCCAACTCGCAAACTCAAAGGCAATATCTTTGTGAGCGAAAGTACCACCATAACGTCCGGTTTTTGCCACAATTCCTTTTGCATTTGTTGTTTCTATCCAGCGTTTTGGAGTCAGCGAAAAACTGTTTGAACCTGCCATATTTTTAATTCCATCGAATTCGATGGAATTAAAATTGGAATTATGAAACTGCTCCCATAAACCCATAAACTCAATTGTACTTCGGTTTCTCATCCAGTTTTGAAGGATGTAATCACTTCTTTCAGAATCCCGATAACGGGCAATATCAGTCAGACTGATATAATCTTCAGTCTCAGCAGTGAAAATGGAAATCTCTGTTCCTTTTACCTCTATTTTTGAATTCTTTGCCATAAACTAGGTTTTCTTTCTTTTCTGTAATGTAATACTAATTCCACCCATAAATTTTATCCTTGCATCTCAGGTAAAGCAACATCCATATTCTAATGCAAAAATAATAAAACCATACGCATTTATATTCATTTTGTCTTTATAAGTTATGAAATAAAGTCCGTCACTCAATTATTCAATCTTACTCCTTCAACACCTTTCCAATCACCTCACCCCAATCATGTTGCCCGCCAAGTCGGACCATGTCATCCCTAAAACGGCTAGGCCCATGAATCATCTCCTCTGAAATATGCAAGCCACTTGACAAACCTTTTGCATGTGCCAAATTAGCGCCAACTTTGCCCCGCTGCGATCCATATAATACAAGCATTTCATCCAATTCACGCCCACATTTATGCAATAATGGCTCATTTTTTTCTTCCAAAGCATCGCTTAAAGCATCATTGTCCACAACGTCCAAAACAGACATGTACGTCATACCTGTAATGTCTTGAAAGTGCCCTTCTCTCCACACTTGCAAAATGATAAAAGTACAGGGCATCGATTTGTTTTCATTATACTTTGGAAGTTTGAAATCGCTAAATTCTATCTTTTCATCACGGTGACAAGCTATAGATACAGCGTGTTCATATTTCGACACACCACCTTCAAAATCAACGTGGTAATAACCTATTCTCACACTCATCTGATCACCTTGCACACCTTTTCCAAAGAGAATATTTCGATTCAGCCTCCACGAGTTTCCACCGTTTATTTTCCTTAATAATGTATTTTTATAAATCGCAGTTTCTCGTTTGCTAAATATATTTAACTTACTGAAAGCCAACTGTGAAGCAACATTTTTCAATCCATTCCTTATTTGTTTTTGCCCTTTTGGTCGCGTCATATCACTACGCAAAGTACGCAGCAAGATGGACACCACATCCGAAGCATAAGAATACATCGTATGTCCTTTAGTAAATGGTTGCAATCCTTCTCTGAATAGCTTTCCACCTCTAGATGCCATGGCCAATTCAGATTGGTTTTTACGCGTTTCTTCATATTGCGGTGCTGTTCGCATCCTTTCTATATCAACCTTTCCGATGCTGCGTTTTACCGGCTTACCATTCAAGTAGTAATACACCATATCACCTACTTTGCCTTCAAATTTAAAAAGTGATGTACCCATATTATCTTAAATTTAGTCACTACAAATAACGGTAGTTTTGAGCATAAAATTTTTCACATATGAAACTTTAACATTTAAAAAACCATACAATTAAAAAATCTTCAAAATGCCCATCCAAAAATAACTTGATGACTTTGCTGCTTATTGGCTAGAACCTTTTTATAAAAAATCTTTGTGACTTATCGCCTTAGTGGCCAGAATCTTTTTCAAAAAAAAATCCAAAAAAACTGTACATTTTTTACTCAAAATCACCTATCTTTATACCTGATTAAAATCTGTTTTAGACCTAAAGATAATTAACCATCAAAAATTCAAAAAAACTACCCAAACTACCATTTTTCATCATAAAAGAACGAGGGTTGTCCCGACTTTGTGCCAAGGTTGTCCCGAGGTTGTCCCGACCATACTCCCTAGACACTCCATAGACGCTCCCACCATACTTAAGGGATCTCTCCACCATCTTCCATGCAGGTTTTTATACTTCTATACCCTAACTATGACTTATCTAGGCTCATAAAAACCAATCATCTTTACTACGTTACCATCATTAAAATCTGCAAACCAGGTAAGCCTCGCTAGCCTTTATCTCCCATCACAAAACGCGTCTCTCCATACTCTTGGCTCCCTGCCATACAATCACATTGGCTTAACTAATTGATTTTTAATAATTTATTGAAATGCTTTAAAATAATAGTATGAGATACTGGTGATTTGCATAATAAAATATGGCATTTTAAAATATTGATACATTTAACAAAAAGCAATGGTGGGTTTTGGTAAATTTTATTAAACATTTTGATAAAATAGTATTAGTCAGTATTTGAAACGGGTATTAATTTTATGTTATCAATTTTAGTATGTTTATCGACATTCTTATTAGCTCTAATATATTGTAAATGAACATTTTAAATGAAGATACTGGGATAGGATATTTTTGTATTTTTATCACAAAAGCCAACCAACCAAATATTTGGTAACCATTCAAACAGGTTTTTTGATAGATCATAATGAAAGTGTCTTACCCTGCAAAACATTATTAAATCATTAAACCAAAGTCACATGATCACATTACGTGTACACTTCTCATTTCTAAAACAAATCGTAATCCCCATCTTTTTATTAGTAGGGGCGACATCTATGCAGGCCCAAATGCGTCTGTTGACTGGAAAAGTAGCTTCTGACGAAGGCGAATCCTTGATTGGCGTCAATATAGTCGTACAAGACGCCATAGCTAGAGGTGCCATCACAGACATCGATGGCAATTATAGCATAGAAATTCAAAAGGGAGAAACCCTTATTTTCTCTTACACCGGTTTTGAAGATCAGAAAGTCCAGATTGAAAATCAAACCGTCTTAAATGTCGAATTAAAAGCAGCAGCCAATGTATTAAATGAGGTCATTCTCATCGGTTATGGCTCGGCCAAAAAATCAGATCTTACAGGGTCTGTTTCCTCCGTTAGTGGCGAACAATTACGTACTTCGCTTACTACCAATGTCGATCAAGCACTTCAAGGAAGGGTGGCAGGTGTACAAGTCACCCAAAACTCCGGACAGCCTGGTGGTGCAGCCAGTATCAGGATACGGGGAGCCAATTCCATTTCCCTATCTAGCGAACCTCTATATGTTATAGATGGTATTCCCTTCCAAGGAGATGGGGCATCCACAGCAGGGTTTGACTGGGCTGGTGGCGCCAACGGACAGAATAGGGTTAATCCTCTTTCGGCAATCAATCCAAGTGATATCCTTTCTATAGATGTACTCAAAGATGCATCAGCCACAGCCATCTATGGTTCACGAGGTGCCAACGGTGTCATCTTGATCACAACCAAAAGGGGTAAAAAAGGAGAAGCAAAAATATCTTATGGTACCTATTATGGTATTCAAACATTACAGAAAAAACTGGACTTGATGTCTTTGCAACAATTTGCATCATACAATACCCAAGTAATGAACGAACAAGGCCTAGTCCCTGACCAACGTTTTGCAGATCCCAGTCTCTTGGGTAGGGGTACAGATTGGCAAGATGAAGTATTCCAAAGCGCTGGCAACTATAGCCATCAATTGACAGTCTCTGGTGGTAATGACAAAACAACGTATGCCATTATGGGCGGATATATGCAGCAAGATGGCATCATCATTGGGTCTAATTTTGATCGTATTTCTACAAGGATGAACTTAGACACAAAGGTCAACGACTGGTTTAAAATAGGTGGTTCATTAGCATTTGCCAAAAATAAAGAGAGAATCACCCTCAATGATGGTGGCGATGGTGTCATCATGCAGTCCCTAATCATGATGCCGAGTGTTGGTGTGCGAGACATCGACGGTAACTACGATGGACCCAATATTGCCAATAGCGGAGTCAATTTCAATCCTGTGGCAGCGGCCTTACAAAGAAATAATATTGTGGAGCGCCAAAGATTGATGGCCAATGTGTATGGTGATGTCCATTTATTTAAGGGAATGGTATTTAAGTCTGAATTTAGTTTTGACAACAATCACGGCTTGACCAAAGCTTTTCACCCTACTTTTAGGTGGGGCGCCATCGTCAATAATGAAAATAAACTTAGACAAAGAGAAGAAAACAGTTTCTTTTGGGCAGCAAAAAACTACTTAACTTATGATAAATCCTTTGGCAAACACGGGATCATCACCATGTTGGGTACAGAAGCACAAAAAAGTACTTTCAATGGATCAGATATCACAGTATTCAATCTCCCATCTAATGAAATTCAGGTATTAAGCCAAGGCACACCTTTGGGTCTTCCGGGTGCATGGCAAGGTGCAAACTCGCTCCTATCCTATTTTGGAAGGGTCAATTATAATTATAACGAAAAGTATTTGGCTACTTTTACCTACCGAGCAGATGCCTCATCTAATTTTGGTCCGGGTAATAAATGGGGCTACTTCCCTTCAGGCTCTTTTGCATGGAGAGTAAGCCAAGAAGACTTTTTGAAAGATAATCAATTTATGACCAATCTAAAATTAAGACTGGGATATGGACTTTCTGGTAATCAAGCCATTCCTGCGGGCCTTTTCGAACCCTTAATGCGTACTGTACCCACACCTTTTGGACCAGGGTTTAGACCTGCTAATATTGCTAACCCACTACTTGGATGGGAGACGACAACCCAAATCAACTATGGTGCAGACTTTTCCATTTTTGGCGACAAAATAGACGTTGGCATTGATATCTATAATAAACAAACCTCTGACATGCTGTTACAAACGACAGTGCCAGGATACTTAGGAGGCGAAAACTTTAATGATATCGCTTCACCTTTTGTGAATGTAGGTAAAATGGAAAATAAAGGATTTGACCTTTCTATCACTAGTCGTAATATTAATAAAAAGAAATTTGGATGGAGCACTGATATCGTATTTTCCAAAAACAGAAACAGGGTTTTAGAGCTCGATAGTCCCGACAAAATATATACCCGAAATTTATATTGGTATAGTGAATTCCAAACGGCAACGGTTACCAGAGTGGGTCAACCGGTAGGTATGTTTTGGGGATACCAAGTGGAAGGTATCTTTCAGGATCAAGCAGATATACGCAATCATGCTGTACAAATATCTGATAAAGTCATCACTGATGATAGACCCAATGGTACCAATCTCGTGGATAAAAGACAAGGCGTATGGATAGGTGATATCAAATTTAAAGATTTGAATGGTGATGGCATCATCGATACAAAAGACCAAACATACATCGGTGATCCCAATCCTGATTTTACTTTTGGTATTTCTAATAATTTCAGATTTGGCCCTGTAGATGTATCTGTATTTTTGAATGGATCTTATGGCGCAGAAATATTAAATTATGCCAGAGTCATCACAGAAGGTCAGACAGGTGTCTTTAGTAACCAAGGTACAGCTGTTTTTGACAGGGCTCAAGATAGATTATTAGATCCTAATGGCTCCCCTATGGATCCTGCTAATGTCGTTTTAGCTAATCCTGGTACCAATATTCCTAGACCTACTAGCAATGACAATAACAGAAACAATAGGATGTCTGACCGATTTATAGAAGATGGATCGTACATCAGATTACAAAATATCAGAATCGGTTACACACTACCTACCCAACTCCTAAGCAAAATCAGAGTTCAAAGACTAAAAGTATATGCCAATCTGCAAAACATTGCACTATGGACCAATTATACTGGTTACGATCCAGAGATTGGTGCTTTCAACCAAAGCCCATTGGTACAAAATGTGGATATGGGCAGATATCCTACACCTAGAATGGTGACCGTAGGTTTAGACCTAGATTTTTAATTCACTTTATAAAAAATAAATATTTATATCATGAAAAATATATTTAAGTACATTCTCATACTACCTGTTTTTATAGTATGCTCATGTAATGAAGATTTTGTAACTATTCCCATTCAGGACAATCCTACCATAGGCAATTATTACAAATCAGAAGCAGATGTTAAGGCTGCTACGGCCAGTTTATATGGTTTTCCTTGGTTTGATTTTAATGACAAGTTTTTCTGGGCCGCTGGAGAAGGACTAGCAGGCAATTTATACCATACATTTGATCAAGAAGGTCAGTTTCTTTTTTTCTCTTATAATGAAGGAAATGCCCATATCAATGCTGGTTGGAGAAGTTTATATAGAGTAATTTCGTATGCCAATTCTGTCATTAATGACATGCCAGTCTTTGCAGCCGGGAAAGTCTCAGAACAAGTAATCAATAAAGGGGTAGCTGAAGCCAGATTTATCAGAGGAACGGCATACTATATGTTGTCTGAGTTTTGGGGAGAAGTACCGATAGTGGCCAATTCTTTAGACTTAATCCTATCAGGAAATACCAAATTGCCTAAAAATACGCGCAAAAGTGTATATGAATTTATCAGAAGAGATTTAACTTTTGCTGCAGAAAATCTACCTAATGCGGATGCACCCGGTAGGGCAACATCATGGACGGCAAAGGGCATGTTGGCCAAAGTTTATCTCACTATGGCTCAGTATAATCTAAATATAGACGCGGCTGCGTCAGCTGATCATTTTGCAAAAGCAAAGTCATTTGCACAAGAAGTCATTCAGTCAAGCGGTCATACTCTGATGCCAAAATATGATGATCTTTTTAGAATCGCCAATAATAACAATTCAGAATCGCTTTTTGCATTACAGTGGATGGAAGGCGGTTACTCACTCGGAAATAGTCGTCAGGCAAATTGGGCGAGAAGTAGCATCATCACAGGTAACACTGAAGCCTGGGGCGGAGGAAAGTGTATGACTTATGATTTTCTAGAAGATGTAGACCCTGCTGACAAACGCAAAAGTGCAATTTACATGGATGTGAATGATTTTTATCCTGAAATCAATAAATTGAATGGGGGATACAAATATTTTATTGTCAATAGAGATGCAGAAGGTCAGGAACTTGAGAGTGCATCACCGACACTAACCGCACTTAAGAAATTTATTGTTGGCAGTTCTAGTGATAATGATGGTAAAGTCACTACCGGACAGGCTACGGCTGTAAACCAGTATATTTTAAGACTGGCAGATGTCTATATGGTATATGTAGAAGCAAGTATCGGCAGCGGAGAGTCCACAACGGATGCAACTGCTTTGCAATATTTTAATGCTATCAGAAATAGAGCTGGACTTCCTGCCATGAGCAGTGTTTCTTTCCTTGATTTATTGCACGAAAGAAGAATGGAATTTGCATTGGAGTCTATGTATTGGTTTGATATCAAAAGATATTTCTATAGAAAACCAGCAGAAGCAACAGCTATGCTCTCCAGTCAAAAAAGAGAATACGTATATTACAGAGACCAATCTCCCAACGCAGCAGACGAAAAAACAAAAGCTGGTTATATCTTAAATATTCTTGGTAATAATGGAACCGTAACCTTTAGACCTGAAAACGTCAATTTGCCTATTCCGTCATCGGAGGTAGTCGTAAATGAATTGTTACGTCCTTCTGAACCGGCTGTCGATTATAATTTTTAATTCATAAAAAAAAAGCACAAAATGAAAATCTTTAGTTTTTTTAAATATAGTTTATTGTTCATCTTGGTTTCGTCTTTCATCATTTCATGTGAGAAAGAAACAGACGATTTATTGAGCGAAAAAGATGGCCCTGTGGTAGTGGATTATATCAGACTCACTGACCCTGCCAAAAGTGATTCGCTCTTGACCAGTGCCTTCATGGGTAGTTTGATTTCCATCATTGGTGACAATTTTGGCGATCTAAAACAACTTTATTTTAATGATCAAAAAGCGATTTTACAACCCAATTTCATCACTGACAAAGTCATTATAGTCAACGTGCCTACCACTGTACCCACAGTAGTTACGGACAAAATCAGAATGGTATTCAGCGATGGATCTGAGTTTTTGCATGACTTTAAGGTCAATGTACCGGCACCTGTTTTAGCCGGTATCAAAAGTGAATATGCCCCTGATGGTGGTACTATAGAATTGAGTGGTGACTTTTTCTTTGATCCTAAAGTTACTTTCCCTGGCGATATCGTGGGAGAGATCGTAAGTACTGACAAAAATAATATCATTGTAACTGTCCCATCAGGCGTACAGCCAGGAGCCATCACAGTATCTACCAATTTTGGTAAAGCGGTTTCAAAGTTTATTTTCAGAGATGATAGAAACACGATCTTAAACTTTGATGATAAAAGACACGAAAACTGGACAGCACCAACTTTCGGTAGTGAAAATAAAGGAGTTCTGCCTGTTTCTGGAAATTTTGCTATGTTTTCAGATAGTGATTTTGGTGAGTGGAAGTGGAATAATCCTACCACCATGTGGTATTTTGCTCCATCTAGGGGTAGTGCCAAACCTTTAGCAGTTGGTCCCATAACCGATCTAGTTGTAAAATTTGAAATCAATGTTCCTGAAGATTGGATTGATTTTAATTTACTCATTTTTATGTCGCCTTATGCGAGTGATCATGGATATGACAATGCGTCTTTTGCCAGATATCAACCCTGGAGAAATGGTGCTTTTAAGACCTCAGGATGGCAGACAGTAACCATTCCATTGTCTGCTTTCCAGTATGGCAAAGACGACTCATGGGCCAAAGCGGACTGGGACAAACCTGGTTCAAAACCTTTGTCTAGTCTAGACGGACTTACCAATATCAATATGATGATGTTTGGCCCTAATGTTTCTCAAACTTCTGGGACTAAAGCAAATATTCAGATCGGTATCGATAATATCAGAATCGTGCCCATTAATTAATTCAAGCTAAAAACATTAAAATGAATACTAAATTTTTTCAATATATAATATTTGCCCTTCTGATAGGCGCAGGAATTTTTATTGCCTCGTGTGGCAAAGATGATGATACCGTTAGTACAGACCCGATAGTGCTAAGTTACGGACCTTCACCTGCGTTGCGAGGTGGAGAGCTCAGATTCATAGGCAAAAACTTGGACAAAGTCACCATGATTACTTTGCCCAATAATATAGAAGTCAAAAACTTTACTTCCCAAACCAAAGAAAGGGTAACTATAGTTGTCCCACAAGAAACGGTAGAAGGTGAAGTCACTGTGACAACCACTATCGGAACACAAAAAATGAAAACAAGATTGACCATTTCTGAACCGATCACCTTTGTATCTTTATCGCCACTAACAGCCAGACCTGGTGGGAAAATTACCATCACCGGTGACTATCTAAATCTGATCAAAGAAGTCATTTTCCCTAATAAAAAGGCACAAGCTGAGTTTATCTCTCAATCCAAAGAGCAAATAGAATTGTTGGTTCCTCTGGATGCACAAACTGGAAAAGTTGTTATTTCTAATGGTATGTCCGATCCTATTTTGATAGAATCAGACTCCACACTCAATGTCGTGACAGCAAAAGCTACCAAACTGTCACCAAAAACGATCAAAGCAGGTGCAATCTTGACCATCGAAGGTACCGATCTTGATTTAGTAAAGGCAGTAATTTTTGGTGGAAATCAAAAAGTAGGAACATTCACATCACAAACGGCTACTAAGATAGAAGTACAAGTACCCGCTGATGCCCAAGACGGAAAAGTTGCCTTAGAAATGGCTTCACTCGTTACAACAGAGTCAGTAGAAGTACTAGAAATGGTCGTTCCTACGATATCATCCACTACACCAAATCCAGCCAAAAATGGTAAAACACTTTCAATCAAAGGCACTCATCTTGACCTCGTAACGGATATAGTTTTTGCCACAGACAAAGCAGGTACCATTGCATCACAATCTGCGACAGAAATCACGGTAAATGTTCCGTTAAATGCAGTAAATGGTGCGATTAATTTACGTACTAGGGCCAACAAAACAGTAAGTTCGAATGAGGTGACTTTTGTAAGGCCTTCCATTACAGGTATAAATCCTACTTCCACAAAATCCAACAAGCCGATTGTCATTACAGGTACACATCTTGACCTAGTTGTACAAGTGAAATTGGGTGGTGGCAAGTCTGTGACAGTTGCCAATACGGATGAAAAAGAACTGACCATCACCGTCCCTTCAGGCACTACTTCTGACAAAATCACTTTAGTAACCACCAATGGTACAGAAGTAAGTTCAACCAGTGACTTGACCATTCTTGCATCCAATGTACCAGAAGTAACGGGCTTCCCAACAAAAGCAAAACCAGGCGAACTTATCACATTGACTGGTACAAAGATGAATTTGGTAACTGATTTGATCTTCCCTGGCAATATAGTAGCTACCGGATTTGGTACAAAAACCACGGATAAAATAGAAGTGGTAGTGCCATTAAATGTTAAAAAAGGATATGGTAAAATTAAGTTCATGACCATCGAAAATGAAGTTTCGGAGACAGAGTTAATCAATTTTGTAGGCGTTGATGATGTGCAAAATCCAGACTTGGTATTTTTTGATTTTAATGGTACAGGAGTAAAAGACGCTTGGTGGGGATCCGTAAAAATAGTCAATGATAACAACAATGTAGACGGTACTAGCTACGGTCTGGTAGAAGGAAATTATAATGGATGGACCGATTTGTTTTGGAGAAATAGTTCAAATAATTTCCCAGGTGCCACGATAGGTACCAATGTCAATGATTATGTTATCAAGTTTGATATTAACCTTGTAAATCCTATAGATGGTGGCAACTTGAAGTTCAGGCTGAATGGTGATGAAGGGGATTTTTGGTGGACTTGGGGACCAGCTGGTCCAGGTGCGTCTGTAGCAACCACATCGGGATGGGAAACCATTACCGTGCCTATTTCTGCGTTTAAAGATAATAATGGTTGGGGTACGAATAGTCCTAAATCCATGGCTGTTATCTCTAAAGAGTTCGGAATGGCTTTTTCTGATGGTGCAGCCAATGTTAAATTTTACATCGACAATGTTCGATTCGAAAGAAAATAGCCCCATATTGAGATAGTTTTATAGATTTGATGCATTTTTTCATTAGAAACCTTATTGGGTGAAATGATTATGGTGCATGTATCATGTCGATAAAGATTTTCTCACCCTTTTTGACTACGCTTTTGCTATTGGTTGCAAAAGCGTAGTTAAAACACCAAAGGTTTTCTTTGACCAAATAAATCATAAACTGAACCGTATCTTTCACAACTGAACTTATTTTATGAAAATCCATCCCATTGACCTAGCGATTATTTTAGGATATTTAATTCTGACCGTAGTCATAGGTCTCTTGCTCCGAAAAAGAGCTAGAAAAAGCCACTCAGACTATATGATGGGTGGCAAAAAACTGCCTTGGTACATGCTGGGATTATCCAATGCGTCAGATATGTTTGACATCTCAGGTACCATGTGGATGGTCACTATATGTTTTGTATATGGCTTTAAGTCTATGTGGATCGTTTGGCTTTGGCCAGTTTTCAATCAGATATTCCAGATGATGTATTTGAGCAAATGGCTTCGTAGATCCAATGTTTCTACAGGTGCCGAATGGTTGCATGTACGGTTTGGTTCAGGACCAGGATCTACTTTGTCTCATCAGATTACAGTACTTTTTGCGGTGATAGGTTGCTTGAGTTTTATGGCTTACGGTTTTGTAGGATTAGGCAAGTTTATTGAGCAATTTATCCCTTGGACATGGGCTTCACTGTACATTCCATTTGATATACCTGCGGAGTTTGTAGGACATTTTTACGGCATCATATTTACGATGTTTGCTATGTTCTACGCCTTGATAGGAGGTATGACAAGCATTGTGATTGGCGATGTGTTGATGTACAGTGTCATGACAATTGCTTCAGTGTGTATTGGTGTCATTGCAGTCAATCATCTTTCAGGTAGCCAGATGGTGACGCCAGAAGGATGGCTCACACCACTATTTCAGTGGAATCTCAATATGGATTGGTCACAGATCTTACCCGATGTCAATACAAAAATTGAGTCAGACGGATTTATACCTTGGGGAGCCTTTTTTATGATGATGGCCATCAAAGGTGTTTTTGCCAGTTTAGCCGGTCCAGCACCCAATTACGATATGCAAAAAGTACTCTCTACACAGTCTCCCGAAGATGCATCCAAGATGTCGGGATTTGTATCCATCATTTTATTGCCTGTAAGATATACCATGATCATGGGCTTTACCGTCTTGGCATTGTTGTATTATGACCAATTGAATCTGAGCACCAGCACAGGTATAGATTACGAAAAGATATTGCCTTCGACTATTGCAGAATTTACACCAACTATTGTCAAAGGCATCATACTCACGGGATTGATGGCAGCCTTTATGGGTACTTTTTCAGGTACACTAAATGCTGCTCAATCTTATTTGGTCAATGATATTTATCTTAAATATTTCAAACCCAAAGCGAGTATTTCTAATATCATGATGACCAATTATCTCATCGGTGGTGGCATTGTCATCATCAGTATCGTCATAGGAATTTATGGTGGAAATATTAATGACTTATTACAGTGGATCGTCGGCGGTCTATATGGAGGATATGTTGCTGCTAATGTCTTGAAATGGCATTGGTGGAGATTTAATTTTAGTGGCTTTGCATGGGGTATGATTGCGGGAACAGGTACAGCACTTTTATTGCCTGTGCTTTTCCCCAATACCCTTGCTTTATGGATGTTCCCTTTACTTTTTGGTATATCTTTAGCCGGAAGTATCATAGGTACATATGCAGCTCCTGCACCGGATATGGAAGTCCTAAAATCATTTTACAAAAACGTGCAACCATGGGGCTTTTGGAAACCAGTGCATGATGCTGTGATGATAGAAGATCCTACATGGCAGACTGAAGCTAACTTCAAAGCAGATATGTCTAATGTAGTACTGGGTATCATCGCCCAGTGTTGCCTAACTTTACTTCCTATGTATCTCATACTATCCATGTTTACGGATTTGGCTATTGTCGGTGCTGTATTGTTAGTGATTGGATTTATACTTAAGCGCACTTGGTGGGACAAACTCCAACCCAAAATGGCTCAAGTGAATGTGAATTTTAATAAAACAAAAAATATTAATTTTAGATAGAAAATTTTATGATGTCAATAAATTTCAAAGACAGATTAAACATGATCACAAAGGAACATGAAACTTTAGTGATTACAAAAAATGAACCCATTTTACCAGGTAATGGTATTTATGCTAAATATAAAAATCCTGTATTAACAGCGGCTCATGTTCCCATCAATTGGAGATACGACCTGAGTAAAAGCTCCAACCCGTTTCTGATGGAACGATTTGGAATCAATGCCGTATTCAATGCAGGAGCGATCAAATGGCAAGGTAAATATGTCGTCTGCGCACGTGTGGAAGGAGTAGACCGTAAATCCTTTTTCGCAATGGCCGAAAGTGATAATGGTATAGACAATTTCCGTTTTTGGGACTTTCCATGTCACATACCAGAGACGACGGTACCTGATACCAATACCTACGATATGCGGTTGGTAGCTCACGAAGATGGATGGATATATGGCCTATTTTGTACGGAACGTAAAGATCCCAATGTCCCTTTGCATGATACGTCATCTGCCTTGGCTCAATGTGGTATCGTACGTACCAGAGATTTGATACATTTCGAAAGACTCCCCGACCTCGTCACGCCTTCTAATCAGCAACGCAATGTCGTTTTACATCCAGAGTTTGTACGTGGCAAATACGCCCTTTATACGCGACCACAAGATGGATTTATCGATACGGGCAAAGGTGGTGGCATCGCCATTGGATATACCCATACGATGGAAAATGCCGTCATTACAGAAGAGCATATCATACACTCTCGTCAGTACCATACTGTGTATGAAGTCAAAAATGGACAAGGTCCGGCACCTATTAAAACAGATTTTGGGTGGTTGCATTTGGCACATGGAGTTCGAAATACGGCTGCGGGATTGCGATATGTCCTTTATCTCATGATGACGGATTTGCATGACATAACTAAGGTCATCCATCTGCCAGGAGGCTATTTTATTGCACCTGATGGTGAAGAAGGGTTTGGCGATGTGTCCAATGTGGCTTTTTCGAATGGGTGGATTCTCGATGACGATGGAGAAACTGTGTTTATCTATTATGGTGGCTCCGATACTAGACTTTATGTAGCAACATCCACACTGAGTCAACTCATCGATTACACCTTACATACGCCAGAAGATGGATTTTCGTCTATTGAGTCTGTCGCTACCATTACATCCATTATTGAAAAAAATAATGAGCTGATATTAGCTTACGCCAAATAAATTTAAGGTATGATCGCGTTGGAACAGCTGAGAAGAGAAATGGTCAAAGAAGGTGAAGGTATTTTAGCTTTTTGGATGTCTGCATCTTTAGATCATATCCAAGGTGGTTTTATTGGCAAATTGGATCATCATGGAGAATTAGACCCAAATGCTCCTAAAGGTTTGGTACTGAATGCAAGGATACTTTGGACCTTTGCTAGTGCCCAAAATACAAATGTTAATCAAACAGTTAAAGATATTGCCCATAGAGCTTTTGTTGCATTAAACGCAGATTTTTTGGATAAAATACATGGTGGATACTTCTGGTCTCTTACCCATCAAAACGAACCATTAAATCTTCGAAAACAAATCTACGGTCAAGCATTTGTAGTCTACGCTTTTGCTGCTTACCACCAATATACGCATGATCCTGGAGCTTTAGTAAACGCACTAGACTTATACCGTCTTATGGAGAAACACGCTTTTGACCCTGTGCATGGTGGGTATCTTGAAGCTTTTGCAGCTGATTGGAGCCATTTGGAAGATATGCGGCTTTCGCCAAAAGATCTGAATACACCCAAATCGCTTAATACACACCTTCATATAATGGAAGCATATGTTCAACTGTATCAAGTTTGGCATGATTCAGGTTTAGTACAAAAGATCAAAGACTTAATAGATATTTTTCTTCTGCACTTTATAGATCGGAAAGCAGGCCATGTCCATATGTTTTTTGATGATGATTGGCAAGTGATACCGGCGCCTTGGTCTTATGGTCACGATATTGAGACCTCATGGTTATTGTATGAAGCAGCAGAACAAGTACAGTATCGCCTAGACGAAGTGAGAGAAGTTGCCATATTACTTGCTGAAGGTGTATTGCCTGTGGTAGATGCTGAAGGTGGTGTCTCTTACGAAAGTCATCTGAATCAAAAACATTGGTGGGTACAGGCAGAAGCCATGGTAGGATTTATGAATGCTTACCAACTCACCGGTGATGTAAAATATCTTGATGTTGTCTTTCGTATTTGGGTTTACACTAAAAAATATATCAAAGATACTAAAAATGGAGAGTGGTTTTGGGGAAGGAATGAAGATGGAACAGTCATGGAGCAAGAAGATAAAATAGGTTTTTGGAAATGCCCATATCATAATGTCCGGGCTTGTATGCAGATGTCAGAAAGATTAAAAACGATTATCAATCAATAACAACATATATATGAATTTTTATCGTGGGTCAATACTTATTTTTTGTTTGTTTTGGTGTTTAGGTTGTCTGCCTTTGAGTGCACAAAACAAAGTATCTAAAATTTCAGTGCTAGGCAATCAATTTGTCAAAGAAGATGGAAGCAAATACATTTTCAGAGGTCTCAATACCAGCGACCCAGAGCGCTTGGATACCATAGGTCATTGGAATGAAGACTATTTTGACGAAATGAAAAAATGGGGCGCAAATGTTGTGAGATTTCCTGTGCATCCCTCAGCATGGCGTAGACGTGGCGAAAAAAAATACATCCAACTCCTAGATAAAGGCGTAAAATGGGCCGCTGAACGAGGCATGTATGTCATCATGGATTGGCACAGTATCGGCAATCTGAAAAACGAAATGTACCAACACGAAAGGTATGAAACCACCAAAAAAGAAACCTTTGAATTTTGGCGCACTATTGCCAAACATTACCAAGATAATCCTACGGTGGCATTCTACGAATTATTTAACGAACCTACTTTGCACCATGGAGAATTGGGCACTTGCTCTTGGGCAGAGTGGAAGACATTAAATGAAGAAATGATCACCATCATCAGAGCGAATGGTGGCAAAGGTATACCACTAGTAGCAGGTTTTAATTGGGCTTACGACCTTACCGAAATAGCCAATAATCCCATCAATGCAGCAGGAATCGCATATGTTTCTCATCCATACCCACAAAAGAGAGAGAAACCTTGGGAAGAAAAATGGACACAAGATTGGGGCTTTGTCAAAGAAAAATATCCATTGATATTGACTGAAATCGGTTTTTGTGGTCCTGAGGATCCTGGCGCGCACATACCCGTGATCAGTGACGAAACTTACGGCGATGCCATCACCAAATATTGCGATCAAAAAGACATTTCATGGGTTGTATGGGTATTTGATCCTATGTGGGCACCAGCCTTGTACACCGATTGGAATTATACACCTACAAGACATGGCGTGTATTTCAAAAAAGCACTGAATGATAGGAAGGGTAAGTAGAAGGTGATTGAGACGCTAATTTTCACGAATTTCACGAATTCTAACACTTATTGAAAATAAGAATTTTATCTTTGTCAGTGTTTATTTTAGTTGTGAAAATATTAAGTAGGCTTGCGAAAGGGTAAAGTGAAAACTCTAAGTACATTTTGATAATCCAAAATTCAATAAACCAAATGAAGTTATTAACGACCATCTTAGCACTGTTTTTATGTAGCCATATTTTTGCAGCATTGACGGTTGAAAAGTTGTATTCAGATCACGCAGTTTTGCAAAGAAACAAACCCATCGTCATTCGTGGTACAGCAGATGCAGGCAATATGGTTTCCCTTCAGTTTGATAAATTCAATACCACTTCTTTGCCCAATATTTCTGGTCAGTGGGTAGCTTCTTTTCCTGCGATGGCAGCCGGTGGTCCTTACCAATTGACCATAACACAAGGTAGTCAAAAGATTGTCATTTCTGATATATTGATGGGCGATGTGTGGCTTTGTTCCGGACAATCCAATATGGAATGGCCTGTCTCAAAATCTGCAAATTACTCCGAAGAAATCAAAGATGCAGCCTACCCACAGATCAGACAGTTTTACGTAGCTCATAACGTCAATATCACGCCCTTAGCTACACTTCCTGACGGAAATTGGGTCAAAGTTAGTAGTGGTACTATTGGAGATTTCACGGCTGTAGGTTTCTTTTTTGCTAGAAAAATCTATCAAGAAACTGGTGTGCCTATTGGTTTGATTCATAGTTCTTGGGGCGGCTCACAAGTGGAGAGTTGGATCAGTAAAGATGCCATGTTGGCTTCAGATGTGCTGCGTGATTATGGACAGAAAATGCCAGCTACTTGGGCAGGATTGGACAGTATGTTGGAGTATAGAAATAAAAAAAATATCTTAGGTGATGGACTTAAAAAAGTGACCTTAGATGATGAAAAAAACTACATCAATCCCGGTTATGATTTTTCATCGTGGATATCAGCCGACCCCATGTGGCAGTGGGATTGGAAAGGCGTTTGGGCTTGGCGTGGCAATGGATACATGGGCAAAAAAGTGAGCCTTACCCAAACATTTACAGACAAAATTACCACACTTAGTCTGGCAGAATGTTATAGCCACAATGATATTTACATTAATGGCAAGCTCATTTTTTCAGGCATTCTCAAAGGAAATAGACAGATTGTTGTACCCCCAAATACGTGGCAAGATGGTGAGAATACCATCATGATCAAAATGAATCAAGTGATTGAACCTGAATGGTTCGGATTAGGATTAATGGGTTCAGGAGATGATCTTTACATTCAATCTGGCGATATCAAAGTATCTCTTAATGATAATAAATGGAAGCTGATGCCATCCTTTGCAGAGCCGCATACCTACGCACGTCTGAGCAACAATGCAGGTACCATCATCTACAATGCTATGATAGCGCCGATCGTTCATTATCCTATCAAAGGAGTGTTATGGTATCAGGGCGAATCCAATGCAGGTAGAGCCTATGAGTATAGAAAATCTTTTCCATTAATGATCAATGATTGGCGTACAAAGTGGAAGGATGATTTCCCATTTTACTTTGTACAATTATCGTCTTATGGTGCCAATCAGAATAGTAATGACGGTAGTTATTGGGCAGAGCTCCGTGAAGCGCAGCACATGACACTTTCCCTACCCAAAACGGGGATGGTCGTAACCACTGATATAGGTGATGCCAAAGATGTCCATCCTACTAACAAACAAGATGTAGGCCTAAGACTGGCAAGAATAGCTCTTAAAAATGATTATGGCAAATCTGTCGAAATCAGTGGCCCTACCTATGTTAGTGCAAAATATGAAGGTAACAAAGCCATCATCACTTTTGCAAATATAGCCAATGGATTAAAAACAAAAGACAAATATGGATATCTCCAAGGTTTTGAAATCACAGGTAAAGACAAAAAATGGTTTTATGCCAAAGCAGAGATTATCAATGGTAAAGTGAGTGTCTCGCATCCATCCGTCGCAAAACCTGTTGCAGTCAGATATGCATGGTCAGATGCACCTACTGATGCAAATTTGTACAATAGCGAAGATCTTCCTGTTGTTCCTTTCAGAACGGATGATTGGATAGGCGTATCTGTGAATGGAAAGTTTGAGTAAATGGTTTTGTTTCTAATATCCCCAAATATAAAAAAGTAATTATGCGGTTTTTAATGTTGTTGTCACTATTCGCACTGTCTTTTTCAGGTTTTAGCCAAGACGCTTACCACACCAATCTAGTCAATTACCTAAGAGACAATCACAACTTGGTCAACCCGAAATATGTGCTCAACAACACCGAACAAACCAATGTCTCTAGTTTTAATATTTATGGAAATGCGAGCGTTTCATCTTCAAGTGTCGCTGGAAATGTGTTTTCTATCTCTGCCATAATTGACGTTCGCTCACAAGGAAATAATGTATGGGATGCAGGCTACACGACATCTATCAAAACAAGCGTCGCGCAGGGAGATATCCTTTTATACACGTTTTGGGCCAAAAAGAATAGTGTACCTTCAGAGATCGTCATCTTTGCAGAAGATAATGTTACTTATGCTAAGGAATTGTACCCTACTTTGAAATTGACAGACGAATGGAAAAGATATTTTTTACCATTCAAAGTTACTAAAGCGTATGCCGCTGGAAAAATGAATATAGGTTTGCATCTTGCTTCCCAAATCCAGAATTTTGAGATAGCAGGATTGACTTTGCTCAACTATGGAAATAAGTATAATATCTCGCAATTTCCATCTTCATTGGGTGAGTATGAAGGTTATGAAGCAGATGCACCTTGGAGAGCAGAAGCAGCCGCAAGGATTGAAAATATTAGAAAGTCGAATTTGAAGGTAAATGTAAAAGACCTTTCGGGCAATGCACTTTCGGATGCCACTGTAAAAATCGAGATGATGGAGCATGAATTTGGTTTCGGGTCCGCCATAGTAGCTTGTAGGACACCAGGCAATAGATGTTACAACGAGACTTATCTTAGCAAACTTAGGAATCTAGATGGTAAAGGCCACGGTTTTAATGTTGGCGTGACCGAAAATGCACTGAAATGGGATGGTTGGGAAGAAGAGTGGATAGGCACACCTACAGAAACTGTCAATGCAATAAAATGGCTATCAGATAGTGGTATCAAAATGCGTGGACACGTGTTGGTTTGGCCAGGTTTTGACAATCTTCCCGAAGATATGAGAGCCAATAAATCCAATCTTCCTTACTTGCGAAATAGGATCAATGAACGACTGACTACCATGCTGACACATCCTGAAATGTCCAAGTATATCAAGGATTGGGACGTCATCAATGAAATCACCCAAAACAGAGACTTAGAATATGCATTTGATACAGATCCTACGCTGACTAAGGGAAGAGATTTGTACAAAGAAATATTTAAAAAAGCAAAAGAATTACAACCTGAACTCACTATGTATATTAATGATTACATCGTGGAGTCAGATGGTGGATCGGCAGCTGCAGCAGCAAGATACAATACTTATCTTGACGAAATCCACGCAGGAGAAGTCTCTTTTGATGGCATAGGATTTCAAGCACACATCGGCAAACAACCCACATCCATTTTGAAATTCAAACAGATTTTTGACGATTATTCCGCTCGGTACGATGCAAGGATAAAAATCACAGAATACGATATCCATAAAGAAGTAAATCCAATGATACAAGCTAGGTACTTAGAAGATTTACTGACCATGTCCTTCAGCCATCCTGCGGTGGACGCATTTATCATGTGGGGTTTTTGGGACGGCAATCATTGGCATCAGAATGCACCTATTTTTAATCTAGACTGGTCCATCAAACCTAGTGGTCAAGCCTATATCGATAAAGTATTTAACGCATGGTGGACCAAAGATGAAACCAACTCAGACGCATCAGGAAAAGCAAGTTTTAGACCATACAAAGGAAAACACAAAATTACCGTCACCAAAAATGGCAAAGAAAAAATACAAGAAGTATTGCTTTCAAATGATGCAGAATTAGATATTACTATGGATATAACTTCTTCAACAAATGAAGATCAAACATCAGATTTTAGAATTTTTCCCAATCCTACTTCCAATGAAATCACGATAGAAAGAAGTCAAAAAAACAAAATCGAAATCAACATAATGACCATAGATGGCAAATTATTAGAACGTATCGATACAAGTGATAAATCCATCCGTGTACCACTTAAAAAATACCAACAATCATCTATCATTATCCAATTGATGCAAGATGGAAAGATGGCAAAAAGTCAGGTGGTTATGGTTGGTTTGTGATCTGGTGATTTGGTGATGAGTGATTTGGTGATCGAATTGTTTTGCTTTTTACTTCGATATTTGTAGTTTTATGAAATGCAAATTGTAAAAATCAATCAAGAATGAAATTTATTTTTCTGAGTTTAAGAATTTATACTAAAAGTTTTCTAAAAAATGAATTATGCAAACAGGTTATTAGATATTTATTGATTTACTTTATGTTTTCATTTCTTAATCACAAATTCTCTAATCTTAGCACACCTCGAGGACAAACAGCACTACATATCCCACATCCCACACACGATGCTCGTACGATGTCTTCCTGACGTTGTGCATAAGCTTTGACATCGATACCCATTTCACAATAAGTTGAACAATTGCCACAGGAGATGCATTGGCTACCATTGGTGGTGATGCGGAATTTTGACATACGCTTAGCTTCTTTATTCCAAGGAAGTTTTATGGTAAATCTCTGCAATAATCCCAGATATGCAGCCATAGGACAGCCAAATCTACACCACACTCTACTACCCAACAATGGATAAAAACCTACACCTACGACGCCAGAAAAAGCAGCACCTATAAAAAATCCGTACCAACTACTCAGTGTACCACTATCGATCAAAAATATATTTCTAAACCCAGTAAATCGTGCTACAAGAACGGCTATAGTCATGGTAGTCACAAAGACCAAAACACTGTGGATCATCCATCGTTCTATTTTCCATGCTTTGAGAGATTTGTCTGAGAGATGTCTGAATGGATCGCCTGCTGTCTCCGCCAATCCACCACAGCCACAAACCCATGAGCAATACCATCTCTTGCCAAAAAAATAAGTCAAAACGGGCGTGATTACCAAAAATGAAAAGATACCCCAAAACAACATAAAATAACCAAATGTCCCTGCTGCCATCATGGCATCAATATTCCAGTCAAAAAAGAAATAATAATTGAGCGGCCATATATTTTTAATATCATAGTACGGTTTGTTCAGACTTTGCATGATCTCAGGTAAGATAAATGCTATGGCCGTCTGAAAAAACATTATTGACGAAGTTCTATAAACTTGATACTTATTGTGTCTATATTTATAAATAAACTTGACGCCCATTAATAAAATGGTCAGCGTATAAATAGCTCCATATATAAACCATTGGCTGGCAGGTTTTCCTTTCAGAAACATACTTAGCGGATCGAAAAGGGCTACTAAACCTACATTAGCGGCACCGTCACTTCCTAGTCCTAATAATTCCGGAAACCAGTATAAGAGTACATAAAAGCCTGTCAAAAATATAGCGAGCATCCATGCCAACGCTCCTCGGGATGAGAGCGAAGCAAACCAATTGTGGTTGTTTTTGATACCTGGTAATGTATTTTTATATTGTCCAGCGGTATACCATAACGATCCCACCGTAACCAATCCTATAGATGACCATAGCCATAATCCTGCACCTTCTGATCGAAAACTCAGCCAAAATACCATTTGAAGTAAGAAGCCAATCCCAACAAGTGATAAAGCCAATTTCTGGCCTACTTTTATGGTTTCAGTATGATGGTGTGCTGAGATGGAGATGGATTTGTATGGTTGCATGATATATTTGTATTGTTTTTGTTTTATTTCAATAAGAACTAACTAAATAAAAAGCGCTCCACTAAATTCAATTTTCTCTTGGCTTTTAGCTTTAGAGACTTCCCATTCTTTTGATTGTATATAGCCAAAAAAGCACTTTCATACTCCTCAAAAAACTCTGGATCAAAATTGGCTAACGAAAGATTTTCTATCACTGTTTCGATATTGGTTTTATCTGCTATCCACTTCTCGCATACAGCATGACGATACCTGACGCCCATGAGATTAAATCCCGTTACTGCACCTGATTCCGTTTCATAATTGATACGAATGGCTTTATTTTCAGTTGGATGTTGCCAATATAATGATGTGATATTTTCGGGTGTTTTAGCTGGGATATCACCATAAACCTGGTATTCGATATCGAAAAACTTGGCAGAGTTGAACCAAATTCCTGGATCGTATTTAGTAGGCCTACCAGAAATGGTTTGTGCTACGGATTTACCCATCATCCTACCGGTGTACCACACCGCTTCTATAGGTCTTCGACCTGGGTTCGGCTTTGATAATTCCACACAATCACCCAATGCATACACATCTTTTGCTGATGTTTCGAGATATTCATCCACAACTATACCTCTGTTGATGGTGATTCCAGAAGATTTTACAAATTCAATATTGGGGCTGACACCTACTGTAAGACCCACAAATTCGCAAGCAATCTCTTCGCCAGATTTTTTACAAATTATAGAAGCTACTTTTCCGTCACTTCCTTTTATTTCTAACAATTCTTCACTCAATCTGAGATCAATACCATGGGCTTTGATATGTTGGTTGATCATGACTGACTCTTCATGTGGAAGCACAGCATCCCAAAAACTGGCTTCTCTGACCAAAAAAGTCACCGGTATATGTCTGCTATGAAACATCTCTGCCATCTCAATTCCGATCAGTCCTCCACCTACTACAACTGCTTTTTTAATGCCTTGCTGGGTGGCCGTTTCCATATTTTCCAGATCTTGAAGATGATACAAACCTTGTACACCTAGTAGATCCTGACCTGGCCAACCAAATTTATTGGGCTTGGATCCGGTGGCGATAATAAGTTTATCATAATCCAAGATATCACCACCAGATAAAGCTATTGTTTTTTGGTCTGTATCAATGTTTTTGACCCATTCTTTGACGATATTGATCCTATTTTTTGCCCAAAACCAATCCTCATACAATTTTGTATTTTCAAATTTCATATGACCCATATAAACATACATCAGCGCAGTCCTAGAAAAAGGATGTTCAGACTCGCCTGATATCATGGTGATCTCGTGATCACTGTTTTTTCTGATATACCTAGCTGCTGTAGAGCCTGCTATACCATTGCCTATGATGATGATTTTTGCCATGATTATTTTCCATTTAACGACCAATCATATTCCTTATATACTATGGTGGCATTTTTATTTACTTTAACGTTACTATATTTATTGATAAATGTAACAATATCTCCGAAATCTACTACATACCAGTCAAATATTTTTGACAAAGTGAGCTTGGATGCTGTAACGGTTTGATATTTTGTATTATTAATAAATTTTTTAGTCACTGTATCTAACTGAGCATCTAAAGTTTTGCCAAAGAAAGCACCATTCAAAATGGGTGGACATGATTTAGCAGCACAGTTGACTGCAAAATGTATCCTTGCATCTTTAAATTGTGGACGGATGATGTCATTTTCTATATTGTTGAGTGAATATTTTTTACTTCCGATAGTGATTCTTTTGACATCCCACGGCTTGCCACTATCCAAAGACTGAATACTTTTCAACGGATAATTTTTTACCATGAGGTCTATCGTAAAGGCATTGTACGCATTAATCCAAAAAGCGAGTTGGTCATTTTTACTCCAAGACATCAAAACAGAAGTATTGCCAAATGTCTTAGTGATCGCATCTAATTCCTTCTTATTGGCCTTGATACTTTTATAATCTACATCTCCACTCGCTGATACATATTTTTTGAGAAATGCATCCCAAGCTGTGTAGTCAGGCTGAGCTAGCCCCATACTTGACCACATACCCACGATACATAATAAAATTAAATGTCGCATATGTTAGATTTTTATAAATTTTTGAACTGATATTCTATTTTCGAAAGATACTTCCAAAAAGTATGTGCCATTGATAAGATGACCCACATTTATTGATGACTCTGCAACTTTTGGTGCTATTTCCATCACTTTTTGTCCTACACTATTTTTGATCACTATATTTTGGATACTTTCATTACTATAAGATTGGATATAAAGCTCCGAAGTTACAGGATTAGGATAAATATTTAAATTTTTTACCAACTCAAGTTGTTGATCCGTCGATGATACTATATTTGGATTATACAAAGGTGATTTAGCTACCTGCACGACTTCTTTGTTACTATCTGTCAGTATGACTATGGCATATATTCTGGAAAGATCCCAAAAAGTCTCAGTTTTGATTACACTCCTAAAATTATACTGATTACCTGCATTTTGTGGGATCATAAAGGATGGTAAAGCGTCATTGGAAAACGATTTTCTAAAAACATCCCGATGAATTTTCTCCCCATTGGGTGCATTGTAAAACACAGTATCTTCTACTAAAGCTACTAGGTAATTGACACTACCAATGGTATTATTACTCTTTATATTTATACCAAATGAAACTTCTATATCGGTCCCAGCTTTGGCAACTTTCACCTTAAGATCTACAGGGGTAGTTTGATTCTTAAAGTCATTGTACACCGTACTAGATGTCGCTTGGCCTGACTTCTCTACACCATTGATTACAAATCTTGGTGTGGAACCGAAAATACCGTAGTACTTTGGTCGAGCATCATTCTGAATTTTATTTTGGGTACTAAACAAACAGGTGCTATATGGAGCACTGGGATGAAATGCTATATGAATCACATTAGGATTTTGATTTAATGCAGTATAAAAACCAGGATTCCTGCTAGCGCAAACACTACATCTGGTATTGGTAAAGTGCTCAACAATGATATTTTTTGGAACATCCTGAGCAAGTATTTCATTAGCAAAAAAGAATCCAAGTAGGATTAAAGTGAAGTATTTAAATGATATCATCTGTTGGTGTTTATTATAATACAATGGTTTGTTTTTGATTTTGGTTCAACAATGATTGATAGTGAAATAGGGAAGCATTACCTAAAACTATCTGACTTATGGCCACGGTGCTTATTTCACTATTATAATCTACGTTTATAAATTTTCCATGATTATCGCCTTTAGATTCATGAAACAACCATAAATCATGGGCAACCATTTGTTTTTGCAATAATGATTGGAAATGACTTTGCCTTCTTTTTTGAATATCATCACTATATAATGTAGCAGATGAGTACATAATAGGTTCGTTAAAGTCTAAGTAGGTCAAATATCTGTATTTTTCGTCCCATCCATACTCCAAAATACTTTCATTATTATCTACTAATATCAATGTAAAAGGTTCTAATCCTGTCGGGTCAAATGAATCTACAAAAGTACAAGTACTTTCAGATTTTAAAAATTGTGGAATGATTGTACCTCGGCTTGCCTTGTATTGAACTTTCTTTACATGATTTTCTTTAAAACCATTTAAAATGGCCGCTACTTTTTTCCCATCTGTTCCTATCCAAGTCCCATCCGAAAGGCTATCTTTTGGCATCCATATTTTTTTATTATTGATATGAGTTTCTTCAATACTCGCTCCTTTAGTTTGTCTGGACCATTGCTCGTCTCTATTGTGAGTGATCACAATGTTTTGATTATGGGTTCGAACTATGGTAAGACAACACATATGGATGATACTTAATGATGATGTATTAACTCGGTCTCTAAAGCCTGTTTATGTTTTGTGGTAGAGTATGCTACACCAAAATTTTCAGGTATGGTGACATGGCTAAAATAACTTCTTAATGCAATACCAATGATCGCATAATGATGTATGCTGTGCTCAATCAAATAAATCAATTCTCTACTCACAGAACTATTTGCAATCAAAGATACGCCATTATATTCAATTGAGTTTGCCAAAGCGGTATCTTCTATTTCTTCACAACAAAATACATTTGACAATTCGTCCAAAATCCCCATAGCATACTTTGGATCTGTTTCAATAGAGAGATTCCTTACTCGCTGGTCATAATCAACCTTACCGCTTTGTATACCTTGCGATAAGCATACGTAAAACTCCAGGACATGACGCACATGCTGACCAATACTACTAAAATTTAGCAACTCCAGTTTTTCTGAAAACTGCTTACGGTTTAGTTGATCAATGATGGATCTCAGTTGTGCAAAAGTGTCAGAAGTAATATTCGCTAACATAAAGTGAATGAGTTAATTGTTTAAATTTAGTTTAATTACTTGAGCTCAGCGCTTCCGAAAAGCACAGAAAATCTTTTGCACCATATTAATGCAAATTTGTGTTTGCTAAAATCAATATTATTGGGTATTTCCAAGCTGTAGGTTCCGTTTTTGGGCTTAGAAACGATCTCAATAAAATTTAATGCATCTTTGTTTTCTGCAACGTAAAGCCTCAAATCAGGCCCACTGTCAGATACTAAATTCATCATGTTGATCGTACGTTTTCCATCTGTATTTTCTGTTATGGTGATTGTTCCACTAGTAGGATGGACTTCATTTATAAACTTTCCTTCATAAAGTATCTTTGCATTGGAGTTATCTATGACTTCATTTAATGTTTCTACTTCGCTTTTGGTACAAGCTACTGTTACGCTTATGAGTATTATAAAAATGATCTTTTGCATTTGAAATGATTTATTTTGATTTTACTATGTTACAAATGTAGCATCCAATTATCACAGAAGTATCACAGTATAATTTATGTACAAAAAACTGCAGACCAAAACGTCCATGCGTCGCTCCTTTTAAAACCTAGCTTATAGTTTTCTTGACTTATTTGGTACATATATCTTATATGTTTAAAAAAATCCCGATAGGCATTCCATAAGCCTGTAGTCTGATCATAGATATGTACAGGTTCGGAATTGATGCCATTCAGCTCTACGATTTTGAAATTTTTGCCCATCTCGAGATCTTTCAAATCCTTAAACTTAAGATCATAACGACCATAGTAAAATCCGGGGATCGAAGTGGAAATTTGGTCAAAAACTTCGGTAAGGTCTACCGAAATTAAATGGTTAGCATTGATAAACCTTGTGCCGCGGTTATGATTGCCTATGGCTTCTATTTTGACCACTTCATCCAATCGTGGAATAGTATTGAGAAATTCATTAGTCTGTCTGTAAATTTGGAGTTTTGCTCTGAAAGTATATGACATTAACTGTCCAATGGTACGCTGACCGTCTCCTGTCACCGTTAGAAATTCTTTAGTAGTAAAAGATGTGATTCTACCTTTTGCTTCCGATGGTTTTCTAATGTAAAAAATGGCTGCTTCATTGGGCCAATCACAATACTCCTGAATGATAAAGTCCTGATGGATATTATAAGCATATTTTTGTAAAGCTGACATATCTGAGATCAAAGCAACTCCTTTGCCACGCTCGCCCATATCGGGTTTGGCAATGAGCGGAAAAGTAAACACTTCTTCAATAGCATCTAGCTTATCGTCATTTTTTATTAATATTCCTTTGGGTTTAAACGCATCAGAAATAAACTGCAAAACACCAAATTTACTATATCTGTAGATGCCACTATCTTTTATAAAAGGGTTTACGTTGGTAAAAAAAGTAAGTGATCTGGCTTGTAAAGCTAAACAAAAAATATAAATTCCTATTGGTATGTAGAACAACCCAATTGGCCAATATTCATAATTGAGTAATTTGCCCAACCATAAGGGCATTTTTGGCAGATCTACAACCCTTTTGAAATCAAACGCCATCAATAACGACTATTTTTCTTAACCATATTGACCAATAGGATATCATTTATTTTTATAATTTTCATTTGCCTTCTTAATATATCCTGACCTATCTTTATCCCAATCTTTCTGAACACTTTTATTGTAATTGAGATATAATTTACCACCTTCTATGGCCCAAGCATCAGGCTCTATTTTGACGGCATATCCTTGTGCCCATCCGTAAGCACAGTATCCACCATATTGTGGAGCGTATTTTTCAGGATTAGCTGTAAAAAGTGTTTTGTTGGCTTCAGTTGAAAAATACCATGTTGCACCTTCCCATAGATACGAAATAGTTTTAAGCCCTTTTTCAGGTTTACCCGTAATAAAATAAGCTACAGGGTCATATCCTTTGATGGCGCCTTCTTTGGTGGCAAAAATTTTTGCCTGACTTTGGGTCTGTGCAAACATGACTAACTGAGCAAACATGACCATTGAAAAAATTATCATCCTCATTTTCTATTGATTTTTTTGATTATAAATTAGCCTGTTTATTAAAGACTTGATATCTTCCAATCTGATGATTATAACTCCCAAACTGCATATGGTTACGATAATGGCTAAAACAAACACATGTCCACCATCACCTAATATTTCGATACCTAAAAATAGTAAATGTGATAAAATAGCCCCTGCCATGATGCCTATGGCAAGTAAAGCACCATAAAACGACGTTCTTTGCCACAACAGAAGAAGGCCCGCCAATAATTCCATAACTCCTGTACCTATTCTTCCCCAAGGTTCTACGCCTAAAGTTGAAAAAATATGTACACTGACTGGTGCAGCCGTAAACTTAAAATATAAAGTTTGCAATAAAATAACAGCTGCTGCAATGCTTAGCAACCTTTCCAAAATGAATTTGATTTTTACATTTGACATGATTATTATGTTTAATTTTTTTTGTTGAAAATACCATTATCATTTGCCTAAAAAGACTCCCAACGAAAAAGAAGGTGTGGCCTGTACATTTCTGGCATTAGCACCAGCACCTGCACCTCTAAATGTAATCCCAAAATTTGGTTTAACAAAATACATCAGCTCGATTGCAGGAGATACATAGGCTACATTGTTTGAAAACAAACCTGTTTTGGTTGTGGCAGCTTTTCCGTTGTCTAGAGGTGATATACCCCCGATTTTAAGCATTGTCATCAATTTTTTATTTAAAAATTTATAACCGAACTCTGCGTCAAATCTGATTTCATCTGAAAAATTTTCCGTACGGTTATTAAACCCAACTCCTCCTTGTACCCACCACTTTTCTGCACCGGCACCAGAAGCTATTTTAAGCATTTGATTAAACTCACCATCACCAGTAAACAGTTCGTTTGGCTCTACAAATTCTCCTGTAGGGATGCCCAAAAGTAAGGTCGCGGTCAAAGGAAATTTTTCTTTAGAAATAGCGTATCTGATTGCAATATCAACGTCTCCAAAGCCGACATTGGAAGCATCAGGTCCTAATGCTGTGGATTTCAATGAATTGCTCTGTAAAAAAGGTATGTAAGCAACTGCAGTAAGTTTATTGGTAATACCA
Source organism: uncultured Aureispira sp. (assembly GCA_964526715.1). Taxonomy (GTDB): domain Bacteria; phylum Bacteroidota; class Bacteroidia; order Chitinophagales; family Saprospiraceae; genus OLB9. The sequence continues at coordinate 96,451 of CAZGMB010000004.1, read as the reverse complement.
TATTCTCCAAAAAAACTTACGGTATTAAAGCTAAAATCCTGAAAGTCTACCACTTTAGATTTATCATCAAATATCTTGTTACCTGTAATGGTAGTAAAATCAAGCTTTAGAAAGCTTTTCCCCTTTTCTTTAGTCCAAGCCTGTCCAAAAGAAGTTGTGGTAGTCAAAATTGCAAATGCAAGGATACATATTGATCTCATGATAAAAGATGTTTAAGTTTCAAAATGAATAACATCACAAGATTAACCATGAAATATCACAGAAGTATCACAATCAGCTAAAGATATATGTAGCTCTTTGGTTGTTATGCAAAAGTCATTGCTGTAATGCATTTTCATAATGCTTAATTAGGTAAGAAAATATATTTTATAAATTCTCTTTAAGTGAATTATGTATATAACTAAACTTTATAAGTTAAATAAATCATAAATTCGAAACATAAATCTACGTCTCACGTTTGTTCAACATTATAAACATAAATATTAAACAAAAATGAAATCATTAATGATTGTTTTCTTTGTAAGTGTTGTATCAACATTTACTTTTGGTCAGCAAGCAATGGCAATTAGCCAAGGTAAAGATATCGTGGATATCGCCGTTGGATCTGCTGATCATACTACCTTAGTAGCCGCAGTAGGTGCAGCTGATCTTGTAACGACTTTAAAAAGTAAAGGACCATTTACGGTATTTGCTCCTACCAATGCTGCATTTGCTAAATTGCCTGCAGGTACTGTGGAAACTTTACTTAAACCTGAAAACAAAAGTACATTGACGAGTATTTTGACTTACCATGTAGTGAGTGGTAATGTAGATGCTGCTGCAGTAATGGCAGCTATCAAATCAGGAAAAGGTAAAGCTGAATTGACAACCGTACAAGGTGGTAAATTGACAGCGTCTTTGGATAACGGTAAAGTAAAACTTACTGATGAAAAAGGCAATTCAGTTTTTGTAACCGCCACAGACCTTAAAGGTACAAATGGTGTGATCCACGTAATTGATGGAGTAGTGATGCCAAAATAATATTTGAGCATAAATCAAAGTATAAAGGAGACAATTTGGAGCAATCTAGATTGTCTCTTTTTTGTTTGTTGGAAATCGTAATGCCATTATTATTGAATACATTACACTTATCTAGTAGTGTCCCAATGCTGAAACCACGACAACTATGACTTCATCTTCTAAAATTTGATATACCAATCGATCTTTTTTGTTGATTCTTCGGCTCCAGTAACCAGAAAGCTCATATTTGAGTAATTCGGGTTTTCCACTACCTGTTGTGGGATGAGATTCAAGTTCATTTAATATATTTCTAAATTTTGCTATATCTGCTTTGTTTCCAGATTTTAAAATTAGATTTATATCACTGTCTGCTCTTTTGGTAAAGATAATTCGATATTTCATTCCTCGAATAGCTTCTTTTTGTATTCTTCGGTAAGTTCTGCATAATTTCCATTTTTATAATCTTCCATACTTTCCAATATCTTCTTTACAAATTCAGGATCATAAGGCCGATCCTTTTTCTTGACTTTTGGCTTTTTGACTTCAAAAGTGATATGCATCTCTTCCAAAAATGACTTAAGAGCCGTCAGTTTTTCGTTTTCTGTGCTGATGATTAATGTCTCCATGATTTCGTTTGTTGAAGTAATTCATTTCAAAACAAATAGACTATTGTAAAAGTTCCTAACCAACATTTCTTTATCTCATTTTTCATAGTGTCCCAATGCAGAAACCACCACGACAATGACTTCGTCTTCAAGGATTTGATAAATGATTCTATCTTTTTAATTTAGTCTGCGGCTCCAGTAACCCGAAAGCTCGTGCTTGAGTAATTCTGGTTTTCCCGTTCCTGTAGTGGGATGATTTTCTAACTCAAGTAAAATCAATTCAATCTTTTTTATTGTTGCTTTATCTCCAGATTTTTGAATTAACTTAATCTCCTTTTGTGCAGTTTCCTTTATTTCTATTGAATACTTTCCCATAGGTTTGCAGGGTCTATTTTTATGCTTTTTTCGTTTTGAGTACTTAGTATTTTCTTCACAAATTCAGGATCATAAGGACGATCCTTTTTCTTGACTTTTGGCTTTTTGACTTCAAAAGTGATATTCATCTCTTCCAAAAATGACTTAAGAGCCGTCAGTTTTTCGTTTTCTGTGCTGATGATTAATGTCTCCATGATTTCGTTTGTTGAAGTAATTCATTTCAAAACAAATAGACTATTGTAAAAGTTCCTAACCAACATTTCTTTATCTCATTTTTCATAGTGTCCCAATGCTGAAACCACCACAAAATAACAAAGAAGTATCTAAGTAAGACATATAGACATTATAATTAGTGAAATTTTACCTTTTATTTATAATGACATTATTTATCTTTGCATAATCATGAAGGCCTATTGCCATGTCATTCGCAAATGCACATAAAATATACATATGAAAATTGTTATACTTTCATTTTGGTGCTTACTTTTAACAACTGTGTTGTTTTCTCAAGAAGAGAATGATTTAAATGCTGATCAATCAAAAAATAAACTAACTATTGACACCAGCGATATAGTCGGTACATCACATTTAGGATTGTTTACTCAAAGAGATAACATCACTTCTCCACATTTCAATCAAGGGGCTATTTCAAATATTTCACTATTGATTCAAGGCAAAGTCGCCGGCTTAAGTATCTATAACAAAGGTGGTGATCCCAATAAAATGTCCCTAATGCAAATTAGAGGTATCAATACTATGGGCCCTTCGTTCCAACCTTTGATGGTTGTGGACGGAATAGTAGGTGTGTCATTAAGCAATATTGATCCTAATGATATCGAAAACATTGAAGTACTCAAGGATGCTGCTTCATGCTCAAGGTACGGCATCAGAGGAGCTATGGGTGTTATTCTAATACAAACCAAAAAAGCAATAGAAAATACTCCAACTTTTTCATATTTAGGTCAAGGTGCCATCTCACAGTCTTTAGGTACGGTAAACGTATTGACAGCCGATGAATATATTCAATCAGGAGGATTAGATTTGGGATCTAACACAAATTGGTTAAAGGAAATTAGTAGGCAGGGATTTACTACAAATCATCATTTTGCAGCCCAAATACATAAAGGTAATTCTGGATTTAGACTATCTGCAAATTATCGAGATGTACAAGGCGTAATCAAGGCTACAGGATTTAATCAATGGAATGTAAGATCAAATTTTAACACGGCTTTATTGAATGATAAGCTAAAGATTGATTTTAGTGGGTCGTATACAAACAGAAAATCTGATCTACTTTTAGATGGTGTTATTAAAAGTGCTGTCTCAACTAATCCTACCATGCCTGTATTCGGTAAAGATGCTATTTTCCCATTTAGTTCGGATCTGTATGGTGGCTATTTTGAACTTCTACGTTTATTTGACGCGTATAATCCTGTTTCTATCTTGAACCAAAGCTTCAAAAAATCGAATGCTAACACCCTAAACTTGAATGGGAATATCAGATATCAAATCTTAAATGACCTTAGTTTTAACATCATATATGGGTATCAAAACCAACAAAATGATCAAGATGCATTTTTTCCTACGACGGCTTACTACAAAGGAATCAGATATCGTAACTTGAATGGTTTGGTAGAGTCTTTAGTTGAAGACGATAAATTTACATATTTAGAAAGTACTGCAGAATATCGTAAAAAAATAAAATCTAATACTCTTTTCATAAACGTCGGCTACTCTCATCAACAATTAAATAATAATCACGAGTATGTGAAACTTTCTGGATTTAACAGAGCTTATGCTTTCGATGAATTTGAGCAAAAAATAGACACAACTCAGGGAAAGGAGTATTTTTTATTTTCAAAATCTGGTCCACAGGAAAAGATGATATCTTTTTTTACATCCATTAACTACCAAATCAAGGACTACTTGTCATTTTCAGGAAGCACCAATCGGGATGGGTCAAGTCGTTTAGGGGTAAATAATAAGTGGGGATTTTTCCCTTCGATTAGCGGAGCATTAGATATATCTAAGTTATTGAAAATGCAAAATACTAACTATCTGATATTTAAAGCTAGCTATGGAATCACAGGAAATCTTCCCCAAGGAAATGGTATGTCTCAAAAGTACGAACAGCAAATAACATTGATAGATTCAACTTATACTTCTGTACGATGGGGGCCTAATCCAGATTTGAGATGGGAAGAAAAAAGTAGTACAAATGTAGGAATAGATTTCTCAAAAGGAAAATTTTATGGCTCCGTCAATCTTTACAATTCCAATATAAGCGATTTGATACAAACGAAATTTGATAATCAAACTTTTGAACTAAGATTTCAAAATCAGAATAAAATTCAAACGCGAGGTATCGAGCTATCCCTAAATTTTAAAGTTATTGATCATTTAAAAATAAAATATACTACAGGTCTGCAATGGTCTTCATACAAATCTATGCTAAAGCAGTCCGAAATAAAGTCGATGCTTGTAGGTGCTGTTGAAGGTAATTTCGGTTATATTCTATTGCAAGAGGGAGAGGAAATTGGGAATATTGTAGGTCCAATATTTGAAGGTGTAGATGGTAAAGGACTTCCTATATATCAAGATGTAAACAAAGATGGAACTATCAATATTAATCCAGAATACAACGAAAATACAGACCTAGCTATATTAGGCAAAGGCACTCCTGACTTGGAAATAGGTTGGACAAATCTAATTAACATGGGCCATTGGCAATTTAATGCCTTTTTTAGAGGTGCTTTTGGACATAGCATGGTCAATCTCAATAGGGCTAGATGGGAACACGAGTATACAAATTTATATAATCGTGTGAATACATCAAAAGGTGTAGATGGGTTGAAATCTAGATTTTTTCATTCGCTGTATGTCGAAAAGGCTGATTTTATAAAACTTGATAACTTCACTATCTCTCGAAAAATAAAACTGAATAACGGTGCAAAAAAATCTAATCTATTAGTAAGTCTTACAGGCCATAATCTATTTATTTTAACAGGATACACAAGCGGTGATCCAGAGCCAGCTTTAAACCTTGAGTCTTCATCATTTGAAACGCTTACTCCTACGTTTTTAAAACCAATTACATCTTTTAATGCTCCTGGCTTAGATCTTAGGTCAAATTATTTGACATCCAGAAGTTTTGTTCTAAGTGTAGGTCTAGAGTTTTAATTAAAAAATAAGTTTGCCGTACTTTCACTTCACTTTAGGTACTGTAAACCAAAAAGAATTGACAAACTCATTGGATTCAGCCCTGATGGTGCAATCATGTAAATGACAGATGCTTTTGGCAATGGCTAGACCCAATCCTGATCGAGCCTGATCCGTTTTTTCGCTGGTGTAATATCTGTCAAAAATGACATCCAACTCCGCTTGTGGTATTAGATCACCAGAATTACAAACCTTAATTTTAAAGTAGTCTTCTGCATCCAAGATCCATATTTTAATATAGCCTCCTTCATCTACATATCTCACGGCATTATCTATTAGATTTTGGAAAACACGGTCTATGTATTTGATGTCTCCAAATGCCTGTCCAAGATTTTCATGAATTTCAAAATTCAAATCCACGTGCTTTGCTTTTATTTTCAACTCATACTTCTGTATGATATCAGATACCAGTTCGTAAATATTGAATGTCTCAGGTTTAATTTTGATTTGCCCTGACTCCAGTTTAGACAACTCAAAAAGGTCTGAAACCATACGATTGAGCCGGTTGGTTTCTGCATAAGCAATATCCATATACTTATTTCTATCTTCGGGTGAAAGTGAATCACGTCCGTCTCTTACCAACTCTAAAAAACCAATGATACTAGCCATAGGTGTGCGCAAGTCATGTGAGATATTGGAAATCATCTCCTTTCTAAATTGGTCCACCTTGTTGAGTTTATCATTTGCTTCTGACAGTTCATGATTGATGGCCGATATTTTTGCATTAGCACCTTCGATGATATTTTTGTCTTTTTGTTCTCTGTTTAGAATTTTACCCATTTGCCAGAGCAATAAAGTGATCAAAATGCCAAAAATGATTAAAGATATGAAAAATGCTTTTAACAATTCAGACCGGACAGACATTAAAAAGTCATCTAACTTTTCATCTACCATCACCACGGCTACAGTTTTACCTGTTGAATTTTTGATGGGTGCAAAAGCTGAAAGCCACATGCCAAACTCATCAGTATATGCGGGTATCATACCACCTGACTGGTAGTGATCATTTAAGGAAGGATGATAAGTATTGTACAAATGTCTGAAATAAGGTACCGAATCAGAAGTAATACCAAACTCATAATACATTCCACTTTCACTCATTGTAATGGTGTAAATAGGGCTTTTGAGCATATTGGCTTCGTAGTTGGACTTCAATAATCGATGCAACCCCCAATATATACTATCCTGATGTGTGTGTTTGATATCATCTTTTGATTTATAGGTCAAAAGTAACTCCTCATGTTGGTCGCCATTCATCTGCAATGACAGTGAATTGGCAATTCCGGCTAATCTGAGCAAAGTGAATTGTTCATGTTTGGAGACTGTAAAATTGTAAAACAGTATAGCGATCAGTACCCATAATACCGCAATAGAGCTTCCTACCAAAAGAAGCATTTGTCTCAATCTCCTACTTTTCCAAATATTGCTTGTGCTCATTTAACCCAATCTGGTTTTATTTCTTCTATTTCTATTATATTATATTTTGGTTCGGACATAATTTATAACCCATTTTTTTGAACCTATTTGTGACCAACTTTCCGCCTCGTAATAACTCCTTTATATAAAATTTTCTTAACTCCTTGAATTTCTATTCATATTAAAATATATCAAAATAGGAATGTTTATTAATTAGATCCGCTTTGAAACGTTTTTGATTCATTCATGCAAGAAATTCAAAAAGTACGATAACCAACCACCACAATCATTCTTCACCTATTTCATTACGGTTAGGCAAATATAAGATTATTTATGACCGGCAGGAATAAATTTTGTGCCTTTATTTGGCTTTTTGAGTAGGATGAATTTTGTTGCACTGGTTTTAGGCATTATATAAAGGCAGGTTTAGAAAAACAAAACAATCAATTGGCTGACTCCATGGAATAATCTTATGGGAAAGCACTCCAAACGGCTTTGAAGTCAACGAACAAAGGTATTTAGTAATAATCAAGATAGCTCAAGATATCTACATAACTTGTGACGCTCAGAGTTAATTTATTATCTTTATTAGTTTTCAGGTTCCGCAGCTATAGTTAAATTATCACTTTCTTCAAAGTCAGGATATTTTTGCACAATTTTAATTTCTTCTAGTTCTTCAGGTGTTGAATGCATTTGAGACATTACAATATCTTTCACATTAGGTTCAGCTATTTCGTATTTTCCTTCTTTGTTTAGCCAAATAGCCAATGCCCATGCTTCTTGAAATCTAATGTCTGCCATAGTCATGCCATAATCACGGCATAGTTTGTGAAATTCTTTGTAATTCTTAGGTTGTCTTGTGAGTAATACCCACATTAAAGCGGCAGCTGTTGTTAAATGCAACACACCACCTTGTTTATGAGATGGTCGTCTAATTACATTGCATCTTCTGCATCTTAAAGTAAAGTTCTCAAGCTTATCAGCATTTTGTCCAATTTCTTCTCTTGGTATTATATGGTCAGTTTGAAGATCGAGTCTTGTTCCGCAGTCTTCACATTTTCCTGTTCTTTCATAAAACCATGTTCTAACTGCTTGCCATGCTTTTCTAGGAGGATAATTATGTTTTACAATTATCGTAGTCCCAGTTCCAACTTGTGGTGGATTTAATTGCCCAAGTGCAGCACTACATATTTGTTCGTATGTTGCCAAACCACTTTCAACTAAAAAGTCAATAAATATCTTCCAATGTTCTTCTGTCCAATCTGTATCATCAATAGGGAATTTTGTTATATCTATCATTTTACTTTGTTCTTAATCTTTAATTCTACTTGTTTAATAAATTCCACTAGATCTGTATCAAGTGCTTCGCAGATATATTTAAGCTCTATGATATCAAGACGTCTTTCACCAATTTCAATTTTGCTAATAAAAGTCTGGTCTGAACCTATTTTTACAGCAAGATCTGTCTGAGTAAGCTGCTTATGCTCTCTCAGTTCACGGAGCATTGCTATCACTATATGATACTCCTTTGCATGAATTGTCTTCTTAATTTTCTTTTTATCCATAAATTACGCAAAGATATATGCGATTTTATGATATGCCAAATTCGCATATTTCAAAAACTTTATTACCTTTGCATCATTGAAAATGAAAATATGGTATTTAAATTATTAGTGAGCGACTTTGAGAAAGTAGTCGGTCATAAATATGAGCCAATGAAAGAGTATGTTTCATTAGCTAAAGATTTGATCGCATATTGCAATAATAAGGTAAATAGTGAGGAAATACGTAAGTCCACTTGCATCTATTCGATAAATCAAAAGTTTGAACTGAACAAACTCAGTATTAAAGCTTTCATTGATTTTGCCGCAACCAAAAAACTATACTTTAACTATCATGATAAAAAAAGCATAAAGAATTATTTTGACTTTTCAGATAAAAAATCATTTCTTACATTTCTTAACCAAAAGATTACAGACGGAAAGGTTTTTGAAGAACTCAAGAATCTTTTTTATCCATTATCAGACTACGCAACGATTAAAAAGCTAAATGATATAATAATTGAAAGTGGGAAAAAACAAGAAATATTGAATTCTCTATTTGCTGCTTACGTTTTTAATTCTTTTCCAATAAATCTAACTCATAGTTTTTTCTCAAAAAGTAATTCCAAAGATTACATTCCTGATTATTATAAGTATTTACATAATTGTTTTGGCAATTCTCTTAAAAGAGAAAAAGCAATATCACTTTTAGTAATTGACCAAGCGTTAATAGAATCCTTTGTTAATTTAGATGAGTTCAAAGACTCTCTGTGTAATTATATAAGAAACGGGTATGATACTCTCTCGAATCATTGTCATTTATCTATTTACATTGATTTAGGTGAAGAATATGTAGGATTAAAATGGGAATTATACTCAGACATTGTTTTGTATGCTGAAAAATTTAATGAGGAGAAACTCAGCATTGGGTATTTCCATCCTAAACGAATTGAAGAGAAAACTTTAAATTATATTTCCGACTTAAACATTAAGGATTCCGATTTTAAGATTGCAAATGGTGGTTTCACATACAAGGACTGCTTTATATTAACGGAAACAGATTTCAGAGTCTTAAAGATTCAAGAAGCCTTTGACAATTATGGGATGCTTTTATTATTTGAAAAGAATCAGCGTGATGAGACATTAATTCCTTGTCCTGCATGCAGAAGTAAAAATGTACGTGGTAACTCATATCCAATTATTGGTGTAAAAAGTTGGGAATGCAATAATTTATTTTGTCCTGATAAAAGCAAGTTTGATAGGGGTAAGCGGTACTCATTATCTTCTTTGATAAAGCAAGAAGCTATATTTTATGAAGAAAATGAAATCAAGAATGGAACCATTAAAAAATGGCAACTTGACTTGCTTACTAAGCCAACAAAAGAAGAAATAATAGAATTTCTTGTAAAGCATTTTAGCCTAATAAATGATACGATAGAAATTGTTGAATACACACCAAAATTTAACAATCTAGCAAATCGCAATTTTGTATTCGTTCCTTTTAAACGTGTCAACGATAATAGTTTGAAACGATTTTACGAATCTGCATTTTTCAAAAGGTTTGAAATTAAAAAGAAGTCAAATGAGAAAGAAGAATTATTAAATATATCACCTTTAAAAAATCATATTATTTATAATGGAGATAGTAGAATAATTATGAACTCTATGCATCCTAATTCCATTTCACATGCAGTCACATCACCACCTTATTACAACGCGAAAGAATACTCAAATTGGGACAATATATATTGTTACTTATATGATATGTTCAATAATGCTCAAGCAGTCTACCGTATTTTAAAACCTGGTGGAACTTATTTGTTTAATATTTTCGATTATTTCGACAATGAGAACAACATAGTTTTTTCGGCTATGGGTAAAAAGAGAATGATTCTCGGTGCATACATAATTCGACTTTTCAAACAAGCTGGTTTTAAGTTGGTCAAGAATGTGATATGGTATAAAGGACATATTCAGGGAAATAGAAGCTTCAATCAAGGAAATAATTTTCCGTATTATCAAGCTCCGTTAAATTGTTACGAGCATGTTTTTCAATTTGTCAAGCCAACTGACGTTGCTCCAATAATTTTGCCTGATGTTGTTCATATAAAACCAGTGTACAAAATTGTAAAGGGAGAAAATATCTTAGGACATACTGCTCCCTTCCCGAAAGGTATTCCTCACTTGATTATAAAAAACTTATCAAGTAATGAATGCATAGTAGACCCTTATTCTGGAAGTTTTACAACAGCAAGGGCTGCTGCTGATTTTGGATTTAAGTCTGTAAGTATTGAATTAGATAGAGAATATTGTCAGTTAGGCATTAAGCTTTTGAAGCAGGAACTATCTAATAGCCCTGCATTATTCACTTAGTCCAATATATGGCTAAATCGAGCATAGTTGTTACAGTCAGTCTTTGTTACCGTCAATAACATAAATTGGTTTAAAACTATTTGATTCTATTATCCATTTATCTTAAGTCCATTTTTCAAATGTTTCTTTTGGAACTCGTTCTAATGTTAAAACGCCAAAATAATAATTTTTGCCTTCTTCCAATTGAAGCATATCAGTCCAAAAATCTTTTAGTTGTTTTTCATTCCAAGCAAATCCTTTTTGGTAGTCGGGAATTCAAAAAGTTTCTTAGTAAAACTTTTTGATATTGATTGTAATAGATTGCCCATATTTTGTTATTATCTTTTTTATAATTGCACCCAACTTTTGATATATGTATGTTGAACTTGGGGCATAACTTTGCCTTAGATCATGGAGCGCTGCATATACAGGTCTGACTGTGGTATTCTTTTTAAAACTTCAAGTTTAGCTTCAAAAAACTTAAGCGTAGCTTCTAAACACTTAAGCTTAGCTTAGAAAAACTTAAGTTTAGCTTAGATTCACTTCAGCTTAGCTTAGATTTACTTGAGCGTATCTTAAAAAAACTTCGGCGTATCTTAGATAAACTTGAGCGTATCTTAGATTCACTTCGACTTATCTTAAATAAACTTGAGCGTATCTTAGAAACACTTCGGCGTATCTTAGATTTACTTAAGCGTATCTTAGATTCACTTCGGCGTATCTTAGATAAACTTGAGCGTATCTTAGAAACACTTCGGCGTATCTTAGAAACGCTTCAATATTTGCCCTGCAAAAAGGGAGTGGAGTGTATTAAAAGGCCATCCACCAAGCATTTGAAAGGGAAGGGCTTAGCGTGCCTTACTATGATTTTATCTTTCCTTTTGATTACATTTTATGATAGACTTCTTCAAATGGTACGCGCATTCGGTCGCCCCATATAGTTGAGATTAAATATTCCAATTAACAATATGTTTGCAGAATAGGATTATACAAGTGTTGATATTCTATAGATTCTTGCGGCAAATATTTCTGAAATAGTGACTTCGTTAGTAATGATATCCAATTTACAAGTAAGAATATTTTTTTTGTACACTAATCCATTTTGAATTGCCTGAGAAAGAGTTAATGGAGATTGAGTATTTGATGTAAATGAATACAATAACCACATCAATATGATACAATTATGAGTAAAAATAAATTTAGCTTTCTGGCATTTTATTAAATCTATAGCCTAAACCCCATACGGTGACCAAATATTTGGGCTTTGCAGGATCACTTTCTATCTTACTTCTCAACCTGTTGATATTAGAGTTGACCGTATGTTCTAGCCCTTCAAAATGTTCGCCCCACACCCTTTCCAAGACATCCATCCTTGTAAAATTTCGTCCAGGATTGGTCATAAAAAGCTGCAAAAGGTCAAATTCTTTGGCTGTGAGGCTGATATCCACACTATTTTTCATCAGGGTTTTTTGAGAGATATCTAGGGTCAAATTTCCAATCTTGATCACCTGCATTTCCTTATTACCTTTAATATTTACAGCGTCTGACCGTCTGAGTAGGGCCTTGGCGCGTGCCAGCAATTCTCTATTGCTAAATGGTTTAGTCAGATAATCATCAGCACCAATATCAAGTCCAGTGATTTTATCATCTTCTTCGGACTTAGAAGTGAGCATTAAGATGGGCATATGATTATTGGATTGTCTTATTTTACGACAGATTTCAATGCCATTGACACCTGGCAACATGACATCCAAAACCAATAATTGATAATTTTTATTTAAAACGTTATCCAGCCCTTGCCACCCATTGTCATATTCATCTATGGGCAATTGAAGCTCAGACAAAACAATTTTAATCAGTGCTCGTATATTGGGGTCATCTTCTATGATAGCTATGGACATTATTTTTAATATCTATTTATGTGATCGACAAAATTTATGAAATACTATGCAAAATAACAGACCAATTATCACAAATTTATCTCAATTTTCCCATCATAAGATTTACTTTGGCATTAAATGGGTTGCCTGATGCTCTTCTGAAAGAAACAACCTGTCCCACATGCCAAATAGCATCGGCAATAGGTCCATTGATTAGATTCCATATGGGAAGCTCAGTCCTTCCTTCTTTTCTTTCTAAAATAATTTTTACATCATCCACATTTACCGAAGTCACTAAATGTTGTCTTGCTTCAAATAAATTATTCAATATTATTTTTCTTTTTTCAGCAAAAGTTTTGGGCGATGTTTCTACTCCAGAAGCGATATTGGGCTTGTTTTTGATGGCGTTGATGATGATATTGGATAGACCCATGATATGGTCAATAGTTTCTTCTGATGTTCTCGCTTCTACATGGGGGCGATAAGCTAAATCTGTAACTGTCAGTCCTTCAGTAGCCCAATAAAATCGAAATCCAAGACCATCTATCATCCGTGCTACCATAGTTTCGCTAGAGTAAGTATCAGGATAAGTGGTGATATCTTGAAAGGGTAAGACATCTTTTCCATCTTCGTTTTGGGATCTGGAGCTACATGCAAAAACTAAAAAAACTAAAGTCACAAAGTATTTTGCATACCAAACCCGATTAACATTATTCATTATAATTATTTTTAAGAATACAAATAAACACACTTTTATGGAAAAGATCTAAAGATCTGATTTTATTACCCATCAAAAACTTTAAAACTATATACTTACTAAAATAGAATCAACGTTATATCTTTGTCACTTTATATAATATCCACTTTGTCTTCACTGTATCAAAAAAGTAATATCTGGAAAATTGTGCTCATGATCTTGGGTGCAGGTATTTTGCTTTTCACCATTTTATACTCCAATTTCTTGGCAGATAATCTGAAGAAAAAGGAAGAAAAACATGTATTTTTATACAAAGAAGCAATCAATGAAATCATCAGTGCATCTAATGATGAGGATTTAACATTTTACCAAACCATAATGGATTCCTTTCCATTACCTGTAATATATGAAGATGAAGCAGGTATACTAGAAGCTAGAAATTTTAGTGATTCTGAAATAAATAACCCTGAGTTTTTGGAATCCCAAAAACAAGCATTTTTGAAATCTGGAGAAAAACCGATTGAAGACTCTGGGTATGCCAAATTTATTTATTGGTTCAATTCTCCTATGCTTAAGTACATCCAAATGTTTCCATATGTGCAAGGTCTGTTGGTAAGTTTGTATATCGGCTTAGGATATTTTCTTTTTAGCGCATCACGCAGATCAGAACAAAACAGAGTTTGGGCAGGTATGGCCAAAGAAACGGCACATCAGTTAGGTACACCTATCAGTGCCATCATCGGGTGGATAGAGATACTTAAAGATAATTATGCAGACAAGCCTGACGACCTGGAAATATTAAACGAACTCAAAAAAGATATTGATCGACTGGAACTAGTTGCCGATAGATTTTCAAAGATTGGGTCAGAACCCGTACTGAAAGAAGTAAATATCTTTAATGAATTGCTAGAAGTAAAAGACTATCTGCAACGAAGATCACCCAAAAGAGTTTCTTTTAACTTTGTATCACCCAAAGAACCTATACTAGTGCATCTTAATCAGCATCTTTTTGCTTGGGTCATCGAAAATCTGATCAGAAACTCACTAGATGCTATGGATGGTAAAGGAACTGTGGGCTGTACTGTATCCCAAAAGGATAATAAGGTTTATGTAGAACTAAGTGATACTGGACATGGTATCCCATCTGCAAAGTTTAAATCAGTTTTTAAACCTGGATATTCTACCAAAAAAAGAGGATGGGGCTTGGGTCTCTCTTTGGCTAAAAGAATCATAGAGGAATACCACAAAGGAAAAATATATGTCAAATCATCAAAGCCAAACGAAGAAACCATTTTCGTAATTATTTTACCAATAAAAAAGAATGAAAAAATTCAAGAGAAGTAATCCTTGAATTTCATCTAACATGCTATACAAAAAATAGGCTCATAGTCACTTACAAATTCAGCAAATCAGCAAATATAATATAAAATGAAACAAAAAGTATTGGTCACCGGCGGAACAGGTTATATAGGTAGTCACACTATTATTGATCTGATTGAAAATGGTTTTGATGTCGTATGTGTAGATAATGGTATGAACTCCGATAAATCAGTACTAACAGCCGTAGAAGAAATTACTGGTGAAAAAATACCATATTACCACTTAGATTTGTGTGATCTTGAACAAACTGAAAATATATTTAAAGATCATCAAGATATACAAGGTGTGATACATTTTGCTGCCCTAAAATCTGTGGGAGAATCTGTAGAAAAACCACTGCTTTATTTTCGCAATAATGTAGCATCTCTGATAAACATTCTGGATTTATGCTTAAAATACGATGTAAAGGCATTTATATTCAGCTCTAGCTGTACTGTTTATGGAGATGTGACAAAAAGTCCCGTTGATGAGAATACGCCGCTGCAAGATGCGGCATCTCCTTATGGCCGAACAAAACAAATTGGTGAGCAAATCATCGCCGATACACTCAAAAATGCAGGAATGAAAAGCATTTTGCTTAGATATTTTAATCCTGCAGGAGCACATCCTAGTGCAAAACTCGGAGAAGCGCCCAACAATCCGGCACTTAATTTGGTCCCTGTCATCACAGAAACAGCCATAGGCAAAAGAAAAGGTATGACTGTCTTTGGTACTGACTACCCTACCCGAGATGGAAGCTGTATCAGAGATTATATACATGTGGTTGATCTTTCGCACGCACACACGTTAGCATTGAAATACATTTTTGAAGGAAAACAGGAAGTATCTACCGAGGTATTTAATGTGGGGATTGGCAATGGCTTGACCGTTCTCGAAATCATAGCATCTTTCGAAAAAGTAACCGGTCAAAAGCTTTCGTATGAATTGGGACCAAGAAGGCCTGGAGATGTGATGGCTATCTACTCCGACTACTCCAAAGCCAAAAAAGAGCTAGGCTGGCAACCCAAATACGATGTAAATGACATCATGAAAACCGCATGGGCATGGGAAATGGTTCGGTCTGAGCATAAGCATTGATTGCAGATTAGGTAAGGAATAAGATTCTTTTATTTTCATATTAAATATTTACCCAATATGTAATAATTGAGTTACCTTTGCACACAATTTTTAAATTTGGTATGAAGTAATTTTGATATCATCTGGACTAAGTATTTTCCAAACTCAAAAATAAAATCATTTTGATAGCATATCTAAACGGAGAAATCACACACAAGACACCGGCGTTTATTTACGTAGATTGTCAAGGCGTAGGTTATCATGTCAACATCAGTCTGAATACGTACTCCAAACTCGAAAATCTTCAAAAGATAAAAATATTTACCTATTTAGCTATCAAAGAAGATGAGCACTCCTTATATGGATTTTTTGATGATGATGAACGGTCTTTATTTATCCTGCTCATATCTGTATCAGGTATCGGAGTCAATACTGCCCGTGTGATTTTGTCTTATATGAATCCTGATGAAGTGCGCACAGCGATCATTCATGAAAATGCAGTAGCTCTTGGAAAGGTTAAAGGTATCGGCCCTAAAACTGCTAAAAGGATCATTTTAGACTTAAAAGACAAAGTCATCAAAGAATCAGGTTCAGAGCATGTAGTCTTATTTACGCCAGAAAACAACTTGATCAAAAATGAAGCTTTGGCAGCACTTGTCGCTTTAGGATTTCCAAAACCAATTGTAGAAAAAACGATCAAAACCATACTCGATAAAAACCCAAATATCGAACAAGTGGAAGACTTGATCAAGCAGGTATTAAAACAAATGAGTTAATTTTTTTTCATATTTATATACCATTTCAGCCACATTTATCGTTATAAATCATTGACTTAGTTTTTGTTGTTCGTTTAATGGGTAAAGTTTATTTAAATTATTATAAATCATCTTTATATACATTAAACTAAACAACATATTGATAAAAACATTTTTTAGGATTCCATTTTAAATTTTGGACCCGACGGATTAATTTTCATTTTTTGTATGAGTTTGAAACAGTGTTTATTATTTTTAGTATTGATTTCTGGTATTGCCACACAAGTGATAGCAAAAATGCCATCAAGAAATCTTCCTGATCCATATGTCAGTGACATACAGTATCATACATCTGTAGATACGATACCTTGGGTGGACCGAAAAGGAGACTATATCACCGATAAGAAGTATAATCCTTTTGACATCACACCCAGTGAAATCAAGCAAAAGGTAGAATTTGATCCCAAAACGGGTCAATACGTTATCATGGAAAAAATTGGAGATGAGTATTATAGAACTCCTACATACATGACCTTTGAAGAGTATCTTGAATATATAGGAGGAGACCAAGAGAGAAGATATTTTAATACGTTAGGTGGTATCAAATCTGAAAAAAAGTCAAAATCCGGAAAGATAGACCCCATGGACAAAGTGGACCTTAAAAACAGTTTGATAGACAGACTATTTGGAGGTACTGAAGTCAATATCCAACCTCAGGGAAGAGTAGATTTAAACGTAGGTTGGCTTTATACCAAGAGAGAAGATCCTCGTATTCCGTTGAATAATCAGGTCATCAATCAGCCTGACTTCCAACCCCAAATCAAAATGGGAGTCAATGGTAAAATTGGTCAAAAACTTAATCTGGACTTTAATTACGACACTCAATCCACTTTTGATTTTGACAGACAAATTAAATTGGCCTTTGATTCTGACGCTTTCTCAGAAGATGATATCATCAAAAAAATAGAAGCAGGAAATGTCAGTTTGCCTTTGAGAGGTAATTTGATACAAGGAGCACAAAGTCTTTTTGGTCTTAAGACTGAGTTGCAATTCGGTAGGCTTAGAGTTACGGGTCTCGTATCACAACAAAGATCTAGAAACAACTCCATCAAAATAGAAAACGGTGTCTCCGAACAAAGATTTATCATCAATCCCATCAAATATGATGAAAACAGGCACTTCTTTTTGACGCATTATAACAGAAATACTTACGAAAAGTCTCTTTCTAACCTACCATACATAGGTACTCCTCATCAAATAGCGCAGATTGAAGTTTGGATATCTGACGACAGACCAGAATTTCAGGAGAATACGAATATGATAGCAGCCATTGCAGACTTGGGTGAGCCAGACAAAGCATTTTCTACCAATCAAAATGCTGCTACCATTTATAACGCTAATGCAGACAAGGATGACAATGGATTACCATTGCCTTACAACCAAGCAAATAATATCTATGAAAAAGTAAAGGGTGCGAGAAATGTAGAAGATATCGATAAAGTGACCAATATCTTGGAAAGCCCCAATTTTGCCCTTCAAAGAACACAGGATTTTGAAATTTTCAGGGGACGCCGATTAAGTTCTTCTGAATTTACATACAACCCTAAATTAGGAACGCTCTCACTCAATATAAAACTTAGGCCCAATCAGGTACTTGGTGTAGCTTACAACTATTATTATACATCCAATCCAAATGAAGTATATCAAATAGGTGAATTATCCGCAACATCCATCAATCCTGCTAATCAAGCCGATACCACCAGAGTGGAGCCGCCTAAAGTACACTTTGTAAAATTGCTGAAATCTACCAATCAAATAGTCTCTTCTCCGATGTGGGATTTGATGATGAAAAATGTTTACAATCTGAACACGAGTCAACTTAATGCCACTGATTTTGAGTTTGATATTTATTTTGAAGATGATGCTACTGATGGCTCATTGAAGAGGTATATCAATGATCCCAAACTTATAAGAATTCCTATCTTAGAATTACTTAATCTAGACAAACTCAATAGATTTGGGGATCCACAGCCTGACGGATTTTTTGACTATATCCCAGGAGTTACGGTCATAGAGAGAACAGGAAGCGTGATGTTACCCGTTTTGGAGCCTTTTGGAAGACATCTCTCTGGTGATAAGATTGGTGATATCATGCTGAGCAAACCTGGATTTACTCCAGATGATACGATAGGACTTGAAACTATTCTCGAAAGATTCAGATATAACGAACTCTACGACACTATTGCTGCTGCCACCGAGCATACTGGATTGATCAGAAATAAATTCAGGATGGTTGGCAAGGTAAAAGCTACGGCAGCTAATGGTGAGATTAATTTAGGTTTTTTTGTTCCACCTGGATCTGTAAGGGTATCAGCCGGTGGTAAACAATTGGTAGAAGGACAAGATTACGAAATAGATTACTCATTGGGCAGATTGAGAATCATCAATGCAGCCTATCTCCAACAAGGAACGCCTTTGGATGTGAGATTTGAAGACAATTCACTCTTCAATCTCCAACAAAAAAATATGATGGGGCTCAGATTTGAGTATCAGTTTAGTAAAAAGTCGAGTCTTGGAGCTACATATTTGAGACTAGCAGAGCGACCTATTACACAAAAGGTAAATATAGGAGACGACCCCATAAAAAACCAGATTTTTGGCTTTGATTACAATTTTAGTGACGAAGTTCCATTAATAACAAAATTGGTAGATAAACTTCCTTTTTATAGCACGTCAGAAAAGTCAAAAATCAACTTCACTGCTGAAGCTGCAGGTCTCAAACCCGGCCATGCTAGAGGAATCAATTTTGAATATGTAGACAATCAAGGTAATACAGTAGTAGAAAACGAAGGTATCGCCAATTTGGATGACTTTGAAGGGGCTATTACCAATTTTAATTTAGGTGGTTTTAATGCTAATCTTTGGACACTGGCAAGTACGCCTACATTAAGTATAGACGCAGAAAAGTTTAAAGAAGCTAAATTAGTCAATGATCTTGCTACCAATGCCAACAGAGCACTGATCAATTGGAACACGTTGGATCTTGGTACAAACAGAACAGCCATTGATGCCAATCCCTACAGCCGCGTCTTTAATCAAAACCAATTGTTTCAAAACAGACAGGTCCAACCTGGTCAGCAGCAACAATTGTTCACTTTTGATATCAGTTATTATCCTACAGAAAGAGGACCTTACAATTTTGAAAAAAGAGATGGTTATGGTATCTATTCAAGAGGTTTTGATATTGAAAATAACAAGGTCGTACTCAGGGACCCCAAAACCAGATGGGCAGGTATCCAAAGGTATTTTCAAAACTCAGATTTCGAGACAGCCAACTACGAAAGTATTGAATTTTGGATGCTCAATCCATTTATGGATAGGCCAGATGGAGAAAAACCATTGCCCAATGAAGAAGGAAGAATCGTCTTTAATTTGGGTAGTGTATCAGAAGATGTCATCAAAGATAACTTACTCCACTTCGAAAATGCCATGCCTACTACATCTAGGAGAACTCCTGTCACCAATACCGTGTATGGAAAAGCAACAGTGAGTATTCCGCAGGTCAATGGTTTTGACATACAAGAGGGTGCTGACCAGGATGTAGGGTTAGATGGTCTTAACAACAATGAAGAAGCCGTAAAGTATCAGGATTGGCTAACAGAAAATGGACTAATTAATGTTCCAGGTTTAGCAACTGATCCGTCTAACGATGACTTTGTTTTCTTTAATGATTCTCCAGATACCACCCTTTTGGGTAGAATGAAACAATTTAATGGTCCGCAGGGGAATACTCCATTCAGAAATGGGCAAGGGGCTAATAACAATCAATTTGTAAGAGGAAATAATAATCCTGACACCGAAGATATCAACAACAACAAAACACTAGACCAAACAGAAGCCTTCTATGAGTATGTTCTTGATATACGAAATAATGGTGGTTTTATTGACGAAGATGTTGTCAGACAATACCTTAGAGAAACAAAGGATGTAAGAATTGAGTTAGGAGGCGGACGTACCCAAACTGTAAAATGGTATCGTTTCCAGATACCTATCAATTCTGGGAAAGCTGTAGGGCCTATTTCTGGTTTCCGAGGTATACAATATATGAGGATGTATATGACAGATTTTGAATCTGCCAAAACATTCCGATTGGCAGACTTTCAGTTGCAGCGTAGCATTTGGAGAAAACAATTACCTGTCTGTGAAATTCCAGATCAAGACCCCGATAGAATAGATTTTAGTATCGATGATGTAGGGATAGAAGAAAACTCAGATAAACTTCCATTCCACTACAGAACACCCAAAGGAGCTTTAAGAACTAGAGCTTTTGGCCAGATTGCAAATTTATTGCAAGATGAGCGTTCTATGGCATTAAAATTCAGAAACCTTCCATCTACCTGTGAAGTAAGTATGACCAAATTAGCCAATATAAATCTTGCTTTGTACAAGAGATTGCAGATGTTTGTGCATGCAGAAAATCTAATCGATATAGGAAGGGATAGTATTGTAGACAATGACATTTCTATCATAGTCAGACTAGGTAAGGACTTTCCTATAGATGTGGATTCGGTGGGTTTTGTATCTCAAGATTTCAGAAGAATAAACAACAATTATTATGAGTATGAGTTACCGTTAAAAGTTTCCAAGTTATTTAATGATCAAGGTTCGCAACACAATGAATCTAATATTTGGCCTGATGCCAATTTTATCAATCTTAACTTAGACACCTTATTAAATCTTAGGAGAACACGTATATCCACAGGCCGATCACCCAGAGATAGGATTGAAGAGTATGTTTTAAATCCAGAAAGAGGTGAAGTAGTACGTATGGTAGGTAACCCATCATTGGGAGCCGTTAAAATGATACAAATTGCCGTAAAAAACAGGACTACTGGTGCCATCGGAAGACCCGTTAGTGGTGAAGTCTGGGTCAATGAACTCAGAGTCAATGGTTACAACGAGGATTTTGCCTGGGCAGCACAGAGTAGGCTACAGTTACAATTAGCCGATTTAGGAGAGATCAACCTGCAAGGTAGTTATAGTAGTAATGGATTTGGTGCGTTGGACAAAAGGCTTCACGAGCGAAACAGGGAAGAAAAACTGACCTATGATGCAGCAATAAATGTGGACGCAGGCAAGATGTTGCCAAAAGCTGCCAAGCTAACTGTTCCTGTTTATGCCCAATATCAAAAGACGATCATTACTCCTGAATTTGATCCATTTGACCAGGATATCAGAGTACGCGAAAAACTAGATCTGATCACCGAGAGCAGAAAAAGAGATTCTATCAAAGCACTAGCCAGAGAAGAACTGACCATCAAAACATTCAATATCACCAATGCTAAAATCAATGCTGGTGGTACTGGAAAACCTTGGTCCCCATCCAATATTGGAGTATCTTATGCATATACAGAAAAAACAGCATCAAATGCGCTCATACTCGAAGATAGCGAACAAACCCGAACACTGGGTTTAGACTATGTCTACGCGCGCAAATCGACTTATATAGAACCCTTTAAGTTTATCAAAGTCAAGGCTCTTCAAATCATTTCGGATTTTAACTTTAGCTTACTTCCAAGCAACTTTTCTTTTAACTCCAGAATGACTGATCAGCTCAACAGAAGGACTTTCCGTCAGCCAATAGTACCTATTTATGCATTTGATGACAATAGATTTAACTGGGAGCGCAATTATGTTTTGGATTGGGATTTTACCAAGTCATTGAGATTTGGATATAGAGCCAGAACTAACTCTATAGTAGATCAACTTAGGTATATAGGTGTAGCCAATACCTTGGAAGATAGGTATTTGGTGGATGAAAAAGGAAGTGAAACTGACGAAAACGGCCGTAGTTACCGCGATATCGTCAATGAAACGGATGACCCTAATTACTATAGAAACAGAAATCTTAGGTCTTTGGGCAGAGCAAAAGCATACAGTCATAATGTATCACTCAATTATAAGCTACCATTTAAGAGTATTCCTATCTTAAACTGGATCACCGCAGGCGCTGATTACAAAGCTGACTATGCTTGGGATGGTGGTAGTTTGATAGAGATAGACGATGAAGGCACATTATTGGGCAATACGATCAGAAATGGACAAAATGCCAGTATGAACTTGACGCTAGATTTCAGTAGATTGTACAATAAATCTGGATACTTGAAATCTATAGAATCAGGTAAAGCACAAAAGAAAGGTAATAAAGCAACAACTCCGTCAAGACAACGAACAGTATCATCAAAAGGTGGCAAAGATACCAGCAAAATGGATGCTATGGACACTGACAAAACACAGGAAACTCTTGATACAGCAGACGGCGGAAACGATGATAGCAAAAAATCATCCAAAAAGGATAAAAATGAGAAGAAGGATGAACCTAAAGATCCATCACTAGCCGAAAGAATACTTATCAGACCATTGCTTTCGGTGAGATCTATCAAGTTTAATTACAAAGAAGATCGAACCACTGTACTCCCGGGATTCATGCCACAATCAAGACTTTTGGGCCAGAGTGAGGGGTTTGCAGCACCTGGATGGGACTTTATTGCAGGTATTCAGCCTCAGATACAGGGAGAAAACAATTGGTTGCAACGAAATCAAGATTGGTTCAATCCAAGTACCAGCTTCAACGAACAACTGACCCAAACGAAACGCCATGCTTTGGATATAAAAGCACTTATTGAGCCATTCAAAGACTTTAGTGTAGATGTTAATTTTAAGAAAAATTATCAGGAAACGCACAATGAAGTATTTAGAAAAACAGAAAAAACAGGTGATGCATTCCAGCAGTTGGCCCTTTTTGATGTGGGATCTTATGATGCGTCATTTTATACGCTCAATACATTATTTAGGGGAAGTGAAGGATTGTACAATGAGTTTAAATCCAATCGTGAAATCATAGCAAGAAGACTTCCAAATATCGAAAACCCAGGTGTGTACGGCCAAGACCCGAGATTCCCAGGTGGCTATGGACCTACCCATACTGCTGTGACGGTACCAGCATTTATGGCAACCTACACCAACCAATCAGCATGGAATGTTGAGTTGGATCAAGTAGCTGTATTCAGTAAAAACACATATATACCCAAACCCAATTGGCAAGTCAATTACAATGGATTAGGAAAATTGGGCATGTTTAAAAAACATTTTTCAAATATTACCATAAAACACGGATACGCTTCTACCATCAGAGTTAGTAGTTTCCAGACATCGCCTTTGTTTGACAATCAGGACCCTTTTGGTAATTTGTCTCCCAATGACAATTATTACACAAGATTGGAGGTACCTTCCATACAGATACAAGAGCAATTTGTACCAGTTTTGGGTATTAGTTTGAAAACCGTCAAGGATCTGAAATTAGATATGGACTTCAAAATGACCAGAAATCTGGCACTTGATGGTACGCAGCTTAGAGAAAATAAAAATAAAGAGATCACTGTAGGTGGTGGATATGTAATTAAAAATTTCCGTACTTTCAAAAAAGAAAAGAAAAAGAAAAAGTCCAAAAAAGGATTAAAAGATGCAGATAATGCTGACGATGCTGAACCTAAAAAAGATGGTGGCTTACTCTCCAAATTGGTCAAAGATAAAGGAACTAGTGCTGAAGGTAAGGATTTGAAAATCAATTTGGCTTATTCATTAAGAGATGAAATATCAGAAGTGTATGATCTGCAAACGGGCATCGACGGACAAGCTAACAGAGGACAAAAAACAACGACTTTTAGTCCAACTGTAGAGTATGATGTCAATAAGAATCTAGCACTTAGATTTTATTTTGATTACTCCAGATCAGTACCTCGTACCACGCTATCGTTTCCAACCACCACGATACGATCCGGTGTTACACTCAGATTTAGTATTAATTAATACAACTTGGAAATATTAAAAAAAGGGTTGGTTCTTTATAAAGAATCAGCCCTTTTTTTATGGCCAAAAATAAAACAATCAGATAATACTAGAGTAATACTTTCCCTTTCTGTTATAAAGTTAAAAAAAAACGACATATCAAGGAGCGTTTTGTGAAGTTTTACACTCTATGATGGTATACAGACTGTAATTTTTTTAATCGATTTAATTTTAAAACCTTATTTTTATTATAATTTTTAAATTCATTTAATGAAACGTATAATTTATATCATCAGCCTGTTTTCGGTGCTACTCTTTACATCTTGTCACAAGGATACAGACAGCGGTATAAATGAAGAAATAACTACCACTTTTTCTGGCAAAGTTTATAAGGAAGTCAATGGTTCTATCTTGGGCTATGTCTATGATGAAAACAAAAATCCGGTGGCAGATGCTACCGTAGCGACCTATAGTACCGTTACTAAAACCAATAAACATGGTGTATTCCTCATTAAAAATGCAAAAATGGACCAACAAGGTACTTACATCAAAGTGGTCAAAAATGGATATTTTTTAGGTTCCGACTATGTTTATCCATCGGAAGGCACAACCGTCAATTCCAGAATTCAAATGTTGACCTTGGATAATAAGTACAAATTTTTGAGCAATGAAGGTGGCACTTTAGAGCTTGGCAACAAATGTCGTATCATCTTCGAACCCAATACCATCGTAAATGACAAAGGTCAGATATATAATGGAAAAGTTATCGTATCCGCTCATTATCTAGATCCCAACGACTCTAATATCAGTGATAAAATGCCTGGAGGACTGATGGCTGACGATGCCAAAGGAAATACGGTAGTGTTAGGTACACTGGGAATGATCGCTGTAGAACTCAGAGACGAGGCAGGAAATGAGCTCAACATCAAATCTGGAAGTACAGCTACGTTAGAATTTCCTGCAGTAACTTCCTACAAACCATCAGATATTGCATTATGGTCATTTAACGAAACTAAAGGATGGTGGAAAGAAGAAGGTAAGGCTATTTTGCAAGGAGATCGGTATATAGCACAAGTAGGTCATTTTAGTTTTTGGAACTGTGATGCCCCATTTCCGTTGATAGAGATCTGTGGTAAGGTCAAATTCGAAAATGGTGATCCAGCAAAATACTTTATGATAGAGGTAAAAGCTGAAGGATTAGGTGCCTCCTATGGATCAACCAATGAAAAAGGGGAATTTTGTGGTAAGATGCCCAAAGGCAAAAAATTGACAATATCAGTTTATTCCGTTTTTTGCAATAAAAAACTTGTAACTTCTGTGGAAGTAGGACCTTTTGACAATAATACAGTACTTAACGATATCATTATCAAAAAGCAAGTAGAATATCGTATCAAAGGATCTATTAATTGTAATGGCTCCAAGCCAACAGATGGTATTGTAGTCGTGATGATTGACAACCAAAAGCTAATATATCGGACCAATGAAAATGGGGTCTTCGATATAGACCTTTCAGGACTCATATGTGTTGACACAAAAAAAGTAGCATTATTCGGGTTTGACAATTCATCAGGAGCCACCAGCAGGACAAAGGAATTTTTAGAAAAACCTAATACAGAAGTTATTTTAAACATATGTGAGATATCGTGTGATTTTAGTGCTGTACTAAAATATGATTGCGAAAAGAAATTGTCTGCCAATGTATCAGGAGGTAGTGGTAATTTCAAGTATTCGTGGAGTTCAGGTGCAACTGTGAAAGATATTATTCTTGAACAAGATTCTATAGTAGAGGGAAAAACATATTGCGTTACAATCACAGATGAAACTGCAAATTGCTCAAAAACTTTTTGCAAGTTGGTTCACCCGCTTTATACTTTTTTAAGATATTCATGTGATGAGAAAAAATTATATGGCTCACATTTTGGAGGAGAAGATCCGGTGACCTATTTATGGTCCAATGGAAGTACAGATAAAAATATCTTAGCTACTTCTTCAGGAAAATATTGTCTTACAGTAACAGATAAAAATGGATGTTCATCATCAGCTTGTGAAATCATTGATTTAAGTATTCCAACTGTAGATGACAAACCTACTTCTTGTGACAAAAACAAATATCAACTAAATTCTACACCATTTGAATACGGACAATATAGTGGTAGCAATAATATTTTTGGCCAATTTAAGTATCCAGCT
Source organism: uncultured Aureispira sp. (assembly GCA_964526715.1). Classification (GTDB taxonomy): domain Bacteria; phylum Bacteroidota; class Bacteroidia; order Chitinophagales; family Saprospiraceae; genus OLB9. The sequence goes on along the minus strand of CAZGMB010000004.1, from coordinate 70,138 downwards.
GTTCTAGATTTTTTTAGCACAGGCTTTAATTACACTGTTACATTAATAGTAAGTAACTGTCAATACACCACAGATATCAAATTGCCTCAATTAATTGATGGTATTTATATCTCGATCAAAAATACATCTTGTGGTACATGCAACGATGGTAAAATCAACTTTACATTGGTCAATGGGGCTAGTTGTTATAATTGTACTGTGGGAGATGTTAAGATTGTCCCGTTATCAAATCTACAAGAAGATAAATCAAATATTAATAATGCTGGCCAACTAGCTAAAGGTGAATATTATGTGGTTGTTACCGATAAAAATACTGGATGTTATATAGCCTTTAAAAAAGTAAAAATTAATTAGTGTGCATATAGATGCTATCATAAAAGGATGTAAAGAGGGAAACCGGAAATGTCAGGATGCTCTGGTGCAAAAGTTCGCACCAGGGCTCCTTTCTTTGTGTGCCCGTTATACATCTGATAGAGAGTTGGCTAGAGATGCACTTCAAGAATGTTTTATTAATGCTTTTAGATTTATAGACAAATACGAAGGAAAGGGAAGTTTTGAAGGTTGGTTGCGCAGGATTGCAGTAACATCTTCTATTGCCCTTAACAAAAAATTCAGTCAATTGAAGTTTGACGAATTAGAAGAAGATACTGGATGGGCATCGGCTGAATTACCAGATGTATATGATCAAATGAATACTGAAGACCTCATGAAGCTGATCAAAACATTGCCCGAAAGTCTTTATTTAGTATTTAATCTCTACGTAGTGGAAGGTTATCAGCATAACGAAATTTCTAGTTTATTGGGTATCTCGGAGAGCACATCAAGGTCAGCATTGTGCAAAGCCAGAACAAAATTAATAACCATCATGGAGCAAAATAGTAAAGTGGCTATAGCTCAAGCATGTTGAATAAATATATAAAAATGAAGTATCAAAAATTCGAACAACATATTTCAGAATCTCTGCGTAACGATACCATGGATTTGGATATTGACGCCTTGATTCAAGATATTCACAATCAAAAACCCAAAAGAAGGTTTGTGGGTCTTTGGTGGATTGGTATATCAACCTTATTAATTTCTGGTGGATTGTGGTATATTTTATCTACACCATTTAAAGATCATAAAGAACCACAGATTAAAAACAGTTTTGTAAAAAACAATGATCAACCTATTCAGGATTTAAAATTAGTAAATAACGAGTTAGCTGATAATGACCATATTTCAAATAGTTCAGAAAGCAATGATATTACAGAAAATACCAGCAAACACTACGAAGTGACTAATCGAAATTCATCAAAAGCCTTTGCCGGAAAAATCACTAATACTGATACCAAATCAAATGTAATTGAAGAAGAAGGATTCCCTAATAATTTAAATACTCAAAGTCAATCCGAGATTCCGTTTAAAGAAAAATCAGAAACACTTTTAAATATTGCTAACCCATTAGAATCATTTCCAGTTTTAGAAAACCTAAGTTTATCACCGATCATATTTAAAAATAATACAGGCATAAATCCTAGAAAAGTAATTTGTCCAGATTTTAGCAGCAAAACAAAATTTGAAATTGCTATTAGTCCTGAAGTTGGTATATTTTTACCCATAAAATCTCTTGTGAATAAAGGAACAGAATTTGAAAATGTATTCAATATGAGATCTCAAAATGAAAAATCACTAGAAGGTATCTATGCAGGAGTATTTGCACAAATCAGTTCTGCTAAATGGCCCGTATATCTTAAAACGGGCTTTACATGGTCGAGATTTACAGAAAAAATGAACTTAGAGTATTCTTATACTGAAAAAGACACCACTCAAGGTATCATATCTATCACGTATTCACAGACAGGAGACACAATTACTGCGATTATAGGTGATATCATTACAGAAAGAAGACTTTCAGGAAGTAAAATTAGACATCACCAGTTTCAACTTTGGGATATACCTCTAGGCATTGGATATGAGCAATCTTTTGGAAGGTGGTACACAAGTCTTGAAGCAGGTATGAATATCAATCTAAGTAGTCAATCTTCGGGCACCATTTTGCAAACGGATACTTCATTTGTAGATGTAAACCTACCCATAGAACATTTTAGAAAGCGGTTGGGAATTTCTTATTTTGCTGGTGTCCAAATAGGAAGATGGATACACAATGATGGAAAAATATATCTAAGCACCCGATTCAGAATGTTTCCTGATACCTTTAGTGTAGATACCAATAATGCTGTACAAAAATACCATTTTCTGGGATTGAATTTGGGGTATAGTCACTTGTTTTGAGAAATTAATATTGCATTAAAACCGAAACCCTTGCTGCCAATTTCCATACTTTAAATAAAAGTAGCTGGGAAGAAATAAAACAATCCAATAAATCCACTCGCTCATCCAAGCAGCTTCGATACTCATCTTCATGACTTCGATGACTATCCATACATATATGAGATAAGAGACAATACCTGCTACTTCTATCCAGAAAACAACTTGAGTTTTTCCTGTAGCAACAACGGCATTGAGCCAAATCACACCTACGCATAAAATGATCATAGCCGAACTAACGATCCTGAGTGTACTAGTACCTGAATCGATAAAACCTTCTTTTTGACCGAAAAGACCTAGAAAAGTTCCTGGAAATAGATTAAGAAATAAAACCAAAATACTCATTCCTACAACACTAATTGTTACCATTTTTTTCAGAACGGAAAACATTTCTTTTTCTTTTCCTTGGCCTATTAAATTACTTATGATCGTATTTGCTGAAGACCCAAACGCCCATGAAAAAACGCCTCCCAAACCAAAAAGATTGCGCATCGTTTGTGAGATAGCTTGATCTTCATCGTTATAGTTTCGGCTCACCAAAATAAAAAAGACCCACCAAGCACCTGTACTGATGGCCAACTGACTCATGAGCGGCAATCCCTGAGTAAAAACCAATTTAAGCTTTGAAAAGTACAATGAAAAGTCAGGAGTAATGCCAAAATTTTTTTTGATTTTCATCAATATAATGATGGTAAAGACCGTAAACATTCCAACCGCTTCTGAAATCACGGATGCATAAGCGGCACCATTGAAACCCATCTCTGGAAAACCAAAATGTCCAAATATCATCGTGTAATCTAGTAGAAGATTGGTACTAGATTGTATAATAGCAATAATGATTAGAAATCTAGTTTTTTGGATACTGATCAAAAAAGCATTTTGCATTTGCAATGAATATAAAAAAAACAGACCTAATATCCTGATATCAAGAAAGCCTGAAGCTATATGGGCACCCTCTTGATCTATACCTGACCATAACATTACTGGCAAAACAAAAGTCCATGTCACACTGGTAAATAATACTGCTAGTATCAAACCAATAATAACCCCATGCCACAAAGATGAAAAAATTTCATTTCTACTATCTTCACCTGCACGTCTCGACATAATGGACAGAAGTGCATTATTGAGTCCATAGCCTATAGCTGAAAAAATAAGGTAGTATACCCCCGTAATCCCTACCAAACTCAATTCTTTGGTTCCCATATGTCCTAAAAAAGCTGCGTTAATTAGGTAATTGAGTTCAGGTATAAGCTTGGCCATACTGATAGGTAGGGTAAGCAATATGATACCCTTGATAGAAGTATCCACTTTTAAGGATGTAGAGGTAGAAGCCATATTATTTTAAATGACTTAAACAGCTTGGACTGATGCCTAAGATGAAGTTTTTTACAATATCTATCTGAGTAGCCGTTTCCGCTCCTAAAAAACCCTGAATCATTTCATTTTTAATCTTTTCTTTTGCTTGTCTCGTAATCTCTTGAGATACTGGCATATAAGTCCAATGCCATTTTTCTTCAAAATATCCAATGTTCCTGTCTGTACCCATTTTGGTATAAGTCTGACAAAAGCCATATTGGTGAGCATGAGTTGTCAGCCATTGGTACAACGCTAAACCTTCTCCACTTTCAAACCATTGATTATCAAAGCTATTAAAGTCCAAATCAGTGCCCCAATGATGCCGTGAAGTTCCTGGCATAGAGCTGTATTCCAAGATTTTTTTTGCACGTGACAAATCATCTTGAATGTCTTTAGCTGCATTTGTTCCATCTTCGAGAATGGTTTTACCTGTCCATTTATTTTCCCAAATTCTTTTTTGATTTTCAAAATTTCTAGTAGCAGATCTGATAACTATTCGAATCCCATCCTTTGCTGCAGCCTCGTACATTTTTATAAACTCTTCCATCACATCTTTTCTAATGTATCTGATATCTTCATCTCGATACTGTGCTGGAATAAGCATAAAATCAGGATGAGTAACAGGATCAAACTTACCCATGATGTAGTCCGTGCTATATTCTACTGCATTCAATGAGGTCACTATAGTATCTTTTTTAGCAACGGCCACATCTTTTGCAGTAAGCACGGAAGATGTCTTCTGAGCATTGCATGATGAAATAGCGAATAGAAGAAATACAAAATGTCTTGCGAGCATAAATTACAGTTAAGATGATTTATTACCTTTGAAAAATATAAACACTACAACTGATAAAATAGATGTCAGACCTAGTATTCCAAAATAATAAATTTGCTCTGGTTCATTGGAGTGATATTTTTGAAATCCAGTATATAGCAAGTAAAAAAATGACAAAAAAGTAATCCCAAAAGCAGCTCTTTTTTGAGAAACATTGTCAAATCTGATTCCATCATTAAGTGATAGAAGTACTACACCATATAATAGTGGAACTAAAAGTCCAAAGTCTTTATTCATAGCATCATAATACATCCATAAACTCATCAGAATGGATGCTGTAGCATGTATAAGATTTGATTTTTGGAAGGTCATTATTGAATTTGCTATTAAAAAGAAGAAAATATTTAGTTAGAAAAAATAAAAATGCCAAATCATTTGTTCTATTGATTTGGCACTTTATTTATTTTTAGGTTTATAATTATTCTATAAATCCATCATCAATGTCATAGGATCTTCGAGCAATTCTTTGACTTTGACCAAAAATGTTACGGAAGTACTACCATCTATGATTCTGTGATCATAAGAAAGGGCGAGATACATCATAGGTCTGACAACTATCTGTCCGTCTACTACTACAGGTCTATCTTTAATGGCGTGCATTCCTAAAATGGCAGATTGTGGCTCATTGATAATAGGCGTACTCAAAAGCGACCCAAAAGTACCACCGTTGGTTATCGTAAATGTACCGCCTTTCATCTCATCAAGAGTAAGTTTACCATTTCGAGCTTTGTCAGCCAATTCTTTGATCTTCAGCTCTACATCGTGAAATCCAATGGACTCGACATTCTGTATTGGTGGCACCACTAAGCCTGTTGGAGTAGAAATTGCTATAGAGATATCTACATAATCATGATATATGATTTCACCGTCGTTGATCATTGCATTGACATCTGGCATTTCCATGAGAACTTTAGCACATGCTTTAGCAAACAAAGACATATATCCCAGTTTGATACCATATTTTGCTACGAATTTATCTTGGTACTTCTTTCTCAATTCATTTACAGCCGAAAGATCTACCTCATTAAAGGTAGTCAACATTGCTGTATTATTTTTAGCAGAAACTAACCTAGCAGCGATGGTCTTTCTCATTCTGCTCATTTTTTCAGACCTTGCGTTTCTACTTCCTGGTATGATAGGTGCGACTGCAGCCGTTTTTGGTGCTGATACTGCAGGTGGCGCAGATGCCGGAGCGCTCACTTTATTTTCTACCGCTTTTTGGGCATCTTCTTTGGTGATTCGACCATCCTTTCCGCTTCCATTTACTGCGGACGGATCTACTTCGCCTTCGCGCAGGATCTTACTAGCTGCTGGTGATGGATGCCCAGTAGCATAGGTCTGAGTAGCGGCTGCAGCAGGTTCAGCAAGCTTAGCTGTTGGTGCAGGAGTAATTGAGGTAGCTGGCGCTGGAGCAACAGAATCACCTGCGACTACCGATGTGTCTATTTTAGCAACCAATGCGCCTATAGCTAAGTCATCTCCTTCGCTTGCTACATAAATAAGTTTACCTGATGCTTCTGCCGGAAACTCTAGTGTAGCCTTATCGGATTCAAATTCGCAAATCGGTTCATCCACTTTGACAAAGTCACCGTCTTTTTTTAACCACTGCGATAATGTTACTTCGGTTATAGATTCGCCTATAGTAGGCACTTTCATTTCTATTAAACTCATAATGATCTAAATTTGGGTCAAAGATATGTACGTTTGGAAATATATTCCATTGATAATCATAAAATATATTTAAATGTTTAGAATTATCAAATATAATATTTAGGCTTATCTAAATTTAATATTTTGATCTGACTTGGTTCAAAATTCGTTCCACTTCCTTTGCCACCGACGATACTCTAGCATTAAAGTTATTATTCATAAATGAAAAGGCTAGTTTTTTGCCTTTCTCTGTAATGAGGTATCCACTAAGATTGTAGACACCAGTCATAGATCCGGTTTTTCCAAAGAGATATTGTTCGTTGGCCAAATAAAGATTATTTAAAGTTCCATCGCCTCCACCTATTGCCATTAAAGAAAGTAATTGCGTTTCGGGTATTTCCTTATCCATTTTTTTTAATAAATGTAAAATGGATGACGGCGTAAATCTATTGTATCTTGAAAGGCCAGAACCATCTACCCAAATCAGTTTTTGAGGCATATCAGAAAATAAATTTTGATTGGCCCATTGTATTGTTTGACTTATGGACAATGTGTCCAACATAAGATGACCAGCAGAAAGTAATAAATGGTCAGCTAACATATTATCACTAATCTGCATCATCCTCCTGATGACGGTATCAGCAGGCCAAACATATAGCGTCTGTATAGTAGAGTCATAAGGTAGTCTAATGGAGATAATAGGTTTTTTTAGTGTGTCTTCAAGCAGCTTTATATTTTCAGAAGTAGCATTACGATAGGGTATTTCCTGATAAAACGCTTCATAATGCTCCAAATCATTTGGGATATTAAAGATATTATGGTGCTGATCTCTTTTGACCGTTTTTATGATAGTATCTATTTTGCTGTGAATGAGCATTTTTTTGGGTTCTGTATATAGACCTGAAGTATCTTTCTTTACCAAAAGAATATTTCCATATGCTGGAAATGAAGACATCTCTACTTGATAATAATCATTGTAATCATCCCACATCCAACCTTTTCCATAGGGTGATAATTGGTCGTACTCAGCAAAAATTAATTTCTTGTTTTTGGACCTTTTGTTTATAAACTGCAATGTCGTAGTATCTGCAAAATATGGATGTAAAAATGTAGGATCAGCAGTACCCCAAAAAACAAAACTAGTGTCTGATTCAGAATATTTTAATGCCGGTATTGAGTCCTTTAACACTCTAATACATGTGTACATAGTAAAAAGCTTTGTATTGGACGCTGCTACAAAGTATTTATCTTCGTTGTAATTATATATAAGACTATCTGCATCTAAATCATAGATAATCAGCCCCGAAAAACCAGACTTAAGTATATCTGAATTTTCTATACTATCACCAAGGTCTTTTTGAATGGATTTTATTGAATAGTTCGATTTTCGGATATTTAAGGTGTCTTGCTTTAATTGCATTTGCTGCAACACAAGTTTGACTTCTTCAGGCTGCAGCTTTTTACTACAACTTAAAATGAGCATCATACTCAAGATACCTAAGGTTCGAAAGATGATGCTCATTAGTTTAAACTTTTAAATTTTATATGTTCTTTAAACCGCTACGTTATACTCTCTCAAAGCATCATTTAATGAAACTTTGGTATCCGTGGAAGGCTTTCTTTGACCAATGATCAGTGCACAAGGTACCTGATATTCACCCGCTGGAAAAGACTTGGTGTAGCTACCCGGAATTACTACTGATCTTTCAGGTACTTCGCCCTTATATGTTACTGGTTTTTCGCCAGTGACATCAATGATATGTGTGGACTGAGTCAGCACAACATTAGCACCAAGAACGGCTTCTTTTCTCACTCTCACACCTTCTACTACGATACATCTACTTCCTATAAAGCAATGATCTTCGATGATTGTAGGACTTGCTTGTGGTGGTTCTAATACGCCTCCTATACCTACTCCACCAGAAAGATGTACATTGCGACCAATCTGCGCACATGAACCCACAGTGGCCCAAGTGTCTACCATGGTGCCGCTACCTACCCAAGCACCAATATTCACATAGGAAGGCATGAGGATAGCGCCAGATTCTATAAAACATCCATATCTAGCTATTGCATGTGGAACAACCCTTACGCCTTGAGTAGCATAATCTCTTTTTAATGGAATTTTATCATGAAACTCGAAAGGACCAACTTCGATCGTCTCCATTTTTTGTATTGGAAAAAATAAAACGATAGCCTTCTTAACCCAGTCATTTACCTTCCATCCATCTTCCACTGGTTCTGCAACCCTAAGTTTTCCTTTGTCTACTAGTTCCACCACTTCTCTGATGGCTTCCTGAGAGCCTGGAGATGTCAGGTGACTTCTATCTTCCCAAAGCTTTTCTATCAGGTTTTTTAAATCGTCCATTTATATCTGGTTTTTTAATTGATTAATGCTTAAAAAATAATATGATATGCTACCATCTGTGATAAGATTCCCACTATGTATCCACCATAAACCTCATCTTTTTGATGCGCTTTTAAAAATAATCTGGCACTGCCCACAGCACCACCTAGCAGCAAAACAATGATCATCATCATACGATCGCTTACTCTCCATTCTAGCCCAACTAATGGCAAAGGTATATCGATAAAACCAAAAGAACAATTCAAGATTACTATTAACATTCCCGATACAAAGCCACCGGCAGCAATGGTGTGTAAGCTTATTTTAGAAAAACTATTGATGGTAAGACCAATAAAAACAGCTATGGTACTTCCCAAAATAAAAAATGTTAGTATAGAAGGAATATTATCATTGTTCCGTACATTGACATACAACCACATATAAAACAAACCTGTAATAATTAATGGACCAATACGTTCGTTTTTCTCAGGCATTTCCAATGACGAAATGAGGCCTAACGCTTTCATCATCAATATAGCTATCAACGGAAACATAATGGAAATTGACAAAACTGAAATGATCACTAATCCTTGTGCCTTGGGGCCTGAAAAGCCAAAAAGATAGGGATTGGCCATAATAATAAATAGTAATACATAACCAATGATAAACAATGGATGCATAATTACAGATATAATATGGGCTGAAACCCTCAACATAGATCAATTTATGGTGCAAATATGCAAATAAAATTCCAATTTGACCCGATGTGGTCACTTTAGTTTTATTCTCTAAAGCTTAATCCCAATTGAAAATGTAATAAAGTAGCATTTCTATAATTGTCTGCTATGTCTAAGGGCGCATTTATGTCGAAATGTAAAAAATTGAAGCCTGTATCAAAAAAAATACTCAATTTTTTGAAAATATAATACTGTAAGCCAAGATCTACATGAAGATTTACTCCTTTTACGTTTTCCCACTTAGGTCTTCCAACGATCATTGCAGGTCTTATCTTAAATCGGTCAGTGAAGCTATGTTGATATCCCGTCCCTATCCCTAAGGTTTGGAGATAGGTGTGATCTCTGTAAAAAATTGTTTTATCAATAACATTTGCTTTAAGCCTAGAATATTCCAAATTTAGAAAGAACTTTTCTCTGAACATAATGACCGCTGCGGCACCAATTCCTTGCCATTGATCATGTGTATTTTTGTAAACTGAGTTTAAAAATTTATATTGTTTGTATCCAGCTTTGGCCTGAAATGTGATGTTTTGGCCAATTACTAATACATGAATACACAAACAAATCAGTGCTAATATAAATAGCTTTTTCTTCATAGTATTCAATTTCTTAAATTGTAGGTATAAAAATGATCTTTTATAAAAATAGTGTCTATAAAAATGCTATTGTTTAAATTGTATTTAATAAAAACCGAATCTAATCTCTTTAAGTATATGGTATCTGGTTCAGAACACAATATATCTTTAGCCTTTAAATTGTGAAAGAATAAAAAATCAGAACTATTTTCAAGTGCAGTATCTATTTGAATATCATTTGTTGATGTTGTAATCAAGATTGCTTTAGATTCATCGGTTATATTACATTTTAAAATAAGTTTAGATGCTTTATCAAGTTTCCCATATTGACTGAAGTCAACTTCAAAGTCCTTTAAAAACTTATTAGAGAAAAGTAATGTTTTTTCAGCAAATTTTGGATTCAACAAACTTTGTTTTTCACCCTTAATTTTTCTATTTATATGAAGAATAAAAAATTTGGCATTCGATCCAGAAAACATAAAACTGTAGGTTCCATCGCCTTTAGACGTTACAGATTGTACTAAACCAGTGTCATCAAAGTTTTCTACATATGCTTCTAAATATACTGGGATACCAACAAGCGGCTTACCATCCTCATCCGTTACAATTCCTTTAACTCTTATTTGTGTATTATGATCAAGTTCTAGGGTTTCAAAACAACTGAATCCCATCAAAATAAGAATGCCGTATAGGGTAAGTAAATATTTCATGTCTTTTTATCAATCTTATACTATTATTTAGGTAAACGTATAAAAAATTGAATTGTATATTCAAAAACTTAAAAAAGCACAATTTTGTATATAATCAACCCAATTGTGCTTCTTTAAGGTAGCATTCATTTACTTTTTAATCATCGAAGCCACTTGGTCTACCACATTTTTAGCTGTAAAGCCAAACTTCTCGTCTAAAACAGGATATGGTGCTGAATATCCAAAATGGGTCATTCCAAATACTTTTCCATTATCTTTTATCAGACTTTCTAGCGTCACAGGTAAACCTGCTGTCAGGCCAAAAACTGGAACGTCATCTGGCAAAATACTATGTTGATATCTTTCACTTTGTTGTCTAAATATGCCTTCTGATGGTACTGATACTACCCTTACCCTAATTTTTTGTTCCTTCTCTAATATCGGGGCTGCTTCTATCAAAGTTGCCACTTCAGACCCATTAGCCAAAAGAACAATGTCTGCATCATCACTGTTCTGATACACTATATAAGCACCTTTAGATATTTGTTTGCTTTCTTCCAATCGGTCTGCATCTAAAGCCGAAATGTCATTAATATTTTGTCTTGATAAAATTAATCCGCCCGGTCTGTCATTGGTCTGCAACAATAGCTCCCAAGCACTTACTGTTTCAGCACTATCTGCAGGTCTTAAAGCAACAAAAGAAGGTTTTCCGGAGTGATTGTGCAGTTTTTCCAATAATCTTAACTGTGCTTCCTGCTCTATTGGTTGGTGTGTAGGACCATCTTCGCCCACTCTGAAGGCATCGTGTGTCCAAATAAACTTCACAGGTTGTTCCATCAGTGCAGCCACTCTTAAAACTGGCTTCATATAATCTGAAAAAGCAAAAAATGTGGCACAAACGGGTATTACACCGCCATGAAGTGCCATGCCGGTGCACAAGGCAGCCATCGTCAACTCAGATACTCCAGCCTGCAGGAACGAACCTGAAAAATCACCTTTGGTAAACGGTTTTGTTTTTTTAAGAAACCCATCTGTCATATCACTATTAGAAAGGTCAGCCGATGATACAATCATGTTTCCTACATGATCTGCTAAATAGCCCAGTACCTTGGAAGAGGCATTTCTGGTTGCATCATTCACACCAAGTGCTATTTCTTTAAAATCTAACTTTGGTAAATCACCGTTTAGATATGACTTTAGCAAGAACGCTTTTTCAGGGTGTTCGGCTTGCCACTGGGCATATGCTTGTTTCCTATCAGCAGCTAGCTTTCTTTTTTGATTAAGTACATTATCATAATATTCTTGGACTTCTGGAAATATTTCAAAAGGATGCTCTGGATTTCCTCCTAAATTTTTTATGGTTTCGCCAAAAGATGCTTTGGACTTACCCAAAGGTTTTCCATGCGTTTCTACCATACCTTCGTAAGATGATCCATCTTCTTTGACGGCGCCTTTGCCCATAATGGTACGTCCGATAATCAATGAAGGTCTTTCTTTTTCATCTTGACAAGCTTGGATAGCATTTCTGATTTGATGTTCGTCATTTCCATCTATTTCGATTACATGCCAATTCCAGCTTTCATATTTCTTTAAAGTATCTTCTGCGGTTACTTCTCCAACTTTTGTAGAAAGTTGCACATCATTAGCATCATAAAACATGATGATATTGCCTAAGCCAAGAAATCCAGCGATACGTCCGACACCCTGAGATATTTCTTCTTGTATTCCACCATCTGATATATAAATGTATGTATTATGAGACATCCATTCGCCAAATCTAGTGGTTAAAAAACGCTCTGCAATAGCTGCCCCAGCCCCGAAGGCGTGCCCCAAACCCAAAGGACCAGAAGTGTTTTCAATTCCTCTTTTAAAATCAACTTCTGGGTGACCCGGTGTGTTGCTTTTCCATTGCCTGAAATTTTTAAGATCATCCATATCCATCAAGCCACATAACTTTAATTGTGCATATAACATAGCCGACATATGACCCGGATCCAAATAAAATCGATCTCTAAATGGCCATGTAGCATCATCAGGATCAAAATCCAAAAATTCACTGTATAGAATATGGATAAAATCTGCTCCACCCATGGCACCTCCAGGATGTCCTGATGCCGCCTTTTCCACCATAGAAGCAGCTAAAATTCTAATATTGTCCGCTGACTTTAAAGCTATTGATTTGCTCACTTGAAATTGATTTTTGTTTCAGGACACAAAAGTAATAATAATTAATGGCAGAATAATTAAAATAAAAGATGTAAATATAAAATTTTTATTATTTAGCAAATACACAATTTTATTTCGGATAATACCTAAAATATTTCGGGTTGTAAAATTTAATATTTTACGTATATTATTAAAGTTTTTCATACCAATTATCTCAAATTGACTTAGCTAAATTTAAATTTCAAAATGTTAATTTATTAGTACTAAAATGTTAACTTTGTATTTTATTAAATGCAATTCATCCTCTGATGTTGAGATATTGGTCGTTTCTTTATTTCGGACTTTTTTTTTGTTGTAGTATAAGTTTGAGAGCTCAAAACTGTGGTTTTACCATTACTGTACCATCAGATATGACCATTTGCGAAGAATCAACGATTTCACTAAATGGTCAGATTTCTGGAAGCTATTTTAGTTATGAATGGTCAGGTACTGATGGTTTTTACGAAAATTCTAATCTTAATCCAATGACTGGTGTGGTTCAGACCACAACTTATACATTAAAAGTCTTAAGTAATCCATCCACAAATTTAATTGTCAATGGAGATTTCTCAGGTGGCAATTCTGGTTTTACAACGGATTACTCTTTTGTAAATGATATACCTGGCAATCAACTGGAAATGTATCCAGAAGGAACATACACAGTTCTTAACAACCCAAACCTAGTGCATACTGATTTTGATCCTTGTACTGACCATTCAGGTGGTGGTAACATGATGGTGGTCAATGGGGCAAGTGCGCTCCAACAGGTATGGTGTCAAACTATCAATGTAAATCCTGGATCCACTTATGTTTTTCAAGCTTTTGCAACTTCAGTCCATCCATCATCTCCCGCCATTCTTCAGTTTTCTATAGACGGAATGCTTTTAGGCTCACCGTTTAATCTTTCTGGCGCAACTTGTGCTTGGGAAGAGTTTTACGAAACTTGGGATTCTGGCGGGAATACTACCGTAGAATTATGCATCACCAATCAAAATACTGCTGGTGGTGGTAATGATTTTGCTATTGATGATATCTTTTTTGGTGAGTTGTGTACGGATGAAGCATCATTTGATGTCATTTTTTCTACTTTTGATTTATTACCACCCAACCAAGTGCTAATTAATTGTATAAACAATGAGACCACCTTAGAAGCTACACCACTACCTACGATTACTGGTTATGGTTATGAATGGACCACCCTAAATGGGAATATTGTAGGAAATCCAGATCAAAAACAAATTACTGTGGATGAAGCCGGACTATATACCGTCAATGTTACAAACCCGTATGGTTGCATCTTGACTCAAGATTATTTAGTAGAAGAAGACTTTGATAAACCTGATGTAGTTATCTCAGGCGTGCCCATTTTAGATTGTAAAAATCAGACTACCCAACTTCAAGCATTTAGTCCTAGTGGGTCACCAGTACAGTTTTCATGGACACTACCCGGTCAAGGTACTGTCCCCGGATCTTTGCTTACCGTCAGTGCTCCCGGTCTCTATCAAGCCAATGCTGTGGGAGAAAATGGATGTGTAGGTATAGATACTATAAGTGTTGCGTTAGAAAAGTCACAGTTCGTTTACGAAGCAGACTCTTCTGGGTTGGTCACCTGCAATAAAAATGCTGTAGATATTTTCCTAAACCTGGGCAGTCAAATAGATAGTGTATCGTGGAAAGGGCCATCTATTCTTTCTCAAAATACAGAAAAAGACACGATTTTAGTTAATGCAGTAGGTTATTATGTGTTTGAATTATTCATAGGTAAGGATTGTAGCGTGAAAGATAGTATTTTGGTTAGCCAAGCTCCGCCAGAGATCAATTATGCACTTACGCCAGAAGACACGATTACCTGCCTTAAAAAATCTGTGTTGATAGCGCCCGACTCATTGAATGGTGTGGTCAATATACAGTGGTTAAACTCAGGTAGTAATTCTGGAACTTTAGAAGTTAGTAAAGCCGGTACGTATACATTCATCCTTTATGATAAAAATGGATGTACCGCGACAGACTCCATAAAAGTCGAGGAAGACTTAGAAAAACCCTTATTTATCGTTGCCGTAGATACTATCAATTGTGTAACCAATTTAGGTGGGTTTAGCGTTACCAACCCTGGGAACAATCAATATGTCTGGTCAGGACAAGGACAAAGTTTTACTGGTATTAATCCTGTTTTTGACAAACCGGGTATCTACACAGTCACGGCGACGGGTCTCAATGGATGCACAGAAACACAAAATCTGGAATTACCTTCTTCCATAGATTTTCCAAAAATATCACAAAATATAGTTCCGATCACATGTGCTAATCCCAATGGAAGTATACAGCTTTCTGCGTCGATTGCATCCACATTTACTTGGAATTCAAATACC
Organism: uncultured Aureispira sp.; assembly: GCA_964526715.1. Classification (GTDB taxonomy): domain Bacteria; phylum Bacteroidota; class Bacteroidia; order Chitinophagales; family Saprospiraceae; genus OLB9. Next base: position 55,062 of record CAZGMB010000004.1, on the reverse strand, counting down.
ACAAACGGATCAGGACCTATCATTACGTCCAATACTGGTGGATCATTTGATATCATAGCTACATCCAGCAAAGGCTGTAAATCTACGATAAAGCTAGCGATACCCGTTGATACGTTAAGGCCACTAATCAAGCCTATTCAGGACGTATTGCTCACTTGTAAAAATCCAGAACATCAGCTGATTTTAGATGTAAGCAGTTATGACGTGTATACTGTTAGTGGGCCAGGATTGTCCAATATTCCTTCGATTTTACCTACGTTAACGCAAAAAGGTATTTATACATTGAATGTAAAAAATAACCAAAACGGATGTACCAACAGTACCCAGTTTAATGTCAATGAAGATAAGAAAAAGCCCAAATTCACTGCTGTTGCACCAGATTTGAGTTGCAAAAATCCAAGTGCTAGCTTAAGCCTTAGCGGAGATGCAGGTTTGGAATTTGATATCGAAGGTCAAAAAATAACTAATGGGTATCTGATCACCATTGCTGGAAAGTACACTATCAAAGCTACTAATACCGCAGGATGCGATACCATAGTTACCATAAACGTTAAAGGAAATTTTGACTTACCCTTGATTTCTCTATCTCCGATTTTGCTCAATTGTAATGTGTCACAACGATGGATCAAAGATCAGGGCAATGAGACGGGATTAACCTATGTTTGGGAAACAGACAACTTAACCATCGCCAAGGATTCTGTTTTGGTCACACAAAACTCGAACATCACCCTCGTGGCTACCAATACTTATGGATGCATATCGAAGCTAAAGGCGGATATCAATACTGACTTTGCAAAACCTACCATCACCATAGATGGCCCAAGGTCCATTCCTTGTAAAGCATCTTCTATAACTTTAACTGGTACCACCACCGCTAACAATGCAGTGTGGACTTGGTCTGATAATACCGGAAATTTAGGTAATGAAAAGACATTTAAAGTCAATAATATTGGGACATATACCATTTTGGTAAAGAATTTGACCAATGGATGTACTGAAACAACTACAGTAACTATAGACAAGCAACCGACTCCCGAAGATTTTACCATAGACTTGGTACAACCATTGTGTTTTGGTGACCAAGGTAGCCTTACTTGGACAGGGACTACCGGAGGCACTGCACCTTATTCATTATCTATAAATAACAACAATACTGTTACACTAAATAAAAAATCTGAATTACCTTCCGGTCGTTTTACTTTATATCTTAAAGATGTCAATGGATGTGATCTAGAAAAACTGATCGAAATCGAAAGTCCAAAGGATTTTTTAGTCAATGCAGGAAGAGACACGATCATCCAACTAAGTACATCACACCAAATAAAGGCCATCAGTGATGTATCCTGGAGCGAAATCACAGAAATACAGTGGGAACCAGCGACCGCACTGAGCTGCACCGACTGTCCTAACCCTGTAGCAACGCCTGAAACTGATACGGAATATACCATCACTATCAAAGATAAAAATGGATGTGTCAGAGAAGATAAAGTCAAAATCAGGGTAAAATCTGACAAAGGCTGGTTAGCACCAAATATCTTTTATCCTAGTAGTAGCACTGGCAATCAACGTTTTACCATCTATCCAGAATATGCATCCATTCAAAACATAAAAACCCTGAAAATCTATGATCGCTGGGGCAATATGGTATTTACCACTCAAAATATCCCGGCAGGTGATGCAAACTTAGGGTGGGACGGATCCTTTGATGGACGCGAGATCAATCCTGGAGTATTCATCTGGGTGGCTGAGATAGAGTACAAAGACAAATCCTCAGAAATTGCCAAAGGTGATGTGACGGTTATAAAGTAATACGCTGACAGGTGCAAGATTAACTCTGTGCGAAGATTTTTTAGATGTTGAAAAATTAGATAAGCCTACGAGTTTGAAAGTTATGTATTTAGTTTTTAATGATTTAGAAGTAGTTAAGGCAGAAGTTACAAACTTGCGCCAGCAAGGGGATGAATTCATTAGAGAATTTAAAAGACATTAATTATGATATTCATTTAAGTAAAATTAGAAAAAAATGGGACGATTTCTACGAAGCAAACCCCGATGGGCCAAATATGACAAAGCAGAAGCTTTTAGATTTTGCGAAAAAGGTTGATGACGAATTTGGCCATTTGTTTTTACCCCCAATTAGATAATAAATTAATTAACAACATGAAGTCAAAATATTTTCACATTAGTTTTTTTGGATCCGAAATTTTAGACAGTGAAACATTTGTAAATAGAAAAGAAATGATTTACTCTAACATAGGCATTTTATTAAATTCTATTTATCCAGATGAAATATTTGATGCTTTTGGTGCTATTATTGTTACTGAAAAACTATATTGTCTTGTAAATTATGAATCAGATTTAACAGGATTTGAATTTGAATTGCCAGTTAGGTATGAAAAAGGATTTAACTTTTTAGACAATTATCCTGACGCAGTCATTCCACCATTTAGATATATGAAATTCACTGGAGTTTCATTAAAAGATGACTTTTCTTTTTATCAAAGGTTAGAAGGGGCTTACAATTGGGTAGTTTCAGAAAAAGCTGTAAAATTTTTATTAGAAAATGGAATGACACACGCTCATGGTGAAGAAATTGTTGGACTTATTCAAGATTATTGTGATAATTATGAAACGAGAATGAAAGCAGTAAAGTATCTTGAGGTAATGCCAAGACTATTTTTAAAAGATTTTATTTAAATAATTGTAAAAGTCTCATGAACTATTTTTTGGAACACATAATAAATATAATGAAAATCCATCATACCCTTTTATTAATTTTATTCATCATCTCCCTTCAGGCCCAAACCATCACCTTTGGGCCTACCACCACATTGTTCAATCTAGATGGAGCGCACTGGGCATTGTCACAGCCCATGATACCCACGATGAGCAGCAATGGTAAGCATGTGGATTTTTATGGCTTGACAGGGAGCACGTACAAAAAGCATACCTATACTGTGGGTAGCTATCCCGCTACATCGTTTATGCTTTTTGGTGATTTCAATTATATAACCGATGTCCACGATTTTGATGGTGATGGTATAGATGATATTCTTACAGATGCTGATATATATAGGAGCAAAAGCAACAATGTCTATGAGCGTGTGCCTTTGGGCAATATCAGCTACGAAGTAGAAGGTAGTCTCGACTATGATGGGGATAGCCGAAAAGATGTGCTCGTCACAGAAGATGATTTTAGCTCAGGCTTGACTTCTTTATTCGTACTCAGAAATAAAGGCAACTTCACTTTTGAAAAGATCACCGTGGAGCAAAACAAACGCAATATGTTCACCGTAATCACAGCTGATATCAATGGAGACAAAAGAGACGATATCATCACAGTGACAAGCAGTGATTTAACACCTTTTGCTATATTTCTATCCAATGCTGATGGTACCTTCACCACCAGAGAGATCAAAGGCAACGATAAATATTTTCTCCAGCACACGCTTAGTCTGACAGACATGGACAAGGATGGAGACTTAGATCTCGTTGTGATGGATTACGAAAAAGGGCTTTGGTTTTTCGAGAATCAAAACGGCTTTACCACATCCTTCCGCCGCAAAAACACAAGCTTCGATGCCGTCACCAATGGACTAATGGTCCACTGTGATGATCTAAATGGCGACGGATGGCCAGAGATGATCGTGGGCACACTCACAGCCACCACACTCTCTATACAAGTAAGCAAAGGGACTGGACCATTTGAGTTTGATGCATTACAAAACGTGGGTACACTACTTGGTGGCACCGGTGATGGTTTTGCTCCACAAGGTCGTGCCATCACACGTATGTTACACACTATTGATATCAATGCAGATGGCAAAAAGGACATCGTCATGACTTCTACCTTTGACAAGAAACAAGTCGCCTGGATCAATAACTCGATGATCAGTAGCAGCATTGACTTAGAGCTGTCAGATGTATCAATCCATCCAAATCCGGCCACCGACATGATTCATATTACATCAGACTTAGGTGTTACATACCATATCATCAATACGTCAGGTCAAACCGTAAAACAAGGTGACTTACAAAAGCGCAGTACAGTTGACATCAGTCATTTGTCATCAGGCGCCTACATCGTAGATATTTTAGATAGCAAAAATAAACACATCATTCAAAAATTGATAAAATATTAAATATAGCATGTCATTCTGATCTTTACCAAAGAAATTCTCCAAAGAAAAATCATGATATTTTAGAAATCCGATGCATAATCGTACCTTTGCAGCGTATTTTTAAAATAAAAAGTTTAGGTTTATGTACAGAAGTCATGATTGTGGAGCACTAAGAATATCAAATGTTGGCGAAAAAGTCACTATTTCTGGGTGGGTACAAAAAAGCAGAGACCTTGGTGGACTAACCTTTGTTGACATCAGAGACAGGTATGGAGTCACTCAATTAGTCTTTAATATGGACGAAAATGCTGAACTTTGTACCAAAGCCAGAAAACTAGGACGAGAGTTTGTGGTACAGGCATCAGGAATCGTACGTGAGCGTTCTAGTAAAAATGCCAATAGACCGACAGGAGATATAGAAATAGAAGTCACAGAACTCCATATCCTAAATGAGTCTAAAACACCGCCGTTTACCATAGAAGATGAAACCGATGGTGGTGATGACCTTAGGATGAAGTACCGATATCTTGATATCAGAAGAACACCTGTTCAAAACAATATTATTTTCAGATCCAAATTGGCTATAGAAACCAGAAAATATTTGGATTCTCAAGGATTTATAGAAGTGGAGACGCCTTTTTTGATCAAAAGTACTCCAGAAGGTGCCAGAGACTTCGTGGTACCAAGCCGACTAAATCAAGGTCAATTTTATGCGCTTCCACAATCACCACAGACCTTCAAACAAATTTTGATGGTGGCAGGTATTGACAAATATTTCCAGATAGTAAAGTGTTTCAGAGATGAAGACTTACGAGCTGACCGTCAGCCGGAGTTTACGCAGATAGATTGCGAGATGTCATTTGTACATATTGAAGACATCCTAAATACTTTTGAAGGGTTAGCGAGACATTTGTTTTTACAGACTTTACATATTGATTTAGGAGATTTTCCAAGGATGTCATATGATGATGCTTTGAGACTTTACGGATCTGACAAACCTGACCTTAGATTCGGTATGCAGTTTGTAGAGATCAATGATATAGCAAAAGGCAAAGGTTTCCCAGTATTTGACGATGCTGAATTAGTAGTTGGTATTTGTGCCAAAGGTATTGCAGAGTCATATAGCAACAAAGACATGAAAGAACTTACAGAGTGGCTCCAAAGACCTCAAATTGGTGCCAAAGGTCTAGTATATGTCAAGTATCAAGAAGATGGAAGCATTAAATCTACCGTAGGAAAGTTTTATACGGAAGAAGAGTTGTACCAATGGGCAGCAAAATTCGGAGCTGAAAAAGGAGATGTCATTTTCGTCATGAGCGGCGAAGCAGAAAAAACAAGAAAACAACTCAACGAATTAAGACTGGAATTGGGCAAAAAATTAGGACTTATCAAGGCTGGAGATTTCAAGCCATTATGGGTGCTAGATTTCCCATTGTTAGAATGGGACGAAGATGCAGGCAGATTCCACGCGATGCATCACCCATTTACTTCTCCTAAAAAAGAAGATATATCACGAATGCTAGACGGTGACCACGAAACCATGAAAAGTCTCAAAGCTGATGCCTATGACTTGGTCATCAATGGTGCAGAAATAGGTGGCGGATCTATCAGAATTCACGATAGAGCGCTTCAGTCCAAAAATTTTGACTTACTAGGCTTTACCAAAGAAGAAGCAGAAGCACAATTTGGATTTTTACTAGGTGCTTTTGAGTACGGTGCACCACCACACGGCGGATTAGCATTTGGATTTGACAGACTTTGTGCAGTGATGAATGGCCAATCGTCTATCAGAGACTTTATAGCATTTCCAAAAAACAATCAAGGTCGTGATATGATGATAGATGCCCCGTCAGCTATCCATGATACACAGTTAAAAGAACTTTGCTTAGAAGTAAAAGTAGAGAAAATGTAATATATTTGTATTATAATTAATATTTTTATCATGGAAACCATCACCTTCAAAGCCAGTAAAAAGAAAACTAAGGTCATTAAACAATTACTTAAAGCATTGGATATAAGTTTTCAAAGTGAAGATGAAAAAGTAGAATATCATCCTGAGTTAGTTGAAAAGTTAAATCGTGGATTAAAAGAGGTCGAAGCAGGAAATTGTAAAAAAATAAAGGTAGATGATTTGTGGAGCTAGAATTTACTTCTGATGCTATATCTGATTTAGCTTATTGGAAAAAAATTAACCATAAAGTTAGCTTAAATAGAATAAATAGGCTCCTTAAAGATATTTTAGAACATCCATTCAAAGGGTTAGGAAAACCCGAGTTATTAAAAGGAGATTATAAAGGTGTTTGGTCAAGAAGAATATCAAAAGAACATAGACTTTTATATCATGTTAAAGAGCAAACAGTATATATTTTGTCATTGAAGGGGCATTATGATTTATAAAAAACATACAACTTTAATTTTAAATCTAATTTTATTTTTTGAATTAGGTACTTTTTCTACTTTAAAAGATAATTATAATCATATTAAAATTCATGTCAAACAAACCATCCATTCCAAAAGGTACTAGAGATTTTTTACCACAACAAGTCATCAAACGTAAATATATATTCAATACCATTGAGTCTGTATTTAAGACTTTTGGATATCTACCTATAGAGACGCCTACCATGGAAAATCTATCCACGTTGACCGGAAAATATGGTGAAGAAGGAGATCGACTGTTATTTAAAGTGCTTAATAATGGTGACTTTTTGGCTGATGTCAATGCAGAAAACTTAGTCAATAAAGAATCCAATAAAGTCATCTCTCAAATTTCCAAACGTGGCCTTCGGTATGATTTGACGGTACCATTTGCCAGATTTGTAGTGATGAACCAAAACGAAATCTCGCTACCATTTAAAAGATATCAGATACAACAAGTTTGGCGTGCAGACAGACCTCAACGTGGCAGATATCAGGAGTTTTATCAATGTGATGTCGATGTCGTAGGTTCGGACTCCTTGATGTACGAAGCAGAGTTAGTTCAGATTTATGCTGAAGTTTTTAGAAAATTGGGTGTAAAAGTCAAAATACTCATTAATAATAGAAAAATACTGTTTGGTCTGGCCGAAGCCGCAGGTATCACTGATAAATTTATGGAGATGACTATCGCCATAGATAAGCTCGATAAGATCGGAAAGGATGGTGTCATCAAAGAAATGTCGGATAGAAATATCACTTCCACACAAGCTGAAAAAGTATTGCAACTTTTGGACATTTCAGATTTGGACAGTTTGAAACAAGCATTTTTGGGCTTAGAAGAAGGGACCAAAGGTATAGAAGAAATTCAAACCGTTTTGGATTATCTAGATGGAAGTATTTCTGAACTTACTTTTGACATTAGTCTCGCACGTGGACTAAATTATTACACCGGTTGTATCTTTGAAGTAAAGGTAGATACGTCTGCTAGTGGTCATCCTGGTTTTGTAATGGGAAGTATTGGTGGCGGCGGTAGATATGACAATCTCACTGGAGTATTTGGGCTGAATGGTGTCTCGGGTGTCGGCGTTTCTTTCGGGGCTGAGCGAATATATGACGTGATGGAGGAGCTCAATCTTTTTCCGTCAGATGTACAAAAAGATATCGAAGTACTATTTGTAGCTTTGGACGAGGAGAGCCACAAATATGCATTTACCCAGGTTTCTTCATTGAGACAAGCAGGTATTGCATGTGATTTATATCCAGAGCCCGCCAAAATGAAAAAACAAATGTCCTATGCCAATGCCAGAAATGTCCCCTATGTTGCCATCATTGGCGAGACAGAAAGACAAGAAAACAAAGTCAGCCTGAAAAACATGGTGACTGGTGAGCAAAAAGATGTAAAGGTTGAAGATTTAAAAAATATGTTTGTTTAGTGATTTCGATTGTTCAGACCTGATTTCTGAAAGGAAGACAGTTCGCTTGGTGGCTTGTCTTATCCTTCGCTTTCGATTAGCATCAATGTTCTGAATGCTGCATATTTGCCTTGATATCTATCTGCATGATCTTTTTGCAGGTTTTTAGCAAATTTTTCTTGATATTGATTAAATATGTCCATGTCAGATGCTACATATTGTACCGCAAAACCTACGCCATGTTCATCATCATCACCAAGAATTCTGGTGAGTTTATAGCTTTCAAAACACTGGGTTGCCATCACATCAGGGATGTGTACAGTCTTCATCCAGTTTAGCCATTCTGAATGAATTTGTGTATCGATTTTGACGGTGACGTTATAAAGGATTTTCATTTTTTACTAATTTGCTTGATTATGATACAAAAAAGGGATTTAAAGCATTTACGCCTTAAATCCCTTATATTTTTATTTTGAAATATTATTATTCGTTTGAACTACTCTTTTTAACTTCTGCCATACTACAAGTTAAGAAATCTAGATAACCTCCGATACCTTCAACAAAAGGTCTTGGTTTACTAATGACTTCTTGATTATTGGTTGTCATGACGTAAAGCGGTTGTGAATTTTGTTGGAAATTTACAATTTGGAAGTCAGCCCATTTATTTCCCACGTTCCTAATCTTTTTACCACTTTGTTTTGATATGTAAACATCAGAAAGTTTTTTATCGTCATCTACATAAAGAGAAATCAAAACTAACTCATCACTGAGTATTTTTCTGATTCTATCGTCTACCCAAATGTGTTCTTCAGTCTTCCGACAGTTTACACACCCATGACCCGTAAAATCGAGCATGACAGGTTTGTTGGTTTCTTTGGCATAAGCCATGCCTTCAAAATAATCTTTAAAACAATTGATGTTATTAGCACATTTTGAATATGAAGGATACTTCGCTTTAATTGTGGCATCCACTTCTTGGGGCTTGATAAAGAAATTGTAATGTGCAGGAGGAGCAAGACCACTCATCAATGATAATGCTTGATAATCACCAGTTTTCTCATTGATCCTAAATCCTGAGATCAGATATAATACTAATCCTACTACCAATACACCTATAGCCATTCTAGTTGTAGAGAGTTTTTTTATGGGGCTATCGTGAGGAAACTTTATAAATCCAAAAAGATATAATGCCATAGCAGCAAAACACAATATCCAAATACCCATAAATAACTCATACTTCAGAAATCCCCAACCATTGGTCATGTCTGCTACTGACAAAAACTTAAAGGCTAAAGCTAACTCTAAAAATCCCAGTACAACCTTTACAGAATTCATCCAACTGCCTGACTTTGGTAATGTATTGAGCCAAGCAGGGAAAGCAGCAAAAAGACCAAAAGGTAGTGCCAAACCAGTAGAAAATCCGAGCATGACCAAGAATGGACCCAAGTATTCACCTTTGGTTGCAGCCTGAACTATAGCTGTACCAATAATAGGTCCTGTGCATGAAAAAGATACCAATGCCAGTGTAAAAGCCATAAAAAAGATACCTATCAAGCCACCTTTATCTGCCATGCTATCACTTTTGGTACTCCAACTACTTGGTAAAGTAATTTCGTAATATCCAAAAAACGAAAATGCAAAGGCTATAAATATTAAAAAGAAAAGGGTATTTGCAATCCAATTTGTAGACAATCTATTGAGAGCTTCCGGCCCGACAAATATGGTGATCAACAAACCGATGAGTACATATATCACGATAATGGACAATCCATAAATCAAACCATTAACCCATCCTTTTCTTTTAGTATCTTTTGTAAAAAAGCTTACCGTAATAGGTAACATAGGGAATACACAAGGTGTCAACAAAGCTATAAATCCACCCAACAATCCAAAAATGAATGTCCAAAGCAAACCTTCCTTTTTCACTTCCGTACCTCCACAATCTGATAATGGTTTTTCGTAAGTAGCCACCAAAGAAGGGACTTGCTGATCGATTTTATCTCCATCTATAATCGCTCCAACAGCAAAATCATTTATTTTACTTAGACTATCTTGCTCACCGGTACTTACAACCACACTTTGAGTATCTACCGTGGGTACTTGTGCTTCAGAAGGAGATATAGTGTTTTCTACTGCTTTTTCTTCTGTTTTTACTGTAGCGGCTCCATCTACAGGTATTTTAAAACTGAATTCCTCATCTGTAGGTGGCAAACACTTCTCACTATCACAAGCCATAAAGTTTACATATCCTGAAATAGGTTTTGATGGATTTGTTACCTTGATTTTTTGCTCTATGATATACGGTTTGTCCGACAAAAATTTGATAACATTCACTCCAAAAAGTGGATCCATACCTTCCTTTTTAGCACCTGATTCCGTGGCTTTACCTACCAGCTGAATACCATCCATTTTTTCGTAATTTACCGAGGTAGGCACGGGTCCGTCATCGGACGTATATTGCGAATATACAGTCCAACCTTTATCTGCTTTGGCTATATACCTAAGCTTGTATTCCTTTTCATTTAATTTTTGAATTTCAAATTTCCATTTTACAGGATTGAATATCTGAGCATTAATATTGCCAAAAGATATTATTAAGAATAAAAATAAAATGTATTGTTTCATTTGTACATATTGGGATTAAAACTTCAAATCAAATACAACTTCTACAGGAGGCAGGCATCTCTCTCCATCACATGTCATATATTCTACACTGCCTTTGATTGGGGTTCCTGCCGGATTAGATCCTTTGTATATAAATACCGCTTTTTCTTTAAATTTCATAACTTCTACGTCAAACATGTCATCATGTTCTTTGATCACCTTACTCTTTTCTTCAAACTTTACTTCTATACCATTTACTAAAAAAAGTGTGGGTATAGGCCCGTCAGGACTTGTAAATTGTGAATATATAACCCAAGAAGGCTGCATGGTTGCTGTAGCGGTGACTTCATAGTCGGTCGCGTTGATTTTTTTCATTTCAAACTTCCAGGAAACTGGTGATACTTTTTGAGCTACCATTCCGATAGATGTCAAAAAAAATAAAGAAACAAATAATCCGAAAACTTTCATATTCAATTTTTATAAAATTTTATGGTTCAAAAGTGTGCAGTAATTTTTGATCATGGTAACAAACTACAAAAATAAGGTCAATTTGAAAGATTATGTGTGATTGATGTTACTTTAATAAATGTTTAACGCTTTGTTTTGCTTTTAAAAATTGATTAATTTAAATTGCCCTATAAAAATCAAAGCAATTAAAAATATATGCAACAACTCATAAAATATTCTATTTTTTGACTCACTAGCCGCTATCGAAGTCAATATGGCCAATGGTATAGCCAATGTTATCAGATGACTCGTATTTTCAGTACTGAAAATCAAAAAAGACAGCAAGCAAAACAACATAAACCAATAAATAATATCAATCTTTTTTTGAGTCTGAACAGCCTTCTTAGAAGTAATATTTCCATAATTAACTATTGAAAAAACAACAGATATTATCAATACTATAGCAGAAACATATAAAATCAATAAGCTGTTTACATTTAATGCTGGCCATCTGAAAAATATGTTTTTAATAAAATTTAGCTCAACAAATGGAATATCATTCCAATATCGGTAGGCAAATAAAAAGTAATAAGGAATGAAAATACCTATAAAAAACTGAAGTTTCTCCAAAATTTTAAAAGACCTCAACTGCAGTAGGGAAATAACTCCAAAAACTATAAATGTAAAATAGGGCGAGTAAAATAGTGAAGCTACCCCAATCATAAACCCTGAAGTAAAAATATAAGAAGTAGCCTGATTGTTTTTTAACGTATCCAAGATATTTTTTAATGCCAATAGCATAAACGTATTGGCTACCAAGACAGGTAGTAAAGCATTATTGTCCACGACTAAACTTACGAACAACGTGTAAAAGACCCCGGAAAACATAGTAGTTTCTCTGGCTATCTTATGTTTAGTAAAAATATAATTTAGTAATAATACATGAAAATATATCAATAAACAAGCTACTATATTTTGCCATACTGGATCAGAAATATTGGAGTAAAACAATTTTTGTAAAATATTGCTCTCGTTTTCCTTTAAGTCAAAAGGTTTGGGATTCAATATCGTACCTACTCTGATTACAAAAATGTAAAAGAGCATCAAAAAATTATTGACAAAAAGATTTTTTCTAAATATCTCTAACAAAATACAAAAAATAATACTTGTAAATACATCAATCTAGTATCAAAAAATGGAAATATCGTATATTTGATACCAAAAACTTGGCAAATTTATAATTTTATTTTCTTATTTGAGCTATTGTAGAATAAAATTTTACTCTACTTAATAATTAGATCATAGGCAATGAAAACCTGTTGATACTTTTGTTGTTTAATTATTATGACATATGTTCCTAATGGATCTTTTATAATTATGGTCATTTTTTATGAATGCGTTGGATAATTGTAGTAACTTGTGCTGTTTTTGACTGAAAAATTGGAATGACACCGTCCCTTAATGAAATTAAAAAACCTGTAGAAAGAGAGTTGAAGGATTTTGAAAGCAGTTTCAAAGACCTGATGAAGAGTTCCGTACCCTTATTGGACAAGATTACTTACTACATTGTACAAAAAAAAGGCAAACAAGTCCGTCCTATCTTGGTATTTTTGTGTGCCAAATTGTGTGGGAATATCAATGCTTCTACAGATGTTGCAGCGTCATTAATTGAACTCTCGCATACAGCATCCTTGGTTCATGACGATGTAGTGGATAATGCCTATGAAAGACGTGGATTTTTCTCTGTCAATGCCCTTTGGAAAAATAAAATTGCAGTGCTAGTCGGAGATTTTTTACTTTCAAAAGGATTACAAGTTGCTTTAGAAACTAAGAACTTCAGACATCTTCAAACAGTATCCAATGCGGTACAACAAATGGCAGAAGGTGAATTACTTCAGATGGAAAAAGCTAGACGACTAGATATAGACGAATCCATCTATTACGAAATTATTAGGCAAAAGACCGCTTCTCTGATCGCAGCAGCATGTTCTGCAGGAGCATCTTCTGTTACTGATGATGAAGAAAATATTAGGAAAATGTGGCTATTTGGTGAGAAACTAGGTACTGCCTTTCAGATTAAGGATGACTTATTTGACTATGGCGATGACGAGATAGGAAAACCTCGAGGTATAGACATCAAAGAGAAAAAGATGACGCTACCGCTGATCTATGCGCTTAATAATGCTGACAAAATCACCAAAAATAAGATCATCAATTATATCAAAAACGATAGTGAAAACCCGGTCAAGGTCAAAGAAGTGATTTCTTTTGTTAAATCTATGAATGGATTGTCTTATGCTGAAGAAGTCATGTATAAATTCCAAAATGAAGCTATAGAAATTTTACATACTTTTCCTCCAAGTGACGCACGTCAAAGCTTAGAGCAATTGGTCTACTTCTTTACGACCCGAAAAAATTAAAACTTATCTATTCTGATTTCTTTTACAGTTTTGGCCCCTATCTCTCCAGAAGCATAAACAAATAATCGAAAAGTGTCTTTATTGGTTGTAATTTTAGCAACTTTATATCTAGACGACTTATCTTTTGAGCTACCTTTGTGCATCACTTCTACGGATGTAATTTTTTGATTGCCCAAAAAAGTTTTTAATTTTGCCAAAGCTGCACCTTTTGACATGATTTGTTGATCTTCAAAAAGACAAAAATCGATATTATCTTCCAAATAAGTATCCATAATATTGGTGTCATTGTTTTTTAATGCTGCAAAAAATGAAGCTTCACTCTGCGCATTAAGACCGATTGTCATGACCAAAAAGAATAATACAACTATATTTTTCATTACTTTATTTATTCTTAAAACTTAAATCTATTTAAAAAAATCTTTTCTTAAAACAATTTATATACACTATACAAACGACTTTGATTTATTTATATTATGTTTGCACACCACTTGAAACGTAAAATGAAATCATTTTGGTTCATTTAATATGTTAAAAAATCATTAAAGTCACAAATTTAGTACATATTAAATTATAATACAATAATTAATATGTTATAATTTTATTTAATAATTTAAAATATTTCAGAAATGAAAAACCTTGCTTTAGTTATATTGGATGGTTGGGGTATCAATGCGGATGAGTCTGTCAGTGCCATAGCCGCTGCCCATACACCCGTCATGGATCATCTCTTAGAAAGTTATCCTGCTGCCACGCTGACCACCTTTGGCGAAGATGTAGGTCTCCCTGAAGGTCAAATGGGAAATTCAGAAGTAGGACATATCAATATTGGAGCGGGAAGAGTAGTATATCAGGAACTCGCTCGTATCAACAAAGCTATCAGAGAAAAAGAATTGCTTTCCAATCAAGTCTTTATAGATGCAGTTCAGTTTGCTTCCAACAACACTAAAAAAATTCACTTATTGGGCTTGGTTTCTGATGGTGGCGTACACTCACATATAGATCATTTAATGGGTTTGTGCGACATTCTCCAAAACTATGATGGTGATGTGGAAGTGTACATACACGCTTTTATGGACGGTAGAGATACTGACCCAAAATCAGGTAAAAACTTCTTGCAAACCGTAATGACAAAAACCGAAAATACTAATGTACATGTAGCTACCGTAGTGGGCAGATATTATGCTATGGATAGGGACAAGAGATGGGAACGGGTCAAAATAGCTTATGATTTATTGGTAAACGGCATAGGTACTGCTTCACATGATTTGCTCAAGGATATCCAAAAAAGCTATGACGAAGGCAAAACAGATGAGTTTTTGTTACCTATGTACAATGACAGTCTATCAAAAGATCAATTTACTATCCGTGAAGATGATGTAGTTATTTTTTATAACTTTCGAACTGACCGACCTAGACAGTTGACTGAAGTCCTCACTCAAAAAGACTTCGCTGAATATGATATGCATAAAATGCGGTTGTATTATGTTACGTTCGCTAATTACGATCAGACATTCGAAAATATTCAGATAGTATTCGAAAAAGATAATCTCAATAATACTTTGGGACAATTGATATCTGAAGCCGGAATGACCCAAGTAAGAATAGCAGAAACCGAAAAATATCCGCACGTTACCTTCTTTTTTAATGGTGGTGTAGAAGAAAAATTTGTGGGCGAAGATCGTATCATGGTACCTTCTCCCAAGGTAGCTACCTATGACCTGCAGCCAGAAATGAGTGCTGTAGAGATCACTGACCAACTGATCACATACATTGATGAGAAAAAGCCTAACTTCATCTGTCTTAATTATGCTAATGCAGACATGGTAGGGCACACGGGTGTGTTTGCAGCAGCCGTAAAAGCAGCAGAAACCGTGGATACATGTTTGGGCAGATTGCTAGAAACCTTGGTAAAATACGATTACGATGCTGTCATTATCGCCGACCATGGAAATTCAGACCTTTTGGTCAATCCGGATGGAAGTCCCAATACTGCTCATACTACCAATCCTGTACCTGTTATATTTGTCGGCAATGATGTAAATAAAACCAATTATCTGGTAAAAGATGGTAAACTAGGCGATTTAGCACCCAGTATTCTTTCCGTTATGGGTATCCAACCAAGTCCTGATATGACAGGTAATATCATTATCCAAAAAATTTAAAATTGTTCAAATATCTTGGTTTTCGACTTGGTATGATTTTGTGTATCAACAAATATGGAGTATAACAGATGTTAAAAACTCTGATCGCACTTACTGGCCAAAAAGTAATTTTTCCATTTTACCATATCGTAAGTGATGATACTCCCGTACACATTAGAAACTTATACCGTGCCAAAAGTCAAAAGGAATTTATCGAAGATTTGAATTTTTTGCTCCAATATTACGAGCCAATGAATCTTTCGGACGTAAATTCCTACCTGAATCATGATAAAAATAGAACAAAACCAGGATTCTACCTCAGTTTCGATGATGGATTGTCAGAAATGTATCATGTGGTCAGACCTATTTTAATCAGTAAAGGAATTCCCGCAGCCTTTTTTTGCAATACCGCATTTATAAACAATAAAGACATGTTTTTCAGGTATAAGATTTCGATCTTGATAGAAGAAATCCATAAACTTCAACAATCATCGGTCAAAAATATAGAAGCGTTGCTCCAAACCCAAGATATTAAATCGTATCTGCTGAGCCTAAAATATGGTGATATTAACACTATCAACAGCCTAGCAAATAACTTAAATGTACAGTTTGAGGAATATCTAAAGCAAGTACAACCTTATTTGACCACATCACAATTGGCAGAAATGAAAAATGATGGATTTGACATAGGAGCGCACAGTATAGACCATCCATTATATGCTGATATTAATGATTCGGAGCAAATAAAGCAAACCAGCATGTCTTTGGATGAAATACAAGAAATAACACTTTCACAAGATCGAATTTTTGCCTTTCCTTTTACTGAACATGGAGTGTCGTCTTCCTTTTTCAAAAGTGTCTCAGCTGATATGATTTTTGGTACTGCCGGAATAAAAAAGGATATCGACTCGCGTGTTTTGCATAGAATACCCATGGAAGAAAGTCGTAAAACCGCTTCACAAATTATTTATAAGCAGTACTTATATTTCATGTTGAAAGCATTTTTTAACAAGAATATGAGAAAGAGATAGTTTAAACTCAATTCACTGGAAATGTTAGAAATAAAAAAATTCAACCGAAAAGATTTAGAGCAATATGTAAATTCGCAGACATTCAAAGATCTAAGGGTCATTCCAATTTCATTTCATAGAGCCATTTCCCAATGCAATAATCCAAGAGCTCTGGAGGATGATATCTTATTGTTTGTAGCCTACGAAGATGGTCAGATAGCAGGATATTTAGGCGCCCTACCCGATGACTATTTCACAAAAGATAATACAAAGGTTCATTTGGCTTGGATGAGTTGTCTTTGGGTAGATCCTGATCATAGAGGAAAAAAGATAGCGCAAAAACTGATAAAGTCCTGTTTTGAAGCTTGGGAACATCGCATCATACTTACTGAATTTACAGCAGAAGCAGGAAGTCTTTACCAAAAAATAAACCTTTTTGATTCTTGGCTTACATTGAAAGGAAGAAGATGGTACATCCAATCTGATTTGGCATTTATATTACCACCAAAACACTTTATTTTTCAAAAACTAAAACCTGTTTTGAAATTCGTGGATCGAAGTTTGAATGCAATCATAAACATCAGCAACTTTTTTGGTGATAATCTAAAGGACCCTTTGGAAGAAAGTACACATTTATCAGATGAAACGATCTCTTTTTTAAACTACGACCATGACTCTTCCGGTTTTAAAAGATTAGCAGATGAACTCCATTGGCTGATGCAATTTCCATGGGTATTGGAAGGGGAAAATGAAAAAGAAGCCCAAAGATATCATTTCACTTCTTACGCTATCCAGTTTTGTTGTAGTACTGTTCATATCAAAGACTCAAATGGAAATATCTGTGGCGCCATGACCTATACAATAAGAAACGGACACTTAAAAATACCTTACTTTACACAAACTTGCCCAGATGATCTCCTTACAAAAACTCTGCTTCAAATTGTAAAACAAAACCGTGTCAAAACGATGACTTTGTACTCAATGACCTTGATCGATTACCTTCAAAAAAGTAAAAGCATCAAATCTTTTTCCAAAGACATCAGTCGAAAATATCTGATTTCCAAAACGCTAAGCACGATCATGCCATCCAAAGCAACAATGATTTATGATGGTGATGGAGATTGTGGGTTTACATAAAAATTGAACTCACTATCATTTTAATTATTTTTCAGGCTACGAATAAATAAAAATTTATCTTTGCATTTCATAATTAGTAATTATATGATCGATATCATCATAAGGCCTAAAAACAAAAAGCAAAGTGAAGAATTACAAGCTGTTCTTCAAGGTATGAAGGTAAAATTTTTTATTTCAGATACAGAAAAGGAAGATCAAGCTTTATTAAAAGCTATACTTGATGTTAAAGAAGAAACTCCAAAACCAATTACAGAATTATATAGTGCATTGGGCTGGAAATGAAAGTAGAGTTTAAGACTTCGTTTTTATCTGACTTACGAAAAATACAAAATGAAAAAGTTGTTTTTCTTGTAAAAGAAATTATTGATGAGTTGTTGTTATCTGATGATTTAAGAAAATTTAAAAAACTTACAGGTACTGATATTAAATTGTGAATAAAAGTATGGCAATTTTCACATCTAAGTTGTATAATGATAAAATTCTTATATTTTAAAGTCTTTTAAAAATTTGGATTAATCCATAAGTTTATTTTTTTGATCCTTCCATTCATCAAAAGTGATTTTGCCAGAATTTCTTAGTTCTTGCAGTCTTTTTAATTCAGCAGACTTCCTAGTTATTTGATCATAAACAATTGATTCATTTTTTTTCTTTAATTCTTCGTTTAGAGTTTCATAGTATTCTGCCTGAGCTTTGTTTGAAGATAAAATTGTCAAAATAAATCCAACCAAAGGAGTTAGAAATAGAGAAACTAAAAAAGAAATACCAAAACCAATTTTTCTTTCTTTACCTGAGTACCCTATTAGAAAGCATAAAAAGATATAAATTAAAAAATAAAACACTAGACCCATAATTGGAAAATTTCTCACAAATATAATACACGTCTATCAATTCTATAACTTTGTAGTTCAATTTTTTGCATCTTTTAAAAAAATAGACAATGGGAAACGAACATTTTGTTTTTCAATATTGCCATCAAGATAACTAACCAAAATATTTTATTCTCTATTAAAATTAATTGTAATTATAGTCAATATTCATTCTTATTTAAAAAATAGAACCTACTATTACTTAAATGAAGTATGAAGCGCATAAAATTTTTAATCCAAAGTATAATCCAAGTTTAGGATTATTAAATGAACAAATGAACCTTGGTATTTATGTATTAATTAGTGTTATATAGAGATTAAGACTTAGTTACAAACTTACACAAGCTCTGAGGCTACACTGTTTTGTAATTTGGTAATATTTCTGTTAGAATAAACTTTAATAATTTCCTTTGGCTCTATATTTCTTTCAATAAATCCTTCAACATCCATTTTCATACCTAAAACCTGAGATTTAATTAGAGCTCCAATTAAATTATCTTGCCTACAATTTGGCAATTCTGTAAATGAAAATTCAAAAGAAACAACTGATGGTACACCATTTCTTCTTAATATTGGATAAACAATTTCCTTCATATTGTAAGTAATTTGTCTAATAATTTCACCGCCAAAATATTTAAAAAAATCAATTGTGCCATAGTCATAAATAAGAGACTTGTTAATCAAAAAGTAAATCATATTTTTTCTATTATCATAGCCGCCATTACTTGCAAGTTTTGAAAAAGAATAAGATATTTCACTGATTAATTTATTGTCTTGTAATTTTTCTCTTAAAAACTGCATAACTCTTTGTTCATATTCAGTCATGCATAATTTTTTTAAGCCTGATTCATATATATTACGAGGTTCAATAAGTTTTGTACAATGAAAACCTATTAATTGCTCATAACTTAATAATTCTCTAATATAAACTGCCGTATCTACAAAACAATTTTTTGTAATTATGCCACCACTCCATTTGTGCCCTTCAAGGGCCTTTCGGTTTTCAAATATCAATTCATTTTCAATAAATTTTTGATTTCTTTTAATCAATGTTTTAATAGAGTCAGGAATTGTTTCAGCATTATCAAAATCAATCATTTTACCACGATTAAAAATATTTGTTTTTACTGACAAATTTAAGTATAATATTATCAACTTATGTACTAAAAAATTGAATTGGTTGGTACTTCACTAAAACCAAAACATTTTCCCTCCTTCCAACGTTAAAAATCCCATGGAACCAAATAAAGGGACAGATTGGGTATTGCTGCGCAGAGTTTTAGCTACTGCAAAACCTTATAAAAGTTTGTTTATCAAATCTATAGCGCTTGCTATATTAATGACTCCATTTTCTGTGGCCCAGCCATTCATCGTACAACAAATGGTAGATGTCAATATCATAGGTGGTCAGCAGGATGGACTACTTGGGATGGCTGCATTATTTTTTGTAGTGCTACTCATCAGTGTGGTGATGAAATATTTTTTTATTTATATCACCGCAAAACTCGGACAATCCGTTATCAAAGACATGAGAGTCAGGGTATTTAGACATATCACCCATTTGCGACTTAGATATTTTGACCAGACGCCTATCGGCACGTCTACTACCCGTACGATCAATGATATAGAAGCGATCAACAATGTTTTTGCCCAAGGTGTCATCACGATTGCAGCGGACTTCGTGACCTTATTGGCAGTGATAGGTATCATGTTTTATACCAGTTGGAGGTTGACCTTGATTGTGTTCATTACGATGCCATTTATGATGATTGCCAGTTGGATATTTAAAGAAAAGGTGAAGGTATCTTATCAGAAAGTACGGACTCAAATAGCCACAATGAATGCTTTCCTACAGGAGAGAATCACAGGTATGAAAATAGTGCAGATATTTAATGCAGAAGACAAAGAAGCAGAAAAATTCAGAAAAATAAACCACGAATATACCAGTGCCAACCTCGATTCTGTCTTTTATTATTCGGTATTTTTTCCAGTGGTTGAGTTGGTCTCCGCCGTATCTCTGGCATTGATGATATGGTTGGGCGCCAAAGGTTTTTTGCAAGACAAAGTTACTTTTGGAGCTTTGGTAGCATTTCCTCTTTACTTGAACTTATTGTTTCGCCCGATCCGATTTATGGCGGACAAGTTCAACACGCTGCAAATGGGGCTTGTAGCTGCTGAGCGGGTATTCAAGCTTTTGGACAATAATGAAATTATACCCAATACTGGACAAATAGTCAAGAAAAAAATCGAAGGCAGTGTAAAGTTCGAAAACGTAAGCTTCGCCTATGACGATACCAATTATGTGCTTAATGATATAAATCTGGAGATTCAGCCGGGACAGACTTTGGCTTTGGTAGGAAGTACTGGTTCTGGAAAATCCACGATTATCAATATACTTAATCGATTTTACGACATCCAGAAAGGAAAAATTGCCATCGATGGTATTGATATCAAAGATTACGAATTGGCCGCACTAAGAGATCGGGTAGCTATAGTCCTGCAGGATGTATTTTTATTTGAAGGTAGTGTCTTGGACAATATCACGTTGAGAGACGAAAACATCTCTTTGGAAAAGGTCTTGGAAGCTGCCCAGCAAATAGGCGCACACGAGTTTATCATGAAACTTCCTGACGGGTATCAAAGCAAAGTATCTGAGCGTGGTAGTAATTTGTCCGTTGGTCAACGTCAACTGATTTCTTTTGTGAGAGCCTTAGTTTTTGATCCTGATATTTTGATCCTAGATGAAGCGACCTCATCTATTGATACTGAAAGCGAAGCAGTCATCCAATACGCTATAGAAAAACTGATAGACAAACGCACGTCCATCATCATAGCTCATAGACTATCTACGATACAGCATGCGCATAATATTTTGGTATTGTCCTATGGTAAAATCATAGAGCAAGGCAATCATGAGACATTATTAGAAAAAGAAGATGGACATTATCGCGAATTGTATGAAATGCAGTTTAGCGATTTGAAAACGTTAGCCTAATATTCTTATGGTGAATTTATTATCTCTATTGAAGAAAATTTTTATCCGTCCATTGCACATCATTTTCAGTTTAAAAAGCTTATTTTTACATTATATCTAAAGTAGTAGTCATGAATTCTGAATTCAAAGGACTTATAGTGAAAATAAATTTGAAGGCGAAAATAATTATTTTTAATTCCTTGAAAATGTTCTAATTAAAATTAATATCTTTCGCAATCAAATTTATTTTATGTACAATAAAGAATGTTTTCAAAAATTACAACAACATTTTCAGTTTTTATTTGAGGAAGCATTAATCCAAGAAATGTGTAGTGTAGGAATGATCAAGAGTTATCCCGAAGACGCTGTTTTAATGGAAATCGGACAAGTTTTGACCCACATGCCCATAGTGCTTACCGGTTCGCTCAAGGTGATGAAAGAAGATAAAGAAGGTAATGAATTGCTATTGTATTATCTAGAACTCGGTGATACCTGTGCGGTCACCCTTAGCTGCTGTACCAAGCCATCTAAATCTGGAATCAAGGCTGTCACAGAATCCAAATCTGAAATCATTTTTATTCCTGTAGAAAAAATGGAAGAATGGATGGTAAAATATAAATCCTGGAGAGGATTTGTCTTAGATAGTTATAATGTGAGACTCAACGAAATGCTCGACGCCATAGACAATCTGGCCTTCAATAACATGGAAGATAGATTGATTAAATACCTCAGGGATAAAGTTTATGTCACTAAGGACTCAAAACTACATATCACCCATTTTCAAATAGCCAATGACCTACATTCATCTAGAGTAGTCGTCTCTCGACTTATGAAAAAACTAGAAAACCAAGGAATAATCAACCAACACAGAAATTATGTGGAGATAAAAGAATTTATGAATTAAGATAAAATTTCTCTAATCTTTTTGGATTACTTCGATTTCCCCATCAAAAAATTCAAGCATCATATGCTCACCTTTATTTACCTTGGTGACTCTTGAAATGTTTTTATGATCTTGTCTTACGATAGCATATCCTTTTTGCAGTATGTTTTTAGGATGTAGCAGTTTCATTTGCTGATCAGCGAAGGACAGTTTTTCCTTATGGTTTCGCAATATATTTTTAGCATAGGAGAATATTTGATCGTGAGCAAAATTCACGTTAAAGGTTTGCTTTTTGATGATTTCACCTGGAATCAATTGCAACATTTGTATGATATTCTGTAGGGCAAGCTCATGATTTTTGATATATCGATGGGATAACTGTACGATCCACTGTGATGTTTCCTGTAAGTTGGCTTCAAAGTTCATGTTATGATTAATCAAGAAATCAGCTACAGCGGTTGGTGTTTTTAGTGAGCTGTGCGCCACCACATCTGCTACTGTAGAATCAATGTCATGGCCTATACCAGTTATAACAGGTAGCTGACTTTTAGCTATGCGTGCACCAATATTAAAGCTATCAAACCACGCTAGGTCCAACTTCGATCCGCCACCACGGATGATCAAAATGATATCAAACTCTTGTTTTCTTTCAGCAATATCAGACAAAGACTGACATACTTCTCTTTCAGTATTTTGACCTTGGAGCGCTACTTGAAAAAGCTCTGTTTTGTATTGGTATCCATAAGGGTTTTTGGTCAAATGGTTGATGAAATCTATATAACCAGCAGCATTGTGAGAAGATATGACCGCTACTTTTTGAATGACTGATGGTAGCTCTGTCAGTTTATTAGTATGCAATAAGCCTTCATCCTGTAGTTTTTGCAGAATCTTTTGCCGATTCATCTCCATCTGTCCAATAGTAAACGAAGGGTCGATGTCTTCAATGATGAGTTTCATGCCATACCGCTCATTAAATTCCACCTGAACTTTCATTAACACATGTGTGCCTTCCTTGAGTAAGGATGGAAGTAAGGCTCCTAGTTTATTTTTTAAAAACAAATAGGACTTAAACCAAATGCTGGCAGAAATCTGAGCAGTGACTTCATCAGTCTTCTCATCATGATATACCAAGTCTAGATAGACATTGCCGCGTACTTCTTTCACTTGTGAAATTTCACAATTAACCCAAATAGGTTCTGCAAAATTTAATGCAATTACCCTTCGGATGTATTCATTAAGTTCAAAAAGTGTGTATGAATTTGGCATAATCTAATATTACCAAGATTTTGCTTGATATGGATATCTCACATTATATTCGTTAACGATCATTTCACTTAGCGTTTGTCTAAGATCATCCATATTTTCTTTTTCGGTTGCCGATATCAGTACATTGGGAAAATTGTAGAGGTTGCTAAATTTTTCCTTGATTTCAAGCATAATTTCTGCCTTCGTATTTTGATCTAAGTAATCATCAAAGTATTTTTCACGATACAAATCTACTTTATTAAAAACCATAAGCGTAGTTCGGTCAGATGCACCAAGTTCGTTAAGTGTATTTTGTACTGTTTCTATATGATCTTCATGCTGAGGATGAGCGATATCCACTACATGTACCAAGATGTCACTTTCTCTTACCTCGTCCAAAGTAGATTTAAAACTTTCTACTAAATGATGCGGCAATTTGCGTATAAATCCAACGGTATCAGAGAGTAAAAACGGCATGGTATCCCATACTACTTTTCTAACCGTAGTATCTAAGGTAGCAAATAGTTTATTTTCAGCAAAAACATCAGATTTACTCATCAGATTCATAAGGGTAGATTTGCCCACGTTAGTATATCCTACCAATGAAACCCTAATCAATTCTCCACGATTCTTCCTTTGTGTTTGCGCTTGTTGGTCTATTTTTTCAAGCCTTTTCTTGAGTATGGAAATTTTATCCCTGATGATACGGCGGTCGGTTTCTATTTCCATCTCACCAGGTCCACGCATACCGATACCACCACGTTGGCGCTCAAGGTGGGTCCAAAGCCCACGAAGTCTCGGCAAAATATATTGCATTTGTGCTAATTCCACTTGAGTTTTTGCTTGGGCAGTTTGGGCTCTTTCAGCAAAAATATCCAGAATGAGTGTGCTCCTGTCTACAATTTTTACTTTTAGATATTCTTCCAAAAAGCCATTTTGCTTTCCGGTAAGGTCATCATCAAAAATAGCTAGAGTTATATCTTCATTTCGCTCAATAAATTGTCTGATTTCCTCCAATTTTCCTGATCCTACAAATGTCTTAACGTTAGGATGTGGCATTTTTTGTGTGAATATTTTTTTAGTTATAGCTCCGGCTGTGGTAGCTAAAAATTCTAACTCGTCCAAATATTCCATTACCTGAGCTTCTTGTTCGTCTTTAGTAATGACGCCAACTAGAATACAGTATTCTTGCGTTTTTAAAATTCCCTTTGTTTCTTGTTTTCCTACCTTCCAGGCATCTGACATATATTCTATTTACTATGTTTAACTTAAATTTGATATAAAAGTTAAGGTCAAAAGTACAATTTTATTATGACAATGCGATTTAAAATACCAACGGTACTATGAAATAAGCAAATAGTGTAATCAAAACTATACTTATGATATTCATCACCAACCCAACTTTGATCATATCTTTCATTTGGATATGGTTGCTTGCAAAAACAATCGCATTTGGAGGCGTACCCATAGGCAACATGCCCGCGCAACTTGCGGCCAATGTCATAGGTATACCTGCCAAGATGG
The DNA here is from genome assembly GCA_964526715.1 of uncultured Aureispira sp. Taxonomy (GTDB): domain Bacteria; phylum Bacteroidota; class Bacteroidia; order Chitinophagales; family Saprospiraceae; genus OLB9. Next base: position 29,860 of record CAZGMB010000004.1, on the reverse strand, counting down.
GATCATAACCCATATTTTCAGCCATAGTAGATACCACCGGTGCAAAAACGATCACTTGTGCCACGTTACTCATTACTTCGCTAATGAAAATGGAAAGAACACTTATCAATAGTATTAATGTAAATAAATTGGTGGTATTTTGACTCAGCCAATTTCCCAATATTGAAATAATACCTGCACTTTCTAAAGCATCAGCCAGACAAATGCCACCTCCAAAAAGTAATAAAATGCCCCAAGCCATTCGAGATGTATCGCTCCATTCCAATAGTGGTTTTTCTTCTGTATTGATACTTTTGGAACCGGATGGAATGATAAAAAGTAACATTGCCGATATCACCGCAATGATGGTATCATCCAGTTTTATCCAAGTTTGCAATTCATTGATCAAAGATCTAAAAATCCAAAAAGCTGCTGTCAAAATGAAAACTGCTAATACTCTTTTTTCGGGGACAGACATTTTCCCAAGCGATTTTTTTTCGTGAGAAAGCATAGCCTCAAACGATTCGCTGGACTTTATACGGCTTGGATACATCCATTTTACCATGACCAAATACAAAGCGCCTAACAACAACAAGGATATAGGAGTACACACCAGCATCCAATCTGTAAAATTGATATTTTGATGATATTTGTTTTGAAAATAACCTACAAAAGCTACATTAGGTGGTGTTCCTATGATGGTAGCAATACCACCAATATTTGCTGCATAAGCTATAGCTAACATTAAGGTCAAATTAAAATAAGTGTAATTGGCGTTGTCTTGTTTGTGTTGGCCTACTACAGCTATTACTGACAGCGCTATCGGATACATCATCATAGTAGTAGCCGTATTACTTAGCCACATAGACAATAGCCCGGTAGCTAGTATAAATCCTAATACAATCTTATCGCCTTTAGTTCCTGTTTTACTTATAATATTGATCGCAATACGTTTGTGCAGATTCCATTTTTCTATAGCTAATCCCAACATAAATCCCCCAAAAAATAAAAATATCACCGGATTGGCATAAGATTTTGCCGTATGTTCAATGGTATTGATTTTTAAAACGGGAAACAATACTAATGGTATTAATGCAACAATGGGCATTGGTAAAGCATCAGATATCCAAAGAAATATCATAAGCAAAGCTACACAAGACACGATATTTGCGTTGCTCTCGAGTTGAAAAGGATTGACGAGGTAGGTAAAGAGAGACAAAAAAATTCCAACGATAAGAAACAACTGATTTCTATAACTCCTGATAGAATTAAAGTCAAAATTCATATTAGTTTTTTACCACCTTAAATGTCTGAATCTGGTCATCTAAAGCTATTTTACCTATATAAAGACCAGGGAGTAGATTAGAGAAATCTATGTGCATTTCTGTTTCGCCAATGATTTTGGATTTCAAAGTAAAGGATTGGCCTACAGTATTATAAAAAATGATATCCGGCACTCTTGATTTTAAGTTTACAGTCAGAATAAGTAAATCATCCGCTGGATTTGGGTACACCTTTGAGAGTAATGTTTCTTTTCCTATAATACTACTATCTTGGATTGCCCATACTTTGTCTAGATATTTTACCCTCTTGAGTAGCCAATCTTTCAGATATTTCACTTCTTCAGCATGGCTTTGACCTACATAATAGTTGGGCCATATGTATTCGCCCAACACGGGCCATTTCTGGAAATTTCTTACTTGTGCTTGGGCAAGCAGATTATTTAAAGAATCAATAACCGTGGTCAGTCTTTGATCCGAAAATTGATTTTTTCGATACATTTTCCACCTTTCTTTGAGTTCATCATAAAACGCTTTATCTTCCAAAAACTTTTTCCACCAGAAATGAACTACCCAACCATCGTCTGGGCATACCTGATTAAAATTGAGCAATACTAAACCTTCAGTATTTCCTTGCGTACAATAATCAACATTGCCAAACCCTAAGTTAAAATCCCATACCGGCCCAAATTTGATTTTACCATCATCGCTTTCCCGTTCTTTATAAAAAAAAGTACTCAGTCTGTAAGCATCAGGATTTTTTGCTATTTCATTGATGATAATAAAGTCTGCTAAACTTTTTGTATCTATGAGCTTTTTATACCCATTAACAGGATCTTTATACCCTGGACCAGCCAGTATATTTTCAAAATTGTCTATGTGGTTTTTGATGTATGTTTTTTGGATATTAAGTATATCATCTGCCTTTGGATATTCATATTGGAAAAATGGTCTATTGGGAGACCCTACAAACGGAGCATATCTGGAATTCCATCCCAAACCACTATTATTACCTGTTTCTTTATCCAATTTTATAATGTAACCTCCCGTAAGATCATCTCCTGATATATCACTAGCTTCTAATTTTGGGATATCCACCCTGTTTTTATCTCGTTTTATTTTTTCTAATAACAAGTAAATACCCTGATACTGATTATTTAAGGTGAGTTCAGTGTATCTGACTCTACTAGCATATTCCATGATGGATCCAGCCAATATATAAGCTAACCCATCTCTCATTAATGATTTGTCATTGTAGGTGGCATTGAGAATCCAGTCATTTTCTTTAGGCATACCCAAAAGGGAAACATCATTACTTTCACCTGATGCATCTACTGTTTCAAATCCATAAGGTTTCTTGGGAAACCACTGTGATGTTGATCCTCTGAGTTCTATTTGTATTTTTCCATCATACCCGAGTGCTGCATCATTGATATTGTTTTCTTTCCCTGGACCGTTATCGATGATTTTTAGATCGGCATTAATTTTGGGATCATCCAGTATTTCAGAACCTCTAGTATTGATCTTTAAAATAGGTAGATTACTTTTAGTAAGATTTACCTGGCCAAGTAATAGATTACTAAAAATAAGTAAAAAACCAAATATAGTACCCTTGTATGCCTTCATAAATTCCTTTTTATTCAAATGAAAGGTAAAGATATTATAAAAATTAAAATTTTCTAAAATAAAGATAGACCAACACCTAGCCATATCCATTTACTTTTTTGCAACTTAGATTAGGCTCATTAAAATATCACTTAAATTTCTTTATAAATAATTACTTTTTGTACTAATAGTATAAATTTAATTTATTGTAAAACGTTGAAAACAAATATAATTTAAATTTTTTTAAAATTTTTATAACCAATATGAAATAAATAATTTAACTTTGAGTTAAATTTTAAAATCACGCCATATGTCATCAACAATAACCGCAACAAAAGTCTTAAAAGGTGGAGCTTTTTTAATAGAATCATCTGATTTTCAGGACATGTTTATACCTGAAGAATTTAACGAAGAACAGATAATGGTCAAAGAGACCGTACAGTCGTTTGTAGAACAAGACATTTTACCCTTTACTGAAAGAATTGAAAAACTTGAAGAAGGCCTTATACCTGCTAAGCTGGATACATTTGCTGAGTTGGGACTTTTGGGTACGCACATGCCTGAGTCATTAGGTGGTAGTGATCTTGATTATATTACCAATACTTTGATAGGTGAAGAAGTAGGTCCTTCCGGTTCTTTCAGTGTGAGTTATAATGCACATACCGGAATAGGTATGTTGCCCATACTGTATTATGGAACAGAAGCTCAAAAACAAAATTATCTTCCTAAGCTCATCACTGGAGCACTCAAAGCTTCCTATTGTCTTACGGAGCCATCTAGTGGATCAGATGCATTGGCTGCTAAATCTACTGCTGTACTTAATGAAGCAGGCACACATTTTATACTTAATGGGCAGAAAATGTGGATTACCAATGCAGGATTTGCTGATATATTTACCGTTTTTGCACAAGTAACTGGAGCACATTTACCTGACGGCAAATCCGGTTTTACTGGTTTCATCTTAGAAAAAGGCATGCAAGGTTTTACTTTGGGAGCTGAAGAAAAGAAATTGGGCATCAAAGGATCATCTACTCGCCAGATTTTCATGGAAAATGTAATGGTACCCGTGGAAAATCTATTGGGCGAGGTAGGAAAGGGTCACCTTATTGCATTTAATGTATTGAATACAGGTAGATTTAAATTAGGAGCATCATGCCTTGGTGGTGCCAAAAAAGTAGTTAGCACTTCCATCCAATATGCTATAGAAAGAGAGCAGTTTAAAAAATCCATTGCATCTTTTGGAGCTATAAAATATAAAGTTGCAGAGCAAGCGATCCGATGTTTTGTAACAGAAACTGCTGTATATAGAACTGCACAACTCATCCAAAATGCCGAAAACCAATATAAAGAACAAGGTCTATCTTATGCTAATGCTAAATTGGAAGCCGCAGAAGAATACGCACTTGAATGTTCGATCATTAAAATCGTAGGTTCAGAAACTTTGGATTATGTTGTGGACGAAGCTGTTCAGATTTTTGGTGGTATGGGATATTCTGAGGAAGGCACCGTAGCCAGAGCTTACAGAGACTCAAGGATCAACAGAATCTTTGAAGGTACCAACGAGATCAACCGCATGGTAATTTTGAGTACAATACTCAAGTCTGCGATGAAAGGTGAGCTTGACCTGATGACTCCAGGTATGGCGGTACAAAATGAATTGATGAATGGCGCAGCTCCGACTGAATCCTTTTATGGTGCATATGCAACAGAGCAACAAGCAGTAGCTAACTTCAAAAAGTCATTAATAATGCTCTTGGGTACTGCTGCGCAACAAGCTATGGGTGGAAAGTTGGATTTGAAATCAGAACAAGAAATACTGATAAACCTTGCTGATATCATCACCGAAATATTTAATACTGAAAGTTTGCTTATGAGAGTAATGAAAATTGCAGAAAAGCATCCAGATAAAAATATAGAAATATATAATGCCATACTTCGAACCTACTTGCATGATGCATCATCAAGGATAATTAAAAATGGTACAGACGCCATTGCTTCTTTTGTATTACCAGAGTTACAAGGTGCTTTTGTCACTGGATTGCGTAAATTTACTAAGTATCCATTACAAAATATAAAAGAAAATAGAAGACAAATCGCAGACTTTTTAGTAAAAGAAGGTTCGTATTGCATTTAACCCTGTGTTTTACACTTTAGCAACTTGTCACTGTAGTAGAAGAAGTTAATGTTAATCCCTTAGAAGGCTTAAATAAAATTGGAGAATAAATAGCAGTAAGAGTTTGGTTTACGTAAAATCTATTAATGTACGTTTCCAAAGTTTTACTGCTTATTTACTTTCATGCTCACGTAATTAGGTACAAAACCTAAATATTGGCTGGTTTTTTGGCATTTTTTAAGGCCCTAAACCATATTGGCACCACTATAGCTCCTGCAATCAGATAACTATAATATCCAATAAGTCTCCACACTAAAGCTATCAAAGAAGCAATACCTGATGGAATGTAATCGCTAAAAAAGCCACCAAACAAAAACTCAGCTACACCTGCTGCGCCAGGAGTAGGGCTAAATGCTTCTATGGTATGCATGGCCATAGATCTGGCATATATTATAAAATGATCCTGAATACCTCCATCAAAACCTGCCACGAATGCCAAGATGAGACAATTAATAGCTAAAAACCTAACTATCCATGCTCCAGCAGTACATCCAAACGCTCTTAGGTGAAAAGAAATTGGTTTTTCTTTAATTTCTTTGGCAGAAATGACTACATCTACGGCAGTTTGTCTTAATTTTTCCTTAAATCTAGAAAGTATCGGAATTCGGCTGATCAAAATCAAAAGCCTTCTAATCGCTCTTGGATTTATAAATAAACCATAAAAAAATATTGACCCATAAGTTGCCATAAATCCCAATACAGTTAGAAAAGTAATGCCATAACCATCTATATCGGAAAATACCGTCATGCCCGGACGAATCATTATAGGTCCTATGGACAGATAAAGTAAAATAAGTGCGGTCACAAAAAATATAGTATCAATCACCATAGTATACAATACCACAGAAATGGTCTTTGCTCCAGAAAGTTTTTCTTGCGACAATAAGAAAAAAGCAACTCCAGCGCCACCCACACTAGTAGGGGACACAGCAGTTGAAAACTCCCAAATGACAATCAATTGGATCGCTTTGGGCCATGAAAACGCATAATCAGAAACTATCCGAAGCCGCCATGCATAAAAAAGGTGCCTGAGTATATACATGGATATTGCCATCAGTATCCAAAAGATAGTATTAAAATTATTATCTAGTTTTTTTAACTCAGCAATATCTAACTGCCTTGCCATCAACCATAAAACCACGCCAAGTCCTAAAATAATCGGAAATATAATTTTAGAAACTTTTAAATATTTCAAAGCTGATCCCACATCCTGATGTAAATGTTGGTCGTACTCGTGATTTAAGGGATGTTTATTTTTCAAAATACGGTTTCAATATATTGTTAATAAAGGAACGCCTAATAATGTTTAGACTTTTTATACTTTGATGAAATAAACAATAAGAATGCCATATTTAAAAAGAAGAATGGTCCTACTTTGTCTGTCTCTATCAAATCATTGATAAGATTCATTGCAAAAATGATGATAAAAGCCAAGGCACACGCCATTACCAAGTACTTATCTTTTAGATCTGTGCATCTATGGTACAAATTCTCACTCTCAATAAGCAAAACAAAACATAAACCAATAAATATGAGGAAACCTATCAATCCTTGTTCTACCCAAGTCATTAAAAAATAATTGTGAATACCCGATTGCTCTGGATTATCACTTACATAAGTCTGAAATCGAGATATAGAATACGATTTATAATTTGAATAAAAGCTTCCTGGACCGAATCCCATCCAAAAACGATCTTTGATCATCTCTATACCAGCCATCCACCTATAAACGCGCTCCATAGATGAGATATCTTCAAGTTTGTAAGTAGCCTCGAGAAGATTGTCAAATTCTTTGTGGGTTATTGTTTTTTCAAAATCAGGAGTAAACTCCATATATTTATTATTCCAAGATAACCAAACCACACCGATAAATGCTATAAAACTGCTAATAGCCAAGGCTTGTTTTACCCAACCTTTGAATATTATATAGTAAGCGCCCAAAGCAATACCCATAGATAGAATTGCTGCTCGTGTGTAACTAAAATATATGCCCACGACGAATATAAGAAAAATGGCAGTCAACCACTTTGTAGATTTGCCTTCAAGTTTTTGTATCCTAAGAAATGCCCAAACAAAAGGCAGGCAAACCACAGAAATAGCTGCATAATTGACATGGTTTCTAAAAAAGGGCCTCACTACTCCATGACTAGCAGCAAAAGAAAACCCTTCAAAAGCATGACGTACCAAGACTATACAAATGGCAACAAACAAAAATTTATAGACAATTTTGTATGTTCTTTCATACTCTGCAGTTTCTTTGAAAGTGATCAATGGAAAAAGAAAAAAAGGTAGGATATACCAGATTTTTGCAGTAAAAACCTTTAGTGAGATTAGAAAGTTTTCAGAGTTAAGGGCTGTGACAAAGATCCAAAAAATATGTAAAACCAAAAACAATGTAATGCTGTGCATGATATAGTCCCTATTGACACTAAACTTTAGCTTTATCCAAGCCAATATAGTGATACCTGACAGAAAAATCATTATTGGTTCGGACGGAATGTCTGTTCCTAATCTAGCACCTTCAAAGTAATGCTCCATAGAAAATGGAATAGTCATGAACAACATATAAAAAAGCCGTCTGTAGTCATCAAATATCAGACCCAAACCTAAAGGTAATACAGGAATAATAAATGGCAGATAGCTTTCAAAAATAATACTGGATATCATTGAGCATATCACCAATGCTCCATAAGCCCAGAAAAGAGACTTAGCATTAAAGGTGTTATTGTGTTCAAAGGCCAACATTAGTATTTGTTTTTCCTATCTATAAATATCAAAATTGAGATCTTGTATTACTTATTGTTGTTTGTTAAATAAGTCAGCTGTTTTGATATTGTCTATGATTAAAACCGCTAAAAAGGAGAACATAATACCTATCAAACTACTCAGCACTACAATAATTGATCTTTTTGGTCTTGATTTTTGTACGGGTACTTCAGCTGTTTCTATAATATGAAGTGCCGTAAACTTGGCGTTATAAGATGCAGAAAGTTGTTTTAGCCTCTCCTTGTCCAAGCTAATTTGGTCATACAATCTTGAAAGTTCAGATTCCATCTGCTTAAGATCAGACAAAATCGGTGCATACCTTTCCATTTCTGTCAGAGATTTGACTTTCTTGCCTTCAGCACCTTGCACTACTGCCATGTATTTGATTACGGAATCTCGGAAAGATGGATAGTTTTTATAGACAGAAATTTTTCCTTTTGCATCTTCCAAGTCTGACTCTGCATCTGAGAGCATTTTATTGTACATACCGGTTTGTCCCCATGTATCAAAAAGTCCTACTGATGCCTTACCTCGTCTCAACCTGTTTGCCAAGGTATCACTTTGAACTTTCTTAATCTTCAAATTATTTTCGTAGTTATCTATCAAGTTTTTTTGACTTGATTTTACTATCAACTGCGCTATATTTTCTATTTTAGTTCTAGCTGTATTGGCTATGTCAGCAGCCATTTTTGGGTCCGTATCTTCTACTATAAGTTGCAGGGCCCCGTATTTAGTTTTAATAGTTTTATAGTTTTCTAAAAATTCTTCTTTTACTTTAAATTTGGCTTTTGGATGATCTTTGTCAATATCATAATGTTCATAAAGCTTAAAAGAATCAATCAAATAAAATAAAACTTCATGAGAAGTTGCTATAGTGAATAGTCTATCTAAATCTTTGTCATCTCCATAAATTCTAACATCTTTTTCATCGCCACCTATAGGAATAGGTTTTGCCAAGTCAGGACTCGCAGCATAAAAAGTGGTCTCTGCTTTATAATAATTGGGCAAAAAGAGACTTACTACAACACTTAGCACGATAATAGCTGCCGATATGATCAAAAGCTCTTTTTTCCATTTTAAAATTTGTGCAATAAAATCAGCTAAACTGTATTGGTTATTCATATTGACAATCTGGTAAACTAAATTGATGTTTTACGGCTTTCAACCAAGGTCATACCGTCTTTAAAATCTATTATTTTTAAAATAAACGACAAAAGTAAACAAATTAATATACTCAAACCCAAGTTAAATATCCAATCCCAAATTATTATTGACTTCAATACATAGAAAACAATATTGCATGGCAATGCGAATTGTATTAAATTGATGTATATTTTTTTGTCTGCAAAAAGATTAAGCTCTTTTTTAGTCAGATAAATTTGCCCTGCCAAAACTGAAATCTGCGTTATAAAAGTTGCTATAGCAGCACCAGCCGCCTGATAATGGGGAATGAAAATCAGGTTTAAGACAATATTAATAATGAGACCTATTCCAAAAACGATATTCAAACTTCCAATTTTTCCTGATGCAACCAAAAGACTTCCGTAAATGTAAGCTATCGCTACCATCATATAGCTCAAAATCAACCACTTTAGGGTTACATAAAAATCTGTGACATATGCCTCATATATAATCTGCATAATGGGTTCACCGTAGTAGAAAATGGTACAAACCAACAGAAAAGACATTAAAGAGACATATTTGACACCAGCATTTAATAAGTCCTTTAAAATTTTTGGATCAAATATATGCGATGCGTACATGGGTAGTAGTAATGCAGCAAATAAATAGCCAGTCATATTGGCAGCATCATACAGTCTATAGGCCGATGCATATACTCCTGCTTGAAAATGATTATCGTCCAACATCTTGGCCAACATAACTCCGTCCAACTTATTATACGCCGTCATAAACAAAAGCGTAAGAATGTAAGGCAGGCATTGTTTAATTATTTTGATAAAATGTGCAAGCGAGAATGCATCAACACTGATTTTTATCTTGACCAAAACCAATAGGAATATGACTATACATGCTATCAAATAAGCAATACATTGTAAAAAAGCAAACTTATGAATATCTATAAGCCCATCAGCTGATATATACAATACATAACCTAAAATCAATATCATTAAAACTTTATCCAATGCACTAAGCCAACTATCGGTACGGTAAAATCCCATGCCAGCCATTACAGTTCGGAATAACATAAAAATGGAACTTAAAATTAGATTTGTACTTAATAAAACTAGTAAATCGATATCATCAAAACCAAAAAGATAAGCAAAACATAAGGTTATTCCTATAAAAATAAAAGCCAAGATGATTTTAGCATATATTAATTGTGTGATGTGGGCTGATATAATTTCTTTATTTTTGGGTACAAACTGAGCATTCCAGTTTTGAAGACCAGGATCATTTAAAAACTGAAACAAAAACACAAAATTAAAGTATGAAAAATAAGCACCATAAACCTCAGTGCCAACTACATTCTGGATCTTGGCTTCGATCAAAAAAATGTACATGGGTTTGATCAATACATTGATGACCAAAAGCAACAAAATATTTATGAGAAATTCTTTTTTCAAATTTTAAAAAGCCAACCACAAAGGTAAGTACAATTTTTTCCTTATTTTTTATTGCTCACTATAATAATTGCAATATTTTTTGACTTGGAGTAAGTTTGGAACATTCAACTAAAATAAAGAAGCGAAATTAAATTTGTTTTATTGTGGTAGAAAACTTATTTTTGCGGCCTTATTTAACAACAATTTAATAATCATTAACGAATAATCGACAACTTATGGGACAAAGTTTAATCTATTTAATCCCTGTTTTTGGAGTATTAGCGCTTCTTTTCACTTATTGGAAGAGTGCGTGGGTGGCAAAACAGGAAGTAGGTACTGAAAAAATGGCGAGAATTGCTGCAAGTATTTCTGACGGAGCTATGGCTTTTTTAAGAGCTGAGTACAAAGTGCTTTCAATTTTTGTAATTGCTGTTGCCATACTAATGGGTATCAGTGGAAATTCAGAAGGTTCATCTCCATTGGTAGCTTTATCATTTATTGTAGGTGCTGTTTGCTCTGCATTAGCTGGGTTTATCGGAATGAAAGTCGCTACAAAAGCCAACGTCCGTACTACTAATGCTGCAAGATCGAGCTTAGGAAAAGCTTTGGAAGTAGCATTTGCAGGTGGCTCAGTTATGGGTATGGGTGTTGTAGGCTTAGGTGTACTGGGTCTCGGTGCATTGTTTGCTTTGTACATGGGTTTGGGATGGACTGATGCAAATGGTGCAGCAGATATCAATAAAGTCATTACAGTTCTTACCGGCTTTTCATTTGGAGCATCATCTATCGCTTTATTTGCAAGAGTAGGTGGTGGTATCTACACCAAAGCAGCTGACGTAGGTGCTGACCTAGTAGGTAAAGTAGAAGCCGGTATACCAGAAGATCATCCGCTAAATCCAGCAACTATCGCAGATAATGTGGGTGATAATGTGGGTGACGTAGCAGGTATGGGAGCAGACCTATTTGAATCATATGTAGGAGCTATTGTCGGTACTATGGTACTTGGAGCTGCTTTCGTAGGATTAGGTGGTTTTGAAAATACTAACGATTTTAGTGGCTTAAATGCAGTTTTACTTCCACTTGTACTTTCTGGCGTGGGTATTGTCACATCCATCTTGGGTACCTTTTTTGTAAAAGTAGCAGAAGGTGGTGACCCACAAAAAGCATTGAACAGAGGTGAGTTCATCTCTGCAGCCTTAATGCTGGCAGCTACCTATGGCATTGTAATGTGGATGTTGCCTGCAACATGGACTGATGCAACAGGTATGGCGTACACTTCTATGGGTATTTTCTGGGCCGTCATTATTGGCTTGGTATCAGGACTTGCTATAGGTATCATCACAGAATTTTATACTGGTACAGGCACTAAACCTGTGCAGTCTATAGTAAATCAATCATTGACAGGATCAGCTACCAATATTATTGCAGGCTTAGGTGTAGGTATGCAGTCAACAGCATTACCTATATTAGTATTAGCAGCAGCCATTATTGGTGCACACCATTTTGCAGGATTATACGGTATCGCAATTGCTGCGGTAGGTATGCTTTCCAACACGGGTATTCAACTGGCTGTAGATGCTTATGGTCCTATTTCTGACAATGCAGGTGGTATCGCGGAGATGGCTGATCTTCCAAAAGACGTCAGACAAAAAACTGATAAATTGGATGCGGTGGGTAATACTACTGCTGCGATAGGTAAAGGATTTGCGATTGGTTCAGCTGCTTTGACAGCATTGGCATTGTTTGCAGCATTTATGGCTACAGCAGGTATCACAGTAATCGATGTAGCTAATCCAAAAGTTATGGCAGGATTATTGATTGGATCTATGCTTCCTTTCTTATTTTCAGCTATGGCAATGAACGCAGTAGGTAGAGCTGCTATGGACATGATCCAGGAAGTAAGAAGGCAGTTCGCTGATATTCCCGAGTTAAAGGCCGCACTTGCTGTAATGAAAAAGAATGATGGTTCTGAATATAAGACATGGTCTGATGGAGATAAAGCAACATTTGATGCAGCAGATGGCAAGGCTGAATATGGCAAATGTGTAGAGATATCTACTAAAGCATCTATCCGAGAGATGGTTTTACCTGGCTTATTGGCAGTAATATCTCCAGTAGTTATTGGTTTTGGTGGTGGCGCTGAGATGTTGGGTGGATTGTTGGCTGGTGTGACTTCATGTGGAGTTTTGATGGCCATCTTCCAGTCAAACGCAGGTGGTGCTTGGGACAATGCTAAAAAGATGTTTGAAGAAGGTGTAGAAATTCAAGGCAAAATGTACTATAAAGGATCAGAACCACACAAAGCTACCGTTGTTGGTGACACTGTGGGTGATCCATTTAAAGATACATCTGGACCAGCACTTAATATCTTATTGAAATTGATGTCGGTTGTAGCGTTGGTAATTGCACCTATGTTATAATTGAATAGCGTTTTATAAAATATAGGAGCCTTTCTGAAGTACAATTTAGAAAGGCTCTTTGTTTTTAAGTGTAGGAATTTCGATAAAAATTTTAATCACAATATATGTTTTGTCCTATTATGAAAAATATTTTTTGGCTATTTATTTTAAACATAGGTATAAGTCAATTATTGTTTTCTCAGCAAAGTCCTTCGCCTGAAGTGGTAAGAAAGAATCGGTTAAAAACTATTGAGTCATATGTTTTTGAAATACTTGAATCTAAAGACTCTTTCTTAATCAAAAAAGACTCATTTAATAGCATGGGATTTGTAGTATTTACTGAGATACATGGAAAGGAAGGATTGAGGACATCATATCTTTACAAATATAAAGATGATACAATAAGAATAGAAAGAATTACTATGTTTAGAGATAGATTTCATTCTAAAACAAAGATTTGGTACGATTAAAAGAATCGCGAAGTTAAGGCTGTGGATTATTACGAAAATGGTAAAAAAACTGGAACTCTTTCAAAAACAAGATATAATGACAAACAAAAAACTAAGCATGTGAAAATTTCTTGGAAAGGTAAAATACCAAATGTAGAATACACAACAAAGTATGACGAAAATGGTAAAGTCATAGAATATTGGACGTGTACAAATGGAAGATGGGTACTTAAACCAAAAGAAGACATCAAAACCAATCTTGAAGAAATCAAAAATTACGAAGGGACGACAAATACTTATAGCAAATCTCGACAAATCATCAAAGAAGACGTTACAACTATAGGAGTAAAAGGCAAATTACCACTAAAAAAAGATGATACTTTGGTTACTGAAACTATCAAATCAAATGAAGATCTGATAATATATCAAAAGCAATATCTAAACGAAATATTCCAAGGATTAAAGAAAAACAGGTTTACTTTTTATGAAGAAACTCTCAGAAAAGTAAATTAATCCACTAGCAAAATCTTCGTAACAACAGCATCTGGAGAAAGTGATGTATTCTCGTTAGCACTAAATACAAGATATACACCTGTGGAAGCCCGCACGCCATTATAATCGTTACCATCCCAAATTGCTTGACCACCTAAGGCTTTGGTTTCATAAACTAGCCTGCCATTCATATCTGTGATTTTTACATTAGAATCACGCATAAGTCCCTTAATAGCTATTGGACCTGTATAGCCTGGTGTCACAGGATTAGGATATGCATAAACGTTGCTGCTAAATGATCTTCCACCTCCTGTGGTATTGGTTTTGACACTTTGGATACCGCCTCGCGTTACGATAAACATCTCGCCGGTCTCAGGATTGAAAGATAACTCATCTACTCTATTATCCAATAAAGGTGAGTTTTTGACGTCGAAACGATCTATAGCTGTCACACCATCTGCAGATTGAACAAAGATACCATTTCTTGTGCCAAACCATTTACGATTAGCACCATCAATTCCTATACTGATGATATCTTCATACCTTAAAAGAGGTGCAGGAATCCCATCTACTACAACTTTTCGAGTGTTTCCGGTGCATGTTGCTGCAAATGGATCACCACAATCAAATACTACCGGGCCTTCATCTGTACCCACCCAAATACTACCATCCAAATCTACGGTAGCACAGTTTACCCTATTGCCTGTAATTACACTATTGTTTCTAGTTATATATTTGACTTTATCATCAGTAGGGTCTGCAATATTGCTCCCTTCAAAATATACTACGATACCGTTTCCTGTACCATAAACAGGAATCCACTTATTTCCTTTTTGATCTATAGATATTTCATGAAGCAAAGTCGCTCCGGGAACATTGAAGCTATGCCAAGTATTATCTTTGGTTTTGACTACAATTGGTTTTTGGGCCAGATAGTTTGATATCCACAAATTGCCATCTTTGTCAAAAGCCAATCCTGAAACTCTAGTACGGGCCTCATCTCCCTCGGTTCTTTGCAAAGCACTATTGTCTTTATTCCAGTGTGCTGTGGTATCAGCCTCTTCATCATAAAAAATCAATCCGTTGTAATAACTCCCTAAATATACTTCTTTCTTTTTAGGGTTTGGAGCAAGCGTCATCAGATGAAAAAATTCTTCATCCACAAGTATTTTAAAGTTTTCCGAATTAAAGTTTTCCCACGTATTATTTGCTAAAGTATAGTACCCATTTCTGGTAAATGAGTATTGAAAATCTTCAGTTACACCATTGGAAGCTATGTAGGCTTTATCTTTTTTAAACCTAATGCTAGAACCTTCATTGGAAAATGGTGAGGGTATGTTTATTGTACTGCAGTTGGATTCCAGCCTATTTTGCAGATATTTTATTGGATCCCATTGATCAGCAATCCAAATTCTCCCTTTTTGGTCTTCGACGGCATATTGAAATAAATTAGGACAACCATATTTTCCTTCTATTACTTGATTATCTTTATTTATAAAAATAGCTTTTGCATTATTTCCTTTAGTTATACCCACTATAAGATCAGGTCCGGAATCAGATAGAAATTTAATATTTTCTTCAGCATCTGAAGGTTTGTACACTAGTTTAAATTGCTGAGCATAAGCGAATACTTGATTATCTGCGACTACATACAATTGATTGTGTTTTGTAACTAATGCGTCAATTTTTGTCCCTTCAAAAAAAGCTCCAGAAGTGTTCAATTTACTCCATTGATTGAAGTCAGAAATATTGGTACCTGTTAGCCTTAGGTTATACACACCATTTTCGGTACCGACATATACAAAATCATTGAAAATCGTTACAGAAAGTATAGAAAAAGACGTAAATGTGGTAAAAGGGAACTCAAGTTTTTCAGGATTAAATCCAATGATTCCAAAATCTGTGGCTATGTATGCATTTGTTTTGCTTTGAAAATAAACCTGATTTATAGATTTACTCCCCAAAATAGATGTATTGCTTTGAATAAATGGCACATTGGACACCCTACCATCAGCATGTACTACATCTATATTGCTATCTTCATAAATGATCATGATCTGTTCGTTGTACGGGTCATAAAATAAATTGGAGACCCTGATATCCGAAAGTCCATTTTCTTTAGATAATGTAGTCACAGAAAGATCACCTTTATCAACCATAAAAATTCCTCTTTGACTGGCATAAATTACTTTGTTTGGACTTTGAGTTACCCTGATACCAATACGATAAGAAAGATGAGATTTCCACTCTCCCAAAACCAAATTACTTTGACTCCTTAGTATATAGCAGGTACCTAAAAGCAGAAATATTACAAGTATACGATTTTTAGACATGGTGTGCTTTACATTAAATTCGACAATATAAAGGAAAAATGTATCAGTTTATTGTATAATTTGTCTAAATTAAATCAATAAAATGGTTAAAATAAACTTTATTTTATATTGATTTTGGAGTACATGGCTGATTCGTCTATGTACTTAAAGACTGCGTCAGGAACAAGATATTGGATAGACTTGCCACCAGATATGGCATTTCGAATAAACGTAGCTGAAATTTCCATCATGGGTACATTATTGATTATGTGTACATGTGGATGTTTTGCATAAGGTCCGTCTTCAAACCCAGGTCTTTGGTACACATAAATGTTATAATTATCCAAAATCAACTCAAAGTTTTTCCATTTTTCTATGGTAGCCAAATTGTCTCCACCCATGATCAAAGAAAAAATTTTGGAAGGATATTTTTCCTTTAAATAAGTGAGTGTGTCAATGGTATATGATGGCACTGGCAATGAAAACTCTACGTTGGATGCTTTGATTTTGGTATTGTCACCAATAGCCAGCTGTACCAAATGGAACCTATCACTATCTTTGGCTAGACTGGCTTTATTTTTAAGCGGATTTTGTGGGCTTACTACCATCCAAACTTCGTCCAAATCTGTGTATTGGACAAAATGATTAGCTATGATCATATGACCTGTATGTACAGGGTTGAATGATCCAAAAAACAGCCCAACTTTCATATTTTGTGAAATTACAAAAATCTTAATTGCCCATCATCACAGGCATCACTAGCATAAGTAATGCTTCACCAGGCTCATCTTCAGTTGGTACAATTAATCCTGCTCGGCTTGGTGTAGACAATTGAAGTTTAATATCGTCATTCTCCAATACATTGAGCATTTCACCCAAAAATTTGGCGTTGAAACCTATGGTCATAGGTTCTCCGGAAAAATTACAATTGAGTTGCTCAGTGGCTTCATTTGAAAAATCAAGATCTTGAGCTGAGATAGTCATGCTTTTTTCTGTGATGTTCAATATGACTTGATTGGTAGATTTATTGGCATATATTGCTATCCTTCTCAGTGAATTCAAAAAATCTTTTCTGTTGATAATGGCTTCGTATGGATTTTCTACCGGGATTACAGCATTATATTCCGGATATTTGGCATCGACTAGACGACAAACGATTTTTGTCCTTCCAAAAGAAAAGAAGATATTTGCTTTATTAAAACTAATTTTTACATCACATTCTTCTGACAAAGCATTTTTAACTAAAGTTAATCCTTTTTTAGGAACAATCAAAGATTTTGCAATGTCAGTACTTAGATTTCCTATCGTGTATTTAACCAGTTTGTGAGCGTCCGTAGCTACAAAATGAAGTTTGGTAAAATCTATCTGAATCAAAATACCAGTCATGGCAAGTCTCAATTCATCATTGCTGGTAGCAAAAATAGTATTTGTGATTCCTTTTTGGATTTTTTTGGAATTTAGAAGCAATGTTTCAACATCATCTTCTTCAGGGTGGTTTGGAAAATCATCTGCCGCATCGCCAGAGAGTTTGTACACCCCAAATGCTGAGAGAATTTTAACACCATTGTTTTCGTCAACTGTTATTGTGATAGGTTGCTCGGGTAATGCTTTGAGTGTATCCAAAAGTATTTTTGCTGGAATTGCAATAATACCATCTTCATCAGCGGTTACATCCAATTCAGTAATGATGGTAGTCTCCAGATTAGTAGATGTAATGGTTAATGTATTACTTTTCACATCAAAGAGAAAATCTTCCATAATAGGAAGTACAGGATTAGAGTTGATGGCTCCTGATGCTATGTTTAATTGCTTTAGTAATTCTGACGAAGAAACTTCAAATCTCATTTTTTGTACCTTATTTAACTGTTACAGTATCTAACTAAATCGAAATCAAAATTTTGTGTTCCTATATTACTTGGAATAGTCAAGAAGAACTTTTTAAATTTCAGACCACAAAAATAATACTAATTATCATATTTCCTAATATCTGCTTGGTATAGAATGAATTAAAAAGTTTATCCACAGTATATTGGGGAATAATAAAAATGTATTTTAAAATGATTATCTTTAGATTAGCCAAAGAATGAAATATTTGATAGTACCTTTGTGCCCAAAATATTTTTTGATGTTAGACAGAAAAGTGGCACCCACCATCCATAAAACAGAGAAACTCATATTTCCCGAATATGAATTGTATCAATGGGCTAATGGAACTCAAGTATGCGAAATTAACTTGGGCAGCCAAGAAATATTAAAAGTAGAAGTCGTTCATGTGGCAGGCAGAAGTGCAGAAAGGCATCATCTCGCTAGTAGGGCAGTTTCGTCTCTGATCAAGGATGGATGCAAGGATAAGACATCTACTATGATTGCAGAAGAAATAGATTATTATGGATCCAGTATAAAGACAGCATCCAATATGGACTTCTCTTACACCACATTGTATTGTCTTACCAAATTTAGTGAAAAAGCGATCCGACAGCTATATGATATTTATACTTATCCAACATTTCCAGAAGATGAGATCGAAAAATTTAAACATGTAAATATACAAAAGCTAAAAGAAGAACTCACCAAAAACGAAGTCATTACTTATCGACAAATTACTGAAGAAATCTTTGGTAAAAATCATCCATACGGTTACAATAGTACCGAAGCAGATTACAAAAAGTTAAGTAGGGAAATCATTTTGACACATTATGAAACTAATTATGGAACAGACAACAGATTTATCATCATCAGCGGCAAAATCAATGAAGAAGTTCGCAAAACTATTTTTAATACTTTTGGGCAGGACCATAAGGATTCCAAGATAAAAACATACACACCAGCTATTTCTACACCGGGACGAAAAATAAAGCTAACCAGCAAAAATGAACATCAAAGTGCTATAAAAACAGGATTTAAATTATTCAACAGAGACCATGAGGATAATGCATCTTTTTTTGTGTTAAATACTATATTTGGTGGTTATTTTGGCTCACGCCTCATGAGTAGCATTCGCGAAGATCTAGGATATACCTATGATATTCATAGTAGTGTGGATCAGATGTTACATGACGGGTGTTTTTATGTTAGTACTGAAGCCGCATCAGAGTATGTACAACCATTAATGAAAGAAGTATATCATCAGATGGATCTATTGAAGCAGCAAAAAGTAAAAAACAAGGAGCTGAACATGGTTAAAAATTATCTCATGGGTAGTTTTATGAATATGCTAGATGGGCCTATGAATGTTTCTTCATTTGTCAAAACTATGCTTTTGACAGGTAAGCAACCCAAAGATTTTTTACATTTTGCCCAAGAAGTAAATGCTGTGGATAATGTAAAAATACAAGAGATGGCTCAAAAATATTTCTATGACGATCATATGATTGAAGTAATTGTAGGACCCGAATGATGAAAATATCTTATTATTTTATTAAAGATGAAGAAATTGTAACTATTTGTATTTAAAATGATTATTTTTGCGGCGCTCGGTTTTTAGTGAGTTAAAGTTGAATAATTGGCGTTTGATTTTTTTAATACAAAATATTTTAAATCGAATTTCCTTTTAGTATTTATCTAAATTCAATAGTGCTTTGATGAGTCGTAATGCTCGCTAAGACTCCGAAATATTTTAACCAGAAAAGTGATCACTTACAGCATAAGCAATGAGATTTTTTAATTTTTTTACACAAGAGTTAGCCGTAGATTTAGGTACAGCTAATACACTGATTATCCAAAATGATAAGGTTGTTGTGGACGAACCATCCATAGTAGCTATAAACAGAAATACCAACGAAGTCATCGCAGTAGGTAATCGTGCTATGCAAATGCACGAAAAGACCCATGACAATATTAAAACAATCCGTCCTCTCAAAGATGGAGTGATTGCAGACTTTCAAGCAGCGGAAGCATTGATACAAGGTCTGATCAATATGATCGGCGAAAAGAGGAGATTTTTTACTCACTTAAAAATGGTCATTTGTATTCCATCAGGGATTACAGAAGTGGAAAAGAGAGCCGTTTTTGACTCCGCAGATCACGTAGACTCTAAGGAGACTTACTTGATACATGAGCCTATGGCAGCTGCTCTGGGCATTGGTCTCGATGTAGAAGAGCCGATAGGAAATATGGTCATAGATATTGGAGGTGGTACTACTGAAATAGCAGTGATCGCATTGTCAGGCATCGTTACAGACCAATCCATAAGAATAGCGGGTGATGAGTTTACTAACGATATCATAGACTACATGAAGCGTAAACACAATATACTCATTGGCGAGCGTACGGCAGAGCAAATAAAAATTCATGCAGGAGCAGCTCTTGCTGATATATCTGATGCACCACCTAAATATCCTGTAAATGGCAGAGATATGCTTACAGGAATTCCTAAGCAAGTATTTACCACCCATGTGGAAGTAGCTGAAGCATTGGACAAATCTATTGCCAAAATAGAGGAAGCTGTACTTAAGGCTCTGGAAGATACACCACCAGAACTTTCTTCTGATATCTACAGAACAGGAATCTATCTTACAGGTGGTGGTGCACTATTAAGAGGATTGGACAAAAGGATGGCAGCCAAAACAAAATTAAACGTTCATATAGCTGATGATCCTTTGAGAGCAGTAGTAAGAGGTACCGGTCTTGCTTTAAAAAACTCCCATAGGTATTCATTTTTGATGGATAGAAAAAGTATTTGACCATAATTAAAAATTTGAATGTATAATGTCATTCAGCTTATAGTTAAATATGGAGCACACCTATTATTTGTAGTGCTGCAGGTCATTTGTTTTTCCTTAATTATAAACTACAATAAGGCACAAAAGGATATTTTTGTAAATTCTTCCAACGTATTTGCTGGTAAAGTTGCAGACCAACAAACCAAAATCGTTCAATTTGCCAACTTGAAAAGTCAGAATGACAGTCTGATGCGTGAAAACGCCAATTTGATAGAAAACATTATTAAAATTGAGTATTCTTCAGATAATATTCCGGCTTCTGATAGTTTGCTGAATCAATACAGACTCATCCCTTCTAATATTATCAACAGCACTATAAACTTAAGTAATAATCACTTTACATTAAATAAGGGAAGTCGTCATGGTATCCAACCGGATATGGGCGTAATTGCCTCTCATAAAGGATTATTGGGCGTAGTGAGAAATGTATCAGAAAATTTTGCACACGTAATATCACTCCTCCACAGTCAAACAAAAATTTCGTGTGCTGTAAAGGGAAGAAAAGGTCATGGTACCTTGATGTGGAAAAACATGGATCCACTCAGAATGAATCTTGAGTCCATTCCAAAACATGAATTCATTGCGGTGGGTGATACTGTCATCACCAGTGGATACTCTACTATGTTCCCTAAAGGCCTTCTTGTCGGAAAAGTAGAAAAATTTGTAATTCCACCAGGGAGTAATAGTTATAGCATTACTGTAAAGCTATTTAATGATCTGACTAACGCTCAATATGCATACGTGATTCAGAATATATTTGGATCTGAACAACTTTTGTTAGAAAAAGAAGTAGGCAATGAATAAAACGATTTCTACCAATGTCATCAGGGCAATCATTTTGTTTTTGGCACAAATAGTGGTGTTCAAGCAGATTACTTTTTCTTTAGGCGGTATGGCATTTATTCATTTTTTGATCTATCCGATGGTCATTTTGCTTATGCCTATCAAAACACCAAGGCCCGTATTATTGTTAACAGCATTTACCTTTGGATTGGGACTGGACATGTTTTATGATTCTATAGGAATACATGCAGCAGCTTTAGTATTTACCGCATATTTCAGAAATTTGGTTATTGCCTTTATAGAGCCAGTAGAAGGCTACAATATGAATGATGTACCTACCATTAAAAATATGGGTCTTGGGTGGTTTGTGACTTACACCAGTATCTTATTATTATTCCATATATTTGTGTACTTTAGTATAGAGGCTTTTTCGTTTGTTTATATTTTTGAGATATTTCTCAATAGCATCTTTAGCTTTATCATTTCCTTTATAGTCATCATAATTCTTCAATTTTTAATTAGGACAAAATATTAGGACATGAGACATTTGGAAGATAGAAAATACATTATTTATTATGCAATAGCTCTGGTATCTATAGTGATGGCAGGAAGGGCAGCATACCTCCAATTGTTTTCTCCTAAATACAAAGTACAAGCCCAGAAAACCACTCTCGAAAGATCTCTAATTTATCCATCAAGAGGGATTATCATGGATAGAAATAGCAAAACCTTAGTGTTTAACAAACCAATCTATATTATCAATGCGGTCTACCGAAAAATAGACCCTAAGATGGATACACTTAAGTTTTGTTCATTGCTTGGAATAGACAAAGAAACTTTTATTGCCAATCTCAATAAAGACTGGAAAAGCCCACAGTTTCATAAATCGATTCCTTTTGTATTTCTTTCCAAGATCAGTCCAGAACAGTTTGCAATTTTTCAAGAACATATGCATAAATTTCCTGGTTTTTATGCCGTAGAACGCAGTATAAGAGGATATCCTCATAGTAATGGTGCCCATGTACTTGGGTATTTGGGAGAAGTAGACGACAGGATAATTGAAAACTCTAATGGTATTTATATACCCGGGGATTTTATCGGTAAAACAGGTTTGGAAATAGCCTATGAACCAGAACTAAGTGGTAAAAAAGGAATCAACTATATTCTAAAAGATAATCTAGGTCGAAAGATAGGATCTTATGACAATGGTCGCTTGGATAGTATGGCAGTACCTGGGGAAGATATGAAGATAAGTATTGATCTGGAGTTGCAGGCTTATGCCGATAGTTTGATGATGAATAAACGTGGAGGCCTTGTAGCTATAGAACCTTCCACAGGTGAAATCCTAGCTATGGTAAGTGCGCCCACCTATGATCCAAACTTACTCAGTATGGACGAAAATCGTAGTTTTGGTATGGTCCAGTTATTAAACGATACGATTAACAGACCACTCAATAACAGGGCCGTTACTAACAGGTATCCACCAGGTTCGATTTTCAAACCCATAATGTCCCTCATCGCTCTGCAGAAAGGTGTGACTTGGACACAAAGGCCTATGAGCTGTTTTGGAGGATTCAGACTCAGCGCATCCAAAAAAATGGGTTGCCACCCACACGCATACATCAATAATGTTTCCGAAGCTATCCAACATTCTTGCAATACTTACTATCTTCAGATAACCAAAGACTTTTTAGATCAATACGGAAGTAAAAATCCTGGAGTTGGTTTGGATACTCTAGTGTCATACTTACGAGATTTTGGATTGGGGTCTAAACTTGGTATAGACTTTAGCTATGAAGGAAAAGGAAGAATTCCGGATTCAAAATTTTACGACCGGGTATATGAAAGAGAGAAAAAAAATGGTGGATGGAAATCTATGTGGGTGCTTTCATTAGGTATTGGGCAGGGAGAAGTAGAGTTGACTACCATGCAAATGGCTAATCTTGCTGCTATTTTGGCCAATCGTGGTTATTATATCACTCCACACTTTATCAAACAATATTTGTCAGGGAAACCCAAACCTTTAGAATATACTCAGAAAAAAAAGGTAAGAATTGATACCAAATATTTTTCGCCGGTAATTGATGGCTTAGAAGCCGTGGTTACAGGTGGTACAGCTAGAGTAGCATTTGTTCCAGGCTTGGATATTTGTGGCAAAACAGGTACATCCCAAAATCCACACGGCAAAGATCACTCCGTTTTTTTTGGATTTGCTCCTAAAAATAATCCAAAAATAGCTATTGCGGTATTTGTAGAAAACGCAGGTTGGGGCGGTGATTGGGCAGCGCCCATTGCCAGCTTACTTATGGAAAAATATTTAAATAAAACCATATCTAAACCCAGAAAATACCTGGAAGAGAAAATGTTTAAAGGGTTGGTAAACACTTCGCCGCCAGCTATGGCAGGTAATTGATCATTAGTTTATTTCTTATTTGTTGTATCCAAAGAAAACTTTATTGGCAGCGTGTACCAGACATTTACAGGTATCCCATTCATTTTGCCTGAGGACCATCGTTGCGGTAAATCATTCATACTCATTACAACTTCTTTAGCTGCATCACCTAATCCTGCTCCAGGATCTCTTAAAGGTTCTATATCAATAATTTTTCCTTCCTTTGTTACTACAAACTTTAAAACAACCTGACCTTGTACGCCGTTCTTTTTAGCTTCCTCAGGGTATTTCAGATGGGTGTAAATATACTCATTCATCTTTGTGACTGCGCATTTTGCTTTTTCTTCATCATTACCTTCTAAGTCTTCACATCCAGGAAAACGAGGCATTACTTCGCTTCTTACATATACTTTGTTATAGTCTGGTGGAGGACACGGCGATGGTGGCGGCACTTGCTGTCCATAACTTAGATGGCATAATAATACTGCCGCAAATAGCAAAAAATGGTTATTAAAATAATTCATAATCTTTTTTTTTTAAATTTTGATGTAATCACTTTTTACTGTCACTACCCAACTCAAACTTAATAGGTAACGTATAATACACATTGACCGACTTTCCTCTTTGCTTGCCAGGTATCCATTTTTCAGGCATACTATTCATACTGCGTAAAACTTGTTTTGCTGCATCACCTAGTCCAGTCCCAGGGTCTCTTAGGATCATTATTGTACCAATGGTGCCGTCCCTTTGAACGATAAACTTTGCTATTACCGTGCCTTGTACACCATTCTTTTTGGCTTCTTCGGGGTACTTTAGATTTGCAAAAATATATTGGAATAGTTTTTCGCCGGAGCACTTCTTTATATCAGCTTGATCGCCTTGCATGGCTTCACAACCTGGAAATCTGGGCATTTCTTCCACTACGGTAAATACTTCTTGCTCGATTGATGCTGGTGGTTGCGGTATTTGTTGAGTAATACACAAATTTGGGACTAAGATCACCAAAATAGACAATAAAAATAGTTTAACAAAGTTCATCATTTATAATTTCAATATTTGTTCAAAAACAAAAGTAGCTACTGAAATCGGTTTCTCCAATTCCAATAACTACTTTCTATTAATTATTTAACCTTTTAAATTAGTTTACTCCCAATTTGGTTTTAAGAATAGGCATTAGGTTTTCACTATCGGCAGCATGTAAGATCATACCTGCACTAGAATCAAAGATCATAGTATAACCACCATCTTTACCTAGTTTTTCTATTTCTGCTTTTACCTTGTCCAAAACAGGCTTATACAATTCTTCCCTTTTGGCTACTAATTTTTGCTGTATGTCAGCTTCAAATTTTTTAATTTCTTCCTGCTTAGCTACCAAAGACTCTTCTTTTTGTTGCATTTGCACCTTAGAAAGTGTACCACTGTTGGCTTCTGCCATATAAGCTTTGTATTCTGCCTCAAATTTGATGACCAACTCTTCACCTTTGGCAACCAACTCATTTTGCAATTGTTGAACCTGATTGTCAGCGAGCTTCATTTCTGCCATTCCAGACAAAAGTTCTTGTGTATTGATATACCCAAATTTTTGAGCATTCAGACCCAAAGTAAATAGAGTCAAAAAAATCATTCCTAAAAAAGTGTGTTTCATTATTAATGTTTTGTTTTAAAAATATAATTGTAAGACGTTGATTTTTATATGATGATTCAAAAATAAAATCTTTTAACTAAAATTTAATATTTTAAGATCCATTCTTTCAAACGAAAATAGCTTCACTATTCTGGTTCAAAACCTAAGACGATATTAAATTTGCCATATCCATTGTTACCATTCAACTGCTTGTCAAAACCCCATCCATAATCAAATCCAAGAAGTCCAAACATCGGTAAAAACACTCTGGCTCCAAAACCTGCCGATCTCTTTAGATCAAATGGATTGTACTTTTTGAAATTTTCATATCCGTTTCCACCTTGTATCCAACTGGTTACAAAAATAGTAGAGTTGGGATTGAGTGAAAGTGGATATCTCATTTCTACCGTAAATTTATTGAAAATAGGAGCACCTGGAGTATTGCCATTAGAGCTTACTGGTCCGTTACCTGTAATATCAGCCACATCATATCCTCTAAGGGCTATGATTTCTCTACCTTGAAGACCTACATTCTGATTATTGATACCATCACCACCAATCTGGAACCTTTCGAATGGTGATACACCCAAATCCTTATTGAAACTACCCAAAATACCAATTTTAGCATTGGTAGCTACTACAAATTTGTCAAACAGATTAAAATACCATTCTGCATTGATTTTCCACTTATGATATTCTAGCCATTTGAAGTTGTTGGCTTCAGTTAACTCATTAATTTTAGTATCTAAATCTGCCTGAACAAAAGTACCTGCTGGACCTATTTCAAATCTATAATCCCTTTCTATTTCTTGTTTTTGGGCCTCTGTAGGTTCAAATGAAGCATTTTTTCTAAACAATGAATACGGTGGTGTTATCTGTAATGCTAGAGAAACCCTAGATCCTCTTCTTGGATATAACGGGTCACTGATGCTGCTACGTGTGAAAGTTTGTTTTATACTCCAGTTATTAAAAACACCTTTTGTGACCGGAAACCCACCGCTACGAAAATCATCCAAATTGATTTGCTCTATATTCAATGTAGTATTGGAAGAGAAAAAGTCGTCCGGCCATTTCATTTGTGAGCCCAAACCTATAAATCCTCGTGTGATTTTCAAAGTACCTTGATTTTGTAGACTATAATCAAATGCTGTCTGCACTGCACCAACCGTAAATGATCTAGGCTTATTACCGCCAAGCCACGGCTCAGTAAATGAAAAATTATATGATTTAAAAAATCTGGAATTTGACTGTAGCCTTACGGAAAGTTTTTGACCATCTCCTTGTGGCAATGGGCTCCAAGTAGATCTGTCTCTAACGTTTGCCACAGAAAAATTATTAAAAACTACACCAAGCGTACCTATCAATCCGCTAAATCCACCATAACCTGCAGAGAGCTCTAGCTGATCTGATGGTTTTTCTTCTAATTGGTATTCTATAGACACCGTACCTCTAGCTTGGTTTACTGGATTTTCTATACCAAGTGATTCTGGGTTGAAATATCCAAGATTGATTATTTCTCTCTGAGACCTGATGATATCTGACCTACTAAACTTTTGCCCTGGCCTGGTTCTGATTTCTCTTCTGACGATGTGCTCATTGGTCCTGTCGTTACCTTTGATGACAACGTTGTCTATAGTGAACTGTGGCCCTTCAAAAATACGCATTTCTATATCTACAGAATCGCGTTCTATAGCGATCTCAACTGGTTGAATATCAAAAGCCAAATACCCATCATCTAGATATTGGGATGAAATATCTCTCCCGTCGAGACTAAATTTAAGCCTGTTTTGGAGTAACTCTGGATTGTAAATATCTCCTTTGGAGATACCCAAAATGGTATATAAATACTCATCTTTGTACAAAGAATTACCTTTCCAAGTTATGTTTCTGAAATAGTGACGCTTTCCTTCATCTATTTTCAAATTTATCATAATGTTTCCATCAGCATTTCGATATGTCGTGTCAGAAACGATGGTCATATTTTTAAAGCCTTCTTTCTGATAAAATTTTGTCAATGCTTTGATGTCTTCCTGATAGTCTTTTTCTATAAATTTTGATTTCTTCAATAAGGTCCCTTTTCTTTTAGTCTTGTCCAGTTTTTTTCTCAACTTACGATCAGAAAATGAATTGTTTCCTTCAAAAACGATATCTTCGATCTTTACTCTGTCTTTGGGATTGATCACAAATTCCAATCTTACACTAGCAGTTTTTGACTCTTCAGGAATTTCATTTACCAATACTTGTACATCCAACTTACCTTTTTCTATATAAAATTCTTTAATTTTCATCTTGGCCAGATCTTTTTGATCATCTGTGACGATACCACCTTTGGTCAATATGTTTTTTACTATATCATTGAGATCTTCGTGTTTAGAAGTTTTAACGCCTTTGTACGACCATCGGGTAAGTATGGGTCGCTCAACCAATACCATTTTTAAAAAAACGACCTGACCTTCTATCTTTTCGATTGAAAGTTGGACATCATCAAAGAGTTTAAGCTTTAAGAGTGCTTTCATGGCTGCAGGGATGGTCGGTCCGGGTATTTGAATTTTATTGCCTTCCTTCAGTCCAGCGATAGATTTTATGGCATTTCTATCTCTGTTTTCTGCACCTACTATGTTGATTCCACCTATCTCATAAGTTTTTCTATCACCATAATTGATAATACTATCGTCCTGACTTTTGACTTGTAGGTTTGCTGAACCTGCCAATAATACAAGAAGAATAAATTTTATTATGTTTTTCATTATTTTACACTTTGTACAACACTTACCAACGATCAATATTTATAAAATGCTGTTTTAAAAAATTTCTTTAACGTTTTCTTAATTATTTTACATTTACTCAGCTATTTGTTCACTGGTCTTTCCAAACCTTCTTTCTCTGTTTTGAAAGTCAATAATAGCCTGATAAAAGTGCTCTTTGCGAAAGTCGGGCCACAACACAGGAGTAAAGTACAATTCTGCATATGCAGCTTGCCACAAGAGATAATTGCTAATCCTGTGTTCTCCACTAGTCCGAATCATCAACTCCGGGTCGGGAATGTCCTTTGTATTGAGATATCCTGAAAAAACTTCTGCATTAACCGCATTTATATTTATGTTACCGTCAGCTACATCCAAAGCCATTTTTTTTGCAGCCTCCACAATTTCCCATCTTGATGAATAATTCAAAGCCAATACTAAAGTCATTCTGGTGTTATTGGCCGTCATCTCTATTCCTTTTAGAAGAGCATCACGAGTCTTTGGTGGCAAACCTGATAAATCCCCTATAGCTTTAAGTCTGATGTTGTTTTTATTTAGCGTTGACAATTCTTGCTTTACCGTCTCCACTAATAATGTCATCAAAGCATTAACTTCGAAAGTAGGCCTTGACCAGTTTTCTGTTGAAAAAGCATATAATGTCAAAAACTCTATACCGATTTCAGCGGCGGCCTCTGTCACTTCGCGTACTGCCACTACACCATTCTTATGACCAAAGACCCTTGGCTTGCCTTTTTCTTTTGCCCACCTTCCATTCCCATCCATAATGATGGCAATATGTTTGGGTAGTTTGGTATATATGATTTGATCAGCGTACAATTATAAAAATTTAAAACCAAAAATTTCTTTTATTTCACTTTATAAAATGATGGATACTAATAGTTTATAAAAAAATATTCAGTTAAACTACAAAAGTGTAATGTGACCATCATCTTTGAACCCGCAAATGTAAAAAATTAATAGAAGTTGGTCCAGAAATTTGGATAAAATATTGAATTATAGGGAATAATATTAATTTTAGAAATATGGAAATCGTACTTATTTGATGTAAATTGTGTACCAAAAATCAAAAAGATGCGAAAGTTTTGTAGATGATAAGAAGCTTTGTACAAATATTTTGATAGTGTAAAATGAAAATATATGGACTTTCAGTTAGCAGCATTCCTTAGGTATAGTCAAGACCTAACTCAAAAATAAATAAATACCTTAATCAATAAATAAAAAACGAGGGCTGTCTTATTGGAGTCCGACGTCCGACAGTCCTCGTTAAACCTAAAAAAATGAGAATACGAGCGGCTGAAATTCTTTAATTCTCAAAATCGATGGGGAGAATAAAAGCCGGGCGGCTCAAATCTCCCCATACGCACCCGTTGTTCTTTATATAAAATTATTATAATATCTTTTATTTAAAAACCCTCTAATTCGTCATCAACAATCCCTAATAATCTTAATATGTATAAAAGAAGTTCCATGATTTATTATTTTAAATGTTATTAACAACACAAAGGTATAGCCATTTAAAATAAAATTTCTTAACACTTCTATTATAATTTATTTAT
>CAZGMB010000003.1:0-151244 GCA_964526715.1 uncultured Aureispira sp. | reverse complement strand
CCATCACTTTAATGGACAAAACCAGAAATTAGTCGGGCAATTGGATTTTAATTTGGTTGTGATTTTGAGATGATTTTGCTGTTGAGATAGCATAGTTTTTAAAGATTATGTTTATCAAAAAACTTGCATATAAATAACTCATTATCTTGTATTTTACAGGATTTATATGTATCTTTGCAGCCCTGAAAAATTAGGGAATTTATCATAGTAAGATATATATGAGCGACAATAAAGATCAAAGTAAAAACAATTACGGTGCTGATAATATTCAGGCATTAGAAGGATTGGAAGCTGTGAGAATGAGACCTGGTATGTACATCGGTAGCACTGATGTCAAAGGTCTTCACCACTTAGTATGGGAAGTAATAGACAACTCTATTGACGAACACTTAGCAGGTCATTGTTCTAAAATTACTACCACAATTCACAAAGACAATTCCATCACTGTTCAGGATAATGGTAGAGGTATTCCGACGGGCATGCATGAAAAACTGCAGAAATCTGCTTTGGAGGTGGTTATGACTGTATTGCACGCTGGTGGTAAATTCGATAAAGATACCTATAAGGTATCTGGAGGTCTTCACGGAGTAGGTGTATCTTGTGTAAATGCGCTTTCAGAATATGTAAGAGTAGAAGTTCATCGTGATGGAAAGTTTTTTGAGCAAGAATACAGTAAAGGTATCCCTTTAGGCCCTGTAAAAACCTTAGGAGATTCTGACAAAAAAGGTACACAGGTTACTTTCAAACCAGATCCAACGATTTTTTTGGAAACTACAGAGTATAGTTTTACCATATTGGCAGCAAGAATCAGAGAGTTGGCTTATCTGAACAAAGGACTGAACTTAACGCTTATAGACGAAAGAGAAGTCAATGAAGATGGATCATTCAAATTTCAGGATTTCTATTCGGAGGGCGGACTAAAGGAGTTTGTTAAATATTTGGATGAGACAAGACCACCGCTCATAGAGGAGCCTATTCATGTGATAGGAAAAGAAGACAATGTGGAGGTTGAAGTAGCTATGCAGTACAATACGGGCTATCAGGAAAACATATTTTCTTATGTGAATAACATCAACACCCGTGAAGGTGGTACACACGTGGCTGGTTTTAGAAGGGCGATCACCCGTCTTTTTAAACAATACGGGGATGATAATGGTATGTTTTCAAAACTTAAAATCGAAATTTCAGGTGAAGACTTTAAAGAAGGACTTACAGCGATCGTCTCAGTTAAAGTTCCTGAGCCACAATTCAAAGGTCAAACTAAAGGAGAACTGGGTAACTCTGAAGTGACAGGTATCGTGTCCAGATGTGTAGGTGATGTACTGAAAGCTTATCTGGAAGAAAACCCAATCATGGCTAGAAGGATCATCGATAAGGTGATACTTGCTGCTACAGCTAGACATGCTGCTAGAAAAGCCCGTGAGATGGTGCAAAGAAAGAATGTACTAACGGGCTCAGGACTTCCCGGTAAGTTATCTGACTGTTCGTCCAAAGACCCCAATGAATCAGAGATATTCCTAGTTGAGGGAGACTCGGCAGGTGGTACCGCTAAACAAGGCCGAGATCGTAATTTTCAAGCAATACTTCCATTGAGAGGTAAGATATTGAATGTGGAAAAAGCCATGGAATATAAAATATACGAAAACGAAGAGATCAAAAACATGTTTACAGCTCTCGGAGTAAGTATCGAAGAAAAAGATGGTGAAAAGATATTAAACATCGAAAAACTCAGATATTACAAGGTAGTTATCATGTGTGATGCAGATGTGGATGGAAGCCATATTTCCACATTAATTATGACCTTCTTTTTTAGATATATGAAACCACTGATTGAAAATGGTCATATTTACATAGCAGCACCGCCGCTTTATCAGGTCAAGAAAGGTAAAAACTTTATATATTGTTGGAATGACGATGAGCGTAAAGCAGCCATAGAAAACTATTCGAATGGTAAAGAAGATAACAGCATCAAAGTACAGCGATATAAAGGATTGGGTGAGATGAATGCTGAGCAGCTATGGGAAACCACCATGGATCCAAGTGTGAGGATTTTAAGACAAGTTACCATTAATGACGCCATGGAGGCAGACCGAATTTTCAGCATGCTTATGGGAGATGAAGTACCACCTCGTCGTCAGTTTATAGAAGAGAATGCTAAATATGCAAAAATAGATG
The DNA here is from genome assembly GCA_964526715.1 of uncultured Aureispira sp. Classification (GTDB taxonomy): domain Bacteria; phylum Bacteroidota; class Bacteroidia; order Chitinophagales; family Saprospiraceae; genus OLB9. Next base: position 149,069 of record CAZGMB010000003.1, on the reverse strand, counting down.
CTTAATCCAGAGTCAACTTATTTGTTTTATTCTTGTTTTTAATCTATTACGATGAAGTCATGCCCTGATTTGTATGTATCTATATCAGGTCATCATAGTAAAACAAACTGAATACTAAAACGAAAAGGTCATGTTAAAAATTGGATTCGGCAACAGAGCAAAACCTAAGGAGTTTGGTTTTATACCTAGGTACTATGATCCTGTAAAAGAAGAGTTGGAAGAAAGAATTAAAAAATTTAAACAACCAACCGATGACAATGAAAATGTCGAAAATACCAAAGACAGAATCAAAGCTGGTCTTAGGATGAGACATTACGGTGATCCAAACTTTAGATCTTCTCAAGTACGACAGTCCAATATAAGGTTGGTATATATCATTATGGTTTTAATGCTAGCAGGCTACGTATTGATGAGTTCCAACAAAGTTATTGGTTTGATAGAAGCCATGGGAAAATAAAAAAAACTCCTGAATGCCCGATATCATACAATTATTGCCCGATAGTATAGCTAATCAGATAGCAGCAGGAGAGGTCATTCAGCGACCTGCATCTGTAGTTAAAGAGCTTCTAGAAAATGCATTGGATGCAGGCAGTACCCAGATAAAATTAATCATCAAAGATTCAGGAAAGACCAGTATCCAGGTCATAGATGATGGTAAGGGTATGTCTGAGACTGACGCACGGATGGCATTCGAAAGGCACGCCACATCCAAAATATCCAATGCTAATGATCTCTTTTGTATTAAAACTATGGGTTTCCGAGGCGAAGCAATGGCATCTATTGCTGCAATAGCCCATGTGGAAATGATCACCAAACAGCATCATGAAGACATCGCACATCGGATCGTCATAGAGGGTTCAGTTGTCACAAAGACTGAAAAAGTACAGGCTATGTCAGGCACTAGCGTTACTGTAAAAAATCTGTTTTATAACGTGCCAGCTAGGAGAAAATTTCTAAAATCCGATCCAGTAGAGCTAAAACATATTTTGGACGAATTTCACAGGGTCAGTTTGGCAAATCCTGAGGTTCATTTTACTTTCCATCACAATGGTAATGAAGTATATCACTTACCCAAAGGAAATTTGAAGCAGCGTATCGTTGGTGTGTTGGGCAAACAATATAATGACAAACTCGTTCCAATAGGCGAAGAAACAGAAGTGGCCAATTTCAGCGGATTTATCGGGAAACCAGAAGCCGCCAAAAAATCACAAGGCGAACAGTATATTTTTGTCAACAACAGATTTATAAAAAGTCATTATCTAAATCATGCGATCAGATCTGCATATGACGAATTGATTACCAAGGAAGTATATCCATCTTATTTTTTATTTCTCGACGTAGATCCTGCCAATATTGATATCAATGTACATCCTACTAAGACAGAAATCAAGTTTGAAGATGAGCGGCTCATCTATAATTATTTAAGGGTGACGCTCAAGCATAGTTTAGGACAATATAGTATCAGTCCAATGCTTGATTTTAACACGGATCATAATTTTGTAGCCAGATTTTCTAACGAAGTGCCTAGAGATCCTGAAAAAATACATTATAAATCAGGTCAAAAATCAATGTATTTTCCTGAAAATGAGGCCAGATTTAAGCCGGGAAATGAAAAATCCACGGGTTGGGAAGATATCTATATAGGTATGCAACAAGTAAACATACCCGACAATGCAGCAGGAAAAATTGAGGTGGAGACACTTGAGAGTGAAGCATTCCGCATGACGGGTACGGATGAGATGGGTATGAAACCCAAAGAACAAAAGGAACCGTATCAAATTCATAATCAATATGTACTACATCAGGTAAAATCAGGATTGATGGTCATAGACTATCAGGCGGCTCATGAGCGTATCTTGTATGAAAGGTATTTGGATTATCTTAAAAACGGTAGGTCATCTACACAAAAAGAGCTTTTCCCTCGAACTGTGGAACTGGACCCTGCCAAGGGAGAGGTTTTGAAAAACATTCTGGAAAAAGTGAATAGCCTGGGTTTCGAAATGGAAGATTTTGGGCACCATACTTTCATAATACACGGCACACCTTCAGGTCTCGATGCTCATACAGATTTGCACCAGCTTATCCATCAATTGATTCAGCATTATGTGGATAATATTGAATTTGAATTGGGTGTTGAAGATAATTTGGCACGTTCAATGGCTATTTCTTCTGGTCTAAAAAAAGGTAAGAGACTCGAAAAGGAAGAAATGGTATCTTTGATAGACCAGTTATTTGGTTGTGAAATGCCATATAAAAGTCCATCTGGAAAGAAAACTTATGTTATCATAGAACATGATGAACTGTTTAAACGTTTTAGTAATTAATTTTACATCGGAATAATGATCTTTTATATAAGGCCATTAAATTTATTTAATGTAATTTTGGATAATGTTTAGAATAACTGAGGTTGTAAAAAACCTGATCATTATAAATGTCATTGTATTTTTTGCGGTAAAATACTTGATTCCTATACCAGGCTTTGATAGATTTTTTAGTCTCATCACCCCTGGATTGGAGTACGAAATAGGAGGTATCATTTATAAATTTGAGCCTGTCCAACTGGTTACACACATGTTTATGCATGGTGATGAAAGGCATTTGATTTTCAATATGTTAGGTTTGTTTTTTTTAGGGCCGATGGTAGAGTCTGGTCTTGGACCTAAAAGATTTTTAATTTTATATTTGTCTTGTGGATTTTTTGCTTCATTTGCTCAATTATCAATAACTCAAGGTGCAGTATTAGGTGCGTCAGGTGCTACTTACGGTGTTCTAGCAGCATTTGCCACTATGTTTCCAAATATGCAATTAATGCTTTTATTTCCGCCTATTCCAATAAAAGCAAAATATATGGCTTTGGGATTAATTGTCATCGGATTATACAGTGGTATGAGTGGGGCACAAGCAGGAATAGCCCATTTTGCACATATTGGTGGTGCGCTATTAGGATTTATTTTGATCAAATACTGGAAAATGGATAACTTACGTTAATAATATACATATGTTCAGGTCTATAGCAGAAGATGTAAAATCCGCCTTTGATTATGGCAACATGTTGGTAAAGCTTATCATCATAAATATTGTCGTATTTGTGGTCACGGCATTGCTCAATGCCTTTTTGCCTGAGATATATGCCAATCATATTTTACCGTATCTAGCTTTACCTGGCGAGTTGCATGTGCTATTGTACAGGCCGTGGACACTATTAACACATATGTTTCTACATCAAGGCCTATGGCATTTGATAGGAAATATGATTACTTTATATTGGTTTGGTAATATAGCAGGCGATTTGCTTGGTGACCGGAAAATTTTACCCGTGTTTCTTTTAGGTGGTTTGATGGGTGCTTTATTCTATATTGTATCTTATCAGATGTTGCCGCAGATCGGTATTTATGCATTGGGTGCGTCTGCAGCATGTTTAGCCATTGTATTTACGGCCGTAGCCACCGCACCGGATTATGTGGTTCATTTGATTCTTGTGGGACCAGTTAGAATCAAATATATTGGATTGTTTATTTTGTTTTTGGACATTATAGGTACAGCAGGAAACTCTAATACAGGAGGACATTTAGCACATTTAGGAGGAACACTTTTTGGTTTTCTCTTTGTGTGGTTGCTCCGCAATGGGACGGACATATCATCATGGTTTTACAGATCAGAAAGACCCAAACAAAAGCCAGTATCCAGACTCAAGGTAGCTCATAAAGCTGATGTATTGACTGCCAATCGTTCGAAAGTGAATAAAACAGAGCTTTCTACCAAAGTTGACCAGATATTGGAAAAAATCAAATCCAAAGGTTACAGCAGCCTTTCTGATGAAGAAAAAGAAGTATTGTATCAGGCTAGTAAAGAATAAAGGGTGAAATTTTTTGACAGGACCATATTATTAATCAATCTGGGGGTAGTACTTGCTACATTTCTTGCCTATTTGGCGCCTGTCGTTGATCCTGAGCTGACTTGGGTGATCTCGTTTTTTGGTCTTTTTTTTCCCATCCTTGTGATTTCTAACCTTTTATTTATTTTATTTTGGGCATACAAAAAGCCAAAATATCTTATCGTATCGGCTATATGTTTGATTTTGGGGTGGAGTCATATCAAGGGTTTTATCTCATTCAATAGTCCAAAAGCCGAATCCGATGCTGATAGTATTACTTTGATGTCCTTTAATATCAGTAATGCATCATTTGGTTATGATAAAAACAAGGCAAATAGAGCGGAAAAGAAAGAAGCTTTTATAGCATTTTTGGAGCAATACAAAGACATAGACATCTTTTGTATTCAAGAGGTTGGAGATTATGCGTATGAAATTTTGAAAAAAACCTTTCCGAAGCATAACCTTTATTATAAAGAAAAAGGGGCTGTTATATTGTCAAAATATCCTTTTAAGGAAAAAGGTGAAATCGATTTTGGCACTAAAACCAATTCATGTCTTTGGGCAGATATAAAGCTAGATCATGATGTAGTAAGGGTGTATAGCTATCATTTGCAATCCAATAGGATAAGTCGTGATGCAGAAAAACTTGCCAATCAATCCGATATTGATCAAAAACAAGCTTGGTATGATATCAAAGGTATGCTCAGGAAATTTAGAAACAGTCACCTGCAAAGAAGTCGCCAAGCCGAAAAAATAGCTGCACACGTCAAAAATTGTAAAAATAAAATCATTCTAGCAGGAGACTTAAATGATCCTCCGCAGTCATATACTTATCATGTTTTTTCTGAGCTGGGGCAAGATGCTTTTCGCAAAAGAGGTATGGGTATGGGCACCACATATGCGGGTAAAATTCCGCTTTTGCGCATAGATTACATATTTGCCGATCAAAACCTCGAAGTAGCAACTTTTGATATTGTAAAAGATCCTTTTTCGGATCATTATGCTGTCATCAGTACGATAGAGTGGCCCAGTGAAGAAGCGGACATAGAAAACGAATAATTTGTTTAAAAAATAAAATTTACTAAAATGATTGAGGAATTGCAAATAGCAAAAGATACCTTGGAAATCAAAGGATACTTGGACGTGGAAATAGATCCTACGCTTGATCTTGTAACGGAGATCAACAAACTCAAAAAGGAAAAGAATGCCATCATTTTAGCGCATTACTATCAAGAATCAGAAATTCAAGATGTGGCAGACTATATTGGAGATAGTCTAGGATTATCTCAAAAAGCAGAAAGTACGGATGCTGATATCATTGTTTTCGCAGGAGTGCATTTCATGGCAGAAACCGCCAAAATGCTTAACCCAAATAAGAAAGTTGTTTTACCTGACCTTAAGGCCGGGTGCTCTTTAGCAGATAGTTGTCCTGCTCCTTTATTTAAAAAATTTAAGGAAAAATATCCTGATCATGTCGTAGTAAGCTATATCAACTGTACTGCTGAACTTAAAACGTTGACAGATATTTGTTGCACATCATCCAATGCAGAAGCAATCATCAATAGTATCCCAGCTGATAAAGGTATCATCTTTGCGCCTGATAAAAACCTAGGAGCTTACTTGATCAAGAAGACTGGAAGAGACATGATTTTGTGGGACGGAGCATGTATGGTGCATGAAATTTTTTCAAGAGAAAAGATCACCAAGCTCAAACATAGACATCCTGAAGCAAAATTTATAGCACATCCTGAATGTGAGGCTCATATACTAGATATGGCAGATTTTATCGGTTCTACATCACAAATGTTGAAGTTTACACAGGTGGATGATGCTACTACATTTATAGTTGGTACGGAAGCAGGTATTATTCATCAAATGGAGTTGGCTTCGCCAGATAAAACATTTATTCCAGCACCACCTGAAAATAACTGTGCGTGTAATGAGTGCCCACACATGAGACTCAATACTTTGGAAAAATTGTATCTCAGTATGAAGTACGAGTTGCCAGAAATCTTCCTTGAAGATTGGGTCATAGAGAAAGGCAGAAAGTGTATTGATGCTATGTTGGATGTAAGTAAGGCCGCTGGATTTAAGATGTAATCACTCCGCTTTCTTTTGACTCAACGGATGGTATTTAACCATAGTGTCTCTCAGATATTGACGGTCCACGTGGGTGTAAATTTCTGTGGTAAGTATGGATTCGTGTCCTAGCATCTCTTGCACAGCCCTAAGGTCAGCGCCGCCTTCTACCAGGTGTGTCGCAAAAGAATGTCTAAATGTATGTGGACTGATGGTTTTTTGAATACCTACTTTAGCCACATAGTTTTTAATCAGTAAAAAGATCATTACACGAGTGAGTCCTCTACCTCTACGATTGAGAAAAAGGGTGTCTTGAGCTTCTTTAGCAATATTTGACAAGTGATTGCGATCGGTCTCCAAATAAAGATTAATATGTTTTATGGCTGATGAACCAATAGGTACAAGCCTTTCTTTATTGTTTTTACCGATGACTTTTACAAATCCTTCGTCTGGAAAATAATTACTTAGTTTAAGCGTAATCAACTCTGTCACACGCAAGCCGCATGCATAAAGGGTTTCAAGCATGGCCCTATTTCTTTGACTGTGCGGCTCTGAAAGGTCTATACCCGCAAGGATGAGATCTATTTCTTCATAGCTCAACACATCAGGTAGTGTTCTTTGAAGTTTGGGACTTTCTAGTAAATCTGAAGGATCAACATCAATAATATCTTCCATGATAAGATACTTGTAAAACGCGCGTATACCTGAGATAATTCTAGCTTGACTTTTGGCTTCGAGACCCAAATCATTGATATAATACACAAAAGTTGTTAGATCTTCACGAGTCAACTTATCGGGTGTTTGGTCTATTTTTTTCATAAGTACAAATTCCAAAAGCTTGCCTACATCCCTGAGATATGCATCAATAGAGTGCACAGAAAGTGATTTTTCTAATAAGAGATAAGCTTTAAATCCTTTGATACTACTATTCCAGTCCATATGGCAAAGATAGGGGAAATTACGAATAATGAAAGATGAACCTACCATACAACCTATTGTACTGACTTCATTTTTTCATCAGTATGGTTTGAACAATCGAACCACTGGATATTCAAAGCGCGAGGCAGTTTGTCTTTGGGCCTGCTAACCGAATAAAGTTTGGGTTAGTGGCCGACAAGGATTGAACAAATGAATGACGAACAACCGAAATGTAAACAACGTTTTTAATTATTTATTGTTATGTTCTTTTGTCATATCGAATTATATAAACAGATGAAAATAGGGATCGTATGTTATCCGACTTTTGGTGGAAGTGGAGTAGTAGCTACTGAGTTGGGACTAGGCCTTGCTGATAAAGGACATGATGTACACTTTATAACTTACAAAAGGCCAGTGAGATTGACGGCTTTTCATCCCAATGTATATTTTCATGAGGTCACTGCGATGGAATACCCACTTTTTGAGTATGCTCCATATGAGACAGCTTTGGCTAGTAAGATTGTAGATGTGGTGCGATTTGAAAAGTTAGATATTTTGCATGTACACTATGCAATACCACATGCAGCGGTGGCTTATATGACCAAAGAGATATTAAAAACACACGGAATTCGTTTGCCTGTAGTCACGACATTGCACGGGACTGATATAACCTTAGTGGGCACAGATGCATCTTTTTCGCCTGTGGTAGCATTTAGCATCAATGCTTCTGACGGTGTGACCGCTGTTTCAGAACAGTTAAAAAAGGAGACTCTTTCCACATTTAAAATTGTAAAGGATATCAGAGTCATTTATAATTTTATAGATTTCAGTCGATTTCGTAAGACCAATAAGGATCACTTCAGAAAAGCCATAGCTCCAGATGGGGAGAAGATTTTGGTACATATATCCAATTTCCGTAAGGTCAAAAGGGTTCAGGATGTCATTCATATCTTTGAAAAGATAAAAAAGGAAGTCAATGCTAAACTTCTGCTCATAGGAGATGGACCGGAGAGAAAACATATGGAAGATCTTTGCAGATCGCTACATTTGTGTGAGGAAATTAGGTTTTTAGGTAAGCAAGAAGCTGTAGAAGAGCTTTTGGCTATAGCCGACTTATTTATATTGCCTTCAGAAAACGAAAGCTTTGGACTAGCAGCTTTAGAAGCTATGGCGTGTGAGGTACCCGTGATATCTTCTAATGCAGGTGGTCTGCCAGAAGTCAATATAGATGGCGTGACAGGTTACATGTGTGATATCGGAGATGTAGCGTCCATGGCAGAAAAATCAATTTCACTCTTAAAAGATGAAGAAAGCCTGAATGTTTTTAGGAGAAATGCTTTTTTGCAGGCCAAAAGATTTGATATAACGGAAATACTACCTCAGTATGAATCTTACTATTTGGAGATTATAGAGCAGGTAAAATCAGAATCCTAGAGTTTTTTTTTACTTCTTTACCACGGCAGCAAATGATGCTGTTTTTACTATACAATCCAATTGTTGTACTAAATCACGCTTGTCTTCTCCGGGAGCAAACACAAATACATCTATAAAAACCACTTCTCCCTTGGCTTCGTTGTGTAACATATAACTCACAAATGGTCCACCCATAAAATCGTTTACGGTCTCCCAAATGCCACGTACTTCCTTTGTGTAGATATTGTTGTGTACATAAGTATATTCGAAGGTAGGCAAATCTATGATATTGGTACTCATGTAAGCACTGTCTTGTCCAGTTCTAATAAATTCTTTACCGTAATCATTGCGTAGCCTAATGATATTGTCCATGGAAAACTGTTTATTATCCCGATATGGAAATTTCCTGATAACTATGCTTTGATTGATCTCTTTATTGTCCATACGCATCCACAAAAAATTGGGCTTACTCATAGCCAACTGATAAAGTCCTGGTATTTTTATCTGAATGCCAAAACTGTCTAATGCGAGTTTAGAGAGCACTTTATTGTCATTTTGGATTCCATAAACAGTAGCTCTCAGATTTTTTTCATCATGTTGGTTGATTCTTTTGGCTATAGCTTCAAAATTATTAGCTATAGCTTTATACAATTTGTCTTTACCATAAGCAAATATATATATGATCAACTGATCTTTGGCCCACTTTTCTTTACCGATAGATGTATTGAAAGCAGCATCCGTCTGTGCTCGTTTAAATTTTTCTGCGCCTAAATCAGTCATCAGCATTTTAGTGGTAGAAGATGTAGTATCCGAAACATCTGCTACCAAAACAAAAGTACGCAACTCTTTTCTGAGTGGCTTTGCCAGCAAATCTTCTGGACTCATAAAACGAACATTAAAAATGGGCTCATCAGCGGTCAAGATAGGGTACGGAGCTTCAAAATAGGACAGTATAGTATCTCCCAAGGCAGTTTGGTCAGTTTTTTGGTCTGCCAAAATCACTACATCATTGATCCTACCCATAGCTGTTGGTTTGAGCGCAAGAGGATTGTTATTTCTTTTCTGATTGCATGCCATCAAGAGAATAAAGAAAATAGAAATTTTTAATATATTTACTGAATATCGCATGAAATATCGTTTATTTAGTTTCAAAAAATAACCAAGGTTGTTTAGAGAATATTCCCTATGTTTCGATACATTTCTTAATAGATGCAAAACTATACCATTTTGGTGGATTTTTTTGGGTCTATCAAAAATAAATGAAATAGTTTTAACTTTAATTAAGTACCATAAAAAAGCGATGGAATAAAGTTGCACTTAAATCTATGGATCAAATTATTTCGAAAGGCTTCAAAAGTCCCTGCCAATCTTGTGCTTTTGGGGATGTACTTTTCTATATTCGGACCATTAATTAAAGCTATATTATAATCCATTGGATTTTGTATCGTGCTCATTTCATTGGCCATAATTTGTAGTTTGGTCTTTATCTATATACATACTTTATACAGGTACGTGCTTCAATTGTAAATGCATATAAATGGAGTATTAACCCATGATGATTAATACTATGCTCATGTTGATCAATAGTATATCTATATAGCTCAATAATGTACCCATATCGATAAATAATATATTTATATGGATTTTGAATATATCCATATTGATTAATACTTAATCCACATCGATACTGTGTTTCATCGTATTAATTAAGTATTAATTCATATGGATCAATACCTAACCCATATCAGTGAATACTTAATCCATGTCGATTAATACTTAATCCATATCGATTAAGATTCTGATAGTGCTCCAAAAGCTTAGATGACTCTTCGATAACTCTTATGCACCTGTGGTATAAGGTATTTGGCTTTTCATTAACTATAAAAACGTGCTCGGTAAGCTTATGTGGGTGAAGGTAAAGACTTTACGACCTGTTCTAAAGCTTATCGAATATGGCAAAAATAATTTTCGTCTACTCATAAATGCTTAAGGACCTGAGCTAAAGTCTTCAGCAAGATTCGTTAACGCTTGGTGACTAGTCCATAAGGCTTCGCGACATCTCCTAAACAGTTAAGGAACATTCATAAGTTGTAAAGTAGAGGTCGTTTATCCTTTATCAAGGTCCATAAAGTGACCATGACCTTTCATTAAGCGTTCGCCACCAATCATTTAGTATTATTGGTCTTCCAAAATGTGTTTAGGCAGACGCCTTTGTTGATAAGCAGTCTTGCTCAAGGCTTCTTGAGCTTTCCTTAAGACTAGATGAGTACTCCTTTGGGCTTGATGGAAGAAAGCTAAAGGATTAGTAACGCGTATGAACGGTAACACCAAGGATAATTTAGGCAAATGTGAGTACTCAAACCAAAATTCATCCTTTTGTAATAAATATTGCAAGCTCGTAGACAAGAAATTTTAAGTCCGGTTGCATTCATTGAAATGAATTTAAGGAAGATATGAAGACGATGTATTATTTTGTGTATTGACATGAGTAAAATGACATAAAGATTTTTTTAGTGTCAGCTACCTTTTCCCTAAAGTCCCTGCCCATCTAGTAGGCAGGCCTGCATTTTAAGAATGATCAATAGGTTGCAGCTTCAATGGAGTGGACGACTATACTCAATAAAGAAGGAACTGCAAACATCAGCTCATGGGCACCCATTTAGGCTGGGTAAATTTAGATGAATTGCCCAAACCAATTACTTATCCATAAAACACAATCAATGATAACTACGTTATATAGGAGTATTTTAAAATTTTTTCATGCGAAGTAGTTTTATTGTTTCTATTCTGATTTTATGTTTTGTATTCATATTGGGTTGCAAAGGTGATAAAAGTCCAGATACATCCCACATTCAGGCTGACATCAAGGTCATCAGAACAGAAAGCGCATTGCAAAATATCAGTAATCCTGCAGGTATTAAATCTTTAATGGAAAAAAATCCTGCCTTCTATAAAATTTATTTTTCAGAGGTTTTAGGTATGTCTTCAGCTAGCGAAGATAGTATATATCAATATTTGGAACCATTTTTAAAAGATTCTCTGACTAAGAATGTCATGAAATATATAGGAAATCGTTTTGCAGATGACGATGACCTGAAAACAGACATCAAAAAGATGTACCAAAATTTGTTATACTATTTTCCAGATAAGCTTGTAGCGCCAGATATTTATACTTTTGTTTCTGATTTTGCTTATCAAATTTTTGTTTTTGAAGATGATGGTAAAAAGGATGGGATAGCTATAGGACTAGATATGTTTTTACATCCTGACATTCCCTATAAAAAACTAGATCCAGATAATACCAATTTTTCAGATTATATCACCAGGTCCTGGAATGCTGATCATATCTCCAAAAAGATTGCTGACATCCATGTGGCAGATCTGATAGGCGAAGCACCAGGACATCGATTGATAGACCAAATGATTCATAATGGGAAAGCGCTTTATATTACAGAACTGCTTTTGCCTGAAAAACATGATTCCATTATTCATGAATACACCGGTGCTCAAATGAAGTTTTGTGAAGAGAATGAACTCCAAATGTGGTCATTTTTCTTTGATCAAAAATTATTTTTTGAAACCAATCCCACTAAGATTGCTAAATATATCTTTCCGTCTCCCAAAAGTCCGGACATGCCAGATGACGCCCCGGGTAGGACAGCCAACTATATCGGATGGAAAATCATTAAGGCTTATATGGAAAGATATCCAGAAACGACTCTGGAACAGCTCATTAACCTAACCGATAGTCAGCAACTTATGGATAAGTCAAAATATAAACCCAAACAAAAATAGTTTAGAAAAATGAGTACACCCTTAATATAATTTACTCTTAAATAAATAATAGTTGTATCTTTGCACCACATAAAAATTAATCATCATGTTTAATCTTGTTTTTGGTTTAGGCGGACAAGAATTGATGGTCATAGGTTTGATCATTCTTGTATTTTTTGGAGGAAAAAAAATTCCTGAGTTAATGAAAGGTCTTGGAAGTGGAATCCGTGAGTTTAACAATGCGAAAAATAATATTGAAGCAGAAGTTAAAGAGAATATGAAGGAATTGGATAAAAAGTAATTTTTTATCTGAATATAGTAATCATAAATACATTGATTAATTCCAATAAGGTAAGAATCTTTGTAACTATTTTTTTATCAGTGTTACTCCAAAATAAAATGCCTTTGTCATATCAATTTGACAAAGGCATTTTTATTTATATGATATTAGAATATTAAACCCGAATTATGCGTTAGAACTTCGTTATGAGAAGCTAAAATGCAATAAATCAGCTATTTATATTCGAAAAGCGTAGCACCGCTACGGTTACAGAAGATAAATAGGCGAAGCTTCTGATTTGCAGCAGTTTAGCTTTGGAATAGATTTTCTAATGCATATTTCGGGTTAAAGCTTATAACTAAGTCCTACAGTATAATAGTTTTGAGTTTTAGCTACTTCTTGCTCAGCATATCTTAAACCAAATTCAGCACCGACGCCTATTCCTTTCCACAAATTGAAACCTATCCAGTTGGTCCAGGTACCATTGTGGAGAGACGGATCACTGTTTTTGTAAGATAAAAATCCAGTCAAGTTGGTACGCCAGTTGACACCTTTTACAATTTCAGTGGTGTAGTCACCAACTATTTTACAACCTAATGATGGTGTAAATTTAGTATCATCCTTTGCAAAAACAAAGTTATAGTTTATCGGATGAAAAACAAAAACCATATTTTTTATGGGAGTATACGTGAATCCAACTCCAAGATCTAAATAACCAGGATCATTGAATTGTCTGATGACAGATGTACGGTATTCACCCAATGCAGATGCTGCCAATTTGGAAGATAACTTGTAACCAAATAAAGAAGTAATATTTAAAACGTCTGCAACTGGTTCAAAATCAGGATCTACAGTTTCAGTACCGGTTTTTAATTTTTGCCAACCTAAATTTAAACTTCCTGAATTTCTCCAAAAGTACTTATCATCAAGCCTATTGGCAAATGCATTAAAGCTTCCTAATATAGTTGTAGCTCGAGAATCTTTTAGGTCTCCTGCCGAAAACCATTCGTTTCTACCTGTAAAGTTTGCTCCTAAGGTACCAAAAGCTCCTTTGTACCATCCAGGGAATGTAGCAATTTGTTTGTTGATACCATCAATTTCTGCTTTGATTGCATCTGCTTCTGCAAGGATTGGAGCAGCTTTAGCTTCAAGTCCTGCTTTTTTGGCTTTTAACTCATCCAGTGTTTGAGCATTTACCAAAAGTATTGAAAAACATAAGATAAGAGTAAAAATGTGTTTCATAAAAAAGTGGATTTTAAAAAAATGGTTATTGAATAATTATTTATAAATTTCTATGTTGTCTTGCAATATTTTATTGAGTGGAATTATGACGTCTTTTTGGTCAGAAGTCACGGTTACAGACGATTTATCCACATTGGTGATCACACCAGTCACTCCGTTGAGCGTAACCTTGTCACCTATATTTAGTTTATCCTTGGTATAATAAGATGCCAAAAAACTAGCTACTAAGTCCTTAGATGCAAAACCGTAACCTATAGAAAATGCTAATACACCACCAGCAATAATGATGGAAATGTTTTGTGCAAAGAAGTCAGTGTTTATTTGTGCTTGTGATAATGCCACTATGATGACATTGATAAAAATGAAGTAAAAAACAAAGGAGCCAATGATATTTGCTGATGGCATGCCCATAGACTTGCAGGTAGCAGTGACTACATTTTTGAGTGTATCGCCCAGTAAGAGTCCTGCAATTAGGATAATAAATGCAGCAATCAGATTGGGTACAAATTTAATAAAGTCCTGAATCAATTCTGCTAATACAGGCATATCTAAAGCTCCCACAGCGGTCATGACAAATACTAACATAATCATATAGTAAACCATTTTGCCTAACAAGGCACTGAGTTTGATTTCTATGTTGTTATTGGCCAAAATATCTATTTGGTTGATTTTATCTCCAAATTTGTCCAGATTTGCTTTTTGTAATGCTGACGATATTATTTTTTTAAGCATATTAGCGATCAAATAACCTACGATCAATATGATCATGGCCGTGATAAATTTTGGAACAGCAGATACCATTCCTAAAAGCATATCAGTCAGTGCTTTTTGTATATCCTGACCGAACATCAATATCATGAGTTTATGCATATTATTTATTTGGTTGTTTTTTATTATTTTTGTCGGATTGAGAAGGTCCATTATCGAGTGCACCGATTATACTGCCGACTTTAGGTATGTACAATTCAATAAGATTACTTACCAAACCAAAAAGATTGATATTGGCATTTAATTTTTTTTTGGTTTCGTCAGAAGCATTGCTTCTTTCTTTTGTATACAGATCTTCAAGATCTTTAAAGCTATTTTTTGACATTTTTATATCTAATAATTTTTAGCCGGATTGCCCATAACTTTCCTGATATATCTTCATAAAGCGCTCTTTGGCTCTTAATATTTTCATTTTTACAGCACTTTCCGTCTTTTCAATTACACCACAAATCTCTTTTATAGACATATCATCCTGATATTTCATCAATAAAATACTTTTGTCTTCAGCATTCATTAGATTAAGTACTTCTTTTAGTCTGAATACATTGGTTTCCATGATTTCTGCATCATACATTCCATTATCTTCTAGATCAACTTTTGTATGGTCTTCTAATGAAACGATGATTTCTTTTTTACCTTTCCTAATGATATCAATACAGAAATTGTAAGTGATGGAATATAGCCAAGTAGAAAATTTGGATCGGGCATTAAATTTAGAAAGACTTAAAAGTATTTTTACAAATATTTCTTGGGTAGCATCTTCTGCTTGCTCTGCATCTCTCAACATGGAAATACATTTTGCATACACTTTATTAGTATATCTATCGTAAAGCAAGTTAAAGTAATTGACATTTTGTGTCAATAGATATTGTTCTACTGCTTCTTCATCACTCATCAACTTGTAAGTCGAATGCGTGATAACAGGGTTTAAAAGATTAATAATCAAAATTCAAACACTTTAAGTTAGTTGGGCATTTTTAATACGAAACATTTTGCAAAAGTCACACAAAGGTAGTAAAATATCAATATTTATAAATTAATCAAATACAATAAGGCAAAAAGGTACTATTTATTTCGCTGTTAAGATTGTGTTAAAAGTATATAATACAGTAATCTAAAACTAAAATCAAGCGTTAAAGCCTTATAAAATTTAATCCTATGAAGCAATACATTCAAATGATTTCATCCGGAATAGTTGGTGGTGCGCTTGTACTTTCGGGGTTCTATTTTCTGGATTTAAGGGATGCGGATAAAGTGTCGGAACCGCTTTCCAGCAGAATGGTAAGTATCAATAGCTCACCCAATCTAACCGGAGATTTTGTAGAAAGTGCCAAAAGATCCACAAGTTCAGTAGTGCATATCTATGCCGAAGAAAGTGATGAGCAAGTTTTGATGCGTCAGAATAACCGCAGAAGAGACCCTTTTGCCAATTTATTTGGTTTTGAAGATTTTTTTGGCCAAGGTAATTTTTATGCTCCCAAAAACGGTAGTGGGTCAGGCGTAATTTATTCTTCTGATGGTTACATTGTCACTAATAATCACGTTGTTGGTTTTGCTGACAAAATTACGATTACAGATGCTGAAGGCAAAAAGTATTCTGCAAAGAAAGTGGGTACTGATGAGACCACTGACCTTGCTGTGATAAAAGTAGAAGGAGCCAAAGGATTCGTGCCAATTAAAATGGGTGACTCAGAAAAAGTACAGGTCGGAGAATGGGTCCTTGCTGTAGGTAACCCTTTTGGATACTTAACATCAACAGTTACAGCAGGTATTGTGAGTGCTAAAGGAAGATCTTTGGATATCATACAGAATGAAAAAAGAATAGAAGAGTTTATCCAAACGGATGCAGCCATTAATCCTGGAAACAGCGGAGGTGCTTTAGTAAATCTTCAGGGAGAACTCATCGGTATCAATACTGCTATCGCTACGCCCACGGGAGTTTTTGCCGGCTATTCTTTTGCAATACCTGCCAAAATAGTCAAAAAAGTGATTATGGATATCATCGAAAATGGTGGTAATATAGAAAGAACCAATTTGGGTGTCGGTGGATATGATGTGACAGAAGATTTGATAAACGAATATAAACTTCAGTTAAAAGGTAACAAGGGTTTTTATATAGAAGAGGTGGAAAAGAGAAGTGCTGCTCAATTAGGTGGATTATTACCAGGTGATGTTATTATATCTATCAATGCAAACCCAGTAGAAAACTATGATGATATTGAAAAGCATATGAGATACAATAAAGTAGGCGATAAAGTAAACATAAAAGTAAATCGCGGTGGCAAGGAAATGGTGATACCTATACAATTGCGAAAAAAATTTTAAAAGTAGTTTCATAATAGATTAAGTTGGTTGTAGAAAAGTTGGTTTTTCGTTTTGTTTTGATTCGTCTGTCTTCGCTCGAAGACAGACGTTTTTTTTATCATATAATTTGTACTTTTGCATGATTCAATATTTGTAGATCATGTCAAAACAAAAATCATCCAAGTCCAATACGGTAGATGCTCAACAAAAGCTAGCGACTAAACCTGTACTTTTAATAAGTTTAGGTTTATTTATTTTATCTTTTTTGTTGTATACAAATACATTAAATCATGGTTTTGTACTCGATGATCCTTTGGCTATAGAATTAAATAAAAACGTTACATCAGGAGTAGAAGGTATTGGTAAGATCATTTCAGGAAGTTATCGCGATAATAATTTTGGTGGTCAACTATACAGACCTGTTTCTTTAATTCAATTTGCTATAGAGTGGGAGCTTTCTCCAAACAACCCAACCATTCATCATTTTTTTAGTGTATTTTGGTACAGTTGTTCGATTGCCTTGATTTTTTGGGTATGTTATTTATGGTTTGGAGGTAGTTTGGTTTGGCTTTGCGCCATCATTGCGGCATTGTTTGCGGTGCATCCGATACACACAGAAGTAGTAGCCAATATCAAGTCCAGAGATGAGATTATGTCCTTGTTTTTTATTTTAAGTTCATACTTGACATGGCATTCTTTTATGATCAATAAGAAAAATTTGTGGGCAATAAGTACTGCATTCTTATACTTTTTAGCATTAATGTCCAAAGAGTCTGCAATAACCATGTTTCCGATTTATGGCTTGTTAGCGTGGTTTGTATACAATAATTCTATCAAAGAAAGTCTTACAAAAGGCGCAACATTTATAGTGCCAGTAATCATTTTAATAATGATCAGATATAGTCTTTTTGCTGGACAGCCAGCTCCAGAAGTGTCTGTGATGGACAATCCTATGGTCGACGCCAATGGATTTGTAGCGCACTTTTCTACTTCGTTGATGGTATTATTTCAGTATTTAAAGTTATTGATTTTCCCCAATCCATTATCCAGTGATTATAGTTATTCAGTCATTCCTATTGCTGATTTTAGCAATCCAATAGTATGGATAAGCCTTTTGTTGCACGCTGGATTAATGATTTTAGGATTGAGATTTTTAATGAAAAAGTCATTTTTAGGATTACCTATTTTGGGTTATTTGTTGGGATTGATCTTGTTTAGTCAATTGCTGATGACAATAGGTACCATGTTTGGAGAGCGATTGGCATATTTATCTTCATTTTGGTTTATCGTAGGCTTGCTTTACATAATGGATATGCTATTCAAAAAATATTTTAAAAATACGAATTCGGATAAGTTATTATTGGGCTGTATGGTTTTGCCGTTTCTTTTATTTTCTTGGCTGACCCTTCAAAGAAACAGAGACTGGAGTAGCAATTATACATTATTTACCAAAGATGTGACCGTTTATCCAACAAGTGTACGTCTCAATAATGGTGCAGCGGAAGAAACACTAAAACAAGCTGATCTGGTTCAAGATGAAGCGCAAAAAGCTGCACTAATGAAGAAAGCAGAGCATTATTGTAATCAAATTATGAAAATCAAACCTGTACCTACTGCATATCTTACGCTTGGTAATATCAGACTCAAGCAACGAAAATATGAAGAAGCCATCCAATATTATGATCAAGTCAATGATCTCCAATCCATAGTGGACGCGAACAAGGCGCTTGCGTACAGAGAAATGGGTCGTAACGCAGGGCAAATAGACCAAGATATTCCTAAGGCACAACAATTATTAGATCAGTCCCTAAAGCTAAACCCAAAAGATGCCGAAACCTGGTTTCTCATCGGCGTAAGTCATGGCATCACAGGAAATCATCAGCTAGCAGGAGAACATTTTGAGAAAGCATACGCGCTCAATCCAACTCCGGAATATGCCAAAAGTGTAGTCAGTGCCTATCAGAATGCTGGGAATTCTGCAAAGGTAGCTGAGTTTAGCGGTAAGGTAAAGTAGTTACTGACTTCCCAATAACACTTCAGTAACCTTTTCAGACTCATCTCGGATATATTTTACTTTGACTTTGTCTCCAGCCTTATGTTTTTCAAGGGCTAAATAAAGGTCGTTGTTTGACTTTATAGGAATATCGTTTATTGCAATGATAATATCACCAAAGATGATATCGCCATTTTTGGTTTGTTCTAATGGTTTAAGACCAGCTTTTGCAGCACCTTTGTTTTCTACTACGTTCACAATCATGGCACCTTCGATACCCCAGTTCTCTGCATATTGATTAGGTAATAACTCAATACCTAATACTGGACGCTTTATCTTTCCATATTTGACTAAGTCAGATACTACCCAATTGACTTCATCCACAGGTATAGAAAACCCAATACCTGCTGAAGCTCCAGATGTACTGTATATCATAGTATTGACGCCAATAAGTCTTCCACCACTATCAAGCAGTGGTCCGCCAGAGTTACCTGGATTGATGGCTGCATCTGTTTGTATGACATCACGGATCGGACGACCACCGACTGACTTGATTTCTCTACCAAGTGCACTAATGACACCTGTGGTTAGGGATTGGTCTAGTCCAAATGGGTTTCCGATGGCATAGACAGATTGTCCTACTTTTAACTTAGAAGATTGTCCAATAGGAATTGGACGAAGTTTTTCAGAAGGAGCTTTGATTTTGAGCACAGCCAGGTCTTTGTTATCTTCATAACCTACAACTACTGCGTCCCACGATGTACGATCGCTCAGGGTTACTTTTACTTTAGAGCCGTTTTGGATCACGTGATAGTTAGTGATGATGTGTCCTTGGTCATCCCAAATAAATCCCGATCCGGATCCCGACGGTATCTCTGTGATATTGCGTGACCAATAATCTCTTTGTTGTTGTAAAGTGGTAATAAAACAAACCGAAGGAGCAGACTTTTCAAACAAATCTATGGTTGCTTGCTCACTATTGGTCAAGTAGATTATGGAATCCACAGATCGTCGGTGTGTATCCGATTTTTCTGGGGTAGCTACGAAACTATTGTTTTCTATTTCGTTTTCACTGCTATTTTCGCTTGAAGAGCCATAATATTTTTTGCCCAAAAAAGCTCCTAATCCGATCATCAATATGGCTAAAATTGTATTTACTATTTTCATTTTATTTATGTAATGGTTTACCTTTATAAACAACAAAACGTAAAAAATGCTTTAAAAATTTTCTTAATTTTTAGCTAAAAGCCTTAGATATCGACTAACTCTGTATCTTTCTTCGCCGTATACTCGATTTAAATCGTCCAAAGTTTCTACAATTTTAGTATACCCTATTTCTTTTCCCCATTCAAAGAGACCTTTAGGATAGTTGACTCCCAATTTTACGGCAAGGTCAGCATCTTCTTGATTACAAATTTGTTGGTACACGGTATCAGCAGCCTCGTTGATCAACATGGAAATGATCCGTAAGAAGATGATATCCGATAATATTTTATTTTCTAATGGTGTCGGTTTGCTATCTGATTGGTAATCATAGAATCCTTTTCCTGTCTTTTTGCCTAAATATCCGGCTTCTAGTAATCTCAACTGAGTAAAAGAAGGTCTATACCTACTATCATAAAAAAAGGATTTCCAAACGGATTCCGTTACCCTATAATTGACATCATGACCTATAAAATCCATCAAAGTAAAAGGTCCCATTTTAAATCCATTAGAAGTCATAGCGTGGTCTATGGTAGCGATATCTGCGATGCCTTCTTCCAAGATTCTGATAGCTTCACTATAAAACGGTCTGGCTACTTTATTGACAATAAAACCTGGCGTGTCTTTGGCTGTGACTACAGTTTTACTCCATGACTCCACGATGTTTTTGACTTGGATGGTAATATCAGAATGAGTTTGTACAGCGGGTATGACTTCGACCAATTTCATCAGCACAGGAGGATTGAAAAAATGAATTCCTACAAATCTCCCTGGTTTTTCTAAAGCTGATGCTAGTGAAGTTACTGAAAGAGAAGAAGTGTTTGAAGCTATGATACATGCGTCAGAAACAATACCTTCTAAAGCTTTGAAAACAGACTTTTTGATTTCCAAATCTTCGATAATAGCTTCTATCACAAGATCAACATCACTCAGGGTTTCTAGTTTTTCGCTCATATAAATCCGACCCAATGTAGCCACACCTTCAGATGCTGACATTTTATCTTTGGAGACCAGGATATTGATACTATCCGAAATACTTTTAAGTGCTTTATTTCTGGCTGTCTCTTGGGTGTCAAATATCCTGACTTCCCAGCCTGCCATGGCCGCTACTTGTGCTATACCGGAGCCCATAGCTCCTCCACCAATGATTCCAAGTTTCATAAATTAATCTAAATTATCTTTCCAAAAACTAAATTTGTGTAGGTCTAAACTAAAACTGATTCTTGAAAAAAAGTTTTTATGTTCGCTTTTGTATATATTACCCAAGTTTTCAGAATATATTAAGGGTACATGGATGGTCAAGACATCTCCGTAATTGAGCATAAATCCTGCATTGTACATGAGATTATTTACTCGTTTGTCCTCAGAAAAAGTTGTAAATGTACCCATGTCAAAGTAAGCTTTAATGGGAAATAATTTGTTCGCAAATGGTAGATGTGCACTTACATTTAAAGCGGTCACAAAATCATTGGACATACCAATAGCGTATGCACTGCCTACGGGTGTCTTAAAACTGCCACCATTGGTCAGGCTTACCTGATCGTTTTGTAATAAAGATTGGTTTTGTCTGGAGAAAAAGTACTCGTCGTATGTGTAGTCATTAAATCCATGTTGGATGAGTGCGAGACTGCCTCTCGTGAAGATGTTTTGAAAACTACCGGATTTTCTTTGTGTATTCATCAAAAAACCACCAGCAAAGAGTCTAAAAGATATATTTTTATTTCTCTTATACATTCGCTCTATCTTGGTAGAAGCCGTTAATTTCAGATAGTTTTCTTTATCATAACTTTGTTGTTCTGCTAGTATATTCAGATCAAATTTACTCAATTTTTTATCGATCTTTGAATCATAAGTTAATTGATGGATAAGGGATGTCTCAGTAGATTTGCCAGTAAAGATGCCACCTTGCCCAAAATTTGCTCTTTCTTCTAAAATCACTAACGACCTCAATGATAGAGTTGCTGTTTTGCCCAATACTTCTGGTACCTTAAAACGCAATGTGATTGTAGGGTCGATTTTGATATATCTTTGAGCATATTCAAAGTTGATTTGAGCAGTTTTTTTCTTTACATAATTCATATGAAAGCTTTTGATACCTGCTCTAAAAGTCATAAGATCAAAAACTTCAGACTTTAAATACTCATCGTATTCAGCCCAAGCCTGACCTAACAAGGCTTTATTACGGAAAGAGTACATCGGACTGATGGCGTATCGAAATTTTTTGTAAGCATCCGAATTTGAATTAGAAAAAACGGCTCCTGCCATAAATGCATCGTTGCTATTGTATGCAGGATATAACATCCAATGTAGTTCCTTTCGGTCGCTTCTGTTTTCGCCAAATATGGATGATGATTTTAGCTTGAAGTTGCTGTCTGATTGTGGAAAATAGTGATTGTTTTCTCTGTTTTCATCAGGCATGACTCCATCTTTATCAATACTTAAAGTCTTTACTAAATCAAGATTAACGTTTGGAATAGTTACAGCACTAGAACCTAAAAAGCCATCCATAATTTTTTCTTCTACTCTGCCATTTTTATATACAATGTTTAATGGAAAGGGTAGACTTGTTTCGCCTTTGTTTTCAAGCTCAATAACAATATCTTTTTCATTTTGTGTGGCTTTCACGATGGTATAATCAGGATATTGTGCTGATTCAGCATATGACATCAGTGCATTTTTCAATGATTTTCCAGAATGGTTTTCCAGTTTAGATATAAAATTTCCAAGAATGAATTTTTCCTGATCATTCTGAAAGGCCAAAATAGTCTGATCAAAAGCATCTTTACCTGCCAATTTTACTGCATATCTGAAAAAATCTCTGGACTGGACGAACCTATTTAGATATGATTGCTTTGAGCTGAGCTTCATTTCATCACTCATCAGTGGCAATAACTGTTTTTGTTTTCGATATTGATGTACTTTTTCGTCTGTAGACCACAAAAATTCATCTTTTTCAAAAATACTACCATCCACTATATTAGTTTTGTAGTTTTCATAGTCAAAATACATGGATAAACCCATTGGCATCCAATAATATTTATCAAATGAAACATTTAAATTATTGGAAACCCATAAACCTGCTAAAGATGACACAAAATAGTTTTCCAGATTCATGTCATCGTCGTCATCAAAATCTTTGGCAACTACAAGACTTTCTCCTTCAAAACATTGAATACAATTTTCAGAAATCATCAAATGCAGATGGTCGTGAGGGTAGTTGCCAAGATGAGTGTTGAGAAATTGTGTAGCTTTATTGAAATTTGCATTTACCATCGTCCAAGTATCTTTATTGGGCTTACCTAGGTGAATTATGCTAAACGGCACCTGACGACCGCCACTTATAAAGGTGCCTTCATGTTTTGGGAAAGGCGCATTGAGTTCAATCAGATTAATATAAAAATCACGAGTACCTTCTGATTTGATTTGATAGTTATTAGCATCTGCTTGAATAATTCCGTTGGTGTACAACTCAAAATCACTAAGTTTATTTAACTGTAAGTTTATTTCTGCTTTAGGCATTTTTTTTGGCATATAAAATCTGGTTCCTTCAAAACTCCATTGATTATTTTGAATAGCCAACTGTGGGTAAAAATGTCTAAGAAAATAGTTTCCTTTGTAGTATCCCAGACCATTCACTAATTCTGGAAGTTTTAAGGTATAAGAAAAACTTAAATCTTGACCATCAGAAATGACTCCAACGAATTCTTTTTCTAGTTCATTTTTAAAAAAGTGCGGTATCGTATTTCCTTCCGATTTTATGGATAAGTCAGTCATTCTAGACATTTGGTTTTCCTTCCTGAAAAAATAATTTGATTCAGGAAAAATTCTTCTCAACTCATCCGTAAAAGTATTATTTTTGGTACTGTAGGCACTAAAAGGTAAATAAAACCAAATGGTATCTGATTTTTTAAATTCATTTTCTGGCAGTTTTATTTCTACATTGATATTACAAGTTTGCTTTATTTTATCCAAATCAAGATGAATATCATACTTTGCAGCTTGCCCAAATCCAGTATTTATCCAAAATACAAATCCGCCTAAAATGAGAAAAAAATTGCTTTTTTTAATCACAATCAATTTATTTTATCCCGCAAAATTAAAGAAATAAATGATGTATGAGTCATTATTAACCATAGAATTATATAGAAAATGGACAGACATTTGTATTTTTAGCAATCAACATATCCGAAAAAAGTATTATATTTGCCTTTTAATTTAGATTTTATTGGAATCATATGAGCGACAATTCACAAGTACTGTATACCGAAGATAATATCAAAAGTCTTGACTGGCAAGAGCATATCCGTCTCCGTCCGGGAATGTATATCGGTAAACTCGGAGATGGGTCTTCACAAGATGATGGTATTTATGTATTGCTCAAAGAAGTTATAGACAACTCTATTGACGAGTTCGTGATGGGCAATGGAAAAAGTATTGATATCAAAATAGAACAAGGAAGAGTCTTTATTCGTGATTATGGTCGTGGAATTCCATTAGGCAAGGTCATAGATTGTGTATCCAAGATTAATACAGGTGGTAAGTACGACTCCAAAGCTTTTAAAAAATCTGTAGGTCTAAATGGTGTAGGTACCAAAGCTGTAAACGCACTTTCCAGTTATTTTAAAGTGCAATCTTTCAGAGATGGAGAGACCAAAATGGCTGAGTTTACCGCTGGTGTGATCACTGTGGATACCAAATTGGCCAAAACTACTGAGCCTAACGGCACCATGATAGAGTTTATTGCGGATGAGAATATATTTAAACACTACAAATACAGACCGGAATATGTAGAAAACCAGTTATGGAACTATGCCTATCTGAATGCAGGGCTCAAACTCAACTATAACGGCAAAACTCTAGTTTCCAAAAATGGATTGAGAGATCTTTTGGAAAGAAAAACTGACGTGGAAAACTTGCTCTACCCAATTATACATTTACAAGCTGAAGATATAGAAATAGCAATCTCCCATGGTACCCAATATGGCGAAGAATACTATTCCTTTGTTAATGGTCAAAATACTACCCAAGGTGGAACGCATTTGGCAGCATTTAGAGAAGCGATTGTCAAGACTTTACGTGATTTTTACAAAAAAGATTTTGATACCCGAGATGTACAGACATCTATAGTAGGTGCTATCAGTTTAAAGGTAGAAGAGCCTGTATTTGAATCTCAGACTAAGACCAAGTTGGGTTCTCAAAACATGGGACCTGAAGCGGCAACCATCCGTTCTTTTGTGATGGATTTTATGAAAACGCATTTGGATAATTTCTTACATAAAAATAAAGAAATTGCCGATACCATTCTTCGAAAACTCCAACAGTCCGAAAGAGAAAGGAAAGAAATAGCGGACATCAAGAAAATAGCTAATCAGCGTGCTAAGAAGGCAAATATTCACAACAAGAAGTTGAGAGATTGTAGAGCACACCTTACTGATGGTAAAAAAACAGATGATGAGATCAAACTAGGTTCTACCATCTTTATCACAGAAGGAGACTCAGCGAGTGGATCGATCACTAAAGCAAGAGATGTACAAACACAGGCTGTATTTTCGCTACGGGGTAAGCCGCTCAACTGTTATGGTATGACCAAAAAAGTGGTGTATCAAAACGAAGAGCTCAATCTCTTGCAACATGCTCTGGATATAGAAGATGGTATCGAAAACTTGAGATATAATAGAGTAGTGATCGCTACAGATGCCGATGTGGACGGAATGCACATCAGATTATTATTGTTGACTTTCTTTCTACAGTTTTTCCCTGATTTGGTCAAGCATGGACACCTTTATATCTTAGATACGCCGCTTTTTAGGGTGCGAGATAAACAAAAGACTTATTACTGTTACAGTGAGCAGGAAAAACAAGATGCAATACAAAAACTGAGAGGTAAGGCAGAAATCACCCGATTTAAAGGACTAGGGGAAATCTCTCCCAACGAGTTTGAAGATTTTATTGGTGACAACATTAGATTGGAACCCGTAATACTGGGAGAAAAAACCAAAATTGAAGATTTATTGGGTTATTACATGGGCAAAAATACGCCAGAGCGTCAGGTGTTTATTATAGATAATCTAAAGATAGAGCTAGATCAAATCAAACCTGATGAAGAAGAAGTGATGGATTTGGCAGAAGCTGAAATTTCAGAGGTTTAAGTATGAATGATCAAGGTTCAACTCCAGACGTCACCATTCTTACAGATATCGTAAGGATGCCAATGCCGTATGGTAAATATAAAGGCACTTTGATCAAGCATATTCCTACTTATTATCTGGAATGGATGTCTACCCAAGGTTTTCCGCAAGGTAGGTTAGGGATGATTTTGTCCACAGCTTTTGTGATCAAAACTAATGGTTTGGAGTATTTGTTGAAGGATATAAGATAACTTTAAAATCAATTTCTTAAATATGCGAGTGCTATCATTTCTACTGTTTTTAGGATTTACATCTCTAGGTTTTGCTCAATCAGATGCTGCTTATCGCAATAAAAACTGGAATCCAAAAGCTGGTAAATATTTTTTCTCAACGATGCTTACTTGGTCTTTTGAAAATGAGATGGCCACAGAAGAACATCTAAAAAGAGGGGAAATTAATATTTATGTGGACGAAAAAACAGGCACTTTTCTCTTTACCAAAGAAGCATATGGCTGGTCGGGAGAAATGGTTGATTTTGTAATCGCAGACCAAAAAGGAAATTATATCATTGGTCATACTGACGAATTTGGTAAAAAACATCGAGAAATCCAAAAAGCACAACAGTATGCAGAAGTAGCAAGTCTATCGAAAAGTATAATGTCAGATTTTAAAAAATATTGTAAATCGACTAATAAAACTAGGGTTTTTGGCAAAAACGATTACGGCTGGCCAACCAAAACTGGAAAAGAATACATTTTATCTTATCAAAAGACTGAGGATAAAAGTAATTTGTTTTTATCCACAGAAAAATATAGTTTTTTACCTTTGTTTTTATTCAATAAATTGGAGTTTGATGCAAAACTCCCCGTTGCTTTTGATTATAGCTTGATTTTAACTCCTAATCAAATGCCTTTAGAAGATGTCTTTGAATGGAACGGCAAAAAATCAAAACTAACTTTTATTTCTGTTTCGCCAACAGAGTACTTCATTGATCTAAATGACTATAAAAAATAATACTTCATATGGTATTCTGGCCTGATTTTGAAAAAGTTGAAATTCGTGTAGTACCATCATCTAAGTAGATGATTTTCCAAAGGCTAAAAACCCTGCTTACAAACTTACCATAGATTTTAGTCCGCTTAGAATCAAAAAAAGCTCTGTTTAGAGAAAATAGCATATTTTTTCTAACGTGAGTTCTAAATATGGGAACTTTGGATTATCTTTGTACCATGAGAATCATTTCAAGGCGTACATTACTAGAATTCTGGAATCTTTATCCTAATGCTGAAAATCAACTTTTGGGATGGTATAAAGTAATGGAAGCAGGAAGTTTTTATCATTCAAACGATATTTTAGAGTCATTTCCATTTAGTAGATCAATAGGGGCCAATAGATATGTTTTCAAGATTAAAGGCAATCAGTATCGTTTAATCGTTAAAATTAACTTTGATTTGCAAACAGTGTGGGTCAGATTTGTAGGGACACATTTGCAATATGATAACATAGATGCTTTAACCATTTAAATAACAAGTCAATGAATTGGAAAATCATAAGAACAGAAGAAGAATATCAGAAAGCTTTAAATAGATTGGGTGAAATTTTTGATTGCGAGAAAGGAGATTTACATTTTGATGAAGCCGAACTGTTAGTTATGCTTATAGAAAAATATGAAGTAGAAACAGAACAAACATTTAAAAATCATGATCCTATAGATGTTATAAAATATAAAATGGAATCTAATGAATTAAGAAATAAAGATTTAGTGGAAATCATAGGCAGTAAAAGCAAAGTTTCCGAAATCCTAAATAAAAAACGACGATTAACATTAGGTATGATCAGGAATTTAAGTAAAAACTTACATATACCTGCCGAACTTTTAATCAGTGACTATGAGTTAGTTCATTGAGATCATGTTAGTATGATTATTTTTCTTTATTTCAAATAAAAAAGCATTTTATACCTAATGATATCTTGGCCTGATTTTGAAAAAGTAGAAATGCGTGCAGGTACCATCATCCAAGTAGATGATTTTCCAAAAGCAAAAAATCCTGCATACAAACTTACCATAGATTTTGGTCCGCTTGGTATCAAAAAAAGCTCTGCACAAATCACTAAGCTATATCAAAAAGAATCATTGATAGGAAAACAAATCATAGCTGTAGTCAATTTTCCACCCAAACAGATCGCTGACTTTATGTCTGAGTGTCTGGTCTTGGGCGCAGTAGGTGATGATAAAGAAGTCACTTTGCTAACGCCTAACTTACCTGTAAGCAATGGATTGCGGATAGGTTGATGGGAAACTTCCAATATTTATTTTACTTTTGCACATCAATTGAAATTAATAATCAGATCATGAAGTCACTTAATGTAATCATATTCGCTTTCTTTTTAAGCATAACTGGAATCGCCCAAAAACCCATCACCATAGAAGACATCTATGCAAAATTTGCTTTCAGGACCAAATCTGTGCCCGGATTCAATTTTATGAAGGACGGTAGGCATTATTCTGCAATGAAAGATGGCGGCATTAAAAAATTTGATGTTACTACAGGTTCATTGGTAGAGACCATCTTTGATGGAAAGGAGATGAAAGATAAAGCTGGATTTTCTGGTGATTTCCAAAGCTATACTTTTAGTGATGATGAGACTAAGATATTGATAGAGGCTGAAGGCGAAGCTATTTATCGACATTCTTCCAAGGTCAATTGCTTTGTTTATGATGTAAAAACCAAAACGCTTAGCCGCATTTATAAGAATGGGAAGATAGCTAATCCTGCTTTTTCTCCAGACGCAGAGCAAGTGGGTTTTGTTTTCAATAATAATCTTTACATCCAAAATATTAAATCTGGCAATGTCACCCAAGTCACTACTGACGGAGCAAAAAATGCCATCATCAATGGTATGTGTGATTGGGTTTATGAGGAAGAATTCAGTTTTACTAGAGCATTTTATTGGTCACCAGATAGTAAAAAGCTTGCCTTCATACGTTTTGATGAAAGTAAGGTACCTGAGTTTACTATGCAGCTTTACCGCGACGAAATGTATCCTATTCACGAAACCTTTAAATATCCAAAAGTGGGCGAAAAGAACGCTGATGTGACTGCTTGGGTTTACGAAATGTCTCGTGGTAAGGCAGTGAAAACTGATATAGGTGATATGACAGAAATGTATATTCCCCGTATGAAATGGACCCAAGAAGCTAACAAGTTGTGCATCTTTAAAATGAACAGGCATCAAAACAACCTAAAGCTATACATAGCAGATATCAAATCTGGAAAATCATCGGTCATGTATGAAGAAACCAATAAGTATTATATAGATATTACTGACGATCTTACATTTCTGAAAGATGGTAAACATTTTGTATGGTCTTCCGAAAAAGAAGGTTACAATCAGCTTTATCTTATGGATATGGATGGTAAGCAAAAAGTAAAACTTACCACAGGAACTTACGATGTTACCAATTTTTATGGCGTGGATGAAAAAAATAAAAAGATATTTTTTCAGGCTGCGGAAAAAACACCTTTGCAAAAACACATATTTTCAGTAGATTTAGATGGCAAAAACCTGACCAATCTAACACCATCATTGGTTGGTAGCAATAGCGCACAGTTTAGTAGTACATTTGATTACTTTAGCAATAATCATAGTTCTATCAATACTGCTCCTACGTTTACGGTACTTGACCGAACAGGCAAAAAGGTAAGAACGATAGAAGATAACATTAACTATGGTAAAATACAAGAAGAATATGCAGTGTCACCTGTAGAGTTTTTTACATTTACTACTTCTGAAAATGTCAAGCTTAATGGCTACATGATCAAACCAAGAGACTTTAATTCTACTAGGAAATATCCGGTTTTCATGACGCAGTACAGCGGCCCTGGTAGTCAACAAGTCACCGATAGCTGGAAAGGAAATGGATATTGGTGGAATCAAATGATAGCTCAGGCTGGATATATCGTAGTTTGTGTAGATGGTCGTGGTACTGGTGCTAGGGGCGAAGAGTTTAAAAAAATGACTTATTTACAGCTAGGTCATTATGAAACATTGGACCAAATAGAAGCCGCTAAATATATGGGTTTGCAACCTTATGTGGACAAAGCCAGAATAGGTATCTATGGTTGGAGTTATGGAGGATATATGTCATCACTTTGCATACTCAAAGGTAATGATGTATTTAAAGCAGCCATTGCGGTTGCGCCTGTTACTAACTGGAAGTGGTATGATAGTGTTTATACAGAAAGATACATGAGGACAACCGCAGAAAATTATAAGGGATATGCAGATAATTCACCAGTATATTTTGCTGATAAACTCAAAGGAAACTACTTGTTAGTCCATGGCATGGCAGACGATAATGTGCATTTTCAGCATGCCGTAGAGATGTCTAATGCCCTCATCAAAGCCAATAAACAATTTGATACCTATTACTATCCCAATAGAAATCATGGTATCTATGGCGACAATGCCACCATCCACTTGTATACCAAAATGACCAATTTTATATTTGAGAAGCTGTAGAATGCTCTGATTTAAGGATGATTTCCATTATATGGATTGTAACACTTTTTTTGTAATAATCTAGTGTTCTAAAAACTTCGGTTTAGTTGACCTTGGTATTCATCCTTTTTCGTCATGAAAGAGAAAATCTATCATACCCAGAATTATTTTCTGATCATTAGTTCCATGAATTGAGATTCCAGCCTTTGGAGTTAAAAATTATTATGCTTTCTAGTTTGGGAAAAATATTTTAAAATTTAAGAAATCTGCACCTATTTAATTAAATGTATAATTAATTGAATACCATCTGTTTAAACTTGGTTTTGAAGAAGGAGATAAAAATCATATGTATTGGTGATTTATATCATGTTTTGGCCTAGTATACCTTTATACTTTGTGCTCAAATTCATAAAATGAACATCATATTCTATTTGATTATCATCAGTTTAATCGTGGCAGGCGGTTTTTTAGCAGCATTTTTTTGGGCTGTTCGTAATGGACAGTACGATGACGATTATACTCCTGGCGTCAGGATTTTACTAGATGATGATATGATAGAAAAGCAAGATAAAACCAATTAATTATTTTTTTAAAATCTGACTTATGGCAAATTTAGAAACATTTAGTTACGACAACAAGATTGTACGCAACTTCGCTTATGCATCCATTATTTTTGGGGTGATAGGTATGTTGGTGGGAATTCTTGCTGCGCTTCAGTTGGTCTTTCCAGCCATGAATCTCGGCTTAGCAGAGACGACTTATGGTAGGATCAGACCTTTGCATACCAATGCTGTTATCTTCGCTTTCGTTGGTAATGGGATATTTACAGGTGTGTATTATTCATTGCAACGTCTTTTGAAAACAAGGATGTTTAGCGATTTATTATCTAATCTTCATTTTTGGGGCTGGCAATTGATCATTTTATCAGCAGCAATAACACTTCCACTCGGATTAACCAGCAGTAAAGAATATGCTGAGTTAATTTGGCCCATAGACTTAGCTATCGCTGTCGTATGGATCATTTTTGGTATCAATATGTTTGGTACTATCCTTAAAAGAAGGGAACAACACCTTTATGTGGCTATATGGTTTTATATTGCTACTTGGATCACAGTCACAGTACTTCACGTATTTAATAATATCCAAATACCTGTGAGCTTGGGTCATGGAGTCTATGCATTTGCAGGTGTACAAGATGCCTTGATTCAGTGGTGGTACGGCCACAATGCAGTAGCATTTTTCCTTACAACACCTTATTTAGGGTTGATGTATTATTTCATGCCCAAAGCAGCCAACAGACCAGTTTACTCTTATAAATTATCCATTATCCACTTTTGGGCCTTGATCTTTATTTATATTTGGGCAGGACCGCACCACTTATTGTATACTTCACTTCCAGATTGGGCACAATCATTAGGTACGGTATTCTCTATTATGTTGATCGCGCCTTCTTGGGGTGGTATGCTCAATGGACTTTTGACATTAAGAGGTGTGTGGGATAAAGTAAGGACAGACCCTGTTCTTAAGTTCTTTGTAGTCGCTGTCACCGCTTATGGAATGGCTACCCTAGAAGGTCCACTATTATCAGTCAAATCATTGAATGCTATCACACACTATACTGACTGGACTGTAGGACACGTACACATTGGTGCCTTGGGTTGGAATGGTATGTTGACTTTTGGAATGCTTTATTGGTTATTGCCTAGAATTTATGGTACTAAACTCTACTCTATAAAACTTGCAAATACACACTTTTGGATTGGAACACTTGGTATCTTATTTTATGCCATTCCATTGTATTGGGCAGGATGGACGCAATCTTTGATGTGGAAACAATTTACTCCAGACGGCTTCCTTCAGTATGGAAACTTTTTGGAAACAGTCACTCAGATCCTACCCATGTATATGATTAGAGCCATTGGTGGTACGATATACTTCTCCGGAGTCATAGTAATGATATACAATCTTTATAAAACCGTTCAAAGTGGTAAACTTATTGCCAACCAGGAAGCTTCTGCTCCAGCTTTAGTAGCTTATGAGGCCCACAATAATGAGTATTGGCACAAGTGGATAGAAAGAAAACCTATTCAAATGTTGATTTTGAGCGCAGTATTAGTGTTGATCGGAGGATTGGTAGAGATCATACCTATGATGATGATCGATAATAATGTACCTAAGATAGCTTCAGTAAAACCATATACGCCTCTCGAACTCGAAGGTCGTGACCTATATATCAGAGAAGGATGTGTAGGGTGTCACTCTCAAATGGTAAGACCATTTAGATCTGAGACTGAAAGATATGGAGAGTACTCCAAGTCAGGAGAGTTTATTTACGACAGACCGTTCTTATGGGGAAGTAAACGTACAGGTCCAGATTTACATAGAGTGGGTGCGAAATACCCAGATAGTTGGCATTATAATCACATGATGGACCCAACATCTATGGCTCCAGGATCTATTATGCCACCATATCCTTGGTTGATGAAAAATGATTTAAATACTGCTTATACAGCATCTAAAATTAAAGTATTACAATCTTTAGGTACACCTTATCCTGAAGGATTTGCAGATAAAGCGGTGAATGATCTTAAAATTCAGGCTAAAAAAGTAGCGGAAAGTCTTGCAAAAGATAAAATCACTCAGGAAAATATGGAAAACAAAGAGATTGTAGCTTTGATAGCTTATCTGCAAAGATTAGGTACAGATATCAAAGTTAAACAACCTTCTAAATAAAATTTATTAAAAAATAGTAATCATGGCAAAGTATATTTTAGAAGGTGCAGGCAATATCAATTGGATGGCCATATTTGCATTAATCACTTTTATGACCATATTCTCCATAAGTGCCATTCTGGCATTTAGGAAAAACAATCCAGTCATCAAAAGAATGGAAAGTCTTCCATTAGATGATGATGCCTGAAACGACCTTAAATTTAAATCATTATTAAATAATCAATCAAAAATAAAATGATGAAGAAGCTCTTTTTAACCATCATAATATATATTACAACATTGGTTGGCGCGGTAAGCATTTATGCTCAGGATGCTCCAGTTGATGGCTCTGCTGCTACAGACGCAGCGCCCGGAATTTTTAATTTGGCTTATCAAAATATATTGTTAGTTCTTGCGGTTTTAGTATTAGTAGGAGTTATTATAGCTGGGATAAGTCTGATTTGGGCACTGATAGAAGTGCAGAAAATCAAGCTCCTTGAAAAGCATGGTCCTGAAGTGCTAGAGAAAGCAGGTCTTACTTCTAGTGGCTCTTTATGGAGTATGATTTCAGAAAAAGCATGGAATCTAGTACCTAAAGACAAAGAACAGGATATAGATCTTGGTCATGAATACGATGGTATTCGCGAACTGGACAATTCATTGCCACCGTGGTGGTTATGGCTTTTTTATGGTACCATTATTTGGGCAGCTGTATATCTTTGGTATTATCACCTCTCTGACAAAGGACCTAACCAAGAGCAAGAATATATCGCAGCGATGGAAATGGGCGAAGCCGAAAAAGCTAAATACCTCGCCACTCAGGCAAACTCAGTAGATGAAAAAACAGTAACTGTACTTACAGATGTAGCCGCCCTTTCAGAAGGAAAGGAAATATATACAGCTAATTGTATGGTTTGTCATGGGGCCAATGGCGAAGGAACTGTAGGCCCTAACTTTACTGATAAATATTGGATTCATGGTGGAAGTATTAATGATGTCTTTAAAACCATTAAATATGGTGTTCCTGAAAAGGGTATGATTTCTTGGCAATCTCAACTGAGACCAGCAGCCATGCAAAAAGTGGCTAGTTACATCCTTTCCTTGCAAGGTTCCAACCCGCCAAATGCTAAGGCCCCTCAAGGAGATTTGTATGATTCCGGAGTTTCAGGCACAGGTGCCGCACCTGACAGTACGACAACAGCTCAAAATACTCCAAAAGATAGTACTGATGTATCTCAACCTGCCAATAAATAAGTAGATTTTTAAATGAATTGTGTTCGATGACAGGGTGGAATTTTTTAATCTCATCCTGTCATTTTTTTATAAGATACATAGGTTACAGACTTGATTTATAATTCTTTATAACTTTGTGTCATCATTAAAATAAAACAGATTATAGAATGTCATCAGATACTTTTAATCCCATAGATGAGCAGTTTAGAGATAAAATCTCTACGGTAGACAAGGCAGGAAAGAGGATTTGGATATATCCCAAGAAGCCATCAGGAAAATATACAAATTACCGTACTTGGCTTTCTTATTTGTATTTTGTAATCCTTTTTGGTCTTCCTTTTGTAATGGTCAATGGTGAGCCATTTATTTTAATAAATATTTTAGAAAGGAACTTCATTTTATTCGGTCTTCACTTTGGACCACAAGATTTTTACTTATTCGCCATCGCCATGCTTATTTTATTGGTGTTTATTATCCTTTTTACAGTAGTCTTTGGTCGGTTGTTTTGTGGTTGGATATGCCCACAGACTATTTTTATGGAGTTGGTTTATCGTAGGATAGAATATGCCATAGATGGTGATTTCAATGCTCAAAAAAAGCTTGATGCAGCTCCTTGGACTGCTGATAAGATTGTCAAAAGAGTGAGCAAACATGCTTTGTTTTTTGGAATAGCTATTTTGATTTCAAATACTTTTCTGGCGTACATCATAGGATTGGACGAGGTGGTGAATATCATTCAGGAACCTATTTCTCAGCATGCTAGTGGATTTGTTGCAATGGTAATTTTTTCATTCGTTTTTTATATAGTTTTTGCTAGATTAAGAGAACAAGTATGTACCACTATCTGCCCTTATGGTCGTCTTCAGGGAGTAATGTTGGATAACAAATCTCTAGTAGTAGCCTACGATTTTGTTCGTGGTGAACCCCGAGGAAAAATTCAGAAAAATAAATCTATACCCCAACCTGTAGCAGCCAACGGCGATATAGCCGAAGACTATTTTGCATCATTTCAAAACAAGCTTGGAGATTGTATAGATTGCAAACTGTGTATTCATGTTTGTCCCACAGGTATAGACATCAGAAATGGTACACAGCTTGAATGTGTCAACTGTACTGCATGTATGGATGCATGCGATGAGGTCATGGAAAAAGTGGATAGACCCAAAGGCCTGATTCGACTAGATAGTATAGAAGGGATCGAAAAAGGAGAGCACAAATTATTTAATGCGAGGACGATAGCTTATTCAGCTGTTCTTTTTATATTGATAGGTGTGGAAATTGTACTGTTTTCATTACGATCAGATGTAGAAGTACTTTTTCTGCGAACAGGTGGGCTTTTGGCGCAGGAACAGGCAGATGGAAGTATCAGTAATTTATATAATTTTCAAATGATCAATAAAACTTCAGATTCACTCAATGTAGAATTTAAAATGATTGAGCCTGAAACAGGATCTTTTGAAATTATAGGAGGCAAAAAGCCTTCGGTAAGTAAAAATAGTAAATCTGAAGGCGCAGTATTTATCAAAATCCCCAAAGAAAAACTAGATGGCGGTAAAAATAAAATAATAGTGGGCGTATATGCAGATGGCAAATTGATAACCAAAGTAAAAACCACTTTTTTTGGTCCGATGAAGTAAAATAGTTAAACAAGAACTTTTAAAGGCTAAAGGTTGTTGGAAAATCACACCTTCTTATTTGAATACTTGTTTTGATGAAAATCATGTATGTCAATAGTTAATAAATCAAAATCCTTGAAAATGAAATTCAATTGGGCCACAGGTCTTACCATATTCTTCATCCTTTTTGTTGGAACGCTTGTATTTGTTCTTTATCAGTCTAGGCAAGTTCATGACAGCTTAGTTGTAAAAAACTATTATGATGAAGATATTAATTATCAGCAGCATTACGACAAAAAACAAAATACCGCCGATCTAGATATTAAGGTAAAGATACAATATAGCAAAGACAATAAAGAAGTGGCATTGACCTTTCCTACAGATTCTGTATCTGCGATATCTGGTACGATAATGCTATACAATCCATATACTGAGTTTTCAGATGTAAAATATGACTTTAATCTAGGAAAGGAAGCGGTGTATATTCTTTCAGTAGATAAAATCAAATCAGGAAGGTGGAAACTAAAAATGGATTGGAAGCGAGGAAATAAAGCTTATTACCAAGAAGAAGAAATAATACTCCAGTAAATAAAACATTTTTGACATGTACTGGATTGCTTTCACGCTTGGATTTTTTGGGAGTCTCCACTGTATTGGTATGTGTGGTCCACTAGCGCTTGCAGTACAATCTAGCAAAAAGGTATCTGGATTTAGTGCATTTGCCTCATCTTTACAATACAATATAGGAAGGACAATAGGATATATCAGTCTTGGCCTTTTATTTGGTGTGCTAGGAAGCGCAATATCATTAAGTGGCATGCAACGAACTGTTTCTATCGTTTTGGGTGTGATTATGGTACTTTTTTTTATCTTTTCTATCAATCCTGATCAACTCATTTCCAAACTTCCGTCTTTAAATCAATTTTATACTTCCATTAGCCAGAAGTTATTTGGATTATTGCGAAAAAGTGAAAAAGTGCCTACTTTATACTTGGGTACGATCAATGGTTTTTTGCCATGCGGTCTAGTATATATTGCCATTGCTGGAGCGATATCATTAAGCAATTTATGGGGAAGCATGGGTTTTATGCTTTTTTTTGGTTTGGGCACTTTCCCTGCTATGGTTGGTGTCACACTAGGACATCAGGCTGTTTCCCAAAAGCTTAGAGTATCACTAAAGAAATTGTACCCAATCATCACACTGATTATGGGTGCATACTTGATTTACAGAGGATTGATGTCAAAATTGCCTTTAGAGTTAGACTTTTTTGAAGCGCTAAAAAATCCCGTAATGTGTCACTGATTACTCCTCTTCGATCACTTGTTTTGTTTCAGGTGCTCTATTTTCTACCACCACTCTAGCGGCACCTGCTTTCTGTACTATGACAGTTTTACCCAATTCTGAGAGGTTTTTACTTTCATAAATTTTCATAGCAGTAGAAACATCTATGGCTTGTCTAGTTTGGTCATCAAGATCAAAAGTTAGTGTGATGAAATTTAAAGTTACACCTAATGGATCTAAAACTTTATTGGACGTTTCTAAAAGCTTGTTTTCTATTTCAGCCTGATCTAACTCAACAATATCTTCGTTGATAAAAATGGCTTTGGAAACATCTCTTATTCTTTTGTCAATGACCATATTTTCTGCACCTTCGAAGGCTGAAGGATCCAAAGCACCGTCACTGTCAGCATGTGCATTGGCTTTCCCTAAAAACTTAGCTTGTTTAATGAACTCAAGTGGATCATTAATAGAGTAATCATAGTCAATATGGACAAATGCCCTAACTTTATCTTTTAGATTGGTAATAAACCTGCTGTCCCCCTGCATGGGATAATTAGGAATGACCACTTTCATGTAACATGGATTGGCAACACCTTTTGGTACAGCATCTCCTGACTCTATTTTCTCCCATGACATACCACAATCAGATGAAACTACTACTTGCTGATTGGATTTGGCATAGTTGCATGATGAAAATAAAGCAACAGATAATATGGCTATAACAGATAATATTGGATTTGTTTTCATTTTTATTGGTTTTGATTTTAACTGAAATTAGAACACATGAAATTAATAAATCATTTTTCATAATGGACTAATGACCATATTTTATCGATAAAAATCAATATTTACATAAAACAAGAACTTTTTCCTAAGGTTTATTTTCTGATAATGAATGTAAAAAACGACAATTCCCTTACCTTTGTGATATGAACGAAGTCATCAAAACAGATATCAGGAAATTATCAGCAGACCAGATCAAAGAATTTGTAGTAGCATCTGGACAGCCAGCTTTCAGGGCCAAGCAAATCAGTGAGTGGCTATGGCAAAAGTCCGCTCGCTCATTTGACGTCATGAGCAATCTTCCTAAGGATCTCAGAATCACTTTGAATGATCATTTTCTAATTTTACCTATTGAATTAGACAAATCTCAAAGAAGTTTGGATGGTACGATTAAAAGCAGATTTATACTTCATGATGGCCACAAAATAGAGTCAGTATTGATTCCTGTTCCCGTAGACCATAGATATACGGTTTGCGTATCTACTCAGGTAGGTTGCAGCTTGACATGCAAGTTTTGTGCTACAGGCCAGATGAATCGTGTTCGAAATCTGGATGCATCGGAGATTTATGATCAATATGTGATGGTAAATCAGCAATGCTTAGACACATACGGTCACCCATTAACCAACATAGTTTACATGGGTATGGGAGAGCCTCTGCTTGCATACAGTTCCACCATGGAGAGTATACAATTACTTACTAGCCCGCAAGGTCTGAACATATCACCAAAGCGAATCACGGTCAGCACTGCTGGAATTGCAAAAATGATAAGAAGAATGGCCGATGATAACACCAAAGTAAATCTTGCCTTATCTCTTCATGCTGCAGATGATACCAAAAGAAATGAGATTATGCCAATTAATGAGCAAAATAATCTGGAAGTACTTTTGGAGTCATTGATTTATTTTTATCAAAAGACTGGTAATAAAATTAGCTACGAATACATAGCTTTTCGCAATTTTAATGACAGCATTGATGATGCTAAAAATCTAATAAAATTATGCAAGTCTTTTCCAGTAAAAGTGAATATCATTGAATATAATCCTATAGATGGCGTAGATTTTATAAAGGCTGATGCTGATAAGATTGATCATTTTTCTATGTTTCTCCGTAAGAATGATGTGATGTGTACGGTAAGACGTAGTAGAGGAAAAGATATAGATGCAGCCTGTGGACAGCTAGCCAACAAAGAGTAAGAACGTTTTTAAAACCAATTTCAGTGTCTAGTGTTTGGCTTACCAAAGTCATAACAAATGCAATATAAGTTAGTCCCCTTTGAAGAAATAGACAAAAACAAATGGAACGGTACTGTCCATTATGCGCCACATGGCAATGCTTTTGGATACTATTGGTATTTGCGAAGTGTCATGAAAGAATGGGACGCTATCATAGAAGGTGACTATCAGGCAGTAATGCCCATACCTAGATACCAACTTTCGCCTTTTGAATGGTCCTTGATAAGTCAGTTAGGTCCATACTCTGTAAATGCTATCACATCTTCCAGATGTAGGTCGTTTTTTGAGATGTGGCAGCAATCAACCTCTAAGCAGTACTATCCTTTTAATCATGCTTGGTCTGTACACTTAAACCAATGTAGTAAAGGTAGTTTGCAACAAAATTCACATATATCTCTGCATTTGAGTAATGATTATGACACCCTTTATGATTTATATAGTGGTGCCAGCCAATCTATATTATCAGAGCTTATTGAAACAGACTTTACTTATCAATCATTTAATAAGCCCGAGCAGTTTCTGGAAAACGAAAAAATATCAAACGAAG
The DNA here is from genome assembly GCA_964526715.1 of uncultured Aureispira sp. Taxonomy (GTDB): domain Bacteria; phylum Bacteroidota; class Bacteroidia; order Chitinophagales; family Saprospiraceae; genus OLB9. Next base: position 109,182 of record CAZGMB010000003.1, on the reverse strand, counting down.
AAAGAAGTACGTTGTATAGACTTTATTACAATGCCATACAAAGAGGCGCAGGATATCATACTAGACTCACCAATAAAGCCACAGGTCAAATGGCAGATTGTTTTGTGATTTCTGATCAGAGGCACTTATACATATCCTATCTAAAAAGTAGTAATGATGCTGATACCCAACTAAAACTTATAGATACATTAGTAAAGTCTTTCATGGGAAGACCACTATCATTACAAGTACCTGAAAAAATAGCTCCGTTGTGGAAAATTGAAAATTTGGATAAAAATGATTACTTGTACTTACCACATCAAGAGATATCTTTCCTAGGGCGGCTCAGGGCTTTACTGAAAGTTTAATACGCTCTTAACGATTGGTTAAAATTTAAAAAACATAACCATATCTCAAATTATTTCGCAAATCTTAATAAAAGTACACATTTGGATGTGGAAAATATAGACACAATTAATAAAAAAGAGTCATGTATTAACATATGTTTGTTAAGTTTTTAATTAACATTCAAAAAGCCAATATCTATGTAATAAATTGATAATCAATTACATATAAGAAATAAATATACAAAAAAAAAATTCAAAAATGTGGATAAATATTTTTTAGAAAAAGATACCACGCATTGAAATATCTCTATATTTACACCGTCAATTTAATCCCCGACTCAGTTTAAGTGTATGGAAAACAAAATAAAACGAGATACAGCCCTAATAAACCTCGTGTCTGATTTTGAAAATAGGTTTGAGAAAGGAGATGTTGGGTATATGGATGAAAAAGTTTATTTGCAGCTTTTAGAATATTACGAAGACGAATATTTATTCGAAAAAGCGCTTGAAGTTGTAGATTATGCAGTGGAGCAATACAAATACAGATCAGACTTTTTTATCATTAAAGCCCGGATACAACTCAATCTTAACAAAATCAACGAATGTTTAGAAACATTAAACATTGCCGAGAGTATTGCACCCTTTGAACGCGAAATTGGTATTATCAAATCTAGAGCGTTTGCAATCACAAAACAGTTTAGTCAAGCTCAGGAAATCTTAGATGATTTGAGAATAGGAGCCACTAAGGGCGATGTAGTAGAAATTTTAGTCGGCGAATCTTTCATTTATGAACATATGAAAGATTACAACGCCATGTATGATGCACTCGCAGAAGCTGTTCTCATGGACAGTAAAAATGAGGAAGCGATGGAAAGGGTTTGGATCAGTGCTGAACTATCTAGAAGGTATGAAGACAGTGTCAATCTTCACAATCAAATTATAGAATCTGACCCATACAACTATCAGGCATGGTACAATCTTGGACATGGTTATAACTGTATTTGGGAATATGAAAAAGCAATAGATGCTTTGGAATACTCATTTATTGTAAACCCAAATTTCGAGAGTGGTTACCTGGATTGCGCAGATACTTGCATGCAAATCAGAGAATATAGCAGAGCATTGGAAATCTATATAGAAGCCAATAATCGTTTTGGACCCAATCAAGAGCTCATGGTCAATATTGCCAACTGTTATATTGCTCTAAACAGAATTGGTATTGCAAAACAATGGCTTCTTAAATCTATAAAACTTGATGGATACAATGATGAAGCATATTTCCTTTTGGGTGAGTGCTACTCAAAGGATCATGTTTGGTACAATGCCATCAATGCTTATCACAAAGCTATAGAACTCGAAGATCGTAGAGAAGAGTATTATTTGGGTTTGGCTAAAGCATATCTTGCCGTAGAAGATTATAATAAGGCAACCATTAATTTTCAAATGGCGACGCAGACTGGTCCTGAGGATACTTTGTACTGGAAGGAGTACGTAAGTTTTCTGATCAAATTGGGTTTGTATGACGAAGCTATTCAGGTATTGGATGAGGCAGAAGATCACACTTATGGGCCAGAGTTGTTATACTGTAGGGCCGTAATTCACTATATGCAAAAAGATAAGGAAGAGTGTCTGTTGATATTGGAAGATGCACTGATAGAACAATACGATATTCATCCTATGATATTCAATATTGCACCCGAAATAAAGTTAGACAAAGATATCACTTCAATGATAAAATATTTTGCTGAGTAAGATTAGGTTTTGATTCCCAATCATAATTCAGTAACAAGAATTACTCTTTTAATAACCAAGACTGAAGAGCATACCTTTTAAAAGAAAAAGGATGCTCTTTTTTATTTTAATTGCATTAATTGATTTTCGATTGCTCTTACAAAACTACCTTTTTTCTCCACCAAGAAATAAAAATGATTTTTGAAATCATTGACCAGTTTAAATCCGGGTTTAAAAAAATAGATTTATTTGAATTCGAGTTGCTCACATTTACACTAAAAGAAAGGATACATGAGACTTATTCTTCAGGACAAATAAAGGCGGATATACGTGATTTTTATATATAATTTCAAATAGTTTTATTGCCAACCCATTGTTATAATAAAAAAAAAGCCGCAGCTTGGCAATGAGCACCAAACTGCAGCTGAATGAAAAACTGAACTCTTATTTTAAAGAAACTATCAAATCTTAACTAGCCTTTTTACGGTGACTTTGTCGTCTGTGTAAATATTGACTTGGTAGATACCTGATTGTAAATGAGATACATCTATATTATTGTCAGAATTAATTACATTAATCACATTTCTTCCTGTATTGTCAATTAATTCAATTTTAGTAGGAATAAAGGATGGGTCCATTGATTCCACTGTAAAGATGGTGTTAGCAGGATTTGGATAAATCTCATATGCGGTATCAGAATTAAAGTCGAACGTAGAACTTGGTGGTGGCAACAATACAGCATCTATTACATGCACTACACCATTGTCAGCAATGATGTCAGCTACTGTTACTTTTGCGTCATTAATAAATACGCCACTAGCGTTTATGGTGACTTTAATTTTAGCACCATTTAAAGTGGTAATTTCTTGACCGTTAATCAAATCTGTTGATAACGCTTTGGCACCAACTGCGTGGTATGTCAATATAGATCTTAAAAGATTTTCGTCTGCAATTATATCAGCTAATACGTCTTCTGGTATAGCTTCGAAAGCTTCATCAGTAGGTGCAAATACAGTAAAAGGACCATCACCATTTAAAGCTTCATTGATACCTGTGGATTCTAAGACAGATGCAAGTATAAAATGATCTGCGGAATTATTAATGATATCTACAACTGTAGTTTTAGGTAACAAAACTGCATCTAAGACATGAACAACACCATTTTGAGTTTTGATGTCAGCAATGATTACTTTTGCATCATTGATAAATACACCATTGCTATTGATAGTTACTTTTATGTTTTTATCCAATAAGGTTTTGATAAGTTGACCATCAGACAAATCAGTTGATAAAGCTTGTCCTCCTACGATATGATAAGCTAATACATCTTCTAATAAAATTGGATTACTTAGTAATTCTTGAACCACATCTGCAGGGAGTAAGGAAATCGCGGCATCTGTAGGAGCAAATAATGTAAATGGACCATATCCTTCTAGCGGAGCAGAAAATTCAGCACCATCCAATAATGTCTCTAAAACAGTATGAGCATCAGAATTTCTGACTACATCAATGATTGTGGAATCAGGAGCTAATAATACAGCATCAAGAACATGTACGATACCATTATCGGTTTCAATATCAGCTACAGTTACTTTTGCATTGTTGATGAATACTCCTTCAGCCGTTACATTAAATGTTATAGTTTTGCCATTAAGCATTTGTAGATACGGAAATTCCTCATATACATCAATGATGTCAGATGAAGTAACAACCCCATCAGTTACATGATATAATAAAACCTGAGCTAATGCACCTTGTGGGTCTGCTAAAAGTGCGTCTACAGTTCCTGCAGGCAAAGCTGCAAAAGCGTCATCTGTTGGAGCAAATACTGTGAAACGCCCATCTCCAGCTAAAGTTTCTTTTAGGCCAGCAGCATTCACAGCAGCTTCTAAAGTATTATGATCAGGAGAGTTTGCAATGACGTCATATACTGTATTTGTAGGACTTGGAGGTAACAATACTGCATCAATAACATGCACTACACCATTATCGGTGATAATATCTGCTACAGATACGTTAGCATCATTGATAAATACACCTGCGGCACTTATTTTTACTGTTACATCTGCACCATTTAAAGTAATTATTTTTTGACCATCTATTAAGTCGCTAGAAAGTGCTTTTGCACCAACTACATGGTAGGTTAATATAGCTGTAAGTGCAGGTATATCATTTAGTAGCGCTTCAACAGTTCCCGCAGGCAAAGCATCAAAAGCATCATCAGTTGGCGCAAAGACGGTAAATGGACCTTCTCCAGAAAGCGTTCCTGCTAATCCTGCAGCAAGTACAGCCGCTTCTAAAGTATTATGATTAGGAGAATTGACAATTACATCTACTACAGTGGTAGTTTCTACTATAGGCATGATTACACCATCTACAACATGTACCACTCCATTGTCGGTTTCAATGTCAGCAACAGTCACCTTTACATCATTTATAAATACTCCAGATGCATTGATTGTAACCAATATCTCTTCACCATTTAAAGTTTTGATTTTTTGACCATTGGAAAGATCAGAAGACAATGCTTTTGCTCCAACAACATGATATGTCAATATAGATGTCAATGTAGGTATATCATTTAGTAAGGCTTCTACAGTTCCTGCAGGAAGTGCTGCAAAAGCGGCATCGGTAGGAGCAAATACCGTAAAAGGTCCTGCACCATTTAAAGTATTTACTAAACCAGCAGCACTTAATGCTGCTTCTAATGTATTATGATTAGTTGAGTTGATGACGACATCAGCAACGGTATTTGGTGGTAATAATATAGCATCTATGACGTGTACCACACCATTGTCAGCTAATACATCAGCTACGGTAACTTTGGCATTATTGATAAATACTCCGTTACTATTGATATTTACTTTTACAGTTTTACCACTATTTAGCGTTACGATGTTTTGACCGTTAGACAGATCGGTCGATTTTGTGTTGCTACCACTGACGTGATTCAACAATATTTTGGTAAGCGCACCTTGTGGGTCTTGCAACAAAGCTTCTACAGTACCAGCCGGCAAAGCTGCAAAAGCGGCATCGGTAGGAGCAAAAACTGTAAAAGGTCCTGCACCATTTAATGTATTTACTAATCCTGCTGCACCTACAGCGGCTTCTAGTGTATTGTGATCAGCAGAGTTGATGATGATATCAGTTACAGTATTTGGCGGTAGTAGTACAGCATCTATGACGTGTACCACACCATTGTCAGCTAATACATCAGCTACAGTAACTTTTGCATTATTGATAAATACTCCGTTACTATTGATATTTACTTTTACAGTTTTACCACTATTTAGCGTTACGATGTTTTGACCGTTAGACAGATCGGTCGATTTTGTGTTGCTACCACTGACGTGATTCAACAATATTTTGGTAAGCGCACCTTGTGGGTCTTGCAACAAAGCTTCTACAGTACCAGCCGGCAAAGCTGCAAAAGCAGCATCGGTAGGAGCAAAAACTGTAAAAGGTCCTGCACCATTTAAAGTATTTACTAATCCTGCTGCACCTACAGCGGCTTCAAGTGTATTGTGACCAGCAGAGTTGATGATGATATCAGTTACAGTATTTGGCGGTAGTAGAACAGCATCTATGACGTGAACCACACCATTGTCAGCTAATACATCAGCTACAGTAACTTTGGCATTATTGATAAATACTCCGTTACTATTGATATTTACTTTTACAGTTTTACCACTATTTAGCGTTACGATGTTTTGACCGTTAGACAGATCGGTCGATTTTGTGTTGCTACCACTGACGTGATTCAACAATATTTTGGTAAGCGCACCTTGTGGGTCTTGCAACAAAGCTTCTACAGTACCAGCCGGCAAAGCTGCAAAAGCGGCATCGGTAGGAGCAAAAACTGTAAAAGGTCCTGTACCATTTAGTGTATTAATTAAACCTGCTGCTCCTACGGCAGCTTCTAATGTGTTATGGTTAGGCGAATTGACTATAATGTCAACCACCTTTTGAGCTTGAGTTAACCTCAGGCACATGGTTAGGAGAAGAAGAAGTAAAAATTTTAATTTCATGATAAAGGTATTTTAAGATTTAAATAAAAAGATTACTAATACTTGTGCTACTACATTTAAAATGGTTGCCTGAAATAATTTTTTTTGTTTAATTAATCATAATTAAAACTTAAACAATAAAAAAATGTTCTTCAGGCAACTTATTTTTATAATGAATCACTATTAATGTATCTGAATCATGGAGACACCAAAAATCAAACTTTGTGTAGAAGGCAATCGAAGTGCCCAAAAAGAATTGTATGATTCATACAAAAATGCTCTTTTTGTCCTATGTCAAAGATATTTTAGTAATATCGAAGATGCACAGGATGCCTTACAAGATGGATTTATAAAAGTATTCAGAGACTTGCATCAATTTGATGCTCTAAAAGGAAGTATATATAGTTGGTTAAAAAAAGTATTCATTAATACTTGCTTAGAAAAGTTAAGAAGAAAGAAATTGGAATTTATTAGTGTCGATGATGTACAGATTACTTCATATTATGAACCAGATGTATTATCGTCACTAAATTTAAAGGAGATCACTAATCTTATACAAAGTATGCCAACGGGATATAGAACTGTATTTAATTTGTATATTATAGAAGGTTATAGTCATTTAGAGATAGCACAACTGTTGGGAATAAGCGAAAATACATCAAAAACCCAACTTATGAAAGCTAAGAATTTTTTAAAGGGTAAACTTGAATTAGTTTTTGAAAATGGAAGATAGTAATAATATAAATAATATTTTTAGGGATAAATTCAACAGCGAAGCTATACCCAAGGAAGATTGGAACACTCCAGATGATCAGGTGTGGTCTAATATCGAAAGAACTTTGCCAAAGCCAAAAGAAGAATCAAACAGGTCACCATTAATTCCCTTTATTTTAAGCTTGGCATTGTTGGGTTTTATGTTTTGGGGTTATAAGTACTTGCAAAAGGCTGAAGAAGTTGAAAATTTGGAGCATTTGCTCAAACAGTGTTCGGATAGCAAAATTGAAGCAAATGGCAATACCCATAATACAAATCAGAGTATAATGGCAAGTCATCAAAACTCAGCTGAAAAAATTGAACCTATTGTTAGTATGGTGAACCAGAAAGTTGCAAACGCATCAAACAGTGATGTAACATCAAGCGCTACATTTAAAGATGTAAATCAGAAAAGTAATATTAGTAGTCTTAAAGGTGAAGCGGCAAATGATTTGTTAGCATCCGCTACAATTTCTGATCAAGAAGCAAGAATAGCTGCTCAAAATCAAATCGATGATAATCAAAGTCTTGTAGAAAATCATGATGAAAGTAGACCTAATTTAAAGATTATTCCACTTCAAAATTTAATACAAAAACCTTTTGTCAACAATAACAGTTATTTTGATTTAAATCAGCTGAATACACAATTATCTGCGATAAATCCAGCCTTAAAAAATAGTGGTCCATGGATGCTTGGCTTTGGTGTAGGATATAATCAATGGATAGATAAGAAAAATGGTACTATCAACAACCCTCTATCAGAATTGCTACTCAATGAAAAAACAACACCTTCCTTACATTATCAGGTTAATCTTAAGAAATTTATAAATCGTCAATTAGCAGTAAATATTGGATTAGGTACTTATAGTCGAAATCAGCGATCAACATACAGATTGTCCCTGCCATATTCTACATCGAATGAGGTACGTCATGGAGATGAGATGCACAATTATTTTCAGCACAGCTTGCCAACCAGTTTAGGTAATATCAATACTAATCTTACCCTAGCCAGAAGCATATCTAGTAATGTCACTAATAACGAAAATGTAGATCTTGATTTTTCCTTATCCAATAAAATCAAGGCGCTTAATGTACCCATTACTTTTATATTTTATCTCCAGAATAGTGGACAAGGTCTATATTTTGAAACGGGCCTTAATACAGAATTTATCTTTCAGCAAACTTTAACTAACGTCACCACTAATAGTTATCATAGCTTAGTTGACGACCGAGAAATGAATGTGGCTTTTGACAGAAAACAAATTGAACGATTTAACTTTTCTATACCTTTGGGTATTGGCTACTCAAAGAATATAGGAAGTGATATTAGTATTGATTTATCTGCTAATTATGGTTTTGGTCTCAATAATGTACACATGCACGAAGGTTTCACCCATAAAATTGATAGAATCTCGACTCAGATTGCTGTATTTAAGTCTTTATAATAGTACAATAAAAAAGGCAACTGAGTTAATCAATTGCCTTTTAATAAATCCATCCTAAACAAATTATCGGGACAGTTTAATTAGACTTCCAGGAGCGAGTCCTTTCTCAGGGTTTACATCATTGATAGCCATCAACTCTTCTAGAGGGATATTTTTTTCCTTAGAAATATCAGCTAAAGATTCTTTTCTTTTCATTCTATACAATACCAATTTATCAGCAGAACTTTTTTTATTCATACCTTGAGCAATAGCATTTAAAAAGCTACTGTCTTTAAGATTATCTCTGACCATCGTATTTTTTAGAGTAGCTAACTTAAGAGTATTGTTTTGAGATGAAACTGGCTCACTCAAATCAGCTATATTTTCTGGTCTGGAAATAGAGTAGGGACTTGTAACAATGTCGTCTGTACTTCCATATTTTTCTAAGTAACTCCACATTTTTGTATCTGGAAGGGTAAGGGTATATGTATTTTCTTCAGGTTCAGGAATTACATCTTTTCTATACATGGGATTCAGATACCTTATTAAATCCAAGTCAATGTCAAGATTTTTGCTTAATTGCTTTAAATCTGTTTTATTATTAATTTTTACAGTGATGATATACTTTAGGTCATCAGATGGTCCAGTAGGTTGCAGATCATGCAAATAGTAATAATTCATCAGATAAGCTACTGCAATATATCTGGGTATGTATTTTTGTGTTTCTTTTGGTAGGTATTTGCTAAGTTTCCAGTAATTGGTTTCTCCACCTGCTTTTTTAATAGCTTTATTGATGGTGCCTGTACCACAATTATAGGCTGCTAAAACAAGGTTCCAATCATTATATATACTGTAAAGAAGCTTTAAATAATCAAGTGCTTTATCAGTAGATTTGATTAAATCTCTTCTTTCATCTATATGCTTAGTTACTTTTAGACCATAAAGTTCGGCGGTTGGCTTCATAAATTGCCAAATGCCAGAAGCTCCTTGATGGCTTTCAATATTAGGAATAAGACTTGATTCGACTACGGCAATATACTTCAGTTCGTCCGGAAGGCCTTTTTCTCTAAGTGCATTTTCGATCAAAGGAAAATAAAGTGACGTACGTCCCAAAATAGTCTGGGCGTCTCTTTTCCTTTTTTCGATAAGTGTAATGACCTGCTCTTGTACTTCATCAGTAATTTTCAGGTCTATGATAGTATTTAGATTTCTAACTCTCTCTATAATCTCAGCATTTGTGGGGGCATTTGCGTGAACATTTAAGTTAAAGAGAAAAATTGAAATCCAAACCATCACTTTTTTCTGGGTGTGAAATTTGAATGTGTTCATGGTAAAAAAATAAATCAGGTTTGCTGGGTTTAAAAATTAATTCGAACCGAAATTATACTGCATTAACATAAATTCGGGTAAATAATTTTTGGGACTGCAAAGATAGCACTAAAAGGTAAGAATTGTCAAGTTAATACACTTGTTAACAAATTATTATCTGTAATTAACTGTTATTCAATAATAATGCCAAATTATATTTTTTAAATTCATTTTATCAAAAATTATATGTATATCTATATAGTTTTCAATTTATTTATATTGTAATACTAACGATATCTTTGTTGCCATTATTGTGGTGTGAGTGATATAGTAATTTTTTTCGTAATCATAAAAAAAGAGCAGAAGTTGTTTTTCTTCTACTCTTTTTAATTATTAAATCATTGAAAAAGAAATTTATTGTTTACTATACTTCTGGGTCGGCAGGAGTATTAGCATTATTATCTCTTTCTGTGTTTGGATATGGGTAAAAGTTTCTGTTACGTTCAGAACCTGGATCAAGTGGGCCTGGTCTGCCAAACCTTCTGCTATCTTCTAATTTCATACCAGATAAATACAACTCAATGCATCTTTGTTTGTAAATTTCATTTAAGACAGCGTTTTTGGTTTGTTCTCCACTGTAAGCAGGAAGATTTGCGAAGACACCAAATGGATCAGCTGTTTTGGTGAGTACTTTGTTCAATTCTGTGATGGCATCTGAGACTTTGTCTTCTCTGGCAAGCGATTCAGCCTGAATAAGTACCATTTCACCTGGTGTGAAAAGTGGAATAGCGTCAGTGTCAGACTTAAAGTAGCCTGTAGTTTTACTTAGGGTGGTACCACTTAAAAAGAAAGCAATTCTAGCGTCGCCCTGAGTTGGCACAAGACTTCCTTTAAGACCAAAATTATCTACTCCTGCAATAACATTATTACTAACAAAACCAGATCTAAACAAAGGATTGGGGTTTACTGCGTCAAATCTAAACCTAGAAAGTGCGGTTCCTTTAAGTGCTTCACCTGCTGCAATACGAGCATCTGAGTATTTACCGCTCATTAATGAATATCTGGCAATCAATGCCTGAATACTAGATGGTATATCAAAGTCAGGTCCTGCTTTGGCTATGAATGTTGCGGATATTGGCTTGTCTTTAATTCTGGCTTCTGCCAATCTTAAAAGCGCCACTGCTTCTTCTAGTGCTTTTGATCTAGTTATAAAACCAGATCTTTTTCCATTGATATACTCAGCTGATGTGATGACTTCCGCACTTACTTGTTCCCAAAACTGAGCCATAGTACCTAGGGCCATTGCTTTAAATATATAGCCATAGGCCAATACACCTGATCTCAGACCTTCATCACCAATATTATTAGCATTATCTATGAGTAACTGTGCGTTAGATTTAGCTAGGTTGGCACCAGTCCAAAGGTTGTTCATCGTAGAATTGAGACCATTTAGTGAACCTTTACCGCCTTCAAGTGATGCAAGTGGCGCATTACCAGTGTTTAAAACTGTCAGTTCTCCTGTGGTCAAGCCATTGCATACCACTTGCGAAAATAAGGTACTGGCTCCTCCCACAGACCATTGAGTCCTAACACCTGCTGCGAGTCCAATCAGACCATCTGCTGATTTTAAGACTTCGTCTTTAGTGGCTGCGTTTGGATTTGGATAGTCCTTTGTGCAGTTTACCAAACTTATGGCAACTACAATTGTCAATAAGATTTTAATATATTTTAACATAAACTTTTATTTATTTTTTATTTAAAAATTATCAGAAGGTAACTCCTAATCTGACGATAATAGATCTAGGTATAGGCACTGCACCAAAGTCATCTCCCCTAACTTTATCACTTTGGCCAGCTGAGTTAGCTTCAGGATCAAACCCTTGGTAATTGTCAAAGGAAACTAGATTTCTTCCGGATATTCCAAAATTGAGATTCTCACAGAATTTATTGATTTTGCCTAAATCATAACTTACACCTATTTCTCTGATTTTTACAAATGATCCATCTTCTACGTGTTCTTCATTAATTCTACCACCATTGATACCACCAGCCACAGAAGCCACGGTACCTCTTGGTACTTCACCTTTGAGCTCTTGCTCGGCCAACGGTCCCCAACCTACATTATTAGAAGTGATTCTATTCCAATTATAAACATCAAAACCCATTACTGCGTCAACTAATAAATTGAAAGTCAGATTTTTATATCTGAAATCAGACCCAATTGAGCCTGTCCATTTGGGTATAGGACTTCCTATAATTTTTCTGAGCTCAGTACTTCCTGCTCCAGTGGTTTTTGGCTGACCATCTGCTCCTCTTTCAGGTGTTCCTTGTTCTACAGTGGTTTGAGTTCCTCTTTCTGGTTGGAATAATCCTTGATTTGTCAAAAGTCTATTTCCATTGGCGTCTGTAGCATAATAGGTACCATAAAATACCCCAAAAGGTTGCCCTGATACTACCGCTTGTCTTCCATCGCCACCTCTCAGATAAAAGAATCCACCATCTATTCCAAATACTTTATTATCATTTCTATTGTAAAGGATTGAAGCATTCCATTCCAAATCCTTGGTTTTCATTAGATTTGCTGATAATTGAATTTCAAAACCACGGTTGGACATATAGGTAGAGTCGCTCGATACATTGGTGACGATAGAAGTTCCTCCAGCACTTGAAGGCACCGGCTTTGTTAATAATAAGTCAGTGGTCTTTTGATTGTAAACATTAATATTCAAACCAATTTTATTATTAAAGAATGCAAAGTCTCCACCAAACTCTAATTCAGTAAGTCTTTCAGGTCGAACAGAAGGGTTGGCCAGTTGAGTAGATGGGATAGCATTTACAATACCATTGATTGAAGAAATTGGAATATTATCAAATCTATCAAATGATCCGATACCTGTTAAATTACCTGCTTGCCCATATGCGGCACGTATTTTTGCTGAAGATAAGAAGTTTTTATTATTAATGTAATCACTAAGAACCCAGCTACCTGAAATCTTAGGGTAAAAAGCATTTTGATTTTCAGCAGCGAAAACACTAGATTTATCTACCCTTCCTGCCAAAGTTAAGAATACTTGCTCTTTGTATCCAAAAGTTTGCTGAGCAAAAGCTCCTGAGATAAATCTTTCATTAATAAATGGGTCTGGTCTTCTAAATAGTTGGTTTGCAGCCCTAAGAGTAGTTCCAAAAAGAGCCAAATCACGGCCATCTTGGGCGTTGTAAACATTTTTGTTATACATCAACTGATATCCCATCATAGAAGTAGATGTCAAATCAGATGTGATATTTTTTTGGTAGGTGATATTCATATCCTGATTCAATAGCATTACATTATCTGTTGCAAAACTGACATAACCATCTGGATAAAAGTCTGCGCTTACACCAGCATAGGGCAGTCTAGGACGATATTCATTACCTTCCAAAGAATACAAATCACCTCCGCCTATGATGTCTACTGTCAGTCCGTCCAGTGGGAATAAACTCAATTTAATATTACCCATCGTTCTATGGGTTTTTTGAGTGATGTCAAAGGTTTCAATGATAGAAAGTGGGTTTACCCTAACTTGTTCTACCTGTTTAAGATTGCCATTGGCATCACGATCATTAAGATTCCAAACATTATCTATGATAAATACGCCTGAGATAGGATTGAAGAAGTTGTTTCCATTGGGCATATCTCTTGAATTGGATAGATTACCACTTAAACCCAGTGAAAGTTTGGCCCAAGAAGCTAACTCTTGGTCTAAATTAAGCCTGAAATTATATTTTTTAAAGTTTGTATTTTTGAGAATACCGTCATTGTTATAATAACCCATTGATGCAAAATACTTGGTCTTTTCAGTACCGCCAGAAAAAGAAAGGTTGTTTTCGGTTCCAAATGCTGTCTGGAAAATATCATCCCAGTAGTTGTATCTGGTTACATCATATTGATCTGTGACCAAAGTTCGAGGTGTATAACCTGCTTTGGTGAAATTGACGCCTTGTTGAGTAAGTTGAGCATCTGTTCTACCTACATTTAGTAGTATAGTAAGTCTATCTTGTGCTGTTTCCAATCTTGCATTACCAGGTGTACCAAATCGTTTACCATAAGTAGTCATGGGTATTTGTTTACGCAATTGGTTGACCATAAAGCTGGTATTAAAAGTTATTTTGGTCTTTTCGTTTTTACCTCTTTTTGTAAATATCTGAATGACACCATTGCCAGCTCTGGATCCATACAATGCAGCTGCAGATGCACCGGATAATACTTCTATCTTTTCGATGTCATTAGGGTTGATATCCACTAATCTGTTTTGTCCGGCACTAAATGATGTACCCATAGCGTCAGCATTTCTGTTGATTACATTTTGAGAGGAGTTATCAACAATTACGCCATCTATAACATATAGAGGATCACTAGAACCATTAATAGATGAAGCACCTCTTAACCTCACACTAATACCTCCTGCAGGATCTCCTGAGTTTTGGGTGATTTGGGCGCCCATGACTTTACCTTGAAGTGCACCCAAAGCATTGGTGGTGCCGGCCTTAGAAATATTTTCTGCTTTCACAACTGAGATACTATTTCCCAGTTGCTTTCTTGATGTGGACGAGGTGTTACCCGTAACTACGATTTCGTCTAAAAATAACGCATCAGGTAAAAGTGAAAAATCTAAAGTCATAGTTTTGCCTGATTGAAGGTCTACAGACTCAGACTTGTTGGCATATCCTAGGTAGCTCACTAAGATAGTATAATTCCCATCTTCTACACTGCCGGTAAGATTGTATACTCCATCAATATCAGAAATGGTTCCTAATTGGGTTCCTTTGAGTAACACGTTTGCCCCAATGACTGGGCTACCTGTTTCATCTGTGATGGTTCCCTTTACGCTAAATTTTCCCTGAGCGGAAGTGCTGAAGCTTAAAGCTATCAACCCCAACAATATGGGTAAAGCCCTAAGCTTTTGAATTAAATAATGTGGCATAAAATAAATTTTGGTTAATGATTTAAAATTGTAAAAATGAAGCGAAGTTAATATCATTTAATCATTAAGCAAAATAAATTAAATACTTTTTTGGTCTTAAGTAGTATTTTTTAGATATATATATTTTAATGGCCTATTAACGCCAAAATAATCTGTTTTGAAGTGTATGATTTAAAAAATATTATAAATCATTGATGTAGAATGAATAGCATTATAAAATTGATAATGGCCAACTCTTATTTAGTTGAGTTTATTTATTATAGTAGCAAAACAATTTTTCAATAAATTAATTCAACTTGAAGTCTGAAACTAAAAGAAACTCGGGGATAATCGCTTCAAATGTTTTTTTCTCATTTAAATTGATAAAAGTATAAGTACCGTACATTTTTCCAATGGGGCTATGTAGTGGACACCAAGACATATATTGAAAAGTGTCTCCTGGCTGTAACTCCGGTTGCTGACCGATCACACCTTCACCGTTGACTTCACGACGTACTTGGATAGAGTCCACAATATGCCAATGGCGGCTAAGGAGCTTTACAGTATCATTACTGAGATTTTCTATTGTAACTTGATAGGAATAAATAAATTTACCAATGGCAGGATTGGATTCTGTTGCTTCGTAAGATGGTAATACACTTATTCGTATTCCTTCGGTGATTTCTGTGTATTCTTTTGATTCCTGAGTCATGAGGTAGGTACACCGTAAATAAAGGTTTCTACAATATGCTCTGCTTCTACAAGAGCGATTTCCAAAGCATCATTAACAAGCACTATGTCAAAACTGTTTTCATACTCCATTTCTTTTCTGACTTTAGAAATTCTTTTTTGGAGACTCTCTTCTGTTTCGGTATTTCGATTGATCAAACGATCCACTAAGGTATCGATGGATGGTGGCCTTACAAAAACAGACATACAGACTTCCGGGTACCTATTTTTTATATTTTTTGCACCTCTTACATCAATGTCAAAAACAAGATGCTGACCCAACTTCCAGATTCTGTCTAATTCTGTTTTTAAAGTACCATAATATTGGTCATGATACACTTCTTCCCACTCTATGAAATCACCATTATCTACTTTAGACTTAAAATCTTCCACAGTCAAGAAGTAGTAATCTTTTCCATCGACTTCATGTGCCCTTTTACTACGCGTTGTTGCAGACACAGAAAACCCCAAATTTTTATATTTAGTCAATAAATGTTTGACTAAAGTAGTTTTGCCAGCTCCTGATGGGGCTGTAAATATAAACATCTTGCCTTCGTGCATGATCAGAGTATGTTTGCCAGTTGTTCTTTTAATTTCTCCAATTCATCCTTCATCATTACTACAAATTGCTGAATGTCAGAGTCATTGGCCTTGGCACCGATGGTATTGATCTCTCTTCCGATTTCTTGTGCGATGAACGAAAGTTTTCTGCCTTTTTGGTCTTCTTTGGTTTCTAACTCATCTCTGAAGTAAGCACAATGCTGAATAAGTCTTACTTTTTCTTCATTGATATCTAGCTTTTCTATATAGTAGAGAATTTCTTGCTCGTATCTGTTTTGGTCCACTTGCTGATTAGTAACAAACTCTTCCATATTTTTTCTGAGACGCTCTTTGATCCTGTCAAGTCTAATAATTTCAAAAGGTTCTATAGACTTAAGGTTTTGCTCAATAGCATTGATACGTTCTGTAAGGTCAGTTTTGAGAACCAAACCTTCGTCAGCTCTGAATTTTTTAATATTGACTATAGCTTCATCAATAGTTTTATCCACCAATTGCCATTCTTCATCATCAGCTAATTCTTCATTTTGACCGATGACATTTGGGATTCTTAGTATAGACTGGAGGATGTCTCCATCTTGAATGCCCAACTCTTGTTTTAAAGAGTTCAATTCTTTGTAATATTTTTTAAAGGCGTCAGCATTGATAAAAGCATTTTCTTCGTCAGAAAAACCATCAACCGTTATGGTCAGGTCCATTTTTCCCCTCTGAAGCGCATCTATGACTTTTTTCCTTAAGTCCATCTCACGGTCTCTATAACTATTGGGTAGCTTACATCTGATCTCAGTAGATCTGGCATTTAGTGATTTGATCTCCACCCTTATCACTTTACCATGCATCTCGGTTTTGCTATGACCAAACCCTGTCATTGATAATATCATCTGATTTATTTTTTGGATGGCAAATATAGGCTCAAATTGGGTATAAAAGTTAATAGTTTTAAATTTTTCTAATAATATATTGGAAATGAATTACTTAAAATTACTTTTTTTTGAAAAATTGCTTATTTTTTTTGAAAATAATTTTCTTAATTGTAATATTTTACGAAATTTGCGGCTCTTTTCTGAAAAGGAAACATTTTACATTCATAATTTAAATCAAATAGACATGCGTAAAGCAGACTTAGTCAATATTATCACTGAAAAAACTGGAGTTCCTAAGGTGGATGTTTTAGTTACTTTGGAAATGTTTTTCAAAGAAATAAAAAATTCTCTATCTGAAGGAGAAAACGTTTATGTGAGAGGATTTGGTTCTTTTGTTATTAAAAAAAGAGCTAAAAAAATAGGAAGACATATTAAGAAAAATAAATCTATCGAGATACCGGAACACTTCATACCTTCATTCAAACCTGCAAAAGTTTTTGTTGATCAGGTAAAGGCAAATGTGGATTCGCTTCCGGAAGATGATGGTGATGATGATTAATATCTAAAGATCAAAAATGCAAAAACAACAATATATTGCAGTAGCATCAGCATTAATACTCTTCGTGTTGTTGTATTTTGGATTTGATACCATACCCCCAAAACAAAAGTCTCTGGAAAAGTCAAGAGCACTTAATATTGAAACGACAAGCGTAACCAATCTGATAAAGGAAGCATCTGCGAAATTGGATAAGAACCAATTATCCATTATAGAAGCAGTAAATCTAGATTTGCAAAAGACAGGAACGGATACCATACAGAAAATCAGCGTACTTAAATCATTGTCAGGTACCTGGTATGATATGGGTTATCCGGCGATAGCAGGTTCATATGCTGAAGAAATTGCTTCGATATCTAAAGATGAACAATCTTGGTCAGTAGCCGGTACTACTTATGCTCTTTGTGTCAAAAACAGTCAGGATGAAAAAGTCAAAACTTTTTGTTCTAAAAGAGCTGTTAAGGCTTTTGAAAATGCAATTTCTCTGGCCCCTGATAAAATTGAGCCAAGAATTAATCTAGCTATTTGTTATGTAGACAATCCAAGTCAGGATAATCCCATGCAGGGCATATTGATGCTGAGAGAACTCAACTCAAAGTATCCAAATAGTGTCCCCGTTTTAAATCAATTGGGTAAACTTGCAATTCAAACCAATCAAATTGATAAGGCTTTGGAAAGATTGGAGGCAGCAATTGCCTTAGAGCCTGAAAATAAAAATACCATCTGCCTCTTGGCTACAGCATATAAAAATGCCGGTAATCAAGCAAAATCAGATGAGTATCAAAAGAAATGTGTTAATTAATTTACTTTAAAAATATTTGAACATGCCTTGTGGTAAAAAAAGAAAACGTCATAAGATCTCCACGCATAAGCGTAAGAAAAGATTAAGAAAAAACAGACATAAGAAAAAGAAATAAGTATTAATGTCTGAGCGTAATTCCTGATTCTGGTGTTGCATCACGCACTATCAGAGTCAGGAATACATTCTTTGGGTTTTGACAGAACACATAGTGTAAGCGAACACTCTAATTAAATGATTCTTAGCTTTGTGTATTACTGCAATAATGAGTATATTGTAGTTTTCAATTAGTTGAAAGAATAATAAATTAATAAGAGCATGTTATAATCCTGACCGATTAGAACTGATACCTCTTGTAAATTATACATGGATCTTAATGATCTTAAAAAAATAAACTTCAGAACGTTTGCTTAAGTTATTGGATGTAAAAAAACAGCTTATAAATTATTACTAAGCTTTTTATTATCCGCTTTTTCATTCGATTTCTGAATATAGCTTTGGCCAAAAAATAAAAATCATTGAATTTGAAGACGTAGTATTTAAATACTATAAATTCAATAAAATTGGTTGTAGCTCACTTTTCATTATATATCGCTTCACTTTATCCACAGCTGTCATTCCTGATTTAATATTCCTTTATTAAGGTATTAAACCTGAATGTAAAAGTGCTTTGCAGGATTTTTTTGAGAAAAAATGGTTTCCATTTGACTCCACCTATTAGATTACATTTCCTCCTGCCAGCATTACTATAGCTTTGCACATTAAACCATAAAATTCTTTTACAAATTAAAATTTTATCGGGCAGTAATCTTTATTGTCAGTCAAGATCAAATGTTTATTGATAACATTACAACAAGAATAAGTTGTGGATAAAGAATTAGTCATTAAGGCAACCCCTACAGAAGTTGAAATAGCACTTCTGGAAGGAGGTAAACTTGTGGAGATCCATAGTCAAAAAACGAACAATAGTTCGACGGTGGGGGATATCTTTCTTGCAAGCGCTAAAAAGCTCATGCCAGGTTTGAATGCTGGGTTTATGGATATAGGTCATCGCAAAGATGCATTTTTGCATTATACTGATCTGGGTCCGCAGATAAAATCTCTCATCAAATATACCAATGGAGTCATGAAAGGGTCATACAATAGTCCGATGCTGGAAAGCTTCGTATTAGAGCCAGACAACCCTAAAACTGGAAAAATTGATCAGGTTTTTGACAAAAATGACCATGTATTGGTTCAAGTACTCAAGGAACCCATTTCAACCAAAGGACCAAGACTGAGCTGTGAAATCACTTTGCCGGGAAGATTTGTGGTGTTGACACCATTTACAGATATTGTAGCTGTATCAAAAAAAATAGCTTCTAATGATGAGAGAAAACGGCTCAAAGTCTTAGTTGAAAGCGTAAAACCAAAAAATTTTGGTGTCATAGTCAGGACTGCAGCTGAAGGTAAAAAAGTAGCCGATATACACAACGATATCCGTGAGCTAGAAGATAAATGGAAGGCAATGTTCCACCAACTCAAAGAGACCAAACTTCCGGATAAGATTTTGAGCGAAATCGATAAAACGTCAAGTATATTACGAGACATTCTCAATGACAATTTCAACAAAATTCATGTAGATGACAAAGAACTGCATTCTACAATCAAAGACTATCTGCAAAATATTGCCCCTGATAAGGTAAGGATTTTAAACTTATATAAAGGCACTAGACATATATTTGATCAGTATGATATCAACAGACAGATCAAAGCTTCTTTTGGAAAAACCGCAACTATGTCTAGCGGCGCATATGTAGTAATCGAACACACGGAAGCCATGCACGTCATAGACGTCAATAGTGGGCCCAAAATGGTCAAAAAGGATCAGGAAGAAGCTGCGATGTCAGTAAATCTCGAAGCCGCAGAAGAGATAGCACGTCAATTAAGACTCAGAGATATTGGAGGTCTGATCATAGTGGATTTCATAGATATGCGTACACCTGAAAACAAGACCAGCTTGTTCAATAAGATGCGTGACTTTATGGAAAGCGACAGAGCTCAGCATACCATATTGCCTTTAAGTAAGTTTGGCTTGATGCAGATCACAAGACAACGCACGAGACCTGAAGTAAATATAGATACTACAGAAGTTTGTCCGTCTTGTCAAGGGACCGGGAAAGTAAATCCTTCTATTCTGATCATTGATAATATACAGCGAGATATAGACTATATTATCAATTCCAGACCAAAATCAAAGATAAAGTTGGAAGCCAACCAATTTATTTATGCTTACATCAAATCAGGATTTCCAAGTTTGCAAATGAGATGGTTTGGAAAGTACAAAAAATGGATTTCTTTATCAGCCAATACAAATTTTCATCTTTTTGAGTATAAGTTTTTTGACGAAGCTAATGATGAGATAAGATTGACCTAAAAAAAATTCCCTAAATGGGATTAAAACAATACAATATCGACGCTATAAGTCCCTTATTTACTGAGGATGATATTGTTATTTTTGGTGTTTTAAATTGGGGACTTGGTCATGCTGCAAGGTGTATACCTATCATAGAATGGCTGCAATCAAACTGTAAAAAAGTAATCATAGCTTCTGATGGTTCAGCATTAAAATTTTTACAATTAAATTTTCCCCAAGGTACTTTTGAGATACTGCCTTCATATGGAATCCGTTATAAGTATGAAAATATAGCTTTAAATATAGCTGATTCATCAATTTCAATCATTAAAGCAGTGCTCCAAGAAAGAAGGGTGATAAAGCAGATAGTAAAAAAATATCAGGCTACTAAGGTGGTTTCAGATAATAGGCTTGGTTTATATACGGCAGATTGCATCAGTATTTATATCACTCATCAGGTTAATATTCTTCATAGCAACAAATTATTATCCTTTTTGGGTACACAAGCGCATCGAATGTTTTATCGTCAGTTTGATAAATTACTCATACCAGATTTTAAAGGTAAAAATGCTTTAGGCACCCAATTATCTCAGATCTCAGATGAAAAAGCTATTTATTTGGGCGCGCTTACCAGAATTAATAAATTAGATATTGAGAAGACCATCGATGTATTAGTTTTGCTTTCGGGCCCGGAGCCACAAAGAACCATTTTTGAAAATGGACTTTTAAAGGAACTTAATGGTTTAACAACGCTACAAATAAGATTTATTAGAGGGACCAACACAAAACTACATGTTGAAGATACCTTGAAGAGCCACATAAAGATATCGGACATTTCAAATACCCAAGAAATGGAGACTATGCTCAATAGCTGTAAACTTCTCATTTCAAGATCGGGGTACACTACGATCATGGATACTTTTGAACTCGGTATACCCACTATTTGGATACCTACTCCAGGGCAAACAGAACAAGAATATTTGGCTGATATAAGTATAAATAATGCAACTCAAATAAAACTAAATCAAAATGAGCTAAATAAACTCCAAAAAATTATAATATCTATGATTTAATTGCAAGTTTTGCGGTTTGGTTTAAATGGATAATTTTGGATAGGTTATGACAGACAATGTAGTGGTTTCAGATCATTTTGATAAGGATTCTTTAACGAAACTCATAGATGAATATGTAGAACCTTTCAAGCACTTGGAAGTTGTAAAAGAAAAAATTGCACCAAGAAGAATGTTGGGGAATTATTTGACCTATCTTGTCGTAGATGGCTCACTCACCCATTCTGTGATGATCAAAAAAAATAAAAGCGAAATCAGTGTACATTGTGATTGCAACGAGTTCACGACTTATCATAAATGCCCACATACTGCTCGAGTTTTACTATCAATGGACTCACAAATCCAAGAAGAACTCATAACAAAGGAAATTTTAACGAGACAAGAGCAAGAAAAAAAAGAACAGGAAGAAGAAAGAAGGAAAGCAGATGCACTTAAAAGGGAGCAAGAAGCTTTGACACTTATACAAGCTAAGCAAACGCAAAAAAAGGAAACGATACAGCATCTCAAAGATTCTATAAATCAAATTTCAATTGAAGGAAATAAAGACCTTCCTTATCTGATAAAAAATGCTAGGGATTTTAGCTTGTATAGGCTAAATGCAATGATCCCATCACTACGGAATGCTACGAGGAGAGGAAAGGAATTTTTAAAAATTGTTGGTCCTAAAAAAGGATTTGATATACAGTACAGATTTTCGAAAATAAAACATATTCTCAGCTTTCGTGTCAATGAAAATGATGACCTAGAATTGACTTGTGATTGTGGAAATTGTTATGAAAATAAACTGTGTAGCCATGCTGTAGATACGATTTACTACCTTGCTGATATGGGTAGTTTTGGTCAGTTTATTCCATTTACAAATCAGGATAAGGAAAAAAACAGATTACTTGAGGATTATGGTCTTACTGTAAATGATCCTGAAACCCAGCTTTTTTCATTTAGTACCGATTATGCAGGTAGGATCGTACTGACTAAGGTACCACCACAATATATCAATTTGCAAAAATTGCTAAAAATAAAGGACACGGTAATTAACGCAAATAAAGAAGTCAAACTCAATAAGTACATGGAAACATCTCATGAAATAGGGGTGTACATCCAGGTATCTAATGAGGAAAATACCAATACTCCAATAAAATTTGAAGCATACAAAATAGAAAAAACTAAAAAAGGGGAAGATAAATACACAAAAGTCTTAATCGGAAAAGAAGAAAACATAAATACATTGTCTGTCTTGGCTGAGGATAAATATAATCTATTGATGGATTACAGTTACCTTAGATATAAAAATTTTGTAACATCGGGATTTTATACCCAATCTTATACAACCTTTACTACGCAGCTATTTGAAACAGGTAGAAAACAGTATTTACAATATTTATTTAGCAAACTCGAAGATCAGTGGACATTATGGTCGCTTTGGGATGGTCTGAAAATATTGCCCGAAGGCGAAACCTTCTCAAAATCAAATCTTTTAAATCTGAACTTTGCAGAAGAACCAGTATATGCGGATTTAAAAATTTTGTATTCGGAAAAATTTATTACCATACAAGCTTTGTTTAAAGATATTGACAATAAGATAGTTATCGCCATTGAAGATGAAAAGAAGCTGTATCATGGTCGTCTGATCTATTCTAAAAACAAACTTTATCTAAATAATAATCACAAACTGGCCGATTTTTTAATTTCAATGCCTTTTGGTGAACTCAAAATTCCCATAAAATATCAAAACAAAGTACTCAAAGAGCTACTATATCCCTTGTCAGTAAATTTTGGTATAACGCTACCAGACGAACTTTCTGTACTGATGAAGGAATTTGAAATGTCTCCTGCTGTACATCTGAGAGAATTTGATGAAAAATTTCTCATCATCGAACCCAAGTTTCATTATGGTGAATATGAGTTGGGTGTACAGGAAAACGAAGATTATTTTATTGAAGAAGACAATAAGAGGTACATCTTACTTAGAGACAAAAATGAAGAAACCATATTTGTCGAATATATAAAGTCTTTACACAGCGTTTTTAAGACCCAAAATTATCTTCCCTATTTTACAATTCCTTTTGATGATGTAATGAAAAACAACTGGTTCCTAAATTTCTCGAGGGATTTGATGGCCAAAGGAATCAAGATGGTAGGTTTTTCAGAACTTAAAAAATTTAAGTATAATACCACTAAGCCTACTTGGGATATGAAGATCAGTAGTGGTATAGATTGGTTTGATGTCAAGATTACGGCGATGTGGGGTGACCAAGAAATGAGTTTTAGAGATATTAAAAAAGCGATACAAAGTGGTCAAAATTTTGTGGTACTCGGTGACGGTTCATTCGGAATGCTACCAGAAGAGTGGCTAGCAAAATACTCCAATTTATTTAAATTTGGCGTGGATGACAAAGATGGATTAAAAATAAACAAGAAGCAATTTAACATTATTGAAACACTTTTTGATCAGATAGATAATGAAGAGGTTCTAGCGGAGATTAATGATAAAAAACAAAAACTACTTAATATCGATAAAATAAAAGTGGAAGAAATTCCTGAGTCTATCAATGCTACACTGAGGCCTTATCAGGTGACAGGATATCAATGGATGCAAGTACTCGATGAAATATCTTGGGGCGGATGCCTTGCAGATGATATGGGTCTGGGCAAAACCTTGCAGGCGATTACCTTTTTGGCATATTTAAAACAAAAATATGGCAATGTCACCAGCTTGATTATTTGTCCTACATCATTAATTTTTAACTGGGAAAATGAATTAAAAAAGTTTGCACCGGACTTAAATTTTCATATATTTTATGGTTTGGACAGAACTTTTGACGATGGGCATTTTAATGAATACGATATCATCATCACATCTTATGGAATTGTAAGAAATGATATAGAGAGATTGATGAAATTTGATTGGGAATATATAATCTTGGACGAAAGTCAGGCCATAAAAAATCCGGATGCTATCTCTACTAAAGCAGTTCAGTTGTTGAAATCCAGAAATAAATTTATCTTAAGTGGAACACCACTACAGAATAATACCTATGATATCTATGCTCAATTTAATTTTTTGAATCCCGGGATGCTCGGAGCTCGCGAGTTTTTTAGACAAGAGTTTGCTAATCCAATAGACAAAAATGGGGACAAAGATGCAGGCATGATGCTTCGTAAAATGATCACTCCTTTTATACTGCGTAGGACTAAAGCAGAGGTAGCGCCAGATTTGCCTGAAAAAACAGAGTCAGTATTATGGTGCCAAATGGACAAAACGCAAAAGACGATGTATGACGAATATAAAGACTACTATCGGCATGCATTGATGCAAAAAATAGAAAAAGAAGGTATGGGAAAGGCAGGAATGTATATTCTCGAAGGATTGCTACGTCTCAGGCAAATATGTGATGACCCCAGACTCATCAAAGATAAGGACATAAAACCGTCCAAAGGTATCAAGATCAAAGAGTTGATGAGAGAGATTGAAGAAAATATGGGTAACCATAAAATGTTAGTGTTTTCACAGTTTACTGAAATGCTGGCACTTATTAAAGAAGAGTTTGATGTATCCAAAATTAAATATTGTTACCTAGATGGTAGCACTCCAGCCAATGAAAGAAAGAATCAAGTAGAAATATTTCAAGGTGACAAAAGTATCAATGTTTTTCTGATCTCTCTTAAAGCGGGTGGTGTGGGTCTCAATCTTACCGAGGCAGATTATGTTTACCTAGTGGACCCTTGGTGGAATCCTGCGGTGGAACAGCAGGCCATAGACAGAACCCATAGAATAGGACAGAAAAACAAGATATTTGCCTATAAAATGATTTGTAAAGACTCTGTAGAAGAAAAAATTATGGTATTGCAAGAAAAAAAACTAGCGATATCAAAAGAGATCATTCAGGAAGATACCGCTTTTTTCAAGAGTTTGAGCAAAGATGATATCAACTTTTTGTTCAGTTGATGGATTGAAATTTTAGATTAGTCTAGATATTTTCCTGTACCAAAATACTGTCCAGAAAATAATCCAAAGACTCATTCAGCAATTCGAAGACTTCATCAAATCTTCCGTCGTAATATGGGTCTGGTACTGATCTGTTTTGGTTTTCATATTGGTAATTCATAAGCATTTTTACTTTCATTTTTTGCTCATCGGTATCACACATCTTGATGATATCATTATAATTGGATGTATCCATAGCTAAAATGTGATCGAAAACCACTAAATCTTTTTTGGTGATCTTTCTGGATATTTGGCTAGAAATATTTACACCATATTGGTATGAAGTTTTTATGGCTCTTGGGTCAGGTTTTTCGCCATCATGCCATCCCGATGTACCAGCAGAGTCAACAAACCAATGGCTGAGATTTCTTTCGGAGATCTTTTTTTCTAGCACACCCTGAGCTATCGGAGACCTGCAGATGTTACCCAAACATACCATTAAAACTTTCATGATCAAATTAATTATAACAAAATAACGTTTCAAACTGAAATTTGTGGTCGATAAATCGTACTTTATGCTATTTATTGACATTTTATTTAAAATAATATAAATACTAAGTTTACATTTGCGACCACTTTTCACAGGTGAATAGTGTTGGTTTACGATAAATGTATACGTATAATTATTATACCATACAAAAATTAATAAAATGAAAATAGTTATAGCAGGGGCAGGAGGTATTGGATTTCACTTGGCCAAATTATTATCTTCAGCACAGCATGACATTGTTATTATCGACAGCAATCGGGATGTTTTAGAATACGCTCAAACACATCTGGATGTGCAAACTATTTTGGGAGATGCATCATCAATCAAAATTTTAGAAGATGTAGGTATGGAAAATGTATCCATTTTTTTGGCCGTCACTACATTGGAAAATGACAATTTGATTTCTTGTATTCTTGCAAAAAAATTGGGGGCTCTTCAGACCATTGCCCGTATCAATAATATTTCCAATATAAAAAAGGAATTTAAGTCAACTTTTCAGGATTTGGGTGTAGATAAAATCATCTCACCATCTTTATTGGCATCTCAGGAGATAGTGAGACTACTTGAGATGAGTCAAGTTACAGATCGTTTTGATTTTGAAAATGGCCAAGTTACTTTGATTGGTATCACTATACACGATGAGTCTTTTTATACTGGAAAGTCGGTAGCTGAGATCAAAGAATCTAAAGGCACCATACATAGTCCTATAGCAATTCTGCGAGGGCAGCAGACTATTTTGCCCAGAGCAAATACCATAATCAAAAAAGGTGACCATATCTATTTTATTACCGATAAAAAAGATGTAGAATCTCTATTGATCACCATTGGTAAAACGGGCAAAAAGATCAAAAGCATCATGTTTGTAGGCGGAAATATCATCTCCATGACTGCTGCAAAACACTTAGAAAATGATTTTAAGGTGACTATAGTAGAGGAAAGTGAAAAGCAGTGCAAATGGCTAGTAGATCAGCTCAACAATACTCTGGTCATCAAGGGAGATCCTTCCAATTTTGAACTGTTACACGAAGAAGGCCTTGCCAAAATGGATGCCTTTGTTGCTGTGACGCATAATAGCGAAACCAATATCATTACATCATTGATGGCGGATACTGCGGGAGTACACAAAACGATAGCATTGGTAGAAAATCTGGAATACACACATATTTCTCAAAATATAGGTGTGGACACCATCATAAACAAAAAAATAATTGCTGCCAATAATATTTTCAGATATGTAAGAAAGGGTAAGGTGGAAGCCATTGCTAGTTTACATGGTGTAGATGCAGAAGTTATTGAATATGTCATACATCAGGAATCCAAACTAACCAAATTTACTTTAAGAGAATTAAAACTCCCTAACCAGGCTATCATTGGGGCTGTGATCAGGGGACAAGAAACCATCATCCCAACAGGTGATTTTAAATTAAATCTGCATGATAAAGTCATTGTTTTGGCTTTGCCTTCAGTCATTGGGAAAATAGAACAATTCTTCAGATAATATGAATATTAATTTTCAGCCGGTATCTAATGTAATAGGTGTTCTATTGATGCTCTTGGCATTTGGTATGTTTATTACTGCTGGGGTTGCGGCATTTAACATTTCTGTTGACTATGTACATTTTATACAATCCGGGATCATCACATTTGTAGTCGGTTTAATTTTTTGGTTATTCAAATTTAATGTAAGCTCACAGGTAAATAAGCGGGAAGGTTATTTGATAGTAGCTTTGGGTTGGATTTTTATGAGTGGTTTTGGAGCATTACCTTTCTATATTTCTGGGGTGGTACCTTCATATGCAGATGCAGTTTTTGAGTCCGTTTCAGGCTTTACGACTACAGGAGCCACTATCTTCAATGATATAGAAATATTGGGAGAAGGCATGTTGTTTTGGAGAAGTCTTACACATTGGATAGGAGGTATGGGGATTATAGTGCTCACCGTTGCATTATTTCCATTGCTCGGTATAGCTGGTATAGAACTCTTTGTAGCCGAAGCTCCCGGACCAACAGCTGATAAAGTACATCCTCGTATCAAGGAAACAGCAAAAAGACTTTGGTTTATTTATTTGGGATTGACAATATTACTTTTTTTGATACTCTGGGCCGAAGGAATGACCCCTTTTGATGCTATCAATCATTCATTTGCAACAATGGGTACAGGTGGTTTTTCTACCAAAAATGCCAGCATTGCTTTTTTTCAATCACCTTTGATAGAATACACACTAGCATTTTTTATGTTTTTGGCAGGATGTAACTATGTGGTTTTATACTATCTATTGAAAGGAAAATTTGATAAAGTGTGGATCAATGAAGAGTTCAGATACTACTCATTATTCATTTTGATCACTTCGCTCATCTTGGGGTTGTGGATCAATTTTATGGTCGGAGGCGATTATGAAGTCAATTTTAGAAATGGCCTCTTTATGATGTTGAGTCTAATTTCTACCACAGGCTTTGTAACAGCTGACTATACGACTTGGAGCCCTGGTTTGACTATGTTTTTCTTTTTATTACTCTTTTTGGGAGCTTGTGCAGGTAGTACGGCAGGCGGTATTAAGTTTATTAGACATATGGTTTTTGTAAAAAATACCTATCTAGAGTTTAAGAGAATCCTACATCCTAGGGCTTTAATCAGGATCAAGATCAATAAAGAACTTGTAGCCCCGAGAGTTTTGACACACATTTTGGTATTTTTATTGGTGTACTTATTACTATTTATTTTAGGATCTTTGATTATTACGGTGATAGGCATGGATTTTCTCAGCGCCATAGGTGGTGTCGCCACTACTTTGGGCAACGTAGGTCCAGCCATAGGTGAGTTGGGGCCAGTAAACAATTTTTCGGCAGTTCCAATGAGTGCCAAGTGGGTTTTTTCAGCTTTGATGTTACTCGGAAGGCTGGAGCTGTTTACGATACTGATTATTTTTACACCATTTTTCTGGAGGTCCAACTAAAAACTAGCTTCATATATCTTCCCCCAGCTTTTGCCTGTGATCAGAAAGTTTTTGGATGCGGGATTCCACGCTATACCATTCAATACATCACCTTTTGGATTAGCTTTGTCCAGATTAGTGATATTAGCTACGCTGATTACTTTTCCTGTAGTGGCTTCGATCTTGGCTATTTGGTCTGTAGTGTAAATATTGGCATAGATAAAGCCGTTTACATATTCGAGTTCGTTTAATAATGTAACTTCTTTAGGTCCAGCATATACAGATACTTTTTTCTCTATTTCCAAAGTTTCTGGATTTAAATAAGAAAGTTTATTGGAGCCATCGCTTACTATAAGTGATTTCCCATCATTACAAAGTCCCCAACCTTCGCCATTGGAAGATTTGAAGCTTGTTTTTTTAATCAGATTAAGATCCTTGTCGTAGATCAGACAGACCCCATTTTGCCAGGTTAATTGGTACACCTTATCATTCAGTATGGTGAGTCCTTCCGCAAAGAGACTTTTATCTGTGTCTACACTTTTTATTACAATGCCAGTTTTAGGATTTACTTTTCGGATGAGCGATCTTCCTATCTGGCCACCACTTTCATATAGGATGCCATCTGCTATTTCAAAACCTTGGGTATAAGAGTTGGTATCTCTGGAGATCGTTTTCGTAATGGAATGAATAGCAGGTACAGGTTGGATATCAGATACTATGAAGAAAGGAAGCTCTACCTTTTTATTTTTGCTACCACGAAATACTTCTACATCTATCAAATGGTGTCCAAGCGGCATTCCTGTGGTCTCCAATTCGTAGGAATACTGATCATTGATTTTATGGATCCTCGTCTTATCTAGACTGATAATGATAGAGTCCTGATCTGAAAGTTTGGTTTCGTTGAGCTTTATAGTAAGTTTTTGGCCAACAGCTATATTTGCATTAGCATCAGGACTCGAAATGATGTCAGGAAATCTTAGTTCTTTTTGATTAAAAGGCAAGCTTGGCCATATATAAAATATCCCGCTTATTACCAGTAAAATTAGTAAGATTAATGCTACTTTCTGTCGATTCATTTTAATAAAATTTGTGCAAAATTAAGTATTATAGTTAATAGTTTTATTCATGAAGAAAATCACATTACATTTTATTATACATTTTGAATGCTTCATTGAGTAGCTTATAGTCAATTTGTCCATTATTTGCGGTAATATGATCAGCAATGGCCAAAGCTTTTCTAATCCTGCTATCTGAATTTTTTACTTTTGCAACAAGGTAAATCAATGACCGCTGTTTGCCGGCAGAAAGTGCATGAAAGTGATGGTCAGCTTCTGGGTGTTGGTCCAAAACTTCTTTCAACTCTTCGGGCATTGGCATACCATATTCACTATTATCTTTTTCGATTTGGACTGTGATCTTGGTTCCTAAAGCTTGATTTAGTTTTTTAACTACTTGCTGATTGAGCATTACAAACCAGATATCCTTAGAAGGCATCAAAGCGCAGTGCAGTGTTATACTATTATTTAAAGTGCAAATGACTCTTCTGTCATTACCTTCAATAAAAAGTTTAGCTATTTCAGCAGGTACTTCGAAGTGTAATCCCCAAAGTGGAGAAGAATGAAACTTATCTAAAACAGTCTCGAAAATCATTTTCTTTCGGTAAGCATTTTTAGGGTTGCCATTTCCTTATATTTTTCCCGGGCTTCTCCTGCGGGCACACCAAAGTATGTTTTACCGCCTTCTAAATCTTTAGATACACCACTTTTGGCTAGAAGCACGGTACCTTGGCCAATGTGTAAATTTTGCGCGATGCCTACCTGTCCGTAGATTACACATCCATCATCTATTATAGTTTTACCTGCAATGCCTGTTTGGGCAGCTATTAGACAATTTTTTCCTATAACTACACCGTGCGCAATGTGAACCTGACAATCCAGCTTACTACCTTCGCCTATAATGGTATCTCCCGATACACCACGATTTATGGTACATCCTGCACCTATTTCTACACTGTCTTCTATGATGACACGTCCACCTGATCTCCATTTATGATATTGACCATTGATCTTTTTATAGTAGAATGCGTCAGTACCAATAAGTGCTCCGGCTTGAATATTTACATTGTCACCAATGACGGTTTGGTCTCCTATGTACACTCCTGATTGGATGTAACATCCTTTACCTATGGTGACATCGTGCCCTATGATGACTCCATAATCTATGTGTGTTTCTGAGCCAATAGATAAGTTTTCTCCCCTATCTGTATTAATGTACTTCATAGGTCTGTGGTCCCATACGATCTGATTGTATACAGAAAATGGATCTTCTGTAATTAACAGAGCTTTACCGTCAGGACAAGGAACTTCTTTATTGATCAGAATGATAGTCGCTGCAGATGACAATGATTTTTCATAATATTTTTCTACATCTACGAATGTAATATCTCCGGATCTGACCTTATGAATTTCATTGATACCAAGCGCCATCAGGGTTTCTTCACCTTTGATCGTAAGTCCGAATTTATTGGCAAGGGTTTGGAGCGAAATGGGTTGCGGAAAAGTCATTTATAAGAGATCTTAGCTTTTTACAAGTTTAACATTTACTAATTTATACATCAGTCTATTGATATCTTTATCATTAAGCTTTAGTATACCTTTGATAGTGATAGCATCAGCCGAGTATTTTATACCTTCAAGAGCTTCTACTTCCATAACCGTCTCTGGACCAGCACCACCACAAAAAAAACACATACTGTAAGGAAATGCTGAAAAAATGAATTCTTTGTGGGACTTGTATCCTTCTATAGGTATAATGTATCCTTTGATGGTAAGCTCTTTGTTTTCAAGTTCTTTGATGGATTGACTAAATACTGGCTTGTCCACTTTAAAACCCATCAATTCGTCAAATTCTTTTTTATAACTTATCTTTGACAATGCTTTCCATACATTCTCGGTAGGAATTTGCTGTGCTGATATATCAGGTGCCAGGCACCATATCAAAACTAAAGCGAAAATATTTTTAATCATTTTGTATATTTGATTATTCAATTAAACGTAAAAATGAAGGATTTGTGCCGCGTACTGTTTATTATTTTTCGGATAATGTTTTATTTATATCAGTTTTCGCAGCCTGTATGGCTGGTATCAAAGCCGCTACAATACCCAAAACCAAGGAAATTCCCAATACATACCATTCTTCTGAAATCCATTGGAAACCTGTGAAGCTGTATCTAAAATCAGCTTTTAGGTATTTTGCCAGTATTTCCATACCTGCATGACTCAGTATTGTTCCAATAATAAAACCAATTATGGCTAGAAATATACCTTCTAAGAGAATAAGCAAAAAAACTTTGGTTCTACCAGCTCCCAGCACTCTGATAATGGCAAGTTCATATTTTCTTTCACGCATACTTTTGAACAGGGAAATAAAAATACTTAATGCAGAAACTATAGCAATCAAAAAAGCTAAGGCATTAAGTGCATCCGTACCTACACCCATCATACTGTACAGACGATTCATTTCTATAGCCGGAGATGCTGCTTGCATTTCAGTATTTTCATTGATGTTTCTACCAAAATTGAGCGCTTGAAAGTTTTTATTACTTTTATACTGAATGAGTACAGATGTGATTTCTTGATCCATATGCTGTAGTAAATCTGCATTGCTGTTATCATGTATTTGATCTTCTTGACCAGGTTCAAGGTTACCTTCAGTAGCATGGTCATGACCTTCATGATCATGTTCTTCATCTCCATGTCCGCTATGTACTAGCCAAATAGAAGCTGTATTGGTTAGAATCAATTGATCAATAACAGTACCTGTTCCTTCCAGAATACCCTTGACTACAAATGAATATTCATCATGGGTGTGGTCATCTTCATTAAAACCATGTGAACTTACGAATTTGTCCCCTAGTTTTAGTCCTGCTTCGTCAGCTACTGACTTTCCTATGGTAACTTCAAAATCTTTGACCCATAGTGCTCCTTCTCTTAGTTTGGCTCCATAAAGTTCCAAAAGATCATGATTAGTACCAACGATTCGGTATGCCTTGTAGTTGTCACCTAATGATAGCGGGATTGCCTTTTTTATCAGGGGATGCAAGTCTTTGAGCAATGGTGCTGCATTTTTTATGGGAATATTGCCTGTAGGATTGTCAATATGGTACATATTGCAAAGAATCATTTGCAAAGGACTACCTTTAGCTCCTACTACCAAGTCTATATCTGCTAGATTTTTATCAAATTTATCTTTCAATTGCGTATTGAAAAGCAAAAGAAAGGAAATCAATCCCACACCCAATCCAAAAAGGATGATACTCATGAGTAAGTTGAGTGGATTTTTGATGATGTTGCGCCAAGCTAATTGTATGATACCCATGATTATAAAATTACTTGATGATTGATTTTATCTTTAAGTCTGGTGTCATGCGTCACTACAATCAATGCCGAACCTACAGCTTTTGCCTGTTCTTGCAGTAAATGCAGTACTTCATTACAATTGATATCGTCCAATGCTGAAGTGGGCTCGTCTGCAAGAATGACTTTTGGTTGATTGATTAATGCTCTGGCAATAGCTACACGCTGTTTTTCACCTTGACTTAGGTTTCTGATGGATTGATTTGCTTTTTCTCCTATGTTAAGTCTGGTGAGAATATTTTTTGCAGCAGTTTTATCGGCTTTATTTCCAGCAAGTGTTTGCGCTAAAGTAACATTTTCAATAACAGTAAGAGCATCTACAAAATGGTTTTGCTGAAAAACGATCCCGATATTTTTACCCCTAAAATGGTCTGAAGCTGCACCAGATAGTTTAGTCATATCTGTATCCGCTATTTGTATATTGCCTTGCTGTGAAGATAAAATACCTCCCAATAAATGTAATAAGGTGGTCTTACCTACTCCTGATGTACCCAATATCAAAAGAATTTCATTGGACGAGCACTGTATATCTGGAAATATCAGGTCCTTACCACCAGGATATTTATATTTAAGGTTACTTGTTCTAATCATGGGACAAAGATAAGATTACTATGATCTCATAACTGCATTTTTTACCAATATGTTTATGTTCGTTATACTTTTTGAATTACAATGTGTCTGTATTGATTTTAAAATGACTACTTTTGTAATATCTAAAATCACTTCTACAGTTTTTGAAGCATCTAAATTTCATATTAAAAACACTTTTGATCACGGTTATAATTGCGTTGATTTATCATCAATTGAGTTCACTTGATTTGAAATCTTTTAATTCTAGAATTTTAATAAACATATCTTCAGGTTCTTATTTGATATATTTACTCGTAATGATAATATTGATGCCTATCAATTGGTGGTTGGAAAGCATGAAATGGCAGATACTCATGTCTCCATATGAAGCTATTTCCAGAGAAAAGTCGTGGAAAACTATATTGGCTGGAGTAGCTGCGGGTATTGTGACACCTGCCCGTCTCGGCGAATATGCGGGAAGGCTGATCACATCTGACCCTGATAAAAAGCGCGAAGTAGTGGCCGCTACATTTTTAGGTAGCATTGCACAAAATCTTTGCAACATCACTGGAGGATTGTTATTTAGTTATTTTTTTCTTAAAAATTATTTTCATGTTACTTATTTGGACTCTGTAACGTTTTTTGTATTGATACTCATCCATATTCTAATTTTATGCTTGATTTATTATCAGTTGCCAAAAGTGGTGACCAAACTAAGTAAGTTCGAAAGGTTAATTCCGTATCTAAAAAAAGTAGACCATATCAA
Source organism: uncultured Aureispira sp. (assembly GCA_964526715.1). GTDB lineage: Bacteria > Bacteroidota > Bacteroidia > Chitinophagales > Saprospiraceae > OLB9. The sequence continues at coordinate 74,564 of CAZGMB010000003.1, read as the reverse complement.
TTTGTATAATAGACCCATATTGAATAAGGTTTTGATATTGTCATTTTGCAGGTATCTGATTTATTTCGGACAATATTTTTTGGTAATGAAATTTTTGGGTCAAAGTGCAGATTCACTAGCGATTATGGCTAATATTGCTATGATTTATTTGATCCAAACAGGAATACCATTACCTGCATTTATTAGTGTTTTTGCAAGGGGCGAATTAGCAGTTTTGATTTGGGCTTCACTGAGTATAGATGCTTTGACAGCACTGACGGCCACCTTTATCTTATGGGCAGTCAATCTGATTTTTCCTTCTCTTGCTGGATTATGGATTATTTATAAAACAGATGTCAATAAATTTTTTAAAAAAATATGAAAATAAGTAAATATATATTCCTATTACTGCTGGTGGTTACAGCCAATATGTCATTTTACAAGCCACAAAGTATACAAAAGGCAAATATTTGCAATCTGACCAACGATGCATTTATAGGTGGAGAAAATCTGGTTTATAAAGTATATTACAACCTAGGTTTTGTCTGGATTCCTGCTGGCGAAGTTACATTCAAGACAAGTGAAAGTATAGATCATTATGAATTGATAGCCGAAGGTAAAACATACCAAAGTTATGAATCTATTTTTAAAGTCAATGATTATTTCTACACTAAGGTAGATAAAAAATCTTTGCTTCCCCAAAACTTTGTTCGCATTGTAGAAGAAGGCAACTATAAAGTTTATGATAGTATCAGGTTTCAGCAAGATATCAATAAAGTTGTGATGTTTCATGGTCCAACCAAAAAAAATACCAAGATGTCAACTCTCAAAACAGACGATTGTGCTCAGGATCTGATGTCTAATTTGTATATGCTTAGGAATGTGGAAACAGCACAGTTTAAAAAAGGAGATGCCATCGAAACCAAGATGGTTTTTGACAAAGATATACATCCAATAAAAATCACCTATAGTGGAAAAGAAAAAAAAGAAGTTAAAGGATTGGGGAATTTTAAAACCCTGCGTTTTCATCCAGAAGTATTGGCTGGTAATGTGTTTAAGAAAGGTGACCAAATGACGGTTTGGGTATCTGATGATGGCAATAAGTTGCCGCTGATGATAGAATCACCTGTGTCTGTAGGTTCGGTCAAGGTTGTATTAAAAAATTATAAAGGACTAAGACACGAACTTTTATCCAAAATTTAGCATTAAAGATATATGATCAAGTCATTTCTATCTAAATATTTGTTCTTATTGGTATTGACACTTGGAGTTGTCTTAGGTGGGTACTATCTGTTTAAAAATCATTTTTTTGAGACACAGCAAGCCGAAAATACAACTATCATCCTAGACAAAATAAAAACGGTGACCAAACTCATCAGTGTAGAAGGCCAGTTTTCGGAGTTGTATAGTTATAAAGAATCCTATGAATATGATTTTTTTAATTTGTTTAGTAAAAAAATCCTTCTCAGAGTCAATGCCAAGGTATCTGTTGGTTACGACTTTGAAAAAGTAAATATGAGTATTGATAGTCTGACCAAAACGGTTACTCTCAACGAATTACCTGTTCCTGAAATCCTTTCTATAGATCACAATCTGGACTATTACGATATCAGTGAAGGCACTTTCAATTCTTTTACGCCGCAAGAATTAACTAATATCAATAAAAAAGCAAAAGATTTTATCGCTTCAAAAGCAAAAACAACACAGATACTCCAAAAAGCTGAAGATCAGAAACAAGATTATATAAAAATGATGGAAATGGCACTTAAAAGTGGTGGATGGAAGCTCGTGATCAAAGGTCGGGTGCCATTGAATTAAAATTCACATATAACAAATTGTTAATTTTTAAACACGGAATAACAAAAGGTTAAGAATTTAAGTTTTATTTAAGGATTAAACCTTGTGACTCTTAGAATCTAAAATCGTCTTACTAATATATTTTCAATAAATTTTTAAAATAGTTTAAAACATGAAACCATTTACTTTTTTTAAAAGCTTTTTGCTTTTTTCTTTGTTGACACTTACATTGTTCTCTTGTTCTGATGACACTGCAAATGTTTTGGATACAGAACCAACAGTAACTATCGAAAGTGAATCAGATGTTACCCTTGCTGCAGGTGGAATTTTTATTGTAAAAGTCAAAGGAACCAAAGGCACTAACAACATGAAAACCCTCACCATTAATGAGGCTGGTACAAAAGTAGTTTTAGACAGAATTACTTTTAACACAGGTGGAGGTGCAAACCCTGCACTTTTAAGCGGCGCCAATGCTTCAGCTTTTGATTTTACAATAAGCATCAAAGCACATACTGACATCGCGACAAAAAAATATGATTTTATAGTTGCAGACGAAGATGGTTTGAGTACAACAAAATCTGTAAATGTAACCACGGGATCTGCTTTGAGTATGCTTGAAGGTATCTTATTGAATCAGTCAGGCCCTGCAGGACAAGGTGGATTGGATTTAGATACAGGTGCAAGTACAGGTTCTGCTGATGCCACAGCCGATATCAGAGATGAAGGTGTAGTAAACCCTGCAAATGATGGAACTTGGTTGCAACAAATTTCTGGTGTAAATGGATCAGAAATAAAATATATTGTTAAAGGTCAAAATGGAGTCTCTGAAAACTTCTCTTTTGCCAATATATCCATCAAAGAGCAAATCGCAACTTTATGGGGAAATGGTAAAGCATTTGATAAAAAAAGCGCTGATGGATTAAGAAATGTTTCTGCCAAAGTAGCTGTTGGTGACATTTTTATCGTAAAAAATGGTACTAAATATTACCTTTTGACCGTAAAATCAATTAAAATTACTCCGGATATCCTAAATGATCCTGATAGAAATAAAGACAGCTACACATTTGATGTGAAGTTTTAAGTTTAAAGTTTTTTATGATTGAAAAATGGCCAGTAAGGTGTAGACTTTGCTGGCCTTTTTTCATTCAATGAAATTATCATATCTTTGCTTTGAAAACGTTTATGTTTTTCAATTAGAATCGTATTTATCATGAATCAATTTATACTTAGATTATTGGGGATTATTTTGGTCTTTTCCAGTTGTAAAACATATAAACCCAATATTGAAATTCAATCTACCAATACTACAGACTATAGCTTAATGAAGAACTGGGCAGCACATCCAGATGTTTTAGATGAGTCAGATAGAATGCCTGAAGGAGATACTATAGATAACAGAAGTTATGATGCAGACGTATTTTTTTTGCATCCAACCACTTATACAGGGTCAGACAAAACCCACAAGCAATGGAACGCACCATTGAACGATCCCAAACTGGATAAAAAGACAAACGAAGGAACCATTAGATTTCAGGCTAGTGCTTTCAATCATGCAGGAAGGGTATTTGCACCTAGGTACAGACAAGCACATCTTCACGCGTATTTCACATCTGATAAGAAATCTGCAAGAAAAGCTTTTGATTTCGCATATGATGATATAAAGTTAGCTTTTGAGTATTATCTAAAACATCACCATAACAACCGACCTATCATCATAGCATCCCATAGTCAGGGCACAACTCATGCTATTCGGCTTATCAAAGAGTATTTTGACCAAAAACCTTTGAAGTCTAAACTGGTAGCTGCATATTTGCTTGGTATGCCGGTAAGAAAAGATGAATTTAATAGTATTCAGCCGTGTCAAGACAGTACAGATACTGGATGTACCATCTCATGGCGTACCTTCAAAAAAGATTTTATTCTTAAAGAAGCGGAGCAAAATACAACCATCTTGGTCACTAATCCCATCTCGTGGACTTTGGATAATAAATACGTACCTAAAACCAAAAACAAAGGGGCACTTCTTTATGAATTTGATAAAATATATCCAAACCTAGTAGACGCTCAGGTAAGTGACAACATTCTTTGGGCAAGCAAGCCTAAATTTAGAGGAAGCATTTTTTTAAGAACTAAAAATTATCATCCAGCAGATGTCAATTTTTATTATTTTAGTATACGAGATAATGCAGCTCTTAGAGTGAAGTCCTTTATCCAAGTAAAGCAGGATTAATTTCTTATATACTTTAGCGAAAATTATATCCGCTAAACTCAAAGATTTTTAAAATTGATCCAGGTATATTCAAAATTCTCTTATCTTTGTTTTGGTAAAAATCAATAGAAAATATGTTGGAAAGAGCATTTAAAAATCCCCATGCCAAGGCCTTATTTGATAAAGGTGGCGAGATTATTGAATTGGTACATGAAATCACAGATTTGATACCAGAAGATGATGAAATGCTAAAACAAGTGGCTTCATTTATGAAAGAAGATGCTTATATGCTGCAAGTGAAAGTGAGCGGCGCAGAAGGTGGCAAATTGTATGATATCAGAATGGAGTGCGCGGCCATAATCAGAAAAGCAGGTAGAGATCTACATGTACAAAAACATAACTTGGAGATGTTTGACTTTGAATACGTAAGCTACATGGATTTGCTGAGAGATAAATTAGATGAATACAAAGCTATTTTTATTGAATGGGTTGGTACTTTTGACCCTAAAGTTGCCATTAAAGATGATTGGGGGTTGTTTAATCCGCCCGGGGTGGACTTAGATGATGATTATATACCAGATGATTTGATGGATGATGATGATGACGACGAATTATAACCTAAAATTGTTGCCATCATGAAACTCCGTATACAAGATAATGCTATCAGGTTTAGGCTTTCTCAGACAGAAGTCTCCCAACTTGTATATGATGGTATGGTAACGTCAAGATGTATGTTTTCAAAGGCCAATCTTCATTATACTATTCTTAAGAATGAAGATACGCATGTGATAAGTGCAGACTTTTCTGAAAATGAAGTTAAAGTTTGCTTACCTTCGACTTTGGTCTCAGGGTGGGATATGGACGATAGGGTAGGTTTTGATGCTTATGACACCAATGGTTTGTACATACTCATAGAAAAGGATTTTAAATGTCTCCAACCCAGACTTCATGAAGATGAAAGTGATTTATTTGCAAATCCAAATATAAATCATGAACACTGTCCATAGGCCTGGAGATCACTTACAAATCAAAAATATAACCATAAATCGATATAAGGATCTTCATATATCTAGTACATCGGATTTTATCGCTATAGAAGAACCCTTACAAATCAACATCAAAGGTCGAGCTACAAGTGTAACCATGCGAACTCCAGGTGATGATCTAGCATTGGCTTTGGGATTTCTATTTACAGAGGGAATGATTACATCGTATGATGATGTTGATGATGTTTTGCAGGTTTCTGCCAATGAGGTCAATGTCCTGCCAAATATAGATATAAAACCAGAATCATCTGATAGAAATTTTTATTCTACATCTAGCTGTGGTGTTTGTGGCAAGTCATCAGTAGATGCTATAGCTGCTGTATCAAAATACATGCCGGCAACCACTGAAATAGTGATCGATCCCAAGATTTTGACGACAATGCAGGACACATTGCTTTCGGTGCAGTCAGCCTTTGAGTCTACAGGAGGTATCCATGCTAGCGCACTATTTAAAAGTGATGGAAGCTACATATATCACAGCGAAGACGTAGGTCGACACAATGCTTTGGATAAATTGATAGGTCATGCGGTGATGGCAGGAAAATTGCCGCTGAAAGACCATATATTATTGCTTAGTGGCAGAGCTAGTTTCGAGCTTATACAAAAAGCGTCTATGGCTGGTATTGGATTTTGTGTTTCTGTAGGTGCGCCATCCAGCCTAGCTGTAGAAATAGCACTAAAAAATGACATCACTTTAGTAGGATTTGTAAAAAAGTCAGGCTTCAACATTTATTCAGCCCCACATCGAATCCAACTATGAGCTTTACAGGAGTAGTTCTTATGGGCGGACAAAGTACCCGTATGGGAACCGACAAAGCATTCTTGAAAATCAATGATCAGTTTTATTATCAAAAAGCAGCGCAGGTTTTGGCTCCTTTTTGCCAAGAAATCTTACTTTCTGTAAATGAAACACAAGCGCAAAATCATATTTTTGAATATCCTTCCATCATAGATAGTTTTGAAAATCAAGGTCCAATAGGTGGTATTTTGTCCATATCCAATATGAATAAAGGTACTTTGCTGATCATAGCTGTAGATCTATTGCATATGCAGGAGAAGACCGTAAGCACACTGATCGATCTTCACGAAGAAAAGAATGGAGTGACACTCTATTACAATGTCGAAAGAGACTGCTTTGAACCATTGCTTTCTATATGGGAACAACCAATGCTAACAGAACTGGAGACTTACTATGATCAAGGCAACAGGTCTTTACAAAATTTTTTGATACAAAAGTCAATACAAAAACATCCCATTTTGGAAATAAGCTCATTTAATAATGTCAATAATCCATCTGACATGATTAATGTTTAGCATTACTGAGCCACAATTTTGATCTCCACTCTTCGGTTTTTGCTTTTATTTTCTTCTGTATCATTGGGAGCGATGGGTCGGCTTCCGCCATAACCAAAATAGGTGATTCTTTCAGATGCTATGCCTTTTTCTATAAGCAAGAGTCTGATGGCTTGCGCTCTTTGTTCTGACAATACCCTTAAGTCATTTTCATCGCCTACATTATCAGTATGCCCAATAATGGATATATATACTGAAGGATTTCTTTGGAGCGCTGCTGCAAGTTTCTCGATAGCAGGAAACGATGCCGGCAAAACCGTTGGTTTAGTTCTCTCAAAGTAGATGTTATTTAGAATAGTAGATTTAAAGTTTTCATCACTTTGGTTTTGTGGTTTGGGTATTTCTTTGGCGTATACTATTGGCTGTTGTACATCAGAAAGTAATCTGAGCTCTAGATTGTAGTCATACAAACCTTTCTGGATGAGTTCCTGCGGATCAATGACGACTTCAGTGCTTTGCTGCCCTCTGTTTTTGGCTATGAAAGCAATGGGTTTGTTTTCAAAAAATTTATAACGGCATTTGCCATCTTTGGATGAGAAGTAACCATCCTTTTCTGGTAGATATGCATCGCCCCACAACAATTCACCGGGACATTGTTTGCCTGTTTTCTCGTCAATGATTAATATATTTATTAGAAGTTCTGTTTCCATGACCTCTCTTTTTAGCCGTGCTTGATAGATATCACTACTCCCTGATCGATTAGAGTTAAAGTAAAAGTAATCATTGTCTGATGTCAAAAATGGAAATGCTTCATCAAACGGAGAATTGACCGGATAATGAAGTTTCTCAGGTGTAGTCCATTTTAAATAAGTATCGTCGAGTCTTTCGGAAACATAGATATCCTTTCCACCATAGCCGCCAAGCCTGTCAGATGCAAAATACATTTTTTTCTTATCCAGTGATAACATTGGGGTAGTTTCATTATACTGGCTATTGACATCATTTCCTAAATTTATTGGCGTACTGTATTCCAAATCACTGATTCTGAAACTCACAAATAAGTCCATATGTTCTTGACTGTAAGCTTCCATGGAGATTAGCAGCACTGTAGAATCTATGCTTGCAGTTACATTTATTTCAGAACCTGATTTTTCAAAATTATTAATACTGATTGGCTTAGGGAAGGTAAATTCATATTTGTTTTTATGATTGGTGACCGAAAATCCAGGACTCATTCCACCTTGTTCATCAAATTGGTTGATTACCAAAAAAGCATCAGATTTCCCAAAAGGAGCACAAATACTATTAGGAAGTACGTTGTTAATGGGATATTCAGGATGATAAATACCTTTGATGGTATTGTTTTCCAGAGGAGCATACCATACATCTTGATTATAGTTTGATCGCAAGGGATTTTTGTAATATTTGCCTGAAATCTCTTGAAATACATTTTGTAAGATCATTTGGTATGAACTGTCATACAAAGTACTGTATACATCTATATTATCAATAATAAGTGTTTTATTGCAGTTGGGATCTCCTAATCTGGTAAAATATAGATGATTGTTGTCGTATGAAACGATGGGGTTTATTTCATCATAGGAATCTGTATTTACAGGGTGACTGAGTTTTACTAAACTATGTTGAGCATAATTTGAGTTGGCGATAGCGATCAGTATGAAAATCCAAAAATGCTTCAAATATTCTAAAAATTTATTCTTGTATTATATGTTAGTCACTGATCAATCTTGATAAAAAGACCATCATAATATGTTAATACTTTTGTTAAACATTTTCAAACAATATAACTTATTGTTTTACTTTTGCGTTTGATAGTGAAACATAAAGTATTAATGTACAAATTTCTTACCATTTTTATTTTTACCGCCTTAAGCTGCGATTTGTGGAGTCAGGAATTGCCAAAACCTGAAGGTGGTACAGAGACAAAAATATATGTAGAAGGCAAGGTCTATCCCGCATTTATTACCGATGAGGGTGATACTTTGATATTGGTTGACTTGGCCAATGTGAATATAACGTCTATGCGATCTTTTGCTACTGACGAAGATAGAAAAAAGTATGAGCGTATTAAAAACTATGCCGTAAAAGTGTATCCTTATGCTAAAGAAGCTATTAGGATATTTAGAGAACTAGAATATGCATCTCAGCATATGTCGAAAAGAGAAAAGAAAAAGAAAATAGCAGAATTGGAAGAACAATTGACCAAAGAGTTTGAAGAGCCACTTACCAACTTGACCAAATTGCAGGGAAAAATCATGATCAAAATGATAGAAAAGGAGACCGGGCAGCCCATGTATAATTTGATAAAAGATCTTAAAGGTGGCTTCAAGGCATTTTATTGGAATGCTTTTTCTAAATTATATAGTTATGATCTCAAGGAAGGATACAACAAAGGTCAATATCCAATGTTAGATGCAGTATTGCAGGATTATGATGTATCATACCAAATAGAAAACGAAACCAGCTTAAAATATGTCAAGCTCAACAGAAACAAAAAGTAAACTTACCGCAGGATGGGAAAGTCCATCCAACATAGCTTTAGTAAAATATTGGGGTAAACACGGGAGACAACTACCCAACAATGCTTCTGTTAGTTTTACATTGAGCCAGGCAGCCACTAGAACTTTTGTAAGTTTAAGTCCTAAACTGACTGAAGAACGCATAGAAGTGGAATTTGCTTTTGAAGGAAAGCCCAATACCAGTTTTGCTTCCAAAATTGTAAAGTTTTTTTCAGGTATTGCAGATGATTTTTTTCCATTCTTAAAAGATTACAGGATTGTCATAGAAAGTAGCAATTCTTTTCCTCATAGCAGTGGTATTGCATCTTCCGCATCTTCTATGTCAGCTTTGGCGTTATGTCTATGTGATTTAGAAAACCAAATCCACGGCAAAACAGAGTTGCATGAAGGTTTTTACAAAAAAGCATCCTTAATATCTAGACTAGGCAGCGGCAGTGCAGCAAGGTCAGTTTTTGGTCATGCTGCAGTGTGGGGCAATCATGATGTGGTGATCGGATCTTCGGATGAGTATGCAGTTGGTGTAGACACATTACTTCATCCCGTATTTAAAACCATGCAAAATGATATTCTCATCATAAGCGCAGATGAAAAGAGCGTCTCATCCACTGCGGGACATGCTTTGATGGATGGAAATCCTTATGCAGCAGTAAGATATGCTCAAGCCAATGAAAGATTAGGAAAGTTGATGGACGCCCTTCAAAGCGGCGATTTAGCTACTTTTGGCAAGATTACAGAAGACGAAGCTTTGACATTACATGCATTGATGATGTGTTCTGATCCTTCGTATATTCTCATGGAAGAAGGTTCGCTAACGGTCATTAAGAAAATAAAACATTTTAGAGAAAAAACAGGGATACCTGTATATTTTACTTTGGATGCAGGACCTAATGTACACGTTTTATACCCTGAAGAGTATGGACAAGAAGTGAGTCAATTTATTATTTCAGAACTCAAGCCACATTGCCATCAAGGCAGAATCATCAGAGATAGTGTGGGAAGCGGACCTATAAAGATTTCATAATATGAGATTTAATATATGGACTAAATATTTGGCGCCGTTGTTTTTATTTCCTTTTGCTTTGCATGGTCAGTTTGCTAAAACAGCATCGTGTAAAGATAAAGAATTTGACCAGAAAGTCAATAGTTATTTGTCGTACAGCGTTCCGGTAATTAGTGTAAATGATGCCTATTTAAAAAAGTCTGAATGCTTATTTTTGGATGCTCGCGAATTTGCAGAATACGAAGTGTCCCATATCCCAGGCTCTCGATACATCGGATATGATCAGTTTAAGATGGAGAAAATCAAAGATATACCCAAAGATAAAAAGATAGTAGTCTACTGTTCCATTGGATATAGAAGTGAAAAGATAGCTACAAAACTCAAAAAATCAGGCTATACTCATGTATACAACTTGTATGGCAGTTTGTTTGAATGGGTAAATGCAGGTTACGAAACTACCGACAATCAAGGGAAGCCTACTACTAAAGTACACACCTATAACAAAAAGTGGAGTCAATGGGTGAAAAACCCAAAAAGTCAAAAAGTGTGGTGACCATAGCTAGAATAATGGAGTATTTTAGCCTAGTTAATTTGATTTAAACTATATTCTATTTACATTGAAGCGTTGGAGCATTTAGCAAAACTTCGAATATTTATTATTCTTTTAGTTTAGGGTAATTGTTTTCAGAGTCGTTTTACTAGGAGAATCCCTTAGTATTTAGTATCCATTGCTAAACAAAAACCAACGATAATGAAATTTCCAATTTTATTGATGGCTTATTTTTTATTGATGTCCTGTTGCTTTGGACAAACTCAAAATAAGTATAAAAACTTTGATTTATTAATACAATCATCTCCCAGAAGTGCAAACTATACTAAATATGTTGGCAAAGCAGACTTTTTTAATTTAAATGAATCTCTCAAGCAAGCATTATTGGCTGAAAAGCCTGAAGTTTTTGAACAAAAAATAGCGATAGATGGAGGGATTTTGAACACATTTGTTTTTACTAAAGTAGAAATATTAGCTCCAAATTTTCATATCAAAACCAGTGATGGTCAAGCCATTGTACCAGCCAAAGATGATGTTTTGTACTATAGAGGCAAACAACAGGGAGAAAGCGAAGATAATTGGGTTTCTCTTTCCATATCAGCTAACCAGGTGAAATATCTATTTGCTTTAAAGGAAGGTAATTATGAGATCAATAAAAACCCTGATGGTTTGTACACGGGATACTATAGCCATAATCAGAAAATGACTGTTGCCCAAAATTCCTTTGATGATAGTGACGAAAAATTTCAGGAAGTGAGAAAGCAAGTTTCAGGCCTTCGAGTAGGCAATTGTATTGATGTTTATATAGCTTGCGATTATCAATCTTTTCTGGCATTTGGTAATATACTTTCGACTGCAAATTGGGCTAGAGATATATTTGCAGATGTCGCATCTGTATATGCGCTTCACAATGTAACGATTATCTTGAGTCAAGTATTTGTGCACAACACGCCTGATCCATATGCTACCGCAACAAATTTGTCAGTTTTTCGAAATACTTTTGTAAATACTGTTCAGAATAACTACACAGGTAGAATTGCAAATCTGTTTTCTGTGAGACCTTTAGGAGGTGGATTGTCCAATGGGATAGGTGGCTTGTGCAATACATATCCCACATACCCGGGGCCTCAATCTGTTTCAACAAATCTGACTACATCAATTACTCCATTTCCAAATTACTCTTATAATACTTATGTTGTGGCACATGAAATGGGACATGTGATGGGACTCAGACATACTCACGCCTGTGTATGGAATGGCAATTATACTCAAATAGATGATTGTGGAAATGTTTTTGCAACACAAAATAATAATACTCCTGAGGGTATATCATGCTTTAATAGTACCAGTACTATACTACCTGCAACTGGAGGCACCATTATGAGTCAATGTCATCAATTAACTGGAACTGGAGTCAACCTCAATCATGGGTTTGGACCTATTGCCGGAGCATTATTATTTGAAAATTTTGCATTTGCAAGTTGCAATACTGGTACTGCTTGTAGTACTAACCCACCACCACATGATCTCTGTAGTAATGCCATCAGATTATCCGTTAATAATACATGTAGAAATAATAGTTTTACTAATCAAAATGCAACTGCTACCGCTGGCCCTCCAGCATTTACATGTGGCAATCCAGGTGCGGTCATCAGAGATATTTGGTATAAACTCACGATACCATCTTCTGGCAATGTTACTATAGAGACTTCACAAGTTTCAGGTGGTCTTACCGATGTTCTTATACAGGTATATTCTGGAACTTGTGGATCATTAGCTGCTATAGCTTGTGATGATAATAATGGCGCAGGAAATCATGCTTTGCTTAATGTTACTGGAAGAACCGCAGGAGAAGAGATATGGGTACGGCTTGTGGATACCAACAGTGACCAGGAAGGTACATTTAATATTTGTGCCTATGACCCTTCAGTACCATGTCATCCTGATTTAGCTGCTATGGTAGCTTTCTACAATGCTACAGGAGGTCCATCATGGACCGTAAACACTGGCTGGCAAGCAGGTGCAGCCGGTACCAATTGCGATGTTTGTAACTGGTATGGTGTGGAATGCAATAGCAGTGGAAGGGTAAATAGTATCACATTATCATCTAATAATATCAATGCTGCCAATTTGCCAGCAGGATTAGTAAATATTCCTTTTCTACAAGATTTGAGACTTTACAATAACAATATCAGTGGTCCCATACCTGCTTTTTTGAGTTCAATGACATACTTAAGAACTTTAGATTTAGGAAATAACAACATCAGTGGCACTATACCGAACACTTTGGCATCTGTAAATAACCTGAAGAATCTATACCTTGATGGCAATGAACTCACAGGCTCTTTACCAGTAAATCTTTCTACTTTGGATCTCAGTCTCATTTATTTGAACAATAATAATCTTTCAGGCTGTTTTCCACAATCTTACAGCATTTTCTGTAATGCAGCATATAATTTTTCTGGAAATCCACTTTTAGCTCCTGGTGTTCCTTTTGCTGATTTGTGTAGTATGGGCAATGGCATAGATGGTGATATGGATGGTTTTTGCAGAGGCGGACAAGATTGCGATGACGAAAACAATACCATCTATCCGGGCGCTCCAGAATTATGTAATTTGGAAGATGATAACTGTAATGGATTTATAGATGATGTAGCCATTCCCGTAACCAACACATGGATAGGCGGAAGTGGCAACTGGAATGTTGCAGCAAACTGGAGTTTGGGCATCATACCACAAAGATGTCAAAATGTGATATTATCGGGTACCAATGGCACTATTATAACGGTGGTTCCGGCAGATACTGCATATGCCCGATCCATTACCATACAAGCAGGTGTCACCTTGAGTATCAGCGCAACAGCCAGAGTATCGATACTACACGGTGTCAACATGGTCAATAACGGTACGGTGACAAATAATGGAGATTTATTCATTCAAAATATCATCAGCCCAACTCTATTTGGAATTCAGAATTTTGGTACCATAAATAACGGTAGTCAGGGCTATATTTTTGTAGAAAGATCAGGTACTAGATCATTATCCAACGAATCGGGAGCTCTTATTCAAAATTCAGGAAACATCGTCTTAGATAGACACTATATAAATGGATCGAGCACTGGTTTAGTTAACAGTGGTCAAATCAATAATCAAGGAAATTTTACTATCCGGAATATCAACGGTACTGATCTCCGCGTCGTGCAGGGAAGTCTGTTTACTAACCAATTAAATAGTACCTTGTCATTGGAGTAGCAAAGGCTGATTAACGAAGCATCTTGGTATAGCAAGTTTTTATAATTTGCGAATCCGCTTTTAGTGAAAACAAAATAAAAGCACATAAATTAGCAAAATTGACCCTTAGCCAAGAGTTTTTAACATATTTTCTGGATGACACTTGGGCTCTTTTTTGTACTATGGTATAGGGAATTTTATTTCTCTTTATTCTTTTAAAAAATTCAAAATCTTCCATTATGACCATTTTTGGATCATATCCACGGAGTTGTTCAAAAACTGACCTTTTCATAAAGTGTATCTGATCACCTCCACCTGCAAATACTCCTTTTTTTCCAGTAAAAGATGCATTGACAGTAAGCCAAAACGACGAAGGAGCAAAGTCATAAGCAAAAAAGCCAAAATCATTTCCCTGCTCTAAAGCAGTAAGTATGTCCATATGGAATGAATCTGGTGGTGTCACATCTGCGTGTAAGAAAACCAAAATATCCCCTTTAGAAGCTATTGCACCTTCGTTCATTTGAGCAGCTCTGCCTGTTTGTTGAGTTCTTACATAATGAAAAGGACCGCTTAAGGTAGATAACGAATCATTTGATAGTGGGCTGTCTGCTACGATAACCTCCGTTGTTTGCTGCTGGTTAATATTTGAAAAAAAAGCACTCAGTCTTTCGATGTTTGAGTACTCATTATACGTAGGAATAATAATTGAAATAAGCAAAAGAGATTAGCTTTATTGATAAGTGCCAAAAGTATGAAATGACTTCATCATTTTCATAACTTTCATTTTAATTTTTTGTTTCAGTCATGATTTCATTTACCATACTTTGATATTTCAAAATCATGAAAATATTTAATTTTATCTTATTTATCGGGTTTTGTTTGGATGTGTTTGCCCAAGGAGTACCTGTCAATTATTTGGCCATCTCGGAAGAAATGCTGGAAAATATTGAAAAAAAGCAAGACGTTTCTATACAAATGAAAACATTAGCTGTGGCAAATGAAAATCAATTAGCAGGTCAGTTAGGTACTGATGTACAAAAAATAGCCTTTTGGGTCAATATTTATAATGCGTACATACAGATCATTTTAACCAAGGAACCTAGTAAATACAACGATAGAGCATCATTTTTTAAAGAGAAACAAATCAATATTGCAGGTAGGTTGCTCAGTTTTGCGGATATCGAACACGGCATCATCAGAGGGTCGCAACATGAATATTTTTTAGGGTATGTTAAACGATGGTTTGTTGATGATTTTGAAAAAAAATTTAGAGTAAAAAACAGAGATTGGAGAATACATTTTGCACTCAACTGCGGTGCTAAATCCTGTCCTCCCGTGGCAATATATAAGTGGGAAAGATTGAACGAACAATTAAATTTGAGCACTCAAAATTATCTTAAAAAATTTACAACATACATACCTGACGAACAGACCGCTTTGGTGACTTCACTTTTTAGTTGGTTTAGGGGTGATTTTGGTGGGCTAGATGGTATCAAACAGATATTGATTGATTATAAAATGATACCCAATAAGAACGTGAAATTGAAAACTTCAAATTATGACTGGACACTTGATCTAGGTAATTTTATACAATTATAGGATTAGTTCTTGATTAGAAACCAAAAATTATCTTTGAATCTAAATTTTCGAAATTATTATTTTTTGATATGTACTTATCAAATTTACAAACTACTGAAATTTATTGGTAGGTGGAAAAATTTTACTTACTGTTCTTTTGTCTTAACACAAAAGAACCAAACTTGTCACGTCTTTAGCGTGAAAGTCAAGCCTGCCTGCCCTGACGGTACGGCGAGGCAGGGCTTTTTCCTTTTCTTAACGCCAAAACTTCAAAAAATAGCTAAACATACTTGTCACGTCTTCAGCGTGAAAAAACCTGTCCGCCTACTACGTAGTGGTCAGGCGGGCTCGCCTTTAGGATTTGTGCATCCTTTTCACATTTGTTGAACTTCGTTAATTCGAACTCGCTTTAAACTTTTGTTTTGGCTCATACAGTTTTCTGTTTTTAACGCTATTTTTCAAAGTTTTGACTAAAAATGAAAAGGCCGTATTGTCCGTTGCACTAAGATTCTGGCTAATAGTTAAATTTTATATTTTGCTTCTAATGTTAATATGATAAAATTAAGTTAATCTGTTGATATGTAATTAATTACAAAGATATTTTGAATTGTGTTAAAATTTATCGCTTTCTCTTTGGAATTTGTTTGTAAACTCCGAAACTTCAGTTTACATCTTTGTCAATGATAAGGTCATATTCAAAGACTTTTTATTGTTGGTTCCTTTTGTTTTTATTTTAGTACTTTTGCGCTCTTAAATCAATCATTGGAAATGAAAATAGGTATTACCATAGGAGATATAAACGGCATTAGCCCTGAAGTAATTATAAAAGCATTATCTAATCCTATTATATTAAACACTTTTACACCCATTGTTTATGGTTCGTACAAAGTGCTGTCCTATCATAAAAATATAGTCAAAGATAATAATCTAGGTTTTCATTCTATCAACAATGCAAAACAAGCCCAGGATAAAAAGGTGAATCTGGTCAATTGCTGGGATGATAATGTAAATATCACTTTGGGTAAAGCCACTGAAGATGGTGGCAAATATGCTTATATGGCATTGGACAAAGCCATGAATGATATCAAAGAAGGAAGTCTCGATGCTTTAGTGACAGCACCTATCAATAAAAATGCCATGCAATTGGCTAAGTTCCCATTTCCGGGACATACAGAATATTTGACACACCATGATGGCAAGACAAATAGCTTGATGCTCATGTCCAGTGATGCTCTCAAGGTAGCTTTGGTGACTAATCATGTGCCTATTTCTAAAGTTGCGGGCTTGATTTCTAAAGAGCTGATATTGGAAAAAATTAAAATACTAAATAAAACGCTTATCGAGGATTTTGGACATGAGAGACCTGTTATTTGTGTTTTGGGTCTTAATCCTCATGCATCTGATGATTCAGTCATAGGAGATGAAGAAGAAAAAGTCATCAGACCAGCCATAGTAGAAGCCAAAAAGCAAGGTATGATCGTGACAGGTCCTCATCCTGCTGATGGGTTCTTTGGGAGCAGTCAGTGGACAAAAGCTGATGCGGTATTAGCCATGTATCACGACCAAGGATTGATTCCGTTTAAGGCATTAACTTTTGGCACTGGCACCAATGTGACAGCAGGTCTAAGTTTCATACGCACATCTCCTGACCATGGTACTGCTTACGATATAGCGGGCAATAATCTTGCTGATGAATCTTCATTTTTGCAAGCGCTTTTCACAGCAGTCGATATGGTAAAAAATCGAAAAGAATATCACGAATCCAGAGAAAATGCTTTGGTAAGAAGGGTGAAGAAATCCGCTGATATACACGAATAAAATCCAACTGTGCAATATATCTTAGATGGTATCATTCTGGGCTTGACATTGACTATATTGCTAGGACCCATATTTGTTGCCTTGACACAAACAGGTATTCAGCATGGTATCAGGGCTGGAGTAGCTGTTGGTTCGGGCATTTGGATTAGTGATCTGCTGGTGATTATTTCTTCTTGGTTTTTTATCAGACAGATAGATGATTTGGCAAAAAATGCTACTTTTCAGTATTGGACCGGCATAGCAGGTGGATGTATTCTAATTACATTTGGCATCATCACCATGCTCAATAAGCATAAACATGATGAGGAAACCAAAGCTTTTACAGCCAAGACGTATTGGGGATTTTTCACTAAAGGTTTTGCCGTAAATTTTATCAATCCGTTTACTTTTGTTTTTTGGATCGGGGTCATGACTACTTATGTCATCGGAAAGGGAACAACGGCATTTAATATTTTATTGCTTTTCGGTAGCATCATGGCTACCATCATGATTACAGATACACTCAAAGTAGTCATGGCAAAATCTATACGCACCAAAATGAATCATCAGCATATTATTTTATTCAGCCGCATAGCTGGAGTGATGCTGATCGTGTTTGGGATCATCCTTTTTTTCCGTACGGGAGTACTTTAGGTTACTTAGGTTATGGTAGTATTCAATACTTTTACATTTGAAATAATTTTTTTGAATGTAGATTGAATTCCATTTGGTTTGCATTTCTAATGGATTTTTTTTCTGCTTAATGCTACTTTATTACATTATTTAAATATCAGATTTCTATACCCATACTTCCTATTTTTTAAGCGTCATTGGTATATTTATCACCTGAGCAATCCATTTTATGACATTATGGTCAGCAAATCTTACATTTGACAAAGTAGCATTTATTACTCATGTATCATTATCGAAAATGTTTATGCTTGTAGGTATTACAAATTTATAAAGTCACATACCTATTCCATAATATCACACGGCTATTCCATAATATCACACGGCTATTCCATAATGTCACACGCCTATTCCATAATGTCATACGCCTATTCCATAATGTCACACGCCAATTCCATAAAGGCACACAGCAATTCCATAATATCACACGGCTATTCCATAATATCACACGGCTATTCCATAATGTCACACGGCAATTCCATAATATCACACGCCTATTCCATAATGTCACATGGCTATTCCATAATGTCACACGGCTATTCCATAATATCACATGGCAATTCCATAAAATCACATGCCTACTTCATCATATTTCTTTGTTATTTTTTAAAGTTACGGAGACGGTTTATAAAATAATAAACGAGATGGTTTTCAAAGGATGGCAAAATTATACTTGCGTTTTTTAGAATTTAAATTGAATAGGAAGTCATAGAGGAGACTTTATATTAATGTAAGGGATAACCTATTCATAAGGGCATCGTATATTTTTTAGTATATGATGAAATAAAAAACCCGGAGAAACTACGGGTGTAATTTTCCGGGTCGTGCCACAGATATTTAATTTAACAAAATGCTTTAGATCTTTTTATTTTTAAAAGCTAAAGCACCTATTTGTTTATATTGAGTGCTTTGTGCGCCATAAAGACTTTTGACATACCTTTTGGCTTTTAAGGCCAGGGCTACAATACCTGTATCAGGATGATATAATTTTTCATCCCGCATTCTGATCGCATTGTTGTAGGTAGTAAAAGCGGCTATCCATGCTGTTTTCGCAGATTGCAGGTTCGTGACTTTGGCTTGCAATTGTGCTACTTTGAGATCGTTTTCATTCGGATTATACTGTGGTGTCTGCTGTAAGAGTTCGATGAGATTGACCAAATGGTCTACCAATCGGTCATACGATTGCTGCGATGTAGAGATCGTTTTGGGCGCCATGCTGTTTTCTGAATCCTTCATTTCGGTGCTGGCTTTCGGTGTTTTAGTGCCCTGCATTTTTTTGTTGATGCCTTTGGCATCAGCTAGAGTAAGCTTGGGAGCACCGGAAGCGATCAATGCATTATAAATACGGGTAGAGAGCGGCTTGATATCTTCAAAGGCGTCTCGGCGTTGATTTACGGCCATGTCATAGCTTGTCTTTTGTGATTTGAAGTCATTCAATGCGGTCTGTGTAGCGGTGTAGGCGGCTTGTAGCTGAGCAATACCGATCATGGCATTGCTCGGGTCGTAATCGGTGCCAAAAGACAGGCAGGTAGTGATCAGGTCTTCAAAAAGGGAAACATTTTTGATATGCCCTGTTTCAGATGTTGAACTCATAATTTAAATGATTTAAATGTTAAATAATATCCTAATAACGCAGCCTATAAAAAAGCCAATATTAAGATAATGTTAAATATTTTATAAAATTTGATTTGTCATGTAGCTGACATGCAGACGTTTAAATATATATGATTTTGTGTCACGTGCTTATATTATTAGGGGATATATAACAAAAGTTATATTGTGGGGGAAATTCATGTGGTGTAATTTTGCATTTATTATTAGATGATTAAACAATTAAGAAAATGAAAAAAGTAATTTTAACAACATTTCTATTTTGGGGAAGCCTTCAAATTGGATTTACTCAATGCATATTAAATAAACAAGGTTGGACACAAACTTTTAATGAAGAATTTAATACAAATATTACAGATTTAAAGACACGGTGGAAAATATTACATAACAACCCAAGTGGAATTGCATCATATCCTTCCATAGACCAAGAAAGTAATTTAACATTAAATGGTGGATTTGCTTATTTTGCCACGCAAAAATTAACAACGCCTATAACACATGACGGAAAACAATATACTCATACTACGGCTAATATTATATCAAAATTTGATGACATACCATTTTGTAGTGCAACTAATTGTAGTGCAACTAATAACGCTAATGCTGGCTATCTTTATGGAATGTTTGAAATAAGATGCAAACTTCCCAAAAAGGCAGGACAATACATTGCATATTGGCTTTATGGCAACTGTTCATGGCCACCAGAAATTGATGTATTTGAATTTAATGGTACAAATCATGACAACTTTTTTTCCACAATACACTGGGGTGCAAATAATAATCCTCAATCATGCGGAAATACCTATTATTATCCTTTTAATTTAACAGATGATTTTCATACATGGACTGTTGTTTGGACACCCACAAAAGTTACTTGGTTTTTTGATAATAAGGAATTAAAGACCGAATATGTAGCTTCTCATATTCCTGGTGCAACATCACCCAATATGTCTGAAAGATGTAAATGGATTAAAATGAATCAACAAATAGGCAGTGGACTGAATTATCCAAACCCTTCTGAAACAACTTTTGAACAGTTAATTGTAGATTATATTAAAGTTTATAAACCAATTGGTTATAGCACTTATACCACAGGAGATTTTGATAATTGGCATGATAATATCGTTAAACCTTTATATCAAAATACACCATTTACATTTAGATGTAACCAAACGCCTAATAGTCAAGTTTTAACAACAACAACTGCTACTAAATTTCCTTCAAAGTCTATTACGTCAGGCTGGCAAAACATAACAAATAATCATCGAGTACGCACAACGTTTTCTTATACAATAACACCAATTGGACAGAATCTTATTGGTTACTCATACTGTAATGAGGGCGATTTAATAGCAAATCAGAAAGTCAGACTTCAAGCAACAATCAAGTGTGAAGCACAAATGAAAAGTTTAATTGGAAATACATGGGCTCAAACTTCTGCCTTTAAACCAGACTTTGAAATTGATTTCAATAGTTTTATCTTTAACTATCAAATTAAATCTCTAATAACTAAACAAACCGTGACTGAAAGCAGTACCAATATTATAGAAAATTGGTCAGGAAATACCAATATCTTACAATTTTCTGACTTGAAGTTTGATAATGAATTAAACTATTTTCCTAGAACTCAAAACTTTGACCAATTGGAGCAAAATGGATGGTATTCATATCCAAACCACATATATCGAATACCCAATATAAATGATCGTACAACTGTTTTTTTTGATACAGAAGTTTATTTAACCAATGTTCATTGGTTTTCGCAATTACCGACTTTAACAGGCTCAATTGCTTGCCGTGTAAAAAAAGGCAATAATTGGATTAGCATGGGAGATATAACGCCATAAAAGGTTATATGAAAAGACAAATTTAAGTTTATTTGTACTGATGCAAATTTACGAAACAGAAGTATAGAGCTTGATAAAAGAAGAAACTCGAATACGATCCGAAACAGGCTGAACTAGGATGATCTGAGATGGTGGTGGCAGACTAAATCGTAGTAGTCAAAAAAAACTTCTGTAATGGAGATAGAACGAAGGGTATGGCATGTTTAGTTTACAAGAGAGTTAACAACCGATTATAAGGGAAGACAGATTATTATGTGACGTAATCAAAACCAAAGAGAGATGAAGTGGTGCATCCCAAAAACATATTACATTATCTTTTAGTGATTTAAAAGTATGAAGAGCCGTCTAAAGGAAAACTCTCACGCACGGCTCTGTGGGAAGGTTGGGCTGAAACTGCCGTACTTGACCCGATTATATGGCATTTTAAACAAAGTGAAATAGGTTAACAAACAGACTTAATTATTTCAAACAGGGAAGCCGAAAACTGAATAGAGTAGGCAAATAATTTAAAAATAAATATTATGGCAAATCCAGGAACAGAATTAGCGGCACTCGATTTTGGAAATCTAATCGGGGGCCCACTAAACGCAGTCATTACGGCACAAGCAATGGCTGCACAATCTACAGCATCATTTATTAAAGATGTTGGATTTTATCAAGAAGGCCAAACAGATTCAGAGGGTATTGATATTGGAGGAACTCCAATTTATGTTGACTTCAAGTATCCAAAAGAAATCTTACCTTTTCAACCAGGAAAAATTTTTTTAAAGATTGTTTCTATTGAAGTTCTCAATGGTGGAACTGGATATACCACAGCAGATACGATAGTGTTCTCAAATGCGGATTCAACAATTGGTGAAGCCGATATTACAGATACAGCAACTATTACAGTTGATAGTGTCGGCAAAATTACAAATATTATTCTTACAAGTACAGGTACAAGAGGTTCATATCTAACTTCGCCCACCGTAAGTATTAATTCTTCTACAGGATCAGGTGCAACTCTAACTGTGCGAACTACTGTTGATCGTATGGATAACCCTGTGAGTGCAGTATATCAAGATATGAAATTCTCGGTACCAATATTGACAATGCTTCCAATTCCTTTTATTAAAGTTGATATTATTACTATAGACTTTAATGCCAAAATTACTTCAATGGAAACACAAAGTCAAAGTACTGACCTTTCTGTTGGTGTCAAACTTGAAGTAAAACAACGTTGGCCCAGTGGTTCAGCCAAATTGAACGCATCGGTTGCGTATAAGAAATCAACACAAAGCGGGGCAAGTTTAGAGCGCACCTATTCAATGGCAATACATGTGCAAGCATCGCAAGATGAAATGCCTGCCGGAATGGAAAAACTTTTGGGTATTCTTGAAGGAGCAATGATATCTAAGCCAGCATAATATTGAATCTTTTATTGAGCGAATGGTCGTTCTTACTGCCGTTCGCTCATTATTAAAATAAGAAATTAAACAAATTAATATATAACATTATGGCTAAATTAAGTGATTTCTTGGGGGGATTAGCTTCAAGTATTTGCGATGCAAGAGTTAACGCCGATAATCAATCGTTGAGAATAGCAGAAGAATATATAAAAGACGACTTGTTAAAGCATTTTTCTGTACCCCGATTGAGGTTTGATAAAGTGGAACTAAATGTTCCTGTAGCGGTAGAAAATTTGAATGAAATATCACAAAAGATATATCATCCCATTAACAAAAGCGGTTTTTCAACAAAAGCTAATCAGCAAATTATAAATTCTCTTCCTTTAGATAAACTTTCGATCGAAGTATCTAAAAATTTGAAAGCAGATATTGAAAAAAATCTGAAAACAGCTATGGAAGATTCTGTAAACATATTAGAAATAAAGATAAAGGAGGGTCAAAAAGATGATGGATTGAAAGAATTTTCAGATACTATCAGCTTAAAAACAGCTGACTTTATTGCCGATTTTTACAAAGAAAATAAAATCAAGATAACAACCATAGAACTCAGCACAATTAAGGACAAAGTTTCTAAGGATTTACAAGCTACTTTGAAAGATGATATTGTTTTTAAACAGGAGGTCAAAATGGTTGATTCTGTAGAAGTAATTGTGGAGGCCCACAAACTTAGAGACATTAATCCACAAAATGTAATAATGATTAAAATGACTATATCTGAACAAGGTATGGAATGGATTAATATGGAGGATAAAGATGGAAAAATTGTTAACAAGTTAATGCCTGAGTAATTAATTCTTAAATTTTTACACTATGCAAGTTTCATCGTTATCTATAATTGAATTGATAAAAAGCAAGTTGCTGGAATTTCCAGACTTGATAGATAGTTTGAAAAATAAGGAACATAATTTTTTAGAATTGTTGGAAACATGGATGAAGGAAACGGAGACGATTTTAAAGAATAACAGAATATCGGAATGTGCAGTAATAGCAGGTTATAGAAGTAAAATCATTGCACCATTATTTACAGAAGCACAAAAACGATCTGCTAAAAAAAGACAGTTGCAACAGGCAGCGGAAATATTATTTGAATTGCAACAAACAATTGTATCCGTTATTAAACCCTACGAAATAAAAGTAGATGAAGCTCGTGATTTATTAATTCAAATATTAAGCATTGTAAAACAATCAAATGCGATAAAATACACGGATCAAATTGTTTTTCAAGAGTTTATTAACAAAATTTGGCAAATCTGTTCTACAAACGAACAACTTAAACCAGCATCAATCAAAATTCTAACACTTATTTCTCAAATTGATGCACTTAGGATAATGGCAGAAGAAATAAATTTAAATGAATGGAGATAGGAACATATTGTCAAATATGATATAAGTATATTTGTATTCAATTATTTAAAATAGCATCATCAT
Source organism: uncultured Aureispira sp. (assembly GCA_964526715.1). Lineage (GTDB taxonomy): Bacteria > Bacteroidota > Bacteroidia > Chitinophagales > Saprospiraceae > OLB9. The sequence continues at coordinate 50,520 of CAZGMB010000003.1, read as the reverse complement.
GTTTAAGGTATGGGAGGAATATAAACAAAAGCATCTTATTCGCTTCTATTTTAGACGATATATAATCTAGTTAAATGTAGGCCTTTAACTTTGCAATATATTTTTTACTAAAATTAGTTCTTGATAATTTTAAAAATTGCTTTAATAAATTCTAATAATATTTGATAAATTTAAATGGAGCTATTATATTTGCTATTCATTTTACAAACAACCTTAAAAGTAAGGTGTACGACCAAACATAATGATTATTCGGACTGGTGTCCATCACAGTGTATCTTTACCCATACTCTGAGCACAAGTAATAAACCGAGAAAAATTCTGTTATTTTTCTAGAAGATGTAATAATAGCAGAGATATATCAATAAGGATGGTTTGATTATTTTTGGTCAATGTTTATTTTTTAAATAGGATATTGATGACTTTTGAAAAAAGCTTCTAAATAGCTTTTTAAAAAACAGAACACCTACAACAATATGAATCTTGCAGAACATATATATAGACAACGACTTTTAATTGAAGCCTATTTTGAGATTGAAACTTCAGAAAAAGTTATTAATGATTATGGTGAAGGAATATGTAAAGAGTTAAACGTTACTAAAGCAACTGACAGACCCTTTATTAATTGTAGTTATGGGAAAGGCAATATCGAAAATCAAGGCATTGAAGCTTTTCAACCATTGATAGGATCAGAAATTTCGATTTATACTTGGGAAAAGAGTAAGTTTTCGTCTGTAATAATTTTTACTTGTAAGGCATTTGACAACAAAAAAGCATTAGAATACACAAATACTTTTTTTAATATTAGTAATTTTACATTTTTTGAATTTTAGTAGTTATGAGTTTTGACTTTTTAAATCATTGTAAAAATTGCCCCAGTAGTACAACGCATTGTTGCACTAAAAAAGGCAATATTGTGCTTATTAATGAAGATGAAAAAGTGCAGATTCAGAATCATTTTGACACTTTAAAGAATGAGCTCAAAATAGAAAATTTAGATACATATACCTTATTTAATGAAGCAAAAACACAAAACGGAGTAACACCACTTAATTTAATCTCAACCAAAGACCCCGATAGCCAAGAAGATATCGACAGATGCCCATTCTTCGTAAAGCCTTTTTGTAAATTACACACTCTTGGGAAGCCTTTAGACTGTAAGCTATGGCCAGTTTCTAAATTTGAAAATGGCGACAAGGGTTTAGTCTATATTGATTACAATTGTTCAGCTCTTATAAGTAAAGACAAAATTCCTGTTAGCACAATTGATGAATCTATTGCTTTATTTAATACTCTTACTGATGAAAAAAAATCAGTATATTATAATCAGAGTAGCTCACATTATCAACTTGCCCCAATTCCCAAAAGTCAATGGAATTCTTTCCAGAAATATTTTGCTTACAAAGAAGAAGTAACTAATAAGTGTGGGAAAAAATTCAATCAATTTAAAAATACATATATAGATATTTTTAGCAATACCAAACTCACTATAAGAGTATCTAAGTGGATTATAGGTATTTTCTTTGTTATGATTCTCACCTCAATGTTTAATTTGGTAGCAAACAATGTATCTAATTATAACCATAGTGAGAATTCTTTCCTATCACAAACGGGCTATATTGAACGGTTTGTTATTTTAATTTTTTTACCAATTATCTTTATTTTAGATGCGTTTAGAATAATAGTTCCTTTACCTTGGATTACTAAGTATATAGATGAAAAATCTAATCACATACCTGAATTAAGAAATGAAAAAGACAACCTGCCAAAATTTCAATTATTAAAACTTTTAGTAATTGGCATTTTATCCTTCATTTTGCTTAACACATTAGCTATAAAATTTATTTATTTCCCTTTATGGTATTTCACACTATACTCTGCTGTTTTGTTACTTGATATGTTTTGGTATAGTTACAATAGAAAAATTCACGATTTTCTAATTCGTAAAAAAAACATAGATTTTGAAATAAATGAAGTTAAAAAATTTATAGAAAATCAAATAGAATTAGTAACACGAGAATTAAATAGCTTAATTCCAAAAGAAGCAAAACATTTGAGTACTGATTCAATAAAAGTGTTAGAAAATCAAATTAAAGATTTAAAAAATAGAAAAGAAAATTATATAAATAATTTGAGCGACCAAGCCATATCTGCAAAATTGAAAGAAAAAACAATTCAAGAATTAGAAGAAAAGGTTGAGGAGGAGTATAGTTATAGTTTAATTATTATCTTAAACTTAATTTTGTGTTTAATTTATCCAACACTATATATAATTCAAAACGAATCGCTTTTTGAATTTAAACCATTTGACATTATTCCTGAGAAACTTACAATCTATTTATTATATATTATACACACTATATTCATTTATGTAGAACTAAAAAAATATAATTTCTATTTAGATGAGTTAAACTATTTCTATTTAAAAGAAGAAAAGGCTGACCCCTCAAACCTAAATTAAATGTCTTTAGATTTACAAAATATCACATTTTTATACGATAAAGAAAATCTAATTTTCAATAATGTAAACATATCATTGAAAATAGGAAGTATTTATGCCATAATGGGCTTAAGTGGTTCGGGAAAATCAACATTGCTAAATATTATTTCGGGTTTGCAAGAAAACTACCAAGGCAAAATAATATTGAATGGAGATGATATTACAACCAAAAAACCTCATTTAAGAAATGTTGGATATGTTTTTCAAGATTACGGATTGTTTCCCAATCTCACAGTAAAGGAAAATATCCAATTTGGGTTACAATCGAAATTTACAAAAGGGCAGATAAAAGATAAACTGAATGAGATTTTAGAGTTAACCCAACTTAAAGAGCAAATCAACTCAAACGTAAATAAATTAAGCGGTGGTCAGAAGCAAAGAGTGGCATTAGCAAGGACTTTAGTAACTCAACCCGATATACTCCTATTGGACGAAGTTTTTTCCGCAATTGACAATGATATTAAAAGCGACATCAGAATAAGTCTAAAAGAAATTTTGAAAAAAGCGAATTGCACTACCTTAATGGTTTCCCATTCGTTTGATGATATATGCCATTTATGTGATGAAACCTTTTTTATCGTAGATAAAAAAATAGTTGGATCATATAAGCCAATGGATTTACTTACTAATCCAATTAACAATAGTATTTCAAAGCTTATTGGTCTGAATAATGTAATTGAACACAATAATCTATTTAAATGTATTTCAACGAAGTATATATATATACCCGAAACTGCTTTTACAAATGATGCTAACGATTCTACCATTGTAGTAGTACCGACCAATGACTTTGTAGTGAAGAATGGAATAAAATGGATTGAATATGAATTTCTTGGGAATCACATTTATTCAATCTCTGAATATAAATTTATTGATACTAAAAAAATAACGGGTTTGAATGGTTAGAAACATAAAAGACATATTTCCATCCTTTGTTTTTTTCACTACAGTGTTCCCAATATTGTTTGTGCTTGTATTTCTTTTATTCAATGATTTCAGCATTTCAGAAAACACTATTATTTATTTATCTAAGTCATTGCTTTATTCACTTTCCTACTCTTTAATGGCTTACATATTATGTCTATTGGTATCCATATTCATTCTATTCAACTTACAAACAATATCCGGTAGGCTCATTTCTTTTATAGTTCTCTTCTTTATTTTTCAATTGCAACTTGGTGTCATTCCAAAATTATACGGCTATTTAGGAGCGTATTCTGTTTCGGGATTTTGGGGATTATTTTCAAATACCTCAATATTTAGTTATTCTCCGTTTGGTGTTTCTGTTTCTCTGTTTTTTATTTATGCTCCCTTTTTTTTTATTCCCTTTTTAAGTAGTTTAAAAAACCATGCAACCTTTACTAAATCCTTTATTATTCAGGATATACGAAGCATTGATAAGGTTGTGATACTTCTTAAAGTTTATAAAAGGGAATTTATTTATGCATCTATTTTGTTTTTCGCTCTAACTATTATGGATTTTACTTGTTCTGATTTAATTGGTGGAGGTAAATATGACACTTACGGCAAAGGACTTCATAAAACAGCTATTTACTTCCAAGATTATTTTTCCGCTTTTGTTTTTGGTGTAGGATTCTTACTAATCATAATGTTTGGAATTAAAAAAGTACATTATGAAAAACACTAAAAACATAAAAATATTAATTCTTTTGTTCGTAGTAGGTCTATTTTTCCTGCTTCCAGTACTCTATATTCTATTGGCTTCTCTTTTTGGTAGTCCACATATGAGCAATTGGAACAACTTAGGTTTAAAAAATTTCAATAGTGCTATTTTAGACACCAATTTAACAAATAGTGTAATCAATTCAATTTTGACCGCAATCATTTCATCAATAATGGGAATGTTAATGACATTAGCTTATCTTAATGTTATTAAAATTAAAGACGAAAAGCAAAATAAATGGCAAATTCAAGTTCTTTCAATTCCAATATTTTTACCTGATGTTTTGTGGGGGCTTAGTTTACTTTTTATTGTAAAACTATTTAATATAACAACAGGCTTTATTCCTGTCCTGATAGTTCATATAGTCTTCAATTCCTTTCTGTCTTATATAATTTTAAGACAACCGATCTTAGATTATTCAAAATCACAAATCAATAGTGCGAAAATTTTTGGGTTATCGAGTTATGATATTGCCCTAAATATTATAATCCCGAATTTGAAAACTCAAATTTTCGGTTGTTTTTTACTTTGCTTCATTTATTCATTTGATGATTTTCTTTTAACATATCTATTGAGTGGTTCTACTTTTCAAACATTCCCTCTGTACATGTACAGCAAGTTAAAATTTGGCCTTTCACAGAGTATAATTAGTGTTGCAGCGATTTATACTCTTTTCAATATACTTCTCTTTACTTTATTTTATAAACTTTCTTTTAAATATTTTAGATATGAAAAATAGCAGATTTATTATTTTATTCGCATTAGTTATACTTACAGGACTAATTGCATTTTTGGTTTATCGTCAAACTTCTAAAACTGCAGAACTTGATGTTTATAATTGGCCATACTATTTAGACCAAGAAACAATTTCAAAATTTGAAAAAGAAAATAATTGCAAAGTTAATTACAAAGAATTTCCGTCTAACGAAGATTTATTAAATGATATTGAAAATTCAACTACAAAATGGGATGTTATTTTTCCAAGCGACTATATGGTTGAAATAATGGCAAATAAAAACCTAATTGCCCAATTGGATAAAAATAAGCTAACAAATTTTAAAAATCTAAATAATAGCTTTTTACATAAGAATTATGATAAGTCTAATGAATTTTCAATTCCATTTAGTTGGGGTGTAACAGGCATTGGTTACAATAAAACTAAAATATCTGCTCCAACAAGTTTTAACGATTTTTTTGATGAAAAATATAAGGGTAAGATAGCTTTGTTAGATGACGTTCGTTTTACTATCGGTATGGCTCTTATTCGCAAAGGATACAGCATAAACACTAGAGATGAAATGATTTTATCTGAAATACTAAATGATTTAAGAAATCAAAAATCTATTATTAAAGCATATAATAGTGAAAACTATGTTGATTTGCTTAAAAGTGGTGAGGTTGATTTACTTTATGGTTATAGCCCTGATATAATACAATCAATTCCTGAAAACCCTAATCTTGAATTTGTTATACCAAAAGAGGGTGGGATTTTATATATAGACAATATGTGCATTCCGGCAAAATCGGACAACAAAGAATTAGCGTATAAATTCATTGACTTTTTACTCAATAAGGAAAATGCAGCGAATATAGTAAATAAAAAGTGGCTTGGAATACCTAACAAAGCCGCTGAACCTTTCATTAAGAAGGAAATTAGAAATAATAAAGGTGTTTATCCTTCTGATAGCATAATTTCAAAATGTCAAATGATAATGGATTTAGGTGGCGACTTAAAAAAGTACGAAGACATATGGATGAAGGTAAAACAATAAAATATGGCACAAAATAATACTTATAAATTTGCGGGTAAGTGCTTGTAAGGCTATGCATTTAAGTAAGCATAGTTTTAAATTCAAGGTAATCAGCCTAAAGTAATTTTTTTACTGTATCATTGAATTTTTTTAAATTAATAAATAGGGTTAACATCTTATCAGAGTGGTTTTTTGATTAACCTGATATAGGTTTGAATGTTTTCACTAATCAAACTTAATCCACATCAGTATTCCGGAGCAAACTGAACCACTCATTCCGGAGCAAACTGAACCACTTTAAGATGTTGATTTGATAGTATATCAACACCAAAGTGATATATAACAAAAGTTATATTGTACAGTAAAATGTTGGCTTTTATTTTTGCGAGATATTTATTGCTAAATTTAGTTTTCGTCATTTGATCATAAAATTTACTTTAACATTTTATACCAAAGGTAATTTTAAAAAATGATTAAAAAAGTTCAAGCAATATTTTATAAATTTAAATAGAGCCATTATTTTTGCTTATATTTATATGACTAACCTTAAAAGTAAGGTGAACGACCAAACATAATCATTATTCGGACTGCTGTCCATCACAGTGTATTCATACCCATATACTGAGCACAAGAAATAAACCGAAAAAAATTCTGTAATTCTTCAAGAAGTTGGGGCTAGAGCAGACATACATCAGCAATGATGGCCTGATTATTTTTGATCGCAGTTTGTTTTTTAAATAGGGTATTGGTGACTTTCAAAAAGGAAAAAAATCGTTTTTTTGAACGTTACTTGTATGGAATACGATAAAAAATGTAAATTAAAACCGTCAAGAAAATGAGTATAATAGAAGTTACTTGCTATAATTTAGAAATAGATGAAATTTAAAGAAGCACATAATAATATAAAGGAAATTTGCTGTTACAAAGGCGAAGCGGATGAAAATAACTGTGAGTATATTTTTTGTAAGTTGCATGAACCTGAATATCTTGGAAATCATGAAGGCAGCCATGTTTGTATAGGTTGTATGCTTGATGATTCGATATCAAAAATTGATAGATTCCTTTCTGAAGTTCATTTAATTGATGAAGAATCGAGCGAAAATATTGACTATATTTTTACGAATTTTATCTTGTTAACATATTTAACGGTTGAAAAACTTCATACAATTTTTAAATTTATTGGTATAACCTACGAATATGTAGAATTTAAATGGCCTGTTTTAATAGAAATAAGAAAATGGGCCAACTTTGTTAAACATCCAAAAGGTTTTCTATTTACACATCACCCAGATTATATATTTGAATATGATCAAATTGATAAAAATGACAAATCCAAGCAGTTCATTGATTTTGACATTGTTTCAAAATTTTATTTTAGAGAAGATGAGACTAAATGGAAACAAACTTTAAGCGAAATAGCCAATAAAGATAACATTGTCGTTATACTACCAAATCCTGAAAGATTAATGTTTGAATTTGTTCAAGTCTGCAGACAATTTTGTGATAAAATAAAATTTAACGAACATTTTAAAGAAATATTGAAAACTAAAGTAATATTAGATAATTAAAAACCCAAGTTTCATGCAAAAAAATAAAATCAATAAACTCAATAGATTCACAACATTACCTGTCTTGCTTGATCTCTTACAAAGACAAAAAATAACTTTACTAGATCCAAAATCCTGGGAAGATAAAAATGATTCAGAAATAATATTGGAGTACAAAAGACAAAAAAAAATAAAAAACTTATTTGCTATTTGTTTTAGTCATGGAGATGAAACCATACATCACTGGAAAACATTTTCGAACGGGCCAAGTGGGTGCTTAATTGAATTTAATGCACATAAACTCTTTGAAATAATTGATGCAATTCCAAATTTGAAACACAAAGCTGTAACTTATCGAAAATTAATGGATATCGAAAAAAAAGATACTGTCTTAGATGTCAATGAAATCCCATTCACCAAACGCTGGCCTTATAGGTGTGAAGAAGAATATAGAATAATTGTAGAAAACAATTCTGATTCTGACTTTTACTTTGATATAGATATCCCTCTAGATATAATCAATCGGATAACAATAAGTCAGCAAATGCCGGAAAAAGTTTATGAGACAATTAAAGGTTATTTAAAAGGCTTAAAAGGAGATCAGAAAAGCAGAATCAATAGATCTACATTATTTGAAAACAAAAGATGGATAAACAGATTTAAGAAGAATTATGAATAAAATATGTAAGACATTTCATGAATGTTCAAATGATATTCTAAATTGGTTAAGTAAACAACCAGAAGTTAAAGAAGAGTCAATGACAGATAGGTTTTTATTTGAAATATCAGAAAAATTACCTTATATAGTAAAGTATAAGCAGTTTAATAGAATAGAAGAAGGAAGGAAGACTGGGGCAGATTGGGAATGGTGGATTTTACTCCCAAATAATCAAGCTTTTTGCTCAAGAGTCCAAGCTAAGAAACTAAAATCTGATAAAGATAATTACGCTGGTATCGCATACACAACAAACGGGATTTTACAAATTGAAAGATTGATTGATGATTGTACAAAAGAAAATTTTGCATCATTATATGCATTTTATACAACGGAAAGCTCAAAGTATTCTATGTGTGGCGGTAAAATGAATGATAAGGAAGGAGTATTTCTTAGTGATGCATTGCAATTAAGAGAAGAAATCATTAACAAACCAAGATCTAGCTATTTAGCTAAAGATATTTTAAAATACTCTAATCCTATATCTTGTTTGTTTTGTTGTCCTCTATCTCATGAAAACAATATGGATGATTTCTACCAGTATTTTCGTCAATACTTTCCAAGAATATACTCAAAAAGGGCAAATGAAAATTCTGATAAGCCACAAGGATTTGTTACCATTCCAGAAAGGATTTTAAATTTTATTAATGGAGAACTCGAAAAACCATGGGAAATTCAGTATGAAAGTAGTATACAAAATGTAAACGCACTATTAGTTATAGATTTAAGAAACAGCAAGTAACAACGGCTTTGATGAACAGATTTCGCTATTGCTCATCCGTCACAAAGCCAAAACGTTCTTGAACAACCTGTGTAATATACCTGATAATAGTGAGTATTCTGGAGCAACCTATACCAGTGATTCCGGAGCAAACTGAACCACTTTAAGATATATATATACGTGATATTAGAATTAGAATAAATAATCTATCATATTATATCAATGAATAAGGTAAAACAGTATATAAAGGTTAGTAAAGATTCAATAAAACTACTGCTTGTAACAGGTAATTATTTATATGAACATTTAACCTCACTACAATTTTTGTAGGTTATTTACAATTTTTGTGTTCCAAATTCCGTCATAATATCGATTACAAAGTTTGTTGAGCTAGTTTTAAAGTTAGATACAACCACTAAAAATATAATAAGAAAGTTGAGTTTCATATGAATTATAAGTATTACTACGGGATTTTTCAGGTTATTATTAGCGTAGTTATCTCCATTTATGTAGAGTCGGTAGCCACAGGGAGTTTACTCTTTACGGATGGCATTTTAGCAGAAACCTTTAGGAAAAAAATTGTGGAGCACCCCATGACTGTGATAGGTGGATTGCTATTTTTAAACTTTATTGGATATGTATTGTATCAATATTATCTTAGTAAAGAAGAAATGAAAGGTGTTTATGACAATATTTGTCGATCCATTTTCCTTTCTGAAGTGAAAGAAGATCCAGAAATTGATAACAATAAAACAAGAGTAACATTATTTAAAGCATGCAAAGGATACAAGTTTATAGGGAAATTCTGGTCACCTAAGCAAACATTATATTTAAAACAAGTGGGAAGGTATCAATCAACACAAGATAAAAAATCATGCAAAATTCATTTTTTACCCAATGAAGGATGTGTGGGCATTTGTTACAATCTAGCACAAGTGGTCCATCAAGAAATAAGCCCATATAATGAAGCCAAAAAGGAATCCTACTATACAACTAACCAAAAAACTTTCAACCTTAGTGAGCAGAAGATTAAAAAAATAAATACGCAATCATGTTCATTTTTGGCATTTCCCATTAATTACTTCAATTCAGAAGATGTTTTTGGGGTTATAATTTTTGATAGCACAGAAAAAGGTAAAATGAAAAAACTCAAAGCACGAAACTTAGAATCAAAAATATTACAATTTTCAGCATTTTTTAACCACAAAAATATTTCATAAAATGGATGCATCAGTTAAGGATTCTCTCCAGAATATTTTTAAAAAGAACTTTAGTTTATTTTTGAAAATTGAAATAAACGGGGCTAACTTTGAAATAATGCCAACTCAAAAAGATATACCCGTAGTGGATTCTGTAACATATATTAAAGAAATGGACGCTCTTGAAATTTTGTTTAAAAGTGAAAAGGCCACAAATAAAAGTGTAGTCATAAATGATAACCTTACCATCAATTTAAATGAAGATAATCAAATTGTTGGGTTTCATATCTTTAAGTTTAAGGATTTGGTAAAAGATGCCAATTCAAAAAAAATTAATGAAAAACTGGAAGTTAAAGAGCATAATTTGGAATCTTTAAATTTGAAAGAATCAATAAAAGAAAACTTTATAAAACGAAATCTACATTCCATAAGAGAGTTTATAATGGGAGATGGCACGCAGTTGATATATGGATAAAGAGGGTGTAGGGTAAGACGAAATGAACCCATAATTAATAATTTATTTCGTCCCCAAACAAAGAGTAGATTGCTAACCAATACTATAACTTATGATAAAGGAAATTGATTATATTGTGCCAAGAATAATTATTGAAGAGAAATTAATTTACAAATCAATTAGTCTTTCTAACGATCTTGATTTACTAAGTTATATAATACAAGATAAAATGCAAACTGTATTAGAAATAGATGATGTAATTCAAAAGATTTGTTCTTTAAAAATGGAGATAGGGGAGATAATTATTCAAAATTGTAATACAGTATTAAGTAGTTATCCTGGATTAAAAGTAAACAGTAAGGAAATAATATTTGAAAAAAATTCTTTTGCTATTGAGTATTTGAAGCAAAATAATGAATTAGAAACGTTGCGCCAACTTATTCATGTTTATCCAAATTTTGAAGAATATTTTATTACAATTGCAAATCAAAATGAAGTATTAGTGATTAAAAGTAATAAATCTATACTTTATGGTTATGATGATAAAATTGGTTTAAAAGAGATAGACACTCAATTAATTTTGAAAATTTTTAAAATTTGGCGAAATTTTATCCACAAATATGAAACATGCAATATCTGATTATTCCCGAGTAAAATGAACCACTCATTCCGGAGCAAACTGAATCACTTTAAGATATTGAATTGAAAGTATATCAGCACCAAAGTGATATATAACAAAAGTTATATTGTATAGTAAAATGTAGGCTTTTATTTTTGCGAGATATTTATTGCTAAATATATTTTTCGTCATTTGATCAAAAATTTACTTTAACATTTAATACCAAAGGTAATTTTATAAAATGATTAAATAAATTCAAGCAATATTTAAAAAATTTAAATAGAGCCATTATATTTGCTTATATTTTTACAGTCTAACCTTAAAAGTAAGGTGTCCGCCTAAAAATAATTTTTATTCGGACTTGAGTCTATCAAGATGTAAATATAACCATATGCAAAACACAGGTAGCAAACCGATCAAAACGCAGACATCTTTCAACAGATGTAGCTAAAAAAGAAATAAATAATTAATTTATTTAGGATTTTGTTAATTGTAAAGGCATAAGCGGCAAGAAAATGAATAAAGCAAAAAAGACATATTTATTAAGTACGCAGATAAAATAATTGGATACAAGCCCAAAAAAGTACGATAGATCAAAATAACAAATCAAATGAAATGGAAAAAATAAACTTAATACGAGAAGTAAGAGAACTGAAAACGCATCTTTCCTATTCTAAAAATATAGGATTCTTTTTTGGTGCAGGAACTTCTTGTGCATTAAAAATCCCGAATGTTGAACAATTAACAACAGGCATTGAAGCGGAACTTAAAGACGATAACAAAGTCAACTTTATTTCAATTAAGGAAGATTTAAAAACCATTATCAAAGACCGAAATGTTAATATTGAAGACATCCTCAATCATATAAGAAGGATTCGAGAAATTACAGGAGAAGTCAATACAAAAAGCTATCAAGACATTACAGGGGAATCTGCCAAAACGCTTGATATAGAAATTTGTAAAATAATTTATCAAATCATTGCCGCAAAAGAAGCGGTTGCAGACATTAGTCAAACAAAAAAGTTCTTTGCTTGGCTGAGTATGCTCAATAGAGACTTTTCAAAAGAAATATTCACAACAAATTATGACCTAATAATTGAGAAATCTTTGGAAGCTAGCCAAATACCATACTTTGACGGATTTGTTGGTTCATTTGAACCATTCTTTTGGCAAGAAAGTATTGACCAATTTGTGTCAAAAAATGACTTGACACAAAATTGGATTAGACTTTGGAAAATTCACGGCTCATTGAGTTGGTTTTGGAAAATTGATCCAACATCAAAGGCACAAAAAATTATTAGGCAAGGGAAAATTGAAAAGATAGAAGACGAAAAAAATGAATTAGTGATTTATCCTTCAAAGGAAAAATACGATTCATCAAAAAAACAACCATTCATAGCGTATTTCGACAGACTAAAAAACTATTTACTTAGTGGCGAACTTCTTTTTACTTTTTCAGGATATTCATTCTCCGACCAACATATTAACGAAATAATATTCAACTGTTTAAGACAAAATAATAGACTGACAGCCTTGGTTTTCTTTTTTCAAGATTCTGAAGTGGAGAATTTGCATAAGCTAACATCTTCATATATGAATCTCATAGTCTTTGGACCAACAAAGGCTATTGTAAACGGTAATTTGGGAGAATGGCATTATTCAGCGGATGACTTAAAGCCTAATGAAAGATCAGAAACATTTTGGAATCCTGAAACAAGCACTTTCAAACTTGGAGACTTCAATGAACTTGTAAACTTTCTAATTTCCAATTCAGGAAAGAAGGAAGCAATTGAAAACTTTACCAAATGAAAACAGAAATAACATATTTAGGACATATAATAAGGGTTGACTCAGGAACAATTGAAGTTGAAGTTTCAAACGAAATACCATCAGCAGCACCCATAATAAATGGTCGCCTCTATAAAATAGGACAAATCGGAACATTCGTAAAAATTCCGATAGGCAATATTACTATTTACGGTATTGTTTCATCAGTAAGTAATACGCCAAGTAAAACAGATGAAATGCTTCTGAAATATAGTTTTGGCTCTAGGTTTTTAACCGTACAGCTTGTTGGTGAAAAAGTCGGAGAAGATGATTTTGAAAAAGGTATTGGGACATATCCAACAATCAATGATGAAGTTCACATAGTTATTGAAAAAGACCTGTTTGATATTTATGGTAAAAAAGATGCAGGCTCTATAGAAATTGGCAAACATTCCTCTTCTGAAAATTTAAGTGTTTATGCAGATTTACACAGATTAGTTTTGAGGCACTGTGCAATTTTGGGTTCAACAGGTAGTGGTAAGTCTAATACAACAGTTAGTATTCTCAAAGCAATTTTGAATGGCTACCAAGGTTCACGAATTATACTTGTTGACCCTCACGGTGAATATGCATCTGCATTTCCAGAAGCTAAGATTCTTAAAATTAATGACCCTGCCAACCCATTATTCATTCCGTTTTGGTTAATGTCTTTTGATGAACTAGCATATTTTTTAGTAGGAGCAAAACCGACAGATGACCAAAAGCCTGATTATCGTTTGTTTAGAGACTTAGTAACTACGTTGAAGAAAGAGAACTGCACTTTGAAATCAGGGGTAGTAAACCCTGACTTTGTAACATCTGATTCTCCTATTCCTTTTAGTGCTAGAAAACTTTGGCACGAAATGAATTGGTTGGTAAATGCTACATTTAGCATTTCTAACAAAGAAGACCAAACACGAGCAACGGCTCAAGAAACAAATACAGGAGATTGTGAAAATTTAATTCCTGCACAATTCACACCTTATCCGACAAATAATACTGCTCCTTTCAAGTCTAAACATCAAGAGTATTATTCATATGAAAAGAAAATTTTATCAAGATTAAAGGATTCAAGATTTGACTTTCTTTTTAATCCAGGCGACTTCAAAGATGCCGATTCAGATAAAGATCTACATCATCTTTTGAATGAATGGATAGGAAGCGATAGTAAACTCTCAATCTTAGATTTAAGTGGTGTTCCTTTTGAAGTCCTTGATATTACAGTTGGACTAATAACACGATTCGTTTATGATAGTATGTTTTGGGGTCGGGATGAACCATATACAGGAAAAAATAGACCACTCCTTTTGGCGTATGAAGAAGCACACAACTATCTTAACAAAAATGACAATAATAGTTATTCAAAAGCAGCGGTAGAAAAAGTATTTAAAGAAGGAAGAAAGTTTGGTTTAGGGGCTTTAGTAATTTCACAAAGACCATCAGAAATTTCAGAAACAATTCTTGCGCAAGTAGGAACTTTCATTGCTTTAAGATTAACGAACTCAGGTGACCAATCAATAGTTAAATCTTCTGCTCCCGACAATTTAAACAGCCTAATTGACTTACTGCCATCATTAAGGACAGGTGAAGCAATAATTGTTGGAGAGGCCATTAAAATTCCCTCAAGGGTAAGACTCAAACTAAATGTTCCAAGACCAACAAGTGATGACCCAAAACTTGTTGAAAAATGGCAAAAAAATCACCCAACTAATGAAGAAAATTATAAAACCGTTGTTACGAGAATAAGAGAACAAAAATTTTAAATATGGACAGACAATTTGTAGAATCATCAATGATAGCTAGTATTGGATATGACTCTAATACTTCGACTCTTGAAATCGAATTCAAAAAAAATGGTGCTATATGGCAGTATTATGACTTTCCTGAAAGCACCTATTATGAATTTATTGCAAGTGATTCAATAGGAAAATTCTTCTTAGCTCACATTAAAGGCCATTACTCAGAAAACCAAGCAGGATGACGCAAGACAGGAGGCCAGCATCTTCCAGCACCTACCCAAAAGTGGCGTTTAAGTGTTTAAGTGAAGTTTTTTGCTTCTATCGAAGTTTCTTCTTAGTTGACAATGAAGTGCTTCGAAATCGGCACCTTCGGCTATGTGCAAAATTTTAAAAATCATAAAGACAAAAAAATATATGAAATACAATATAAAGAATGAATCAATAGAGTATTCAGGTTATCTGAAAATATTAAAAGCTAACATTGAACATGATGCTTTTGATACTAATGTAAGAATTTCTGTGACACGTGAAGCATGTCACAGAGGTAATTCAAGTGCAATTTTACTCTTAGAAAAAGAAACTAATAAATTTATCTTTACAAATCAATTTAGATATCCAACCACAAAAGAAAATAATGGATGGATTACAGAAATAGTTGCTGGAAATATTGAGGCAAATGAAACTGCTGAAGAAAGTATAATTAGAGAAGTAGAAGAAGAGATCGGATACACAATAAAATCTGTAGAAAAACTTGGTTCATTCTATGTATCTCCTGGAAGATCAACTGAACAGATATTTCTCTTTTATTCTGCTGTTTCCATAAACGACAAAACAAAACCTGGTGGCGGCGTTTACATTGAAAAAGAAAGCATTGAGACAATTAAATATACTGTAAATGAAGTCAAGGCGATGCTTTTGGAAAACAAGTTCTCAGATGCTAAAACTATAATTGCGTTACTCAAATTTTTTATGAAAAACTAATGATTGACTGGTTAAAAGAGAGATATGTTAAACAACAAATTGAGAAGCTAAAAGATTTAGTTCTACCTGATTTTTTAGCTGATGAGAACCCAAATTCATCTGATGAATATGCAAAAATAGTAAGAGACGAAATTATGAAAATAATAAAAGTTCCTCTTCAATTGACCCAGCAAGTTTTTAACGATTCAGGACAAAGTTTTGCCTTTTATAGATGTAGAAGAAAAGATGAAATTAAAAATTTAAATTTAATTTGTGAATACAATTATCCGCCTTTAGCTTTTTCAAAGAAGATGCAAAGAGCTAATTTACCTTATCATCCAGTCTTTTATTCGTCTAATCATGCATTGACTACAATTAAAGAAACACTTCAACATGGTTTCACAAAAGGAGAAAGATTAATGATTTCAAGATGGGTAATGAGGGATACTCATCCATTCTACATAGCACCTTTACTTTTCCATGGGCTTAAAAAAAGTCATCCTTGGTATACGAGAATTGAACACATCAAAAAATATGAAATAAAAAAAGCATTACAAGGAAAAACTACAGATGAATACAATGGGGCTTTACAAATTTTAAATGCTTTATCTAAAGAATTTTTCAAAAGTAAAGATTATAAAATTTCAGCATCAATGGCACATTCCTATTTGTATTCTGACGATCCTTATATGAGATGTGATGTACTAATTTATCCAAGTGTTTGTACGGATGGCAGATCTGTTAATTTTGCTATTCATCCAAACTTTGTAGACAACAGAATATTTATGGAAGAAATCTATGTAGTTGAAATAGGTGAATACTGTAAATTAACTAGCTTTATTAAACATAGATTGCTATTCCACGGAAAAGTATTTAATAGTGAAATAAAATGGCTTGGAATGGAAAAATCAAATCCGATGTTCGATGAAATTGAAAAACTTTACAAAATGAGATTCCAATAAAATACAATCTCGAACTAGTGATATAAGAAAATACTTCTTGTCGATACTTCCACTCTATATCACAAAAAAGTATCATATTTAATATGCAAACATTTAAAATCTCTTATATAAATGCCGAAAAAATATAAAAGAACAATCCTTGCCGGTGCAGGTATATCAATAGATGCGCCAAGCAATATCCCTTTTGCAAATATTATAATTCAAGGTATTCTAAAAATCATATCACCAAATAATAAAGCGTATAATGAAATAAGTAATTTTAAAAGGAAACCTGTTTTAAAATCATTGGGCGATTTTATTCGATTCGAAATGCTTCTCGATACTCTTTGTGATACAGTAGATAAAGATTTAACTATTTTAGATTTTTTAACATTGTACAATGAACCTAATCAAAATCATTATAATCTTGCAAAAGCAGCAATTGACGGCGATATAGTAATAACTCCAAATTTTGATACTTTGATTGAGCAAGCGATAATAAGATTAGGGTATATTCCTTACTCAGTTTGCTATGACAGTGATTATTCAAAATTTGCTCTTGACAATACTAACTGTAAAATTGTGCCAGTATACAAGATTCATGGTAGCATTAAAAAATACTACCACAATGGTAAAATTAGATCTTCCAAATCTACTATCCAAGCAACCTTAAGTTCAATAAATAATCACCAAAATACATTGCTATTGCCTAAAAGCAAACTTAAATTTTTAAATATGGCAATAAAGTTAACTGATGAGCTTCTGGTCTGTGGTTATTCAGGAAGTGATGATTTTGATATTATGCCATCTTTATTAAGTTTACAATGTAAAAAAGTAACATGGATAGAGCATGCATCTCAGGTTAATTTAAAAAATGTAAATAAAGAAATTGTATCTTGTATTAGGGACAAGCAGATTAAGGATAAGAACAATCTTGATTTATTTTTAGAGCGTCAAGATAATAATTTGATATATTATAAAACATTAACTTCTAATTATCTTCAAAGTCTATATAAAGAATCATTAATAAATAGAAAGCATTATGATTTGGATCATTTTAAAAGTCATATTTTGAATTTTGAATCAAAATATTTGTCTAATGGTACTAAATATTTGATTATTGCTGAATTATTTTATAGGCTATCTGAATATAGTATCGCAAAAAAGTATTATAAAAGATCTATAAGGTATAATGATAGTTATGATTTCATAAAGCAAGTAAACTTAATAAGTTGTTTAATAGGTAATAATCAGTTTAAAGAAGCTAAATCACGATTGGAAAATCTTAAAGATTTAAAAATTTCGGATATGGGCCATTTTGCTTATGCAAAATATTTAAGATTAAAGCCTTATGTTGCAGAAAGATCAATTGATAAATCAGATTCATTTAAATTCATAATTGTTAATGAGCTATATATAAAAGCTATTGAATTTAATTTAAAAATGAGGTATCATGACTTATTAGCTGAATTAACCAATGATTACGCCTTGTTTAATTATGATTTTGGTATAATAGATAAGGCTGAAGTGCTTTACAAGGAAGCAATTAATTATGACATTAAGTCAGGAAATATTAGACATATGTCGTGGGTAAGGTACAACCTAGCGTGTTTATATTTTGATGAGGGCCAATTTTATAAGTCTGAAAAGCTGAATGATCAAGCATTTAAAATATCTGAAATGATAGGTGACATAGATCATGTTGGAAATACGAAAAATTTGGAAGGTATGTTGGACTTATTGAAAGGTAAATATTTAAACGGAATAAAGGCGTTTAGGAAAAGTATTCATATAGATTACGAGAGAAATGATTTTTTATATACTGGAGTTTGTTGGCATTATTTAGGTAATTGTTTTGCTGAATTGGAAAGATGGAACACTTCAGATTATTGTTTTGAAAAATCAGAGCAACTTCATTTGACATCAAGTGATAAGACATTATTATGTGAAATGAGATTTTCTAAATTTGGCTATCAACTTATACAAAATAATTTATACGAAGCTCAATACACATCAAGTATTATAATGGACTTTAATAACACTAGTAAGGCACATCTTTTGTACGAGTTATCTATTCAATTATTAATGCTGGTACATAGGAGAGGGAATCATCATATTATAAATAGATTATTAGATAGATTGATAAATGAAAAGATGATTGTGAAGTTTCTTGAAGTAATGAGTGTAATTTTTACTTTGCAAATTGATACAAATCTTATATCGGATAAATATATTTCAATTGCTAAAAATAAATTTAGTGAATTGAGTAACAAAAATAAATTTAATCTTTTTTATGTAAACTCTAATATTATAAAATAGTGATGCCGAAATGCCTAACTGTCACTTAGGAATTTTTAATATTACAAAGCAGATATCACTTTATGTGAGTTGTTTTTTTGATTGACCTGATATAGATTCGAATGTTTTCGCTAATCAAACTGAACCCACAAGTATAAATAGGGTGGTTCATAACCTGGGTTGTTTATTTTTAAGGTTTTCTTGTATAAGGAAAAAAATTGGTTGTAAATACACATTTCTTCTTTGAATAGTTAGTTATATTTACCTTACAATTTGCTAAAATTTGACTCTGCACTGAACGTAGGCTCAATACTAACAATGTGTTTCATTATAAACACTATTTATTTATAAGCGATATTCAACAATTACTTACTGTCTTACCTAACAAAAGTTATATTGTCTTCCAAGTTCATTGCCCATAACTTTGCATCATCTATTTATCTTAAGGATTAGATAGTTTGGAGAAATCCGAAAATCCAAAACAGAGTAAGAAGGAGTAGCTGAAAACCTGATAGAGTAGGCAATGGAACTTATAATCAATATAGTATGAAAGATTTGGAAGAAAAATTTAAAAATTTACATTTACTAAGTCGTGATGAACGTAAAAGTGTCATCAGAGAAGCTGAGCTGTTAAAACCTGAATTTTTAAAAGTCTATTATCCAGGTTGGTGGTGGTGGAGACGCTGTGTAGTCAAGGTATTGATAGTAACAGATGGTGGTTTAGATTTTGGAACGGGCGCAGGAGGTCTTTCTGAGTTTTTAACTTCATTTAATCAATTGCAGGCCACCACGTGGAATAATTACCGATTGACATTAGGTCATAGAAATAATAATAATACATCTGCTCCTCCAAATCCATTGATAGAGCCCAATAATACTCCTGGCGCTTCTTCTATTTATGCTCCTATCAAAAATTTCAATTTTCAAACAAGTGTCACTTTATCGGATTTTGATCAGGTTTGGTTATTTGGAATTAATCCTGGAAGTGGACTGCCACCTGCGGAGCTTACAGTGGTGGAAAACTATATGAATAGCGGTGGTGGTTTGTTTGCTACAGGAGATCATGGTGACCTTGGTTCTGCTTTATGTGGTAACATAACTAGGGTAAAAGATATGCGTATTTGGTCAAACACCACAGAAGTAAGCATGACAGGAAACAGAAGAAATGATACAAATCGTCCACGACCAGGGGATATCACTTCGCGATACTTTGATAATCAGTCTGATTCTGTACCTCAGAATATTTTGGCTGCAACATTTGGTGGTGGACTTCCACATCCTTTATTGTCCATCTCAACTGCTCTCAGACCTTCAGGAGTTATCGATATCATGCCTGATCATCCGCATGAAGGAGAATGTAGGCCTGTTACTACATTTACAGTAAATGGTGTTGCTGTACCTACGCAAATTGTTGCTACTTCTTATGTTTTGGCAAATAGTACTACTCAGGGTGGTGCAGGCAAAGCACTAACAGACCCGCATAGTTTTCCTTCTATATCCGTATGGGATGGCAGATTAGCCAATGCTGGGAGGATAGTTATTGACTCCACTTGGCATCATTTTGTCAATATAAATTTAAATGGTGTAGGTTCATCTGGCTCATTTTTTTCAAATAATGATCTCCCAGGTCTTCAGTCGGGTCTTACTAATCCTGACTGGATAGTAGTACGCCAATATTTTATGAATATCTCCTTATGGATGTCTAGAAAAAAATCATGGTGGTGTTGGAGACGTATTTTGTGGGTGGAACTGCTCAAACAGTCTCAATTGGTAGAAGCCAGTTTGAATAATCCTGTAGAGAAAATAGAAAATATCACCTTGGCTGATTTGGGAAGTATTGGATCATTGGCAGAGGAAGTTCTTTCATCCAAATTTAATCCTTCTTTTGCCAGGGAGTTTTTGGTAGAGATGTTGGATGATTTGCATCCTAAATTAGCTCACTCGCTCAATATATTCAAACCTGAAATTAAAGGTCAAAATCAAAAACAAAACGATTATTATCAGCCTTGGATCAATCAGGAATTGATCTTTTATACGGCTGTAGGTGCAGGTTTTATAGCCTTGAGAGATGACAAAAATATCGCAAGTAACGACATGACAGAAAAGGATCTGGATAGGATTGAAGGTGTCTTTAAAAAAGGAATGGAGTTTGGTATGAGGAAATCTCTAGTGAGCCTAGATAATGAGTTCAAGAGATTTTCAGACTTAACTAAACTAAAATAGATTTTCTTAGCAATTCAACACAGTAGTTTTTTAAGGCCGTAAACCAACGTTGTTTACGGCCTTTTTCTTATACATTGCCTTTATCTTTATTCAATTTTGGCATACTCAAAGTGCATCCAGTCATAATCTTTTTCCGGTCCATATCCTACAAAGCCATGTTTATAAAAAATATCGATCATGGGTTTGTAAGCAGGTTTGCTAAACTGTGCTAGTGGTTTTTTAGTACGGAGGCCATTTCTTTCAGGGTCTAGATCTATAGCTATGGCCCAGCTATGCCGGCTCCATCGCTTGGTGCTTCCACGCATTTTTCTGTAATTGTATAAGCCTCCAAAAAGATCTATGCCTAAAGATTGGATTTGCGCCAAACCATAATGAGCCAACAAATCATTAAATACAGCGGTCAATGGTGCGCTTATTTTCTTATGACAGTAAATGGATGTGATTTTTACCTTTTTGTCCCAAGCAATGCGCATTGGGTAAGGTAGCGTGATTTTAGTAAGGTTTGCACTGTTAGTGCCTGGAGGTATGGGTTGTCCAAAATGTGCAAAAACCTGTGCATCTGATAGAATCTTGTTTGCCATGATGATAAAATATGGTGATGTATATTTATGACATGTTAATTGGATTTAGGGCTCTTGATATAATATTAATTATTTGAAATAATAACGCCAACAAAAAAAATGATAAAACATTACTAGGTCCGATAGTTTCTAAATATTCATGAATGATTTCGGTCATAAGTATTTTTTATTTTGTCTTTTAGTTTATAGATGCGATATCAAATACAAGTATCTTTTGTATTAACGAATTAAATAGGCAAATGTATTGTGAACCATAACCATATATGGTAAAAATGTAATCCTATATCTTTATTTTGATTAGAAGTATAATTGTTTAAGCATGATTTAAAGCATTGATGTTGGCATGAATTTTGAATTGAACTCATTGAAAGATAAGATTGAATACTTTTTCGCAAATCATGGAAAGCCGTACATTTAGTTGTGTGGCTTTTCTTTTTTGCGATACAAGGAATGATGATCATTTAGCAATTTAAGGTTACCAAATTGATATTATCTTTGGCATGAACTTTGTTTTCTGCTACATTGTTAAATAAAGTTTTTAAGTCCATAATCAAAGTGAAAGGCCATATATTAATTTGTATGGCTTTTTCTTTTTTGATCTTTTTTCTGATAGCATATCCCCTGAATATTAGTGATAAAATGGAGTGTAGTAATGTAAAGAAAATCGTTTGTTTGGATGTGAGGAATAATGAGCCATTGGTGAGCTTTTTTTCTTTAAAAAGACTATATTATTGTTCGCATTGGTTTGTATAATTAAGTTGTTTTTGGCATGAATTTTGGACTAGTTGAGATAATGTAATAATAATTTAATTTAAAGTAAAGAGCCATGCATCAAGTTGTGTGGCTCTATCTAAAAAATTCAAAAAAGTGGTTTAAAGTAAAACTTGATGGTTTGGTTATATTTTTGTTTGTTTTCCAACCATGCTATCGTATTAAGAGTTATCATCGGTTTTTTTTGAATGTGGAAGTCTGATGTTTATATATCAGACTTTTTTTACAGACATGGCGCACCTTTTTTTATACAATAATAAGACATACACGTATTACCATTTTATGAGATAATTTGATGAGTATTGTAGTAAGTTTTTAGCATTGTTGAAAATCTTTTCATTAGTTTTTAAAATGGAGGCTTGGAGTATTTATATTCCAAGCCTTTTTTATTTTGCGTTTTATGCAATACTTTTGACAAAAAAACGATGATATCATTACCACCTTATTCATGATCTGGTTACTTTTGCTCTTGAAATCTTTGGATATCATTATCGTCCTAAGTAATAGATATTGTATCTGAGCAGTACATGAAATATCAAAAGATTTTAGCATGACCCCAAGTGCTATAGCGTATACACTCCCCATACGCACCCGTTGAAAACAAGCAAGTAGTGCCTTAAAGTACTACATTTAAAGTGAAAACATGATGTATCATAGGATGCAGTAAGGGTCCTCATGATGTGCTTATTTATAACACGAAAAGTAAACAGAACAAATATGAAATCCATTTCTAGAAACCACAGCCCATTATACCAAAGGATAATTATCTCAGTATTCATTTTTATTTTTGTAGGGTTGACCATTTCACCTACGTATGGTCAGAAAAGATGCTACAGCTATGATGCGGCAGGATGTCGGATACTACGTGATCAAAGTTGCGATCCCACATGCAGCACATTAGTCATCAATGTCAATGATAGTGGTGCAGGCTCTCTGCGTAAAGCGATAGAGTGTGCCTCACATGGAGATACTATAAAATTTGCACCCAATGTCATAGGGCAAACAATCAATCTACTCACATCCATCAAAATCAATAAAAACATACATATTCTACAAAATGTGAATAGTGTGGTGACCGTAGGGGGCAGTGTTCCTGCCATTCAGGTCAACAGTGGTACCTTAGAGCTGCAACACATACACATCAATGCAGGGTGTCAAATCAACTTTTTTGGTACAGGTATCAGAAACTATGGCGATATGATCTTAAGGGATGTCACGGTCATACAAGATGATGCATCCAATTGCGGCGCTGCTTCTGTATATAATCTAGGAGGAATGATCATAGAAGGACATACAAAGGTGATTATCAACTAACCAACTTTCTGGATACAGAGAAAATATAAATACAATAATTCTATTACTAACCATTAAATAATAATCAATTATTATGAACACTTCGTGGATGTTAAACACAAAAATTGCCATCTTGCTCATGTTATGCACTATCTCAGGCTGTAGTCAAGAAGCCGTACAGAGTCCAACACCTTATGATGGATGCTGCGGCACCGAACCCAAAGTATATGAAGTAGAAGATTATAGGGTATATATTCCAAACGTCATCACACCTAATGAAGATGGGATCAATGATGCTTTTTATCCGATATGTAACAAGATGGAAATAGGTAAATTTGCAGTTGCAAATTATCAAATATTTAACGATACAGGTAAGCTAATATACTATCTCCAAGGCTTAGATATAATAAAACCTGCATCATGGGGTTTTAGGGGTTTTGGTTGGCAAAGACCTTTTAAACCCCAAGTTCACGAGCGAGTTGAACTCACTGGAAAGTTTAAATATTCTTTTGTATTGGCTTTTAGAAAAGCAGATAATACAGAATTTTTACTGGAGGTCGAAGGTGAAGCATGTGTTGTTAGATGTGATGCAAACGCTCATGTCATTAAGATGAAGGAAGGATGTTATTTTCCAGTGCAAGGAGCCACCGGAATTTATAATGCCTTAATTAATGCTAATGAAGATTCTTGTATAAAATAAGAAAAAAACAAAATGAAACTTAAGATATTTTTACTAATAATTAGCTTTTTATTATATAGAACATTTATCTCCGGACAAAATGTTTCATATATCCCCTTACATACTGAAAGCACTATAGAAAATTTAAGTACTAATACATCATTATCTTCGGGAAGTATAGCAGGTGTAGCATCGATTAATAATGGTGCATCGGGTTATAAGATAGATATTGCTGTTCCACCTGGCACAAATGGTATAGAACCCGAGTTATCAATTCAATATAATTCTATGGGCAACTCATCATCTTATGGATATGGATGGGGATTAGGTGGATTGTCTGCTATTGGACGGGCTGGGAGAAATAAACTTCATGATGGTGTGACATCAGCCGTAAATTTTAGTGCAGATGATAGATTTGTATTGAATGGTCAAAGATTAAAACTGTTGAATGGTAGCTATGGAGTGGGTGGTAGCATATATGCTTTTGAAAGTGAAGGTTTTGAAAGAATTACAGCATTTGGTGGTTCTCCAGGAGACCCATCTTACTTTATCATGGAAACTAAAGATGGGATAAAATACGAATTCGGAAAAGATAATAATTCTAGGCAACAAAACAATGCTGGAAAAGCAATACAGTGGCATATATCCAAAATGATATATCCCGATGGGAATTATATTAGTTACCATTATAAAGAAGAACATAATTGGTCTGGAACGCTGTGGTATGAACATGTTATAGATGAAATTAGATTCACAGGAAATGATATAGCAGGAATTATGCCTTATGCATTGATAAAATTTACATATCAAAAAAGGACTGAGGAAGTACTTAAATATCAAGGTGGATCGCATGAAACCAAGGGCGTGGCTACCACTAATATTACCATTAGCACTGAAGGCCAAATAGTAAAAAATTATGACTTTTTTTATGGGTATCGAAACGGCAATACATTTTTACATGAAATCAGAGAGCGTGGATCAGATGGTACGGCGATACACAAAACTGCATTTAAATATGGTGATCTGCCTACGGGCAATCCAGTCACAGCAACGGTAAGACCCATACACACCAATGATAATTTTTTCACCTGCAATCTTAATGGGGATGGACTAACCGATTTTCTTTTTGCAACAAAATCAATGTTGTTTCCAGAGTATGACTCACTTGTACATGGAGAGTCCAATACAGCCATAAACATACCACTCAACACAACTAGCAAAATAGTGAGTGTAGCGGATTTTAATGGTGACAATATGGATGATATTATTGATTTTTACTTAGTACCCGAGACATCTGGCTTAGGGAGTTATGTATCATATAGAATTAGAGTTTTTTACAACACAGATCCCAACGGGGTACTAAGTTATACAAATCTATACACCTTACAACCATCAAGTAGTAATCCTTTTTTAAGAGAGCATTTAAATAATACCCATTTGGCGCCTTTACATACGGGAGATTTTAATGCAGATGGATTAGCAGATTTGCTTTATATCAATGGTGAACGTCTGTTTATTTCTTATGGGCAAAAAAACATTAATCAACCATTGTCTGCTTGGCAAATGGTAACTTCAAATATTTCTTCTTTCGCATCCATTTATACTTGGGGATATGATGTGGAGAAGATTACTATCATGGACTATAATGGTGATGGCAAATCAGATATCTTTGTGATCAATGGTACTACAAGTGCAGTGTTTGAGTTCGAAACCAATACCAATGTAAGAGAAATATTTTTTGATAATAGTAGTAGTCTTTCACTAGCAAATAGGCTTTTTGATCAGCAATTTTTGACTTTTTACGGAGATTTTAACGGTGACGGAAATACTGATGTTTTGGTAAGGAAAGGAAGTAACAATAATGATTTGTGGCACATCAATTACAGTAAAGCAGGAGGTGGTTTTGAAAGAGTGAATTTTTTATGGCAAACAGCTCCTGAAATCACACAAGATGATTTTGATGTTTATATTGGAGAAGTAGTAAGTGTAGGAGATTATAATGGAGATGGAAGGAGTGATGTGATGCTACTAGGTGGCACACCTAGTTCTACATTTACGGATATATATTACAGTCGAGGCTTTGGGTTTGATAGTGGTCAAGCGCACTTGTTAAGCGGTATTACCTACCTATCTAGTGTAGTGGTACCTTCTTATCTAGGTAGTGACGGCAAGGCAACCACATTGTATAGGGTCCACTCCACTCAAGATCCTTATGATATATCTGTAGGATATAAATCCAAAGAAAATTTTCTAGTCAAAGTAAGAAATGGTGAGCTATATACGACTACCTATGATTATAAACTGATGAATGAAAAGGTAGATGCATCAGATGATTTTTATACAAGAGGCACACTTTCAAATGTCAATGCCACATCCACGAATATTACCGTGCCTGTGTGGTTAGTAAAGGAGTTCTGGACAGAAGATGGTACTTCATTTGACAGTGGAATCTATGATCCTATAAAAATGAAGACACAAAGTTGTAAATATGCACATGCTAAACTTAACAGAAACGGAAAAGGATTGATTGGCTTTGGAAAAACCGAGGTGGAAGATAAATGGTCGTATCTTAGAAATGTGACCTACAGCCATGCAAATGACACATATGGAATTATGGTACAAGATAGCACGGTTACAGAATTTGTTACGGGTGCTGATTTTACAAAATCTGTAAGTGCATACAATTTCACATCTGCAGGAACAGGAAGGTATCTAATGACCCCGCAAAGTATCATATTGCACAATTATCACGAAGGTAGAAGAAATGACCAAATATTTAACTCGTATGATGCTTTTGGTAATCCAACATTAGTGACCAGCAATATGTATGGAAACAATGGCGCTTCTTTGATAGAAAGTAAAGTTGTAGGTACTATTTTTGGTGCCTTTGGTGCTACTTTTCCAGATAAACCTACCTCTGTTACGACCACACTAAGTAGAAGTGGGCAAGCAGCATACAGCTCTACATCCATCATAGGCTATAATACAAAAGGGCAAGTGACTTCCAGGACAAATTATGATGGACAAGCTAAAGAAGTACTGTACGAATATGACTATTATAACCACGGTGGTCTTTTTTGGGAGCAAAAAAGCAGCACTGGACTTGATGACCAAAAGGTATATTATTACTATGATAATAAGGCCAGATTTGTGAACGAAAAGAAAAACATATTTAACAACACCGTTTATGTTGCTAATCATGATCCTAAATGGGGAAAGCCGCTAAGTATAACCGACGAAACCGGAAAAACTACAACCAATACTTATGATGCCTGGGGGAGGATCAAAACCACAACAAGTCCGGCAGGAATCACTGCAACAAAAAATTATCAATGGCAGATATCACCGGGTATCAAGAAAGAAACTATCACCAGTCCGAGTAAGCCCACTACTGTAATTCATTATGATCAGATGGATAGGGTAGTGAGAAGTGAAGTTCAAGGATTCGGAGGGCAGTGGATAACTACTAACCATAAATTTGATCGTATGGGAAATGCATTTCAAAGTGATGCACCCCGCAAAAGTGGTGAACCATTGCTAACAACGACAAATACATATGGTGCAGCTTATACATCACAAAGAATAGAGTCAACTAGCAGTAATATATCTTCTTTTGGGACTACCCAATATCAATACTCCTATGAAGAAGGAATAGAAATGATACGTACTATAGCTCCTGATGGTAAAGAAACGATATCAGCCATAGACGCATCAGGCAAGACAATACAGACTACTGATAGTCAAGGAAATGTGCTGGACTATACTTACTTTAGTCATGGTGGACTGAAAGAAGTAAAGAAAGAAAATACTGTATTGGTATCCATAGAATATGATGAGTACCATCGAAAAAAGAAGCAAACAGATATCAGTGCTGGCATAACTATGTATGACTACGATGCTTATGGAAGGTTATATACTGAAACCAATGCCAAAGGTCAAGTGACTACCATGATTTATGATGAACTAGACAGGCTTGAGTTTTTAATTCGTCCAGAAGGTATTATTACGTATGAATATTATGCACACGGTGTACCTGGGAAAGCGTATAAATTAAAAAAGGTAATTGGCTATGAAGGCGATATACATGAGCTAGATTATGACATATATAGTCGTGTCATCTCAGAAAAGACTACAATAGATGGCCAAATCTATGAGACAACTACCTCATACGATGGGCTAGATAGAATACAGTCTCGTACACTGCCTTCTGGACTCACTTTACAGTATGATTATGATCCTTATAGTTACCTAAAACGGATATACTCAGGAAGCACAACTTACATGAATATAGACGAAGTTAATGGCCGTGGTCAAACGACCAAGTACACTTTAGGTAATGGTAAACAAAGCATACATACTTACTTTCATGGTATACCAACTAAATATGCAACATCAGACGGATACTTTGAGTACAATATGCAGTGGGACTACAAAAATGGTAATCTCATGAAACGATGGGACCAATATGGCAATAAAGATACCATGGAGTACGACATCCTAGACCGACTGGTGCGCTGGACTTCTCAAGGTTCAAATATGACCATCACCAGAGACACGATGACTTATGCAGATAATGGTAATATACTATCAAAGTCCGATGTTGGTGTATATACCTATGATCCAGTAAAGATATACGCTACTACTGAAATTACCAACCCTAAAGGTCTGATTAAAGATGCAGAGCAGCACATCAGCTACAATAGTTTTTTTCAACCAGATACCATCACAGAGGGCCCATATCGCCTGGTGTACACTTACGGATATCATGGCAATAGGATCAAGTCTGTATTATATAAAAACAATGTAATACAAGAGACCAAATACTATATCGGCGATTATGAAAAGGTAGTCACATCTCAGGGTACAGCGCAGGTGCAATACATCAGTATGGAAGGCCAAATGAAAGTCATCATCAGCAGCCAGGGTAGTAATCATACACCATACTACGTGTATACAGACCACCTAGGTTCTATACTCGATGTGACTAATGCATCTGGAATTAGCCAAGGCTCTCAGTCCTATGACCCATGGGGAAGAAGAAGAAATATGGGTCTATGGACCAGCTACATAGACGAAAACCTACCCAATACCAGACCTATATGGTACTACCGAGGCTATACTGGTCATGAGCACATCAGAGAGTTCAGACTCATCAATATGAATGGCCGGATGTATGACCCTGAGCTAGCGCGTATGCTCAGCCCTGACAATCTCATCCAAGATGGCGGCTTCTCTCAAAACTATAATAGGTATAGCTATGCCTACAATAATCCGCTGAAGTATTCTGACCCTGATGGCAATGAAATATTATCCATACTGGGCTATGCTATCACCAGTGTCTTTATAAATGGTGTAAATAATCTGATGAATCACAAACCCTTCTTTGAGGGAGCGGTACAGTCAGCTTTTGTAGGTGTAGCACAGGGTGTTTTTTCAATAGGTATAGGGCAGATAGCATCTACTATAGGCAATGAATTTCTGAGGGCGGGATTTCAGGTACTCGCCCATGGTCATGCAGGTGGCGCTTTCTCCAGCATACAAGGTGGCAGCTATGCTGATGGGTTTGTGGCTGGTGCAATCAGCTCTGCAAGTAGTAGTATAGCCACGGCACTGAAACTGGGCCCGCAAGCGGTAATAGCAGTAGGCAGCATATCAGGTGGATTGTCTGCCATTGCTATAGGGGGCAACTTCTGGCAGGGCCTCCGTCAAGGGTTTGTAATAGCTGCATTGAACCATGTGATGCATGAGGATGTTGTAGATGGAAATGGTGGAGGAGACCCTAGAATAGAAAAAGCTAAGGTTATCTTTGCAGAACAATATCTCAATGGAGAAATTAGTCAATTTGAATATCTGATGGCTTTGGATGTCATAGATCAAGACTGGAGTGGTGTAGCAGCAGATATATTTAATAAACACATGGAGTCTATTATTACTTTGGGAGCTGGAGCTGTTGGTAAATTGGTTCAGTGGGGGCTGGCGGCAAGGGGAGCTAATACAGGTGTAAATGTTGTATATAGATCTGTAAATAATGGTGTTACGGAATATGTTGGAATTACTAATAACTTTGCACGAAGAGCTGCGGAGCATCTTTCGAGTAAAGGAATATCTATTTCCCCGTTAATGAAGAATTTATCGCGATCTGATGCAAAAGCTGTAGAACAAGCATTAATTGAGATTCATGGATTAAGCAAATTCGGAGGTACATTAATTAATAGAATTAATAGCATAAGTATTAAAAACCCATCATATTCTCAACAATTAATGAGAGGGTATGACCTATTAAAATCAATAGGATACAAATAATGTAAATAAATATAAAAATATGAGTAAACTCAAAATTGGTGATATTTTAGAATTAAAAACATTGAAAGGATTTTGTTATCTTCAATTTTTAAATAAGGATAATGATATTGGTGAATTTATTTCTGTACTTGAAAGTAATTTTGAGGAACAATTAAAAAATTCGGAACAATTGAAAGGCCTAAAAGTAAGGTATGTTATTGCATTTCCTTTAGCATATGCAATCAAAAAAAAATTAGTTAGAAATACTCATTTAAATATTGAATTAAAATCATCAATGCCAAAATACATGAGAGAAGAAATAATAATTCAAGGTGTTAAAAAGGGATGGCACATAATTAATACTGCAACCTGGCAAAGAACGACTGCATTGCAATTGACTGAGAATGAAAAAAAATTTTCGCCATGGGGAGTTTGGAATTATAATTTGTTATGTGAAAGAATTGAACAAGATTGGGATTTAGAAAATTGGATTTAATAATCTATTCTCCCATATTAATAAATATATTTTGTGGTAGATGTTTTACAGCTATTATTTTTGATTCATTATCAAAATCTTCTAGAGCTGTAACTGTAATATTTTCTATCATAGTTTCAACAAAATACTCACCAAAAAGATTGTCAAGTAATATAAATACACATGCTGTCATGGTGGAGCTTTCAATGTAATTTTTAATAAATAAATCAATCTTAACTTTTGAATCTAATATATTATATCTTGCATATACATCATCAATAGATAATATTGTATCATCAATTTCCACAGTTGAAAACTCTTTGGGTTGTCTAAATGCTATTGTTTTCCAGTTTTTAATTTCAGGTGCTTGGCTAACTATCTTTGTTACTAATTCAAATAAATTTTTATTACCGTCAGCAGATATAATCAACAGGTTTACATTATTTGTAAATTTAAACTCAAAAGTTAAACCTGGATGGATTTTTTTTAATATGATTGCAAATTCTGTTAAATGTTCGGTGTTCTGATTTAACTTAAAGTGGTTATTTTTAAACCAAGTCCAAAATTTTTTAATACGATATTGTGTAAACATAGTTCCAACCATTAACGATTTCATTAAGTCACAGCTTGCTGAGAATAATTTAATCTTATACGATCTTCTTTAATACGTATAACAGTTGGTTGGCTAGTGTTCATTTCGATAGTATTTTTATCAGAAAATATAGAGGACTCAGTCATTTGATGGATTTATAGGCTGCAAATATAAGTGAAAAATACTAGCTTTATCATATATTTGTGCTTTGTTCTTTGAAATTTTTTAGTTTTGAGTAGATCACTCATTATTTAAATGAGCATCAGCCCTGACAACTATATCCAAGATGTCAGCTACTCTATGGACTATAGAATAAATAGAAAATAAAATAATAATATGAGTATTTTTAGAAGTAATACAAAAATTGGTGACATATTTAGTGTAAATCTTGAAAATGGGTATAAAAAGTATTTTCAACTAATTGCATATGATCTTACACAGCTTAATAGCGATGTAATAAGATCTTTTAAAGATGAGTATAAAATTGGTGATGC
Source organism: uncultured Aureispira sp. (assembly GCA_964526715.1). GTDB lineage: Bacteria > Bacteroidota > Bacteroidia > Chitinophagales > Saprospiraceae > OLB9. Next base: position 18,199 of record CAZGMB010000003.1, on the reverse strand, counting down.
ACCAAGTCTTCAGAGGATTATTGATGGCGAGATAGAATTTTATGCTCATTGTGTCACTAAATCTGGACTCAAATTAAATCTATGGATAAAAGAAGGAAATATAACGGAGGTTGGAAATTTAAATGATATTATTTTTCGAGATACAAATGATTACTCAAACCCTAATGTAGAAATATCAAATAATTGGTACATTTGGAGAATAAATGATAAAGACTTTACAAGAGTCGGTAAACTTATTGGTGAAAATAGAAAAGCAGAAATTGGAATTGTCATTAACCCATTTGATATAGTAAACAGAATAAAAACAGGTAAATATCAGTTTCAATATCCTAATTTTGAATAAATGAATTTAAAAACAAAAATAGGGGATATATTTTCAATTCCTATCAATGACACAGAAAAAAGATTTATGCAATTAGTTGCATTTGACCTTACACAATTGAATAGCGATGTAGTTAGAGTATTTAAGAGAAATTATAATATCAATGAAACACCTAATATATCTGACATAATAAATGATGAAATATTATCTTATGCTCACTGTGCAACAGATTTTGGTTTGCAGCTAAAACTATGGTTAATTTTTGGTAACTCTATTAATATTGGTTTTCCATCAAAAATCATGTTTAGAGGTACAGAGGATTATGCCCGAAAAGCTGGTGAAGAACCTAAATTAAAATCTGATAAATGGTATGTATGGCAAATTAATGACAATGATTTTAAATATGTAGGCAAGTTATCCGGGAAATATCGTGAGGCTTTCATAGGCCTTGTATTTAATCCTTACGATATAATAGAGATAGCTAAAGGAAATAAATGTCCTGATAACTATCCTCAATTTGAATAAAAGATACCAAAATTGGTGATGTATTAAGTGGTGCCTTTGAAAATGAAAATAAAAAGTATTTTCAACTAATTGGATATGATCTTACACAGCTTAGTAGTGATTGAATAAGATATTTAAAGAATAAGGGTAAAAATGTGGAAGCATAAGGTTTTCATATAAGGCCTAACAATAAAAAATAAATTTAATATTTATGAAAGTATTTGCAGTTTCTTTTTTTTTGGTGTTAAGCTTACAGTCGCTTTATGCCCAAAAATGGAATTATGGCTTTGGATTAGAAATAAACCGCATGAGTTTGGCTACGAGAGCACCTGATGTAAAGGTACCTTATACAATACAGTACACTCCAAATTATGGATTTTCTGGTATGGTAAATATTGAATATCATTTAAATGATATTGTAACGATCACCTTAAATCCATCTTATGGTTACTGGCTAAATAATTGGAAAAATTTTGTTATTGAAGAAGCTTATTTGAAAGTAAATCATTTAAATTTAGGTTTAGGAAGCCGATTCAAATTCTGGAGATTTATTATTGGACAAGATATTGGCTTAAGCAGAGTAATTGGTATTTTTACAAAAACTTATGCTCGATCATCTAATATCAAAAGCTCTACTAATATAAGTTATTTAGCTGAGAATAGGAACATTTTTTATTCTTCTTTGTATTTTGGTTTTAATTTGTACAAACAATCTTTTATTCATTTGAAAGGGACTTATTATCATAACAATCTGTTTATATCAAATGGGTTTGATCGTGACTTTAACCTTGTTGGTCCAATTTTTCAAAGACCTATTGTTTTAAGTGCGGGGATCAATGTAAATTTTGGAAATCTTAAGTCAAAAACCAAAAAACTTAAATATATAAGTAATTAGCTCTAAAGCAGAAGATTTTCCACACTTTTAAAAATATTAGATATGATAAACTTTCTAAAAATATTTTTAAGATACGGATTGGTTTTATCTAGCTAAGCTGATGTTATTTTAAGTTTTATTACCGAGAATAATAAACAGAAATAGCATCTAATTTATTCAGTCGAAGGGTCGTCTGATTAGTACCAATGGAATTTAGAGTGAAATTTGAATGAAGTTGGTACTTTTTTAAAGACCTAATATTAGATTAATGTCTTTATGTAAATTTTTGAGATTGGTACTAATATTAATTTTTTATTTGACGTTGCAGCAGTTCAATTACTAACTTTAGTGAATTTTGCATTTCAGAATCGGAATAATTGTGAATTAAAGTGCTATGATTTCCATAACTTCCATTATTTATAGTAATATTTGAAGTTTGATTTGGAATAAAAAAAATAATTGGCACCTTAAAGAACTCTGCGATAGCTTCGAGTTTACCAATAGTAATTTCTACTTTTCCATTTTCCAATCTGGAATAGTTGGAAATATCCATTCCCAAATGATCAGCCACTGCTTGTTGAGAATAATTCATTCTCATTCGTTCTTCCTTGATGCGTATAGCAGTTAGTTGGTTAGTGTTCATATCGTTAGTATTTTGATCAGAAAATATAGAGGACTCAGTCATTTGGTGGATTTATAGGCTGCAAATATAAGTTAAAAATACTAGCTTTATCTTATATTTGTGCTTTGTCTTTGAAATTTTTTAGTTTTGAGTAGATCACTCATTATTTAAATGAGCATCAGCCCTGACAACTATATCCAAGATGTCAGCTACTCTATGGACTATAGAATAAATAGAAAATAAAATAATAATATGAGTATTTTTAGAAGTAATACAAAAACTGGTGACATATTTAGTGTAAATCTTGAAAATGAAAATAAAAAGTATTTTCAACTAATTGGATATGATCTTACACAGCTTAGTAGTGATTGAATAAGATATTTAAAGAATAAGGGTAAAAATGTGGAAGCATAAGGTTTTCATATGGGGCTTAAGAATAAAAATTTATTTATTATGAATATGTTAAGATATATATTAATTACAATTCATAGGTTTATATTAAAGTTTCTCAAACATGAAAGGGACCCCGAAAATATAGTTGTAGCTATTTTTGGTTTGACCATACATGCATATATAGTTTATACTGAATCATTCTTAAGCCTTAATTTGATAAAAAATAAGAGTGATTACTTGCTTTTAGGTATCCCCATTTTCATTATTTGTCTACCTTTACTATTCTGGTATTCAAATAATTCGCCTTCAAAAAGTGAATTGAACAGTTCTAAAGATTGTTATACTGGTATAGCTTTGTTCTTAATTGCGATGGTCCTAATATTTTTTTTTAAATAATTTAATTATGTATTCATATCTTTTAAATAATTTGACTTAAACGTAGAATAGTGTCTTGTAGAATATTAATTAAATCTGAATTAGTCTAATCATTGTGAACCATGGTTCCATTAAAGAGTAATTCCCGTTATTTATTTAGTTCTAAGATCTATTGAAATACAATTAATTATGGGGCAAAAAGATATTACCGAAGTTATTTTTAGATGTGAAATTTCATTGAAAAATATAATTTTACATTACTCAGGTATAATGTTTTTTATAACCGTTTATTTATTTTTATACTTTATTGATATATTCACCATTACTTTTGTATTCTTTTTACTTTTGTTAAACATATTACTTGACTCTCTTAGTTTTCCTTTGCTCATAAGATATTTAAAAATTAAGGATAAAATAGTTTTTACTAGAAATGAAATTATGGTAAACGATCACACAGAATATTTAATTAAAGATATTGATTTTTTTGAACTTGGTAAACCAATGGCAAATATAGGGGAATTGACATTTGCAAAATTTAATTATATCAAGATAGTTTTTTTAAACGGGGACAATGTAATTGTAACAAGTTTAATGTTTAATAAAAATTTAGAACTTATTTTAAAGGCTTATCCAAACATTAATGTAATAAGAAATAAGTGTACTTTTTATTTTTTTGATACATAAAACAGATAGTTTGATAAGTTATGAGAATTAGTGTTTATGTCATATTTATTTTAGTAATTCTAAACTGTTCTGCTCTTAAGTCTCGGGACACTTTAAATGTAACCGTTTTTGAAACTTCTCAGCAGTTTAGATTAAGAGATTCTTTGAAAGGAGATTTTATTGCTATTGGTAAACTTGAATCTGAAAATTTAATAGTTGTTAAAAAGATATTAAACAAAGTTACAGGTAAAAAAATCAAAGATGAAAAGTTGGTATGGGCATTGAAATATGAAAATAAATATTATGTAAATTTGGGATATTGTGATGACATCTCCATGAATAGTTATTTTATAAAACTTGAAATAGTGGGAAATTACTGCATGTCAGCCTTAACAAAAAAAATGTTGGAACCACAATCAGCAGGTTCGACGATAGGTGCATCAGCAGGAGCTATAGGGTCCTTGGTCGGATCTTACAGCGACATTGTTTGGGGTATAAAAAGTCAGTGGAAGGAGCCAAACTCAAATATAAAATGTCCAATTTTATTTATAGATTTGTCAGAAAAAGAATATAGAGATTATTCTAGATATCGAAATGAAAGCTGTAGACTTAAATTACTAACCAAAAAGGACTTTCAAAAAATTGCAAAAACCAAAAGGGAACATTACAAATATACAGTCTTAGAAATAGTTAATGATGTAGAAACAGTTAAAGAAATAGTTCAAAAAATGAATGAAAACTAAATATTTGTATTTCAAAAGTTATATTTCTTTTTTAAAATTTTGAATTAACGCTACTATCTTTTCAAAAAAAGCATTTAAATCTTGTGTGTTAATATTTGTATGATTCATTGTACTATTCCCATTTATTATAGCTGTTCCATTATTTATATTTACAGACCCTTGCATATTTATAGGGAGTAATCTTACTAAAGGCACCTTAAAGAACTCTGCGATAGCTTCAAGTTTAGCAATAGTAATTTCTATTTTCCCATTTTCCAGTCTGGAATAGTTGGAAATATCCATGCCCAAATGATCAGCTAAGGCTTGCTGAGAATAATTTAATCTTAGTCGTTCTTCCTTGATGCGTATACCAGTTAGTTGGTTAGTGTTCATATCGTTAGTATTTTGATCAGAAAATATAGAGGACTCAGTCATTTTATGGATTTATAGACCGCAAATATAAGTGAATATCTTAAAAGAGTTCATTATATTTGCACTAAGTACATGGAATAATCAATTGGTAAAGGTATCTTAGATGTCCCTTGCTACAATAGGGTGAAAACAACTGCTTATTGATTTCCTACACTAATTCGGTACTTTTTTATAAAATTTAGCTATATAAATGTTTTGTTTTTAAATGGATTTTTGACTATTTGTTTCTTTTCTTTTTACTGATTTGGCCTTTGGTTTATCTTCCTTGTATGAAGTCATTCTATATACGGTCACTGATATGGGCGGGATATCTAGTTCAAGCATATGATTTCTGCCGTGCCATTCTTTTTTTATGGTTTTGATTTTGGATTTCACTTCAAAACCACTACCCCAATATTGTACATCATCAGAGTTGAAAATCAGTTCATAAGATTGCTGAGCATCCATACCAATTTTATAGTCTTGATGTGGCATAATATTGAGATTGCAGATGATCAGCAAAACATCATTTTTGACGTCAGAATTTCTTTGTGTAATCAAAATGGAATTATTCCTATCTCCGGCATCTACCCATTTAAATCCTTCGGGACTAAAATTGAAATGGTGCAATGCTTTTTCCTTTCTATATAACTGATTCAGTGCTTTTACAGTATTATTGAGACCTTGGTGAGAAGGATATTGTAATAAGTCCCAATCCAATTGCCAGGTAAAATTCCATTCTGTATATGGCGCCATATCATTGCCCATAAAGAGCAGCTTAGTACCCGGATGGGTGTACATATATGCATAAAGGGTACGTAGGTTGGCAAATTTTTGCCATTCATCACCAGACATTTTACCAATCATAGACGCTTTGCCATGCACTACTTCGTCATGTGACAGTGCTAGCATGAAGTTTTCGGAAAAAGCATACATAATACTGAAAGTGATGTCATTTTGGTGAAACTTTCGGTATATAAATTCTCTTTTGAAGTAATCTAAGGTATCATGCATCCAGCCCATCATCCATTTCATACCAAAGCCCAAACCTCCTTGAAAGACGGGCCTAGATACCATCGGGTAAGAAGTGGACTCCTCTGCTATGGTTTGTATGCCTGGAAATGCGCCATAAACTGCTGTATTGAATTCTTGTAAGAAAGCAATAGCATCCAGATTTTCTCTACCACCGTATTGATTAGGCTCCCATTCGCCTTCTTTTCTCGAGTAGTCCAGGTAAGCAATAGATGACACCGCATCTACCCTTAGACCATCTATGTGATACTGCTCTAGCCAGAAAAATGCATTAGAAATCAAAAAGCTCTTGATTTCTGGACGTCCAAAGTTAAAAATCAAGGTATTCCAATCCGGATGAAAGCCTTTGCGTCTATCAGGATGCTCATATACACAAGATCCATCAAATGTGGCTAATGCAAAATCATCAGATGGAAAATGCGCTGGAACCCAATCCATAATCACTCCTATGCCTTCCTGATGTAGTCGGTCTATGAGCAACATTAATTCTTCAGGGTCTCCATATCTACTGGAAGCCGCAAAGTATCCGGTCACCTGATATCCCCAAGACGGCTCATAAGGGTGCTCTGCTAGTGGGAGAAATTCCACATGGGTATAGGCCATTTCTTGGAGATAGGGTATCAACTGATCTGCCATTTCAGTGTAGGTCAGCGATCTGTTTTCTGCTATATTGCGGCGCCATGAGCCAAAATGCATTTCATAGACAGCGTGTGGTTTATGGTGTGAGTTGACCAAAGGACGGTTTTTCATCCAAGTGTCGTCTTGCCACTTATATTTGATATCCCAAACGATCGATCCGGATTTAGGTGGTTTTTCAGCTTTAAAAGCATAAGGATCGGCTTTCATTCTGATGCGACCGTAATTGTGTGGAAATATCTTGTACTTATACACCATGCCATGTTTCACACCTGGTATGAATCCTTCCCATATTCCGGAGCCATCCCATCGGCTATAAAGCATATAGCCATCATGCTGCCATTGATTAAAATCGCCTACAACGAAAAGTTTTTGAGCATTGGGTGCATATACTGCAAAGTAGCAGCCTTCCACACCATCCAATACCATGGGGTGCGATCCCATCTTGGTGTATAAATGATAGTGTTTTCCAGTTTTGAATAGTGAAATGTCAAATTCTGTAAAGAGCGAGTGCACGGCAACATTAGAGGAATCCATATCTATTTTACTTTGGGTAGCAAAATACAAATAATAATTGGAATCCAACAAACAAATAGTTGCTTTTCATGTACATGAAATGGTGGGACATAGGTTTTGGTGACCAATTTGTGCGATTAGCAGGATCGGATAAAAGAGTGAAGGCTATTTTGTGGTACTTTTGGTGTAAAATATATCAAAGATGAATAAACAAAATTTATGTGACTCCAAGTATTTTTCTGCTATGATGTTTATTATAGTCGTGGGCATGATTATACAAATATTCAGGGCAGGTTTGGATTTTGGGCATTGGCTGTATGCCATTAATCATTAAAATAGATATTTTGTAGAAAGAAAAGGGCATTAGGTCTAATAAAACATATTAATTGAACACTGTCTTCTATTTTTGATACTTAGGAAATATTCAAAACCATAATTTTGGCTTTTATGCAACGATTTTTTTACAGTTTGTCCATTATATTATTTGTCACTTGTAATGTTTTAGGTCAATCTTATTTTCAAATTTCAGGCACCATAGCTGATGAAAAAGATAAGGGGCTAGATTTAGCATTAGTCACACTCCTAAATGAACGAGATTCTATAATCAAAGCTACTTATACCGATCAGGATGGAAGTTTCGAATTTTCAAATATCAAAAGCGGCAACTATGTCATCGATATAGCTATTTTAGGTTATGATTCATCTCGTAAACTAATAAACGTTTCTGGAAACGATACTCAGATCAATATAGGAAAGGTAAGTTTGCTAACGAGTTCAAAATTGCTGGAAACAGTGACTATTAATGCTAAAACTCCGTATGTGGAACGAAAAATAGATCGTACTGTAGTCAATGTAGATGCACTGATTGCCAATGCAGGAAGCAATGTACTCGAAGCATTGGAGCGTGCCCCGGGAGTATCACTAGACCAAAATGGTGCCATCAAACTCAAAGGCAGATCAGGTGTGACCGTTTTTATTGATGATAAACCCACTTACTTGTCAGGCTCAGAACTTGAAAATTACTTAAAATCCCTACCGGCATCTACGGTCAAACAAATAGAAATCATGCCCAATCCACCTGCAAAATATGAAGCTGCAGGCAATTCTGGAGTCATAAATATCATTACCAAAAGAAGTAAAACATTTGGGTTTCATGGCAATACAGTAGTCAGTTTGCAACAAGGCAGATATACCCGTAGCAATAATAGCCTGAATCTCAATTTTAATAAGAATAAAGTCAGTTTGTATGCCAATATCAATGGTGGATTTAGAAATAGTTTTCAGGATCTAAATATCAATCGGTATTACAAAAATGGAGAAAATGTAAGAACATCATCATTCGCTCAAAACTCATTTATAGTCAAGGATGGTCAGTCTGGAAATGTGAAAGTGGGCTTGGATTATTACCTTTCTGATAAAACTACGTTGGGCATTTCTGCCAAAGGATTACTGAGCAAAGCAGGCGACCAAACGGACAATACCGCTTTTGTTAGAGATGCCAATCAAAGTACAATAAACAGAGTATTGGCTGACAATAATACAGATAATTTCTTTAATAATGGTACGTTAAATGTGTATCTCAAACAAATGCTAGATACTTTAGGTAGTGTACTCACGATAGATGCCGATTATGTAGTATATCATTCAGGTAGTGACCAATTGTTTAAAAACTCTATTTATGACCGACAAGATAAGCTTAGCTATGCCGATATTATTAATGGTGATATACCGTCAGACATAGCCATCTATGCGGCCAAAGCAGATTATACTAAACCATTAGGTACTACATCAAAATTTGAAGCTGGACTCAAGACTGCATTTACCAAGACGGACAATGAAGCTATTTATACCAATACCGTTGACGGTATTACGACACCTGATTATGGCCTTAGTAATAAGTTTCTTTATGACGAATGGATACACGCTGCATATGTCAACGTAAATAAAAAAGTGGGTAAGGTAGATTTGCAATTGGGACTAAGAGCGGAAACCACTACGCTCAAGGGACGACAACTTGGCAATGTAATACAGCCCGATACTAATTTTACACGTACTTATACCAATGTTTTTCCAACCTTTTATGCGTCTTACCAAGCCGATTCAGTGGGCAATCATATCTGGAGTTTTTCCTTTGGCAGGAGGATAGACAGGCCATTTTTTCAGGATTTGAATCCATTTATTAGTCCGTTGGATAAGTTTACCTTTTATGGTGGCAATCCTGGATTATTGCCTACGTATTCCAATAATTTTTCATTGACGCATACTTTCAAAAACCGAATCAATACATCGGTCAATTATGGATTGACCACAGATGGTATCAATGAAACACTGGAGATCAGAGAAGGTATTTATTTTAGTCGTCCGGGCAATATCTCTACCAATCATACTTTGTCTTTATCAGTAGATGGGGCCACTGACATTTCCAAATGGTACCGATTGAACACTTACCTAGAACTCGGTCATCAGATTTTTGAGAGTGCTTTGTATACAGAACAACTCAATGCATCCGGTACATATTTCGCGGCTAATATCACCAATAGTTTTCAGCTAGGTAAAGGCTGGAATGCCGATATCCGCGGTGATTATCAAAGTGATGTGGTGTATGCACAGTTATTGATCAAAAGTTTTGGAACACTCAATCTGGCTGCACAAAAGAAAATTCTTAAAGACAAAGGTAGTCTGAAACTCAGTTTGAGTGATATTTTGTACACACGAAGAGCCGATGGCATCATCAATAATCTTAAGGATACTGATGCAGACTGGAACAGTCGACTTGATACCCGATCAGCGACATTGGCCTTTTCATATCGTTTTGGAAAATCCACATCCAATAAACCTAAACATAACGGTACCGGCTCTGAAAGCGAACAACGAAGAGTGAAAGGGTAGGAATAACAAGGTGATATAGCTCTTTATAAGTTGGCAAAATTATCATTTATATACAGTCATGGCAAAGTATAATTTAGTATAAGTTGCCAAAATCATCATATTTTTACAAATTTGGCAAAGTATATATTTTTATAAGTTGCCAAAAATCACTTTTTTTATCGTTTTTGGAGAGATATAGTTTTCGTAGTATTAGGTAAATAGTTGATTTAATGTGACTTCATTTTGGACTAATTCTTTATAGTATTCATTATCTTTTACACCAAAAGTAGTAATCATGGTAAGGAAAATATTTTTTTTGGGATAGATTTTTTCGATGGCAAATACCTTATTCCTTAAGTTTTGTGCAGTTGATTTATCTATGGTTATTTCGCCTTTTGAAAATTTTATTTCGCAGAGATTGATTACCCTATCTGCTCTGTCAATGATCATGTCAATTTGAGCTCCATTATCATCATTTGTTATAATCATATTGGATATTTTGGTTTCGATGACGTTTAGCCTTAAAGCGTTTTTGATCTGATCTATGTGATAGAAACAGAGTCTCTCAAAAGCGAGTCCCGACCAACTAATCCATGATTGGTTTTTTACCAATTTAGTCCAGCTCTCTTGCTGTCTAACGGATGACTTCTTCATAAATTTTAAATAAAATAACGTAAAGTAGTCGTCAATTAGGTAGATGCCTTTGTTGTGTTTGACATCCATAGGAAATATCTGAGTAATAAAGCCAGAGTGCAACAATTCTTCAATTAATGCTGTGAATCCTCCACCCGAAGGCAATTTTGATTTCATTAGTAATTGGTCTCTTGACATTCCAGATTTAGCATTGGCCAGTATCTCGATGATAAGTTTATGTTTTTCGCTATGTTCAAAAAGCGCATTGTAGAGTTCTTCGTACTCATTAAATAGCATTCCATTTGTACTAAAACAGAGTCTATCTATACTTTGGGCTACACTTTCTCCTTTTCTTACAGCATCTAAGTAATACGGTACTCCGCCTAATGTCATGTAAAGTTGTGCTATATCATATGGTGTCCATTTGATACCTTTATAGTGCAGAAATTGTTGGGTTTCGTTAAGGGTAAAAGGTCTCAAAAGTATCTTTTCAGAAACTCTATTATGCAAGCCACCTTTGTTTTGCAATATTTTTTTGATGATCCACGAAGCCGAAGACCCACATATGACGACAAGGATATCGTTTCTTTTGGTACAGTAAGTATTCCAAAAATGCTCAAATGCCATCAAAAATTTAGATTTAGGTGTGTCAAACCAAGGTAACTCATCAAAAAACAAAACTTTTTTCCTTTTATCTTTGATCCTATCTAAGTAAAACGACAAGAGCTTAAAAGCTTCCATCCATGAAGTTGGCTTGGCTATCATCGCTTCTTGAAAACCAAATGATATAACCGTATTTGTAAAATGAGTGAGTTGGTCATAAAGACTTCCATTGTGTAAGCCTGTAATTTCAAAGTCAAAAGTTTGCTTAAAAAAACTTCGGATTAAAAATGTTTTTCCGATTCTTCTCCTTCCATATACCACTGCGAGTTTGGATTCCGATGCTTTCATCAGGTGCTTGAGTGTTTCTTGCTCTGCTTTTCTGCCTATCAGTTGCATTTTGGTATCTTTTGCTTTAAAATAAATGAATTTTAAATGCAAAGATACAACAGAATTTTATTATTTGGCAGATTATAATTTAATATAAGTTGCCAAAATCGTCTTTTATACACAAATTTGGCAAAGTATATATTTTTATAAGTTGCCAAAAATCACTTATTTTATCGTTTTTGGCGAGATTTGAAAGATTTCAAACAATAAAACACATGCGGCTACTTATTCAATAATTAAAAATGGATTATATTTTTATTGATGTCAGAGTGGAAATCTTAGATCAACATGCATCAATAATTAAATCCAAAGAATGTCGCCTTCGATACAAATCCCTAAAATTCCATCGAAGATACGTACTTATTGGTCGAATCCTACCGAATGTAAGGCATACATTGTTTACTTTTGATTTCTAATTAGTTATTTTATGTATTTAGTTGCCGATGAAACAGGTGTGTTAGGAAAACACAAATCTTTGGATGGTAATATCGTCATGTATTCTTCATGCAAAACGATAGATGCTAGGTTGGCATTTAAGAATTTTTCAATAAAATATGTTTCAGAAGGAGATGAAATTTACCGCTTAAAAGATCATGAATTTGTAGTCAAAAATAATCAATACTTACTTTGTAATTCTAAGTGTGAAGGTGGTGTCTTGATCGACAGTAAAACTCAAGTGAATGGTATTTGTATAGATATTTCAAATGATATCATTTCAGAAGTTATAGCTTCTTATTTGGCGCCTGATACATTTACAGCTGATTTGTCTTTGGATAATTTTTTTCATTCAGATGATTTTTTAGAGCGACAGTTTGATGCTAAAGGCACGCATTTGGGTCATCAGTTAAATCAGTTGGATCACATCATTAAAAGCAATCCTTATCACGAGTATGAGTTTGAACCGGAGTTTTACTACAGACTTTCAGAAGGCATCATTTCAGATTATATTCCTGTGGTAAAACAGTTCAGAGCGCTGAGATGCATCAAATCTGAAACAAAAAAAGATCTTTTGAGAAGACTGACCAAAGGCAAAGATTTTTTAGATCAAAACTTCACTTCAGAAATCGATATAGAAAAGGTAGCCATGGAATCTAATATTTCGCAGTATCACTTTTTCAGACTATTCAAAACGGTATTTGGTGTCAGTCCATATCAATATCTTAAACAAAAGAGACTGCACAAAGCGCAGGAGCTACTACGTAGTCACCGAATGCCTTTAGCACAGTTGGCTGTAGAAGTAGGTTATAGTGATATCTTTTCTTTTAGTAAAGCATACAAACAGCAGTTTGGTTATGCTCCGTCTCGAGAATAGGGTGATACTTCTTTACTTTTTAAAAATAAAATAGACCGCCAGAATTAAAAAAACAAACCCTATCAAGTGGTTAGTTCTGAATGTTTCTGTTTTAAATGCTAGTAATGTAAATGATGTAAATACTACCAAAGTGATGACTTCTTGTAATACTTTTAATTGCCACAGATTAAAAGGCCCACCATTACCTGTAAATCCTATCTTATTGGCAGGTACCTGAAAGCAATATTCAAAAAATGCGATACCCCAACTTATCAATATGATGGCAATAATTCCAAGTTTTGCAGACCATTTCCAGTCATTGAATTTTAGGTGACCATACCAAGCTAAAGTCATAAAAATATTGGATACAATAAGAAGGCCAATAGTGTAAAATGCTTTCATTTGGGAAACTTTATTATAACGATTCTATTTTTAAACACTTATCAACCTATATAATGTTCATCATATACTACCTTCTCTACTGATTTTCGGTATGCATTGGGACTTTTGCCTGTTTTCTCCTTAAACAATCTATTGAAGTGCGAAAAATTGTTGAATCCACTTTCATAACACACTTCCGATATGGTATGTCGTTCTTCGCTCAGTAGCTTACACGCGTGTACCAGTCTAAATTCATTGACAAATTCAGTAAATGTCTTTCCGGTTACTCTTTTGAAATATCTACAAAAGGAAGGGACGGTCATATTGGCTATCGCTGATATATCTTCTAGTTGTATCGTTTCTGTAAAATGTTTGCGCACATATTTATATATAGTATCAATCCTGTCAGTATCTTGACCTTGCACTATGAGTGCAACACCTGTAGCATTGAGTACCTGATATTCTTTGGAGTCTGCAAGGATGTTTAGGATACGAACGTATTCCATGAGCGCGTCAAACGGCTCCATATAAAACAAACTATTGAGTCGGCTACCCACCTCGTCTTTAGTATTGCCATAAAAAGAAAGTCCGGCTTTTGACCTTTCAAACAGAGTTTCGATAGACTGCATCTCTGGCAATTTAAAGAAATTCCGTCCGAGAAAATCTTCTTTCATTTGTACCACAATCTCCGAAGTATCTCCTGCAAGCCGATCTGTAAAACCATAATGTGGAAGATTGGGCCCCAACATGATCAAGTCGCCACCGTTAAAATAAGATATATGATTTCCTATATGTCTTTTGCCGCTTCCTTTCTTAATATAAACGATTTCTAGTTCTGGATGAAAATGCCAAAATGGTTGAATATTGGGATTGATTTCTTCAAATTTTCGCATTGAAAAAGATTGCCCAAAGGTGGGTTGGATTTTTTCAAGTGCTGGAGTTGATATAAAAGACTTCATTTTATATTATTAATAAGGACAAAACTACATAAAATACAACAAATATATTTTGCTTAGGTATATCTACTTATATTAAATTAACTACTAATTAACGTATATTTACATTATAGGTTAAAATAGTACAATTATGTGCCAATATAGTAGTAGAAATCGCTTGCTAAATGCCCTTACCTTTGTGGTATCAAAATGATTTTATAACATATCAAATATTTTTAAACATGAAAACACAATTCATTATCTTACTTTTTTCAGTACTTACACTGAATGTATTTGCAACAGGTGTACCATCTATTGCATTTGCCAACAACAAAGCCATTATTATCAAATCCAATGAATGGAAGTCTAAAGTCGTTGATGTAGAGATCAAGGAAGCTACGGGCACCATCATCTTGTCAGAAAGCTTAAACATCAAAAAATCTGACAGAAAGTACAATCTTAAAAATCTTCCTGATGGACAGTACACTATTGAAATCGCAGATGATTTGAAAATTTTGAAACAACAGTTTTATATCAACAAATCTGAAGTAGTGATGTCCAACGAAGTAGAAACTACTTACAAACCTTTCATCACACATAACGGAAATAACCTAGATGTAAACTTAATGACATTAGGTAATCCTGCTTTTATCAACATCACAGACAATAATAATAATATTGTGTATGCAGATAAGCAAGATACATCAGCAGTACACAAAAGATATGATATTTCTTCACTTACTGAAGGTACATATACCATAACTGTGGGAATCAAAGGTAAATCCTTCTCTAAGGACTTTACCAAATAAGAATCTAAAAAAGAACAATAAGCCGATAATCAAGGGTGTTAATAAGAATTATCGGTTTTCATGTTCTAAAAAAATAATGTGGCTTTAATGATTTTGAAAGGCTGCCGGATAAAGTTTCGGTAGCCTTTCATGTTTTTAATGGGTTTTGAAATATTTTACTGCTTATTGGCTGATTCTACTAACAAAATTTTATCTTTGCAACCAAGTATTATTAGTGTCATAAACACATTAAGCCACATTAAAATAAAATTTTATTACTATGTTATATTCAAAGATAAGTTTGGTTGTTGCTTTCATTTTAGGTGCAACATTATTATTTATTTTGTCTTGCAAAGAAAAACAAGTTGTCACAGAAACTCCTACAACAGCTTGGGAAAAACCACGTGTACCAGATTGGCACAAAAATGCAACGATCTATGAAGTCAATCTACGGCATTTTACCAAAGAAAATACCTTTAAATCTTTTGAAGCACATATCCCTAGATTAAAAGATATGGGCATTGATATCCTTTGGTTTATGCCTATCCAACCTATCAGTGTAAAAAACAGAAAAGGCGAATTGGGTAGTCCATATTCTATAGGTGATTATTATAAAACCAATCCTGACTATGGTACCATGGACGATTTCAAGTCTATGGTAAAAGCCATTCATGATGCAGGTATGTATATCATCATCGACTGGGTACCCAATCATACAGGATGGGACAATCCATGGATAACTGAACATCCAGATTGGTATACACAGGATAAAAATGGAAACATCATAGATCCAATCGATTACAATACGGGCAAATCTTGGGGTTGGACAGATGTAGCAGATCTCAATTATGATAATGCTGAGATGCGTATAGGTATGATCGATGCCCTTAAGTTTTGGATTAATGAAACGGGAATCGACGGATACAGAATGGATGTTGCTCATGGCGTACCGGTAGATTTTTGGGCACAATGCGCAGACAGCCTTTACAAAATAAAGCCTATCTATATGCTTTCGGAAGGCGAAGTTCCTGCTATTGTCAATAATGGTACTTTTATATCTGACTACGGTTGGGAAATGCATCATACGCTCAACGAGATAGCGGCTTATCAGGGTGCCAGTCGTATCAAGGGTACCAATGTGGTTCAAGGTAATGTAAAAGAAGGAGAAAAAGTAATAGAAAAAAAGACAGCTTTGGATATCGATGCCGTTTTAGCCAGAAAAGCCTCCGAGTATCAAAAAGGATATCAAATGCAATTTACATCTAATCATGATGAAAACTCATGGGCAGATACTGAGTTTGCACGCATGGGTGATGGACACAAAGCATTTGCGGTTTTGACAGCTACTTTTAACGGATTTCCACTGATATATACTGGACAAGAATCTGCCATGGACAAAAAGCTGGAGTTTTTCAAAAAGGATGAAGTGCCTTGGGGAGATTATAAATATGCGCCTTTTTACAAAACCCTATTTGATCTGAAGCACAGAAATAAAGCACTATGGAACGGCGAGCATGGTGGGCCATTAGTCAAAGTAAAAACTGGCAATGACGAAAATATCTATGCCTTTACCCGCGAAAAGGATGGTGACAAGGTGTTGGTAATCATCAATCTATCATCTAAAACTCAAAAAGGAAATATCGGAGCATTACCAGGAAACTTTTCAGAAGTATTCTCAAACACTCAAAAAGAATTTAAAGCAGAAGAAGCACTGGAATTAAAACCTTGGGAATATTTTGTGTATTCTAGTAAGTAGGGGAATATTTTAATGGAAATTACTATTTATAAGTTAGGTTTAATAGTGAAATTACTTATTGGTTTCATAATTTTACTAATTTGTGTTGGTCTAATATATTCTCTTTATTCTTTTATAAAAAGTAAATTCAATAAAGCTAAGGAATTAGTATCGGACTTTAAATATTTTTATAATAAAGAGAACAGAGAAAATTATCAAGAGAAGTGTAGGTTTTTAATATTTGAGGCGAGAATAAGTAAATTTACAATATATGGAAATCAAAACTTGGTAAGAAATGGAACATATCATTTCGTACCAGGCCAAACAGTTTATATGAGTGCAACTCAACAAAATAAAACTAATTATACAAGAGTAATAGGAATACATAGAACGGGAAAAATTAGGTCTTTTCATATCAAAGATATAGACTTAGATTACGTTAAGATAATACCTATCGAAAAACCTTCACCATTGACAATCAATTGGATTAAACTAAATAATATTGCTTATATTTATGAATCCAAAGAGCGAGTAACAATTGTTAATAAATTACTGGGAAACAATAAAATGTATGGTTCGACCCATATTGAAACTATCAATTTTGATAATGAGTTACAAAGAGCAAAAACCATTTTAGGGAATTTTAAAGTATTGCTCATTGATGGCAATATTTCGTATATTAAAGATAATTACATCAGTTTTCCTGTAAAAGTGTATGTAACAACTGAGATTATAAAGGAAAATGGAAGAAAGCCGTATCGACCATATAAAATGGTTGATGAAGCTGATTTTGTCTTATTTGAACATGATATTTTTGCAGAAGATATTGTTAAAGATGTTTTATCAATAACTGAAGACTTACTTTGTCCAAAAAATAGGTTTATGTTCATTTCAATTTTTAAATTCCAATTTAGTAATTCAAGATGTAAAATTAGAAGTATAGATATTAGTCCAAGATATGAAAATAAAGAATTCATTTTACCTACATGATGTTTATATTCATTTCCAAATCTGTAAAGAAATTGCTCCAAATTTGTAAAGTATAACTTCTTTAATTTGTAAATTGAAGAAAAAATAAAGGGTCAGGAACAATTTGATGGGATTGAGTATATTTGTGTTTTATAATTGATCATCAATGACTATGAATTTATAAGTTTTACATGGAAGGTTACACGATTATTTTGACATAGATGATATAAAGAGTTAGGAGATATTGAAGTCTTTATTACCAAGGGCTAAACCTAACTTTTAAATAATTTTCACATAAAAAAGCCTTGAAAGCCTGCCTGCCATAAAGAAACGCTTGCAGTGGGGAAATCTTTACTCCCAAATATATTTTTCGTCATATTCAACTTGAGACTTTTTCAAAAAGGTTTGGCATGGACTTGCTTAGGATGAGTCTTTTTTTTAATAAATTTTAACATTTTATCCACACGCATTTCCGGTAAAATAACGTTATGTATACATAGAAAATATTTTTATATGCCATGGTCCAAACCTATCAACCT
>CAZGMB010000002.1:0-159577 GCA_964526715.1 uncultured Aureispira sp. | reverse complement strand
GTACTTTACAAGCTTCTCCAAGTACTTCACAAGCTTCTCTGAGTACTTTACAAGCCTCTTCAAGTACTTTACAAGCTTCTTCAAGTACTTTACAAGCTTCTTCAAGTACTTTACAAGCTTCTCCAAGTACTTCACAAGCTTCTCTGAGTACTTTACAAGCTTCTCAAAGTTCTTTACAAGCTTCTTCAAGTACTTCACAAGCTTCTCTGAGTACTTCACAAGCTTCACTAAGTACTTTACAAGCTTCTTCGAGTACTTTATAACCTTCTTCGAGTACTTCATATGCTTCTTTAAGTACCCTGCAAGGTCCTGAAGTATGAAGCAAGTTTCTATCAAAAGCATAAAAATTGTAACCTCATCCACCTTGAAGGATTTGAATACACAGTTCAACGCGCAATACATTTCCCGAGCACAAACCACGCTCAAACCCGGACAAATAGATGAAAAAAGATCTTTGATGCGCCAAGCTTACGAAGACTTGATATTGGATAAGGTATCTTACTCCCGCATAGCTGGGGACAAAACTTTGTACTTGGAGATCATAGACGGACTCAATAGCTTGATAGGTGATTACAACCAATCAGTCACATTACGACTCAGTGGTAGAGGTACCGATACCGATAAAGGAGAAGAAGCGATGGAAAATAAGGTGCAGGAATAGGTCGTCTCTTTGTTGGAGTGATATAATTAATGATGTGGAAGGGTCTTTTGATGGATGCCAGAAGGCCTTTTTATTTGTGAAGACACAAGTAAAAAAACTGACCTAAAACTCATTATTCTCCTTAAATTCCTCCTGACCCCTTTTATCCCCACAAAAAATAAAGTTAAAACACTTTTCATTGATGTAAATCGTTTACTTTAAAACATGGTATAAAAGATTTAATATACTATTAATTATTTAACCAACCTTCTCCCACCCTTTTTTGATATTCTCTTCGATGCCATTTGCTAGCATAAGGTTTAAATTTATTCCAAAAAGCTATTAATTTTATTTTTCCATTCATTTTCAAAGATCACTTGAAATTCAAAGTTTTGTTCAGGAAACTCGCCAAACAAATCCTTCCATGCCTTTTTTGCCCCGAGTTCGTTGCAAAGTGTAAAAATGTCTTGCTTATATTTCGTATCTTCGTTTTTTAGATGGATACCTTTAGTTTCTAAAACGTAAACCTTAGCATAATCATCATTTTCTTTATGCTTTTCTGCTGCTAGAAAATCTGGATAGATTTTATTTCGCTTCCAACCTTGTATATGATAGTCCTGTCTACTCATGTTACGATACCACCATAATAATTTTTCCTGCTCATCAAGATATATGGCAACGGATTTTTCAAGATCGTTTATATTTTCTTCTGGAACATAATCAAATAATGATCTTTGTATCGGTGTGTTGTCGTTACGAACCAACTGCTTGTTGCTCCTAACTTTTATTCGAGAAGGCAACACAAAACCACCCTTGTCTGAAATTAGAAAAAAGCAAAGTTTTTTGTCCGCAACCATAGTCCTAAAAACCTGCTCTGATAATCGGTTTCGTTCTTTCTCTAAGATTTTTTTCAATTCCTCAATTATGAAAACAAAATTAGCTGCAACTGTTTCACGCTCATATTTTTCTGAAAGAAGTTGAATTGCTTTTTCGCCTATTTGTAAACAATGCCAAGGATTAGGAATAATATCGGCGATCTGTCTTGTTAAGAAGACTTCGTCAATTTCCAAAGTACCAGATTTTTCTTGTCTTCCAGTTTCTTTTAGCAAATCTTTTTCTTCATAACTTAAGCCCAAAACAATTTCTTGTTCTTTGTTTATTTTATTTTGCAAAGAAAGCATGTTGAGTTCGTCAATACTTATTTTCTCCCAGTCAATTTTACTGAGAATATCTATATCAAAATTCATATCCCTCCAACTATCTTTTTCCTGAATGACGAATTTGGGTAGATAAATCTTACCTTCAAATTTCTTGAAACCTTCACGATATTTTATTTCTCTTTCTTTGTAGCCACCTGTGTCAGTGCTGCCATCATCACTCACAATTCTTCCAGCTATATCCCCTAACCCTTCATCTTCCAGTCCTGATTTTATTTCTCTTACCAATGTGCTTGCATTTTGACGGAATGTATAAACATAACATTCGTCAAGTTCACGGATTTTGGTTTTGCGTGCAAATGGTTGTCTTAAGATACGCCCTACTAATTGTGTAATTCCTGTGGCTGATGATGGATTAGTAAGTACTGTAAGAATATAAGCAAACGAACAGTCCCAACCTTCTTGCAAAGCTTGTTTAGTTATGATGTAACGTATGTCGCAATCATTCGCAAATAAGTTTATTCCTTCAATGTCGTCTTTTTCGCTAGACTTGATGGCAATATGACTTTCAGGAACATTACATTTCTTAATCAAATACGATTTGGCATCTTCTGCATGAATGAACTTGGTATCTTTTTGATCTTTTCCTGTGCGTTCTACTTGTATTAGGCAAATTGGGCGAATATATTCACCTGTATTACCTTCATATTCTTTAGCTTTATGCTCTAAATCATTTCTTTTTTCATAGCTTGCTAATAAAGTATCCTCCCAATCTAAGCTTGTTTTGTTAGTAAGGTGAATATCCAGTTTGATCATTTCTTCTTCGTGCAATTCTTTACCTGTGATCTTTACCAACTCATTGCTATTTGGCGGTGGTGTAGCAGATAATTCAAGTATGAATGAAGGGTTAAAATTTCTTACCGTCTCTCTTGCCAACTCTCCATAAGCACGGTGTCCTTCATCTATTACTACCAGTGGACGCAAAACTTTTAACGTATTACCTAGCGAAGTTTTTACCTGTGTTCCAAACAGGTCTATTTCTGTTGTGAAGCAATCCAAATTCGGGATGAGTTCTTTTAGCTTTTTATGCCCTTCAAAATCATCTTCTCTTGGAAAAAAGTCAGTAAATCCGCCTTGGTCTCTGAAAACTTTAAGCGTTTCTTTGTTTTGACGATTGGCAGAAGGTAGCATTAGCATGAGTACTACCAAATTTTCATCCACATCAAGGCGATTAAACATTTCTGTTTTTTCTTTGATAAGCGTTCTGCCACCACTGGAAATATCCAAAACCTGTCTGTAAGGATGCGCACGATTTTTAAGTGCTAAAATAGTTTGACGATAAATTTGTGTAGAAGGTACGATCCACAAAATCAATCCTGTTTGTTTGTTGAGATAGGATTTTTGGATGTTATCTATCGCGTGACAAGCCAATAAAGTTTTTCCACCACCTGTGGGAACTTTAAAATAAATGTCGGGTAAGGGCTCAAGTATTCCGTTAGTTTTGGAATGATAAATGGGACGCCCTGTCGCTTTTTCCCAAGCTTCTTTAGGGAAATTGATATGTTTTGCCAAATGCGGTTTGAGTTCGGCAAATTCCTCAAACTCTTTTTTAGCATCAGCAAGAGCACTCAAATATTCTCTGAGTTCCTTCAAAACCTTTTCCTGATAGTGCTTTAACCTCATCTTTGTATTCTATAAATTTCATAAGGCAATTGGCAAAAATCTATTCGATACTCAAGGCAGGTATGGTCATCTACGTATTTGCATGGTGCGAAAACCAACCGTTGTTTTGTTTTAAATTTTGGTAAAGATTTGCATCCTTCCAATGTCAAAGCGTTTCTCTTGAGCCACTCTATATCTGGTTTGTATATCAAATACACCTCATAAGATTTACTTTCTCCTATAAAGCCTGTCTCTTCATTGATAGACTTTTCGTTAAACTCTTCACCGGTGGCGGTATAAAAAAGATATCGGGCAAATTCTGTAAATGTAGGTAAGTGCTGACCTCTCAGCAAACTTTCCATTTCGATGGTGTTGCCCAATTCAAAATAACTGAATGTGCCACCTGTTCCTTTTTTAAGCAATTCACTTTTGGCAGATGGGATACCCTTTATAACCCTGCGAACTCTTTCTGCAGTAATAGTATTGGAATAATCTTCCATTTCAACCAAAATAAATTTGCGATTACCGCCATCTTCTTTATTTAGCTCCATTACTGCGTGGGCTGTTGTTCCTGAACCTGCGAAGCTGTCGAGGATGATGTCGCTTTCTTTAGTTATTTGTTTTATTATTGTTTTAATTAGAGATAGTGGCTTTGAATATTCAAAATTTTTATCTCCAAATATTTCCTGAATAAGTTTAGTTGATTCTGTATTTAAACCGACATTATCCATCCAAGTTGAAATAGGGTTTTTTTCTGATCTAAGTTCTGCTTTAAATCTTTTCGACATTGGACGCTTAGATGTATCATCTGGAAAAATAATTCTATTTTCTTTTATAAGCTTATCCATTGATTCTGGGATATATGCCCACACTCTATTTGGATTAGGCTGATAAGTTTTTCCTGTTTGGGGATCAACTAACTCATAAAATTGATTAGGTCGTTGATTTCTATTCATTCCAACTGTTAGATCCCCAGGTACCCAGTCGCCTCTTATATCATCATCAGGATTACTATAAGCCGCATAATTTTTATCAATACCTGAGAATCCATTAAATTCAAATTTTCCATATGCAATAACATATTCATGATCTGTTGATGCTAAGTTTTCTGCTAGAGTTGATGAAGCTCTTCTACGCCATGTAAATTGGCCAATGAAATGTTGAGTACCAAAAACTTCATCCATCAAACATCTTAAATTATGTTGTTCATTGTCATCAATAGATATAAATATCACGCCATCTTCACTCAACAATTCTCTGAGAAGTTTTAAGCGTGGCATCATCATACACAACCATTTGTCGTGGCGTGTCATATCATCTTTGTCAACAATGTTACCCAACCATTCTTTGATCATTGGGCTGTTTACATTATCGTTGTAAACCCAGTTTTCATTACCTGTATTGTAAGGAGGGTCAATGTAAATGCACTTTACTTTCCCTGAATAAGTCGGAAGTAATGCCTTCAACGCTTTCAGGTTGTCGCCTTGTATAATCAGGTTGTCGTGCAAGGAAACTTTATCTGTAAGGCTCAATTCCTTTTTCGGTACCAATTGGTGATATTTTACTGCCAGATGGTGATTCTGCACAAAAGTTTTTCCTTTGAAATGGAGTGTTGGCATATTGTTAGTTCAGTTTAGCAATTATAGTGTTGTAAAGATTTATAAATTCATCGTTTGTTCCATCAAACCAAGTCATTCGTAATTCATCAAAAGTTAAATTAGCATAGAATTTTTCTGTGACTTTTTTTCCAGCTATTTTTTTTACATCATCGTATTCGTTGTAAGTAACTGTTGAGCCTGGAATAAGTCTATGTAATGCAGTTGGTGGAATGTAATTTTCAAGTTCTCTTTTCCTAGTATAGGTAAAGTGAGTTCCCAAGGTTAAACCATAGTTCACGAGATGAGTTTCGTTTGGCGAAACGGCAGCTGCATCGGCTTTATCGCTATCAAGAAAAATGAAAAAGGGTTTTTCAAGTTTTGTAAAAAGGTCGAGATTAATCCAATGTTTTACGCCACCACAACCACCTATTGGAATTATATTTATACTTAATTCCTCAAAAGTCTGCGGAATTAAACCGTTTTGTTTATATAGGTTGGCTTTGTGATGCATTGCATTTGCATCATCTATACCCTCAACTAGAAACAACAGCCGTGAAGTTGAAAACAAAGGAGTAAATGTATTATCGGGCTTTATTCCTAAATCCTTTGCCAGTTCCTTATAATCAATATCAGTTTGATTAACTGTGTAAACATTGGTAGGTTTAGAAATGTGAATGATGTTATTCCGTTTTGTATTGCCAACAATGGTTGGCGAATGTGTTGATGTAATTACTTGATAACCGTTGTCTGTTAGCAAATTCAATTTATCAAATAAACTGTCTTGGGCAGATGGATGTAAAAATGTTTCGGGTTCTTCAAAACCGAAAATAATTTGTTGTGTTCCGTTTGTCCTTTGAGTTTCGGCTAAATACTCAAAATAAGACATCATTGTTATTCTTCTAAAACCATCACCTCTTGAACTTAGTGGAATATTATTCCCGTCTGCAGTGCTTACAAAAGACGTTGAAATTAATTTGCTCCAATCAAATTCAACCTTCGGTTCCACTCTTTCAGTTGATTTTAAAACGTCATTGATTTTATCCGTTACTTTTTGAAGGACACCGCCAAGCTGTGTTTTAATTTTTTCTTCAATTTCATCTGTATCTACTTTATCTTGGATTAACTTAAAAGCCATGTCCTTAAAATATTTCTGAATTGTTGCATCTGTATCAGAAAGGGAAGTGTCTGCTTTAAAATATTGGAATGATGGCAATGCTTTTTTAATGGCATCACCAATAGCTTTTAATTTTGTTGTTCCTGAACTTGGTATTTCTTCGTATTCATAGGTAAATTCAATATTATTTAGATGATTGAATTCTCTTAACTTCTCCCGTTTCTCTACATTATTAAAATGATCACCGTTACCTTTAGCCGTAGCAATTCCATTTGCAGTACATTGAGCTATTAATTGTTGCTCTGTTTTGGAAATAAAATCACTTGTACCAGCATATTTTTTTCTTAAAATTGATGTTTTCGGATTGGCTACACTTGATTCGTTTACATTCCAAGCTTTTTTCCACACTAAAAGGTTTTCATGATTGGTAAGTTCCTCTGCTTCAATTGTTGTCAATATTTCTTCGCCAAGTAAGTATTGTGCGTTTTGACAATCAAAGAAGAGTTCAACAGAAATAATATTTTCTGTTGCCTGAACGTTGTAATCAGCTCTCAACAGCTTGGTTTCGTTAAGAGAAGCGTCTATTGCTTTTAGAATAGTAGATTTACCCGCATCATTTTGTCCTACGATGCAATTAAACAGGTCAAAATTTACGGTTATTG
The DNA here is from genome assembly GCA_964526715.1 of uncultured Aureispira sp. Classification (GTDB taxonomy): domain Bacteria; phylum Bacteroidota; class Bacteroidia; order Chitinophagales; family Saprospiraceae; genus OLB9. Next base: position 152,744 of record CAZGMB010000002.1, on the reverse strand, counting down.
AACCGTTTATTCCTCTGTAATTACTAATTGTTGCTTTTTTTAGTATCATTTTATCTTTATTATTTGATATTTTACTTGTTCTTCTGCGGCTATCAATGCTTCATATCCGAATGCTTCATCCTCTATTTCGTATAATATTTTGTCAGAGAGCCATGCTATCATCAGTTCTTTTTCTGGAGTATCAAAATATTGTGCCAGTCTAGACACATGTTCTTTTTGAGCTTTGCGCTCTCCCCGTTCTATACGGCTCAGTATGGCCTGATCTATATCCAATATCGCAGCCACTGTGCGCAAAGGAAGTTTTTTAGATTCCCTTAATGACCTAATCGTGGACCCGAAAGTATTCATTTTGCAAAATTTGTTTTGACAATATTTGGCAAAAATAGAAAAAACTTTTATTCTTGGTTTTTTTTCTAGTAGTTTTTTCAAAAAGTATGAAAAATTAATTTTTCCATGGAAGAGATTCAATCATGCTATTAGATTTTGCACGAGCTTCTGAGATTGATATACTCCTAGCCCATTCTTTCTCAAAATCAAATTGGCTTTGTGACTTTATGGCTAAGATTTCTTCTAAGATGTTTTCATCTGTGATTGTGTCTATCCAATCTTTTAATTCCGCTTTTTGATGTACGATGTCCATAAATTACATATTTTAAAAATTTATACCGGCAAATATATTAGAAAGGTTCCTTTATATTAAGGTTGTCAACATAATTAAGTATCCGTACTAACCGAGTCCCAATCTTGATTTTGATATCTGATCAACCAATTGAGTGCGTAATGTCTTTCATAGACTACACCTGCGTCCAGATTGGCTGGTGCAGATTGGTTTTTGATCCTGGCATTGGTACATGCCCAATTCATTCGATAGATCAGATCGGCTTCGTCTAGGATAGCACTTTTTGATCTCGGGGCTGCATTTTTGATCAGATTTGCTAAACTTCCTTGATCTCTGATAAAACCCACAGCCTCAGGCACATTACATATATGGTCTGGAAAATCCAACGCTTTGACATAACCTAGAGACCATAAAAACACCCAAAGACATTCATATCTCCAAGCAAAATTGGCTCGTTGTTGATCATCAGGGGTTGGATTAGAGATAAAACTGGCTTCCTTAGGACTAAAAAAAGTATCGGCCCCAAACTGATCCGTGACTTTTTGCACTATTTCAGCATCTACTCCTTCGCCTTTGACGGCACAAATGGCTACCGCTATCATTCTTTTGCAGATATCCTCAGTGGTGCGGACATCTGTTTCTGCTTCGGATTCTACACATGGTAAATTCGATAATACTGGAATATTTTTTGCAATCAAAGTCTGCATGCTTCTTTCTTTGCGTTGTATTTGATCGGGTGTAAGTTGTGCAGTAACTGATGCATCTGCCATTCCTAGCCTGACATCGTTATCCTTGATATTTGAAAGATCATTGATAGAAGATTGGCCGGCTGTATTCAAAATCAGTTTTTTTTGATGATCCAAAAAATTACTTCCATCCGTAAATGCGAATCCATCTAACTTAGCAATAATCCCGAAAATACCCGCTTCAAACATATCATAACTTCCATCAGAAACAATACCTAGTGACGACTTGATGCCCTGTACCTGCGTCATAAGTTTGAACTTTACATATTCATTTTGTGCAGGTATTTGGCCAATAAAATTCATCATACCAGCCATCATATTGGCAAATTCTTCGCCTTGATACTGAAAAGAACGTTTATGTATGATAATCATGGACCTACCAAACCAACCTTTTTTGTAGGTGATGCTGATATTTTGCCAGTCATTCGGTTTTCCTGCGATATCTATTCTGGCATCCGGAAAGGCAGAGATAATCGTATCGTGAAGTACTTGATCATCGGCAACGGGTAGGAAAAGAGAACAATTTTTCATGGTTGTGATTTAAAAATGTATTCTTATAAATAATTATTCAATTTTAATCCTGAGAATCTTTCCATTGCAAGAGAGATTACAGCATCGGTCTTCATTCTTTTTTTAAATGCGATCAATCGTTCATAAACTAAGTCCATGCCGTCTATGATTTTTTGTGCTTGTTCTGATCTTTTATATTCAACAACTTCCGTTTTTTCGGATTCAGTTGATTCTGATTTTTTTGAATTATCCATTACTGTAAAGGTTTAGGATATTAACTTTAGTAATTTTGTGCCTGATTGACTTCTTAAGTGTTCTTATCTAAATTTATTCTTTGATAAAAATTCAAAGATCTTATAATTACTATTTGCTAAGTTAAAAAAATCATTTAAAGATTTGTGCTCCCAACAATGCCATCTCCTTCCTGTTTCCCATTGAATTATATTCGTTACAAAATTATTAAATTCAAATTCAATTTTGTTCAAATATGGAAATATATTTAACCCATTAGGTTGACCCAAGACTTCTTTATAAAATTTATCCATAAATTGTATGCCATGATTATCCCAAATAAATTCAGAAAATTCAGTTCTTGAATTATCACAATTTGCAAAGGGAACATTTGAAACTTCTATAAAATTTATTTCGTTTTTATCAGGACAATAGAAATAATTGTTTGACGTGTACAGGCCAGATATGTTTAAGCATAAAACATCTTCTCTTAAAATTCTGCCAACGTTTACTATATAGCTACCAAAGATAGAGACAAGATTGTGTTCAATTTCTTTAATATCTCCATACAATTTTATTTTATCAAATTTAAAAATTGCCTTTTCATTTACTGCTCCAATGGCACTATTATCTGATGGATAGTATTTAATGACGTCACTTGCACCGCCTTCGTCTGAACCTATAAACCATACATCATAATACTTTGATTCGAATATTTCATCAATAGAAGCATGTTTCCCACCAAATCTGATTTCAGCCCATTCTTTATCAACTTGGATATAAACCTCAATTGTATTCGATATGTTGTTTTGAACTTTTATTTGTTCAATTTTATCACTTAACAAATCAATGTCAATTTCTGAATCAACTTGAATAATCCTGACCTTACAACTTGTCCAATTTCCCATCTTTATTTATTTTTTTATATTTTCACCCTACTCCTTCTTCGCCAATCCCTTCAACACAATATCATTCTGTCCTGCCCAAAGAAACAAGTCTTGCTTTTGTATCGCGGCTACCATCAAATCTGGAAACATATCGGGTGTGCAGGCAAAGACAGGTACACCTTCTGCACTGAATTTTGCAGCATTTTCGTGATCGTACGATGGGCTTCCGTCATCATTGAGTGCCAATAAACAGATGGCTTGCACACCTGACTCTACTATTTTTTTCATTCGCACATGCATTTCATTGACATTACCACCTTCGTAAAGGTCTGTGATGAGCACCAGAATGGTGTCATCAGGTTTGGTGATGACTTCCTGGCAAAAGGACAAAGCTAAATTGATATCGGTACCGCCACCCAACTGTACACCAAACAGGATGTCCACAGGATCTTTCAGGTCTTCAGTTAGGTCGGCAACTTGGGTATCAAAGACGATCATTTTAGTTTTTACAGATGGAATGGATGCCATCACAGCTCCAAATATTCCCGAATAAACAACCGATGTTCCCATAGACCCACTCTGATCGATACAGATGACGATGTCTTTGAGCGATGCTTTGGATTTGCGGCCATAACCTATTCTGGTCTCGGGAATGATGGTTTTATAATCGGGCTGATAGTGTTTCAGATTTTTTTTAATGGTGGTATTCCAATCTATTTCGTTGTATTTGGGATTTCGTTTTTGTGACGATTTATTGATAGCGCCACGAATGGCAGAGATGGTACGTTGTTCGAGTTTTTGCATGAGTTCGTCCACTACTTTTTGGACCACCATACGGGCTGTACTCTTGGTTTTTTCGGGTATCAATTCTCCCAAAGCCATCAAGGTGGCTACCACATGAACATCAGGTGTCGTTTGTTCTAGAATTTCGGGTTCTAGCATGAGTTTTTGTTGCAGTGCAGGTTGTTTCATGGCGTCTTTTTGGAGTACCTGTACTACGGATTCCGGAAAAAACTTGCGAATATCACCCAGCCATCTCGCAACACCAGGACTTGAAGCTTGTCCGCCACCTTTTCCTTTTTGTTCCCCATAATCAAACGATCTTTTGCGCTCAAACTCGTACAATGCTGTGAGAGATTGATCTATAGAAGCATCTTCACCCGAAAGTTTGATCCCTGTCCCATCTGCTTCATCTCCGCCCAGGATGAGCCTCCATTTTTTTAATGTTTCTTCGTTTGTTATGGTTTCCATGTTCTATATATTTATTTTTGCCACCAAGGCACAAAGTCACCAAGACAATTAAGGTTTATTTAGTGTCTTTGAGTCTTAGTGGCATTTAATTCTATTTAATTTACTTGCTTTTGCATCAATATCCTCAATACTGGAAATACCGATGCTGCTCTCTGATGATCAAAATTCTCTGTTGAAATGTCTGTGCTTTGTTGTGGTGTGTCAATAATACCTTTTTTGGCTTTTTCGCCTATTTGCCTGCGCTCTCCGTATTCAAATTTTGAGAAAGATCTTCTCAAAAATGGCAATTGTTCCTGAAAGGTTTCTGTATCCAGACTTTCTACCCATGTGTACAATAGATTCCATAATCTAGCATCATACAGTAAAATCATGCCACTGCCGCTCAAAAAACCTTCTAGCCAATAAGCCACGTCCATTGGTGGATTGGCCGTAGAAAGCGCCAAAGACATGCTCGTCTCCGCTTCTACATCAGTAAATTGGCCGGCATCTAGCAATAAACGACTCACACATCCTATAATTAACGGATGAACACCATCTTTGTGCGCTATCGACCTAAGTGTTTTGTACCATTCTAATGATTGATCGCTATCTTCTATGAGTTTGATAGATTCATTGACCTTGAAGATGAGACCGAACATCTGCTCTGAATGGGTTTCGTCTAGACCATAACAAGCATTGGGCAATCCGATAAATACCCTTGTGAGTAAGTTTCTGACTACGGTAATGACCAATGTGGTGTCTGTATTTCTCACATTTCCATACCGACCGATTTCAACCAAAGAAGGTATGGCTTTCATGAGATCCACAATATCTGCCGAAATAGCGGACAAACCATGAATCTTATCGAGCAATGGTTGTACCAAATCAAAAAGCTCCGCAGGAATTACTTTGACGATCAGTTCTGACAGTACATTGATGTGGGTCGTTTTGTTACTTTCTTCTTCGACAAGTGACATTGCTGCCTGTTCGATCGTATTGCCCAAATAGGATTTATCTATCAGTCCTACTATGATTTCAGGTTTCCAGTGCAACACCCAGGATTCCTTAAATGTACCTTTGGTGCGCACATTTGTCCGTTTTCCCCAAGGAATATCCAACAATTCCAACCGATGTAATAATATACTCCGTTGCAAATCTCCGTCCTTCCGCAAATCCAGATCGTATTGTTTGTCGTGCGGCAGAAGTGGTAAACGTAGTGTTTTGATGGTTTTTTCAAAATCTTCCTGAATGGGTACCTTGGGAATATCATCCGGCACACTTCCTATGCGGTCAGCGATGGTGAGTTCCTGATTGATATATTGCAGCTTGACTTCATCACCCATACACATGACTGCAAGGGTAGCTTCGTTGAGTTCGTCGAGTGTGATGGTCGATTTATTTCGTAAAGCGGCCAAGGTATGAGCCAATCTTGATGTCTCTATCACATGTGCGGAAGAAATATCCATCTGTTTGGATCGAAAAGTTTGGGCTACTTTGACCAACCAAGTGACATCGTAATCATCTGCAGATTCCCACAAATGTTGATACCATCCTGGCGAAGAAAGTCCTGCCCCATATCCGGAATACATCGACAACCTGTGATTGGTCCAATGGATCCAAGTAGCCACTACTTTTATCTTAGTCTTAGGTGCTGATTTGATAGTTTTGGCATCCTGTTTGTCGTATTTGTCGAGATCAGTGAGTGCAGGACCATGCCATGCTCCACAGATGACTACGATATTTTGATACATTTCATTTCGGGCTTGACGGATGTATGTACGCATATATGCTTCCCGCAAATCGTTATCGGTATTTGGCCCTGTGTTATCTTCTCGTAATGCTGCCATGCTGTGATGTACTGCTTCAAAATGTATCGCTGCATCCGCATGATTGTGTACCCGCTCGAAGTGATAATCCCACCATTTTTCCCCGTTTTCAAATCCCGAATGGCGTGCCAATTGATAGATTGGATCACGTTTTTCCATGGCTTCAGCTATTTGGATAAACATATCTGCATCATGTGATTCTGACTCGTCTTTGACTTGTTCGTCTGTTTCGGAAGATGATTTTTCTTGAATGACAATATCAGATTTCATCTGTAGATTGACGGCAGCAGGCATATCTAATGCTCTTAAAGCTACTCCATTTTTATTGGCGTATTCCGCAGCCACCCATTCTGGTGAAAACGACGAAAACGGGTAAAAAACAGATGTCTTAGGTTCTGATTGGTCATACACCATGATGGATACGGGTGGTACAAGACCTTTGTGACCCACATATTTTAATACGTTGGTAATTTCTGGCGGACCTTCGATCATGATCATATCGGGCTGTATTTCCTGCAGCCGTCGGAGTACATGTGTCGCCGAACCTACGCCGTGATGCCTTATGCCTAAGATGGTGATGGTCATATTATTGATTTTGTCCTATTTCGCATCTAACAAGTCTTGAAGATCATTCATCACCTCAGAAAAAATGATGGGTGGTACATCCTTTATGAGAAATTTATCATAGTGGTTTTGTTGATAAAAAAATACTTCGTGGATTGTTGCCTCATCCGCGTTGTTTTGATACCAAGGATAAACTCCTTCTATGTAGGGTTCAATTCTCAATTTATATTGATAATACGTTTTGGAAAATGAAATGTGACCTCCATCACCTGTTTGCTTATTCCATCCTCTTTTTTCCATAAATGACTTTGTAAAATCAGCCTTTCTAGGAACTACTTTTCCAATAAAAGTCTTACAAATATTAGCTTCCAACTCACTTTGATTAGGTAAAAATACTTTTCGATCAAGCTGGGAAATCAGCGTTTTAAAGTTCCGATGATACAGTTTTTCTCCCCATGCATCTGATGTGGTTTGATTTACAAATATTGGATGCAAAAGCCCTATTTTATCATCTTCTGAAACTGTGATTTCTTCATCTTCAATATTGGTTAATGATGTGTCTTCTTGTACCATAAATGTTTCTTTTATCATGCCATCATTTCCTTTAGCATACCACAATAACTTTTGCGAAAATACGGACATGATAGGATGATTGATATATGATGCAAACCATTCTTCCATAGACCATACTCGGCCTAAAGTGAGATATTTTTCTAACCTACCTACTTGATTTTTTACTACATCCTTAAGTTCTTTGCTCATTTCAATAAAGAATACTTTTGAGTCTTTGTCTATTTCTTTGGGTAGAGACTTTTTGATTTTATTATCTTCATCCATGTATTGAATGGTAAAATCATTGGCTACAAAAGCTCTATATTCATCATCACCGACCATGAATGTCTTGTAAGTACCTTCAAAATCAAAATCAGGAACAATTCGATCTTCTAGTTGATCTTTGGTAATGCCCAATTCTTCAGCAGCCGCTTCTAGTGCTTCATTGGCTAATTGGCCTAACTTAGGCTTTTTGCTTGTCATTTTTCTTGAGACTACTTCCAATGCTCTGAGTGCCTTGTTGTTTCCAATTACTGCCATAGATTCAGTTGCAATTTCTGCAAGTCTTGCTCTTTTATCAACGATGGCTTTTTTAAACAATGCGTTAAAGGCAATCACTGATTCATCACCGCCAAGCATTGCAGATAATGTCAAATAGTGCTTTAACTTTATATCTTGATTTGTATCATTAAATGACTTCAAGATATATTTAGCAAAAGCCTCGCTTCGATTCTTATCCAAAAACTTGATGGCCATTCTAGCTTCAATGTCAGAGTTTAAACCCTTTGATCTTAATATCCGATAAAACAAAAATCGCACTTCTTCGATAGACAATATCGATCCATCATTCCAATATAATGGTGGCATACTGGTTTCGTCTATATTTTTCTCATTCCATTTATTAAGCTTACCTCTCTTTATAGCTTTACTAATTACTTCCTTAATATCTGTAATGGTAAAATCTTCTAGATATATTTGTTTTTGTAGCGCATCGACTATGATGTCTCTGGTATCATCATTTTTTTCGTTATCTACTGCATCCAATAAAGCTCGATTACTTTTTGAATTATTTATATTAAGTAGTATTAAAACACCAACCATTCGTTGATTGTTAGTTTTGCATCTAAGTAAATCTATGGCCTTTTCAAAAATGATGTTATTGTACTCTTTTGCCAAAAATATACAGGATAATAACCTTGGTTCTTTATTGGCTATAACTGCAAAATCAATTATATTTTCAATGAAATCTGTGCAATCATATTCTGCGAAAATTCCAAAAAGTGTTTCATAATAATTTTCTTGCATTATATGTCGTTGTTGCATCAACGAGTTAACCAACATTTTCAAGCAATCTTTTCTATATGTTTCATTTAAAAATTTTATAAAGCTTATTTGGAAAAAATCTGAATGTAAGGATAATTCGGAAAAATATTCAAAAGCTTCTTGTTTACTTTGTGCAACTAAGAATTCTCCTATTAGTGTGGATAAGGTTAGGCCTGAAAGTTCTTCGTTGATTTCATATTTTGCCCTCCAACTTTCTTGATTAAAAATAAATACTTGTTTTAGGGCATTTTTAGCATTTACTGTCGCTTGTGAAATATATTTATCTTTATATATTTTGTTTAAGATTTGATATACAGTAAATGTATTAGCAGGCTCTATATCAAAATTGTTCAAACAAAATTCTACATTTGAAACATAATCTTGAGAAAAGTTTAATAAATAAGATGTGGTTTCAAGATTGAACTTATCCTTTAATCCAATTTGTTGATCTATAATTAATCTTTTAATTTTAGAATCGTTTAAAAATTCTATCTTATTGTTACAAACTAGAATTACAAAATCCAATTTAAATTTTAACGAATTATTCCTGTTAAAAATATTGGAATATATATAATCATAATATTCTACTTTATTACCACATAAATTTATAAATTGTCTAAAATTTTCAGTTGATAAAGATTCAATAAAATGCGAGTTTATAAAGTGATTTACAAACATTTTAATAAGATCAAACTCATTAAACTTTCTAATCATAAGAAGATTGTAAAGAGTTTTTACATCTTTTACAATATATATTAATTGCGCAATAGTTGTAGATGTATAATTTTTTAAAGCTCGATGAGATAAAAACTGCGAATCGAGCAAAAAGTTAATTGCTGGTCTGTACAAGACGTTTCCATCATCTTCCCTTTCAAAATGTGCAAAAATAATTCGGTAAATAAAACTTTCGAAATAATGATCAGATGTATTTAATTTTATAAATTCTTCTGCAGTAATTTGTTCAGAATCCAAAGCAATTGCGACTGCCCTGATTAGAGCACTTTGTGCTCCATCATTATATAGATAGTTGTTACTTCTAATAAAAATTTCAGCTATCTGTTCATAAGGTATGTGCCTATTCTCCATCACAACGCTATCTCCTTACAAGCCCGATAAATATCTTTCCATTCTTCTCTTGGTTTTACTACCGTCTCTAGATACTCTTTCCAGACTACTTTGTCTTGTACGGGATCTTTGACGATGGCACCGACCAATCCTGCGGCGATGTCATGGGCATTCATCACACCATTACCAAAATGTGCTGAGAGCGCCATACCATTATTTACCACGGAGATGGCTTCGGCAGTGCTCATGGTGCTCGATGGTGATTTTATTTTGATTTTTCCATCTTCTGTGACGCCACTTCTGAGCTCGCGGAAGATTTTGACAACCCTTTGGATTTCTACCAATGCGGGGATTTCTGCGGGCAGCTCCAGGTTTTTGGACAAACTGCTTACCCTTCTTTTTACGATATCTGCCTCTTCGGCAGCAGTTTCTGGCACGGGAAGGATTACGGTATTAAACCTTCGTTTTAGGGCTGCAGATAATTCGTTGACTCCTTTGTCCCGATTGTTTGCTGTGGCAATGACATTAAATCCTCTGACTGCCTGGACTTCCATATTTAGCTCTGGTATGGGCATCGTTTTTTCTGACAAAACGGTAATCAGTGTATCCTGCACATCGGCTGAAATACGGGTCAGCTCTTCTATACGCACCAATTTTCCATCTTTCATGCCTTTCATCAGTGGTGTTGTGACCAATGCACCTTCCGAAGGCCCTTCTGCCAATAATTTAGCATAATTCCATCCGTATCTGATGGCTTCTTCGCCGGTGCCTGCTGTACCTTGAATAAGCAAGGACGAATTGCCACTGATGGCTGCTGCGAGATGTTCCGAGACCCATGATTTGGCCGTGCCGGGAAGTCCGTAAAGCAACAATGCTCGATCTGTAGTGAGCGTAGCAACGGCTATCTCCATCAATCTGCGACTACCGATATATTTGGGACTGATTTCAAAACCATTTTTCAGTTTTCCGCCCATGAGATATAGGACCACCGATTGTGGAGACATATTCCACATGGCAGGAACGTGGCCGCTGTCTTGCTTTTTGAGCTCTTCTAGTTCTTGTGCATATACTACTTCTGCGTGCTGACTAAGGATATTATTGTTCATTACAAGGTGATTTTATAAGTTTGAGATAGATGTTTTTATTTCGATACTGGTTTTTACAGGTTGATACACATTTTTGATCCAATAATCTTTGAAATGATCGCTAGCTGCACTTTGATACATCTCTTCCAGACGTGAAAGTGTAGAAATATGCAGATGTTTGGCCATCAATTGATTGATTTTGTCGTAATAATGTTTTTTGTCCACAACGAGCGATTTGTAGGTTGCTTCCACCATTTTTATGGAAAAATAAGGTGACCAATCTTCATAATTGGCAGGATGATGGGTGATAACTTGTGCTTCCAAAAACAATTTTTCTTTGATGACATATTCTTCAAAAATCTTAGTATCGCTATATGGAAGCAATAAGTATTTACGATCTTGGGTTTCAAATTGAAGAATCATTTGCAAAAGCTCCTGGTCTCGATAGTTTTTGACATTTTCCGACAAGGCATTTAAAAATACAGACACGTCTTTGCCTTCTATTTTAGCTTTAAATTCGGTGTTGTTCAACAGATATTCGAAGGTTTCTTTTTTACTTTTTTCTAATAATGAAGTCAAAATATCGAATGGCATGATGGAAAGCAACGCTGAAAACCAATAAATCACATCTGTTTTGTACAATGCAGGGTCAGGATTTTTCGGGTCGATGCCGTAGATATTCACCATGTTTTCTGCATTAAAGAACGTATCAACAACTGTAGGTAAATGGATAACTTTTTCTTTCCCACCCGTCAAAAGTCCCATAATCCCTGACTTTTTCTCCTGACCTATGTATTTTTGGAAATCAGTAACCGTGGACCGGAAGATATTGCTGTTGGTATCTTTTAATAATACTTTTGCTAGTAAGGCCCTACATTCTACCTCCGTTTTCTTTTCTTTTGGTTTAGCAGCAAATTCATTTTCATACAGTGTGGTTAAAAATGAAAATTCTGTAGGTTGAGTTTGTTCAGATAATATCTCTATGATGGTCCTTTTGAAAACAATGGTTTCCGTAGGCCAATCTGATTGTATCAACGACAAAGACTGATCGGCATCTTTGGTTCTCAGTTCTGAAATAAAAGTACGTCGCTCTTCCGGGCTACCTTCTTTCCATTGATCAGTAATATCAGACTGGAGTTCTTTGGCTTTAAAATCAGGCTTGAGCGGAAGGATGGCTTTTGCCCTTTCTCCCAAAATGGCCATGATTTTTTTTCTTGTGTGTTTGGATAATCCAATGCCGAGATTAATTATAGGCAAAATGATATTCGGAGCAGCAATTTTGTTTTGTCCGATGACATTATCCAACCATAACCGTAGCAAATATTCCTTTTCGTAATATCCTGTTTCGGTAATGCGCAAAAAAACGTTTATTGTCGGATTATCTATGAATGACTTACTTTCTGTGATTTGTCTATAGCCTGTGTTTTCTAACTTGTCGGGTAAAGTGCCAGATCGATTGTAGAAATGATGGATGGCCGCTGCCTTTAGTAGTGTACTTTCAGCAGTATCTTGACCCATCGCCAATAATTCTGATCTGATATCTTCTGGCAAGACATGGATATTTAAGGGTCTTTTGTCTGTACCCAATAATGCGGAACTCATGATTTCTGTCCAAGAACTTTTCATATCAATACATATCTATTGTCCATAAATATTCCCAAAGGCATCATTTTATTATTTCTGATCACCATGGCTGTATCGTAATAATCACCACCAGAAATCGCCAACCAATTAATCATCTTGTCTGCATCGATTTCTGGCGCTATCTCCATGTAGTAATTTTTCCTATCTGCAGCTACAAACCTTTCCTGATCTGATACCGGACGAATACCAGAGACTAGACAACAGATATCCGTAGCAAAAGGATATTCGGCATAAGTGGCTGCCAAAAATGAAAACAGTTCATTGATATTCGGAAGACAAATCGGAGCTTGAGGCAATTGGTCCAAGATACGGTTTTGCAACTTTACAACAGCTCTTTGTGGCCATACAGATGGAAAAAAGACGATACCTGCTTCAAGAATAGAACCATTTACCACTGAAATGTCTAATGGCGCAAAACGGGTCCCAAAATTCAATATCAAGGCACTTTTTTGGGTATTGATGCCTTTGAGCCATGATCTCTGTATGATGATATCTTCTTCTTGTGTAGTCTCTTGACCTACGACGACCCAAATATCTTTGGTGATTTCGGCGGATACGTCAGCAAGGAGTTCTTTGGGCGATTGGTTCCATCCGATCAGGGATTTGATGGTTTGTTGCCATATCTCGGGTAAGTTAGCCAAGTTCTGAAAAGCCGATGTGAGCAGGTGCATTTTGGACAATATAACCAATGCTTCATTTTGCCAGATATGATTGTCTGCATAGTAATTGATTTTGCCCAAAGATTTCACCCATGAAGCTAGTCCTGGAGCTTTAGCATCTATCATACGCGCCGCTGTTTTATCGAAAAAAGACCGATCTTTGGCCTGCAATTGCAACAAACCGGTGCGCACCAAGTCGCTAATCCATAGAGTCAATTCTTCTACACCGGCTTCTACGGACATCATGCGCTCATCGGCTCGTTTTTGTTTGGATTTTTCAGATTTGGCGATGTCTTCTTCGGTTTGTTCTTTTGGTTCAGCGGGTTTTTCTGCTTTGGCTACCCGTTTGTCCATCCATTCTGCTACCCAAGATGGTTCGGTGCCTGCTGTTACTGCTGAAGGATCATTTGCCCACAAAAGCATAAGTCCGATACCATGTTTGCAAGGGAATTTGCGGGATGGACAGCTACATTTGAAAGCTATTGCGTTGATATCTACTTGGGTCTGATAAGGTTTTGATCCACTGCCTTTGATTTCGCCCCAGAGCGATCTCTCGGTAAAACTAGCGGTGAGCCACTGATTTTTACCAGATAATGCTTTGCCAGCCTTGAGCGATGCGTCGTCAGGTGCTAAGTTTTGTATTTGTGATTCTGCAAATTTCAATAAAGTATATTTTCCTGCGGTAAAAGTAAAATATAATCTTCACTTTGATGAATTATTTTCACAAATAATTAATCCTTAACTTATATCTTTATTTCATGACCATTTCCATTTTTTAGTGGATATAGTTGCTCTATTTCATAGTCGTAAAATAATCTTGAAACAACCACAAATCTTTGGTTATGTGGAGCTTCCAATGAAAAGCCTGCACCTCTACCTGGGACAATATCTATAGTTAGATGTGTATGTTTCCAGTAATCAAATTGGTCTCTATTCATGTAAAATGGTACATCATCTAAATGCCCTAATAATATATCTGTTTCGTTGAGCCATAATTCATCTTTGGGATAACACATAGGAGATGATCCATCACAACAACCTCCGCTTTGATGAAAGATCAATGGGCCATGTTTTTCTTTCAAAACTTTTATAAATGATATCGTAGATTCCGTTGCCTCCACCCTTGGATACATAAACTAATAAAGTTATTATGTGACAAAAAGGCAGACACTACCCAAAGCCATAATGCGTTGTTAGTGTCTGCCCAAAAATTTTTTGTAAACACAAGAAAGAGTTTAAATTAATTTGTTTCAATACATTCAAAATGTGTTCGAATTAAAAATATTTTATAAACCCTTTTGCTTCTTGTTTATTTATGGATATATGTTTCTACTATTTAGAAAAAGCCCATTGCATTTTTATCATATGAAATTAGCATATTCTTAGTCTGTCTGTAATGATTAAGCATCATTTTGTGAGTTTCTCTACCTATACCAGATTTTTTATACCCTCCAAATGGTGCATGAGCAGGATAAAGATGATAACAATTGACCCAAACTCTACCTGCTTTGATTTCGCGAGATATTTTATAAGCCTTGTGCATATCTCTTGTCCAAACTCCGGCCCCCAAACCATATAATGTATCGTTTGCTATTTCCAACGCTTCAGCTTCGTCCTTAAAAGTAGTGACACATACCACCGGTCCAAAAATCTCTTCTTGAAACACCCGCATTTTGTTGTTTCCTTTTAAGATTGTGGGCTGTATATAATATCCTCCTTCCAAACCTTCATTATATGATGCACTGCCTCCACAAAGCACTTCACAACCTTCTTCCTTACCAATATTGATATAGTTTAATATTTTTTCATATTGTTCATTCGATGCCTGAGCACCCATCATTGTGGATGGATCCATAGGATGGCCAAGTTTTACTGCTTTCACTCGTTCTACCACTCGTTCTATAAATTTTTCATAAATGCTTTCTTGGACTAGGATCCTGGAAGGACATGTACATACCTCTCCCTGATTCAGCGCAAACATCGCTGCACCTTCAAGGCATTTGTCAAAAAATTCATCGTCAGCACTCATCACATCCTCAAAGAAAATGTTAGGAGATTTTCCACCCAATTCAAGGGTTACGGGTATTAGGTTTTTTGAAGCATATTGCATGATAAGCTGTCCCGTTGTGGTCTCACCCGTAAATGCAACCTTACAAATTCTCGGGTTTGATGCTAATGGTTTTCCTGCTTCTATACCAAACCCATTGACTACATTGAGCACTCCGGCTGGAAGAACGTTTTCTATCATTTCCATCAAAACCATAATACCTGCGGGAGTCTGTTCTGCCGGTTTTAGCACCACACAATTGCCCGCTGCCAATGCAGGCGCAATCTTCCATGCAGCCATAAGTAATGGAAAATTCCACGGGATAATCTGAGCGACTACCCCCAAAGGCTCGAGTATATTTACCGAAAGAGTATTATTATCCAATTCACTTGCTGTACCTTCTTCTGCCCTGATCACACCCGCAAAATACCTAAAATGATCGATAGCTAATGGTAAGTCTGCGGCACGAGTCTCTCTTAGCGGCTTACCGTTGTCCCAAGTCTCTGCTCGGGCCAATGTTTCAAGGTTAGCCTCCATGATATCGGCTATTTTTAGTAAAAGATTTGACCTTGTAGTGGCAGACGAACTATTCCATGAAGGTGCAGCAGCCCAAGCAGCATCGAGTGCTTTTTCTATGTCCTCTTCTGTAGATCGTGCTATTTGGGTAAAAGCTTTCCCATCTATAGGTGAATAGTTTTCAAAATACTCTCCTCGAGTAGGTGGTAACCATTGGCCACCTATAAAATTGTCATATTGATTTTTGAAAGTTGGTTTGGGAACTACATTTGTTGCTGTGGTTAAGATTTCGCTCATGACTTTAATGATTTTAATGATATAATAAAAAGTTGTGATCCTTTGCAATATTTGCCATTGGATATTGCAAAGGTAAGGGCAAGGATAGTTGCGCAAGTTGCACGATTCTTGGATTAATTTGTACGATCCCTCCATTTTTCAAAAATATTATTTCTTCTATTATACTTTATTAAGTATTTTTGTATAAAATTGCATGTTAAATCATGTAAGCCATGCTAAAACTAGCTAATAATTATGACGCCAGTAGGTCATTACAAACTTTAGTAGAGAATAAAACTTCATTTCATTCCAAAAAAGCGGAGATGCATATCTTTGAAACTCACGAACTTTCTGAAAGTGTTTTTCTAAAATTTTCAGACCCGGTTGTGGCCAGTATGATTAATGGTAAAAAAGTTATGCACTTGAGGGATACTGATCCTTTTGAGTTTTTACCTGGTGAATCTGTAGTATTACCGTCCAATGAGTTGATGTGTATAGATTTTCCAGAAGCAAAACTAGATAATCCAACTAAGTGTCTAGCTCTAACTATCTCTAATGAAGAATTAGAAAATACTATGTTGCATCTCAATGAAACCAAGCCCAAACTATCCATGGATGAATGGACTACAGCGGACTACAATTTTCATCTCAAAAATGATCTTGCCATTGAACAGTTATTGCAAAGGATGATTTATATTTTTACTGAAAACCATTCATCTAAAGATATATTCTTGGATTTTATACTTAGAGAATTACTTATAAGAATCTTTCAAACAGAAAGTAGAATAAGATATGAAAACAATTGTAAAGCACTTTCTACACATAGTCCTATGGGCTACATCGTCAATTTTATCAAAAGCCACTTGGATCATAAATTCAAAATATCAGATTTAGCTAACAAAGCATACATGAGTGAGACACATTTTTATAGGGTATTTAAAAACGAAACTGGGCTGTCTCCGATAGATTTTATCAATAAGTTAAGGTTAGAAAAAGCACTTCAACTACTTAAGGATCCCAATAAAAAAATAAAAGATATCCTGATTGAAACTGGTTTTGATAGTCATAGTTATTTTAACAGGGTCTTTAAAATGGCTTACCATATTTCTCCTACTGATTTTATCCGAAAAACCCAAGGAGTTAATGTTTCAAATTAAACTCAAAAACTTGAACTTTTTAAATCAGCGTTTAATAATAAGAACCCTTTAAACCAGTTGATCCGCTATTCTATCTATAGTCATTTTAGTTATTCGCCTTCTATATTCAGTTTCATAGGTATAATATTGAACTATTTCTTCTTCTGACATCAATCCTAAAACCAAACCGATGAGCACATTTCGCAATCCTAAGTCTTTTTGTATTTGTTGGGTTACGAAGTCTAACCTGCCTTGATGATTCATTTTAGCAAAATCTATAGATTGTTTCTTTAAGTTTTTAATGAAAATACATCTGATTATATCATTTTGGAACTTTAGGATTGGCCTTAATACATCGTTTTGAAAATATTCATTTTCTGTTGTTTGGACACTTCGGTTTACACTGCCAATTTCTGGTCTTATACTTTTGACTATGGACGTTCTGCTCATGATCTCCGAAACACATTAAATTAGTATTCGTTCAAATTTATACTAGTTTGTTATTTGTTTTCTCAATTATTTTACTAGATTAAGTAATGCCCATTGCAGTAATATAATAGTCTTTGCATCAATGATTTTACCCGTTTTTAAAAGATCTTGTATTTCTGAAAAGTCGTATTCAATGACTTCAATATCTTCTTGTTCTGACTTTTGTCCTCCACCAAGACTGGTCTTCATGGATTGATCATATGATGCGATATAGAAATGTATTTTTTCCATATGTGCTCCAGGTGTTGCAAAAGCTTCGTAAACTTTTTGAACCTGAGAGGTTTGGTAACCTGTTTCTTCCATAATCTCTTTAGTGATAGCTTTTTGTGGGTCTAATTCGTCCAACATTCCAGCTGGGCATTCCAAAATAAATCCATCCACATGGTTATTAAGTAAAACAGGAAGTCTAAACTGTCTGATCAACAATACTTTCCTTTCAGTAGCATTATACATAAGTACTGCTGCTCCATCACCACTATTATATATTTCGCGGGTTTGTTTTTCTACAATTCCATCTGTGCGAGTGTAATTAATGATAAACTCTCGCAAGTAAGACCACCCTTTATATAAAGTTCTTTCTTCAATAATTTCAACTCTGTTACCATCCATCTCCATCTAAAATATTGCCTAAACCACCCAAAACACTTCCTTCTTCTTTACCTCCATAATTTCTAGCTTTAGACATAATTCTGTCTGCGAGTCTATTGAACGGAAGTGACTGTATCCATACTTTCCCCGGACCAATTAGACTAGCAAAAAACAATCCTTCCCCGCCAAAAAGCACATTTTTTACACCTTTGACAAAAACTATATCGTAGTCTACAGTCTGTGTTAACGCAACTAGACAACCTGTATCTACCCTTAGATGTTCGCCTGTTTGCAGTGTTTTTTCTACAATATATCCTCCTGCGTGCATAAATGCCAAACCGTCGCCTTCCAACTTTTGCATGATGAAGCCTTCTCCACCAAAAAAACCTCTGCCAAGTTTTTTTGAAAACTCTATACCTACACTAGTGCCTTGTGCCGCACACAAAAACGCATCTTTTTGGCATATAATCTTTCCATCATAATCACATAAATCCAAGGGGATGATTTTTCCAGGATACGGTGCAGCAAAAGATACTTGTGCTTTACCTACACCTTGATGTGTGAAAGCAGTCATAAATAACTTTTCACCTGTCAATAACCTTTTACCTGCTCCCATCAATTTTCCCAAGAGTCCCTGATCTTGTCCTGAACCATCGCCAAAGATGGTGGTCATTTCAATGTCTTCATCCATCATCATCATTGATCCTGGTTCTGATATGACTGTTTCTCCTGAATCCAATTCTATTTCCACATATTGCATCTCTTCACCCAAAATCCTAAAATCTATATCGTGTGTATTTTGCATTACTCCTTTTTTTCCACAATATTAATAGATATCTATAATTTAGCAATAATTAAATCGTCAAAATCGTTATTTTTATAGATTTAGATGCAAATTGTGGCTATAAGTTGCATTATCAACATTTTAACAAAACGGTAAATACATATTATTATCATCTGTAAAGTATTTTTATTACTTTTGCAGCTAATTTTTAATGCAGATCTATTAAATCGTCATTAACAAAGTAGTTTTTTTACAAAATCATAGGAAACAACAGCTATATGCAGTCATTAAAACGTTTGTCAAACATCACAGGATTATTGGTTTTTGCCATTACATTCTTTGTATACTTTCATTCAGTAGAGCGTACAGGTTCGCTTTGGGATTGTGGTGAGTTTATATTAGGTGCTTATAAACTTCAGGTAGTTCACCCACCGGGTGCTGGACTGTTTGTAATCATAGGAAGGATTTTTGCATGGTTGGCCACCGTTTTTTCTAATGATCCTGCAGATATTGCTTTTGCTGTCAATCTCATGTCGGCGATGTGTACATCCATAGCTGCCACAATGATAGCTTGGATTACGATTATGTTTGGAAAATTGGCGTTGCTAGGTAGAAGTGAAGAAACTAATAATGCACAAAATATAGCGCTTTCTTTTTCTGGCTTAGTTGCTGGTTTGGCAACTGCATTCAGTACATCTATTTGGTTTTCCGCCGTTGAAGGTGAAGTTTACGCCATGTCCACCATGTTTACAGTGATGACGCTTTGGGCTGCTGCAAAATATTACTTTATAGAAGATGAAGATGTTGCTAATCGCTGGTTGGTATTAAGTCTTTTTGTGAGCGGTATGTCAGTAGGTGTTCACTTACTTAGTATCTTGTCTCTACCTGCTATTGCCCTTTTGGTGTATTATAAAAAATACAAAGAACATACCTTAAAGGGTGCTGGTATTGCTATGCTTTTGGGTATCGCTGCCATAATTTTTGTAATGAAAATCGTTATCGTTGGGATTCCTACACTTTGGAAAAGCTTAGACTATTTTATGGTAAACTCCTTAGGGCTGCCTTTTCACTCTGGTATAATACCTACTGTAATGATTCTTTTTGGATTAGGATATTTAGGTCTTAAGTATGCTCATCAGAAAGGAAACCAAATTTTACAATTAGTAACTATCTCAGCTATATTGATTACTGTTGCTTTCTCTACCATTGGAGTAGTAGTCATTCGGGCAAATACAGATACACCTATTAATATGAATGTACCAGGTGATGCTATGAGATTGCTTCCTTATCTAAATAGAGAACAGTATGGAGAAAGACCTCTCATATCAGGACCACATTATGACGCTGAACCATCTGAAGTAAAACGCACAGATAGATATGGACGTGTAGGCGATAAATATGAAATAGTAGATGAAAAGTATGAATACATTTATGATCAAAAAGACAAAATATTATTTCCACGTATTGGGCATACTGATCAGGGTAGACCAGAATTGCACAGAATGTGGAGAGAAGTACTTAATGGTGATAGTAAAGGTAAACCCACGATGGGTTATAACCTGCAATTTATGCTCCATTATCAGATAAATTGGATGTACTTCAGATATTTTATGTGGAATTTTGTAGGTAGACAAACCGCAGAACAAGGTTATTATCCGTGGGATATCAGTAAAGGACATTGGATGTCCGGTGTGACTCCTATAGATGAAGCTAAATTATATAAAATGGATAAACTACCTGATACCATAAAAAATGATGAGTCTAATAATAGGTACTTTTTCCTTCCTTTAATTTTTGGTTTGCTGGGTATGGTGTTTCATTTTGTGCAAAGAAGAAAAGATTTTACCACACTTCTTGTACTATTCGTAATTACAGGAATAGGTATTATCATTTATTCAAATCAGCCTCCAAACGAACCCAGAGAAAGAGATTATGTTTTAGTGGGCTCGTTTATGACTTTTTGTATTTGGATGGGCATGGGCGTACTTGCGGTCTACCATTATCTTTCCAATAAAATATCTGGTATTGCGCCTGCGGTTATAGCTGGTCTTTTGGTACTATCTGCACCAGTGATTATGGGTTTCCAAAACTTTGATGATCATAGCAGGAAACATCACAAAGCTTCGAGAGATTATGCAGCAAACTTTCTAAATAGTTTAGAACCCAATGCGATTATCTTCACTTATGGAGATAATGACACCTACCCACTTTGGTATGCTCAAGAAGTAGAAAATATTAGAAGAGATGTCAGAGTTGTCAACTTAAGCTTAATAGCTGTCGACTGGTATATCAATAAGCTTAGAAATAAGGTTAACGACTCTCCTCCTTTAAAACTTACTTTGTCAGAGGAACAGTATCGTGGTAAAAATAGAAACCAAGTTTTCTTTGCCAACCCTAATGGTGAAAATTTGGCAACTCCTATGAATGTTTTTGCCGGTCTCAGAAATATAGGAGATCCAAAATATACTGTACAAGGTCAAAATTTCATAACAACCAGAAATTTCTTTATTCCTGTAGATAGAGAAAAATATAGTAAACTAAAGTTCCAACCCGCGATTGATACTAGTGAATGGGCTGATCAAATCAATATAAGATTTCCAGAAAGTGCCAACTATATCCTCAAAGATGAGTTAGCAATAATGGATGTAATAGCCTCCAACTTTTATGAGCGACCTATATATTTTGCTATAACATGTCAACCTTCCAAATTGCTAGGTCTAAATGATTATGTGGAGATGGAAGGTCTAGGGCTCAGATTGTCACCAACCAAAGTAAGAGTGAAGTCGCAGCTTCCAAGCATTTATGGTTATGGAGATATAGACGAAGAAAAGGTATATAAAAATGTCATGACTAAGTGGAATTGGGGTAATTTTGACAAAATGAAACTGTTTGTGGATAAAAGCTATATGGCTGAAGTGCAGGCCATGAAACTGGTCATGTTGCGCGCGGCTATTGAGTTAGATCGTAAAGGCGACCCCAAAAGGGCTGCTGAAATGGCCAACAAATACTTTGAGGCTTTTCCACATATGAACTTTGCATATGATGCGGGAATAATGCCTTTTATTAATGTTTTGGTAAATACAAAAGACTTTGAATCCGCTAAAAAGCATCTCCGAATTTTAGCCACTGAAACCAAACAATATATTGAGTTTTATGAATCACAAACATCTGAAGATGTATTCAATAGCTTCAAACAAGATTATGAATATAGAATGAGCTCTGTTCAAGATGTTTTAGAAACAGCTAAAAAACTGGAAGATCCTGGTTTTGAAAAAGAAATGAAAGATTTGTTGGGTTCTTACATGAAAAATGAAAGCGAGGACCCTATTTTAAAATAAAATGACCAATGAGTATAGCAATAGCATCTGATCATGCTGGGTTTGATTTAAAAACATATGTCATAAAAAGACTTAAGAAAGCAGGATATCAGGTTCAGGACTTTGGTCCTAAATCTGATAGTTCTGTTGATTATGCAGATTTTGGACATAAAGTTGCGTCAGCAGTAGAACTTTCACCCGATGTGCTTGGTATTTTAATTTGTGGAAGTGGTAACGGTATTTGTATGACCGCCAATAAACATACTAGTATTCGTGCTGCCCTATGCTGGACTCCGGAAATTAGTGCTTTAGCACGTCAACACAATAATGCAAATATTCTTTGTCTTCCTGCGAGATTCGTAAGTAAAATGCTTGCGGGCCGTATCGTAGATAGTTTTCTTTCTAGTGAGTTTGAAGGTGGCCGACATCAAAGGAGAATAGAGAAAATACCGTGTTAAATATATCCATTCTGATTTCAAAAAAGATCAATAACCTTTATTATTGATTTATATATAAAATCACATTATTTGATGTTTCATAAAATTATATCATGAATAATATAAAATTTATATTTAGTCCTTTATTTATTTTTATTTGGGTCGCAGCCCATAGCCAGTATATAAGCACAGTATCGATTCCTGATAAAAATAAACCAAAAATAACTTCGGAAAAAGATTTATCATTTCGATATGCGTCGGGTATTTCAGCATCAAAACTCAGAGACCACTTGAAGGTATTGGCTTCTGATTCCATAGAGGGCAGGGAAACCGGTACAAAAGGAGTTCAAATGGCAGCGGATTACATTTCCCGACATCTAGGAAACGTGGGCCTAAATACTTACAATAATGAAGGTACATATTTTCAGCCTGTAGCTTTTACATTTTCTAAATGGTTAGATACAGACTTATATATTCACCAACAAAGATTTAGATTGCTATGGGACTATATAGCATTACCTGAAAATAATGAAAATAAAGAGATCATTAAAGACAAAGAGGTCATATTTCTTGGTTATGGTATTGAAGATGAAAAATACAATGACTACAAAAATATAGACATCAAGGGTAAGATTGTCATGATCAATAAAGGTGAACCATGGAATAGTAAATCAGGATTATCTTATATAACCGGTACTAAAGATACATCCCAATGGAGCAAAGATCTGGACAAAAAGTTGAAAATTGCAAAAGAAAAAGGCGCTGCCCTTGTACTCATAATCGAGGAAGACATCAAAAAGACGGTAGAAAACAATAGAAAAAGATTGCTTTCCCCGTTTTTGCAATTAGGAAATCTTAAAAACCCTAAATTGGCCACTGCAAATCATGCTTTTATTTCTTCCACTATAGCTAAAAGTATAATTGGAGATAATGAAAAGAAAATATTAAACGCTCGCAAAAAAATATCCAAAGGTAAACCCTCTTTCGTAAAGCTTCCCACAGATTTTGTAATAAATATGGCTATAGATCGTAAAGTTTTGGAAGGAAATAATATTGTGGGATATATACAAGGACGGACGAAAAAGGACGAATACGTTGTAGTTTCTGCTCATTACGATCATTTGGGTAAAAGAGGAGATGAAGTTTACAATGGGGCCGATGACAATGCTTCTGGTAGCAGCACTTTAATGGAATTGGCTAGAGCTGCTCAACAAGCAGTATTGGAAGGCAATAGACCAGAAAGAAGTATCGTGTTTATTTGGTTTACCGGAGAAGAAAAAGGTTTATTAGGATCTCAATATTATGCAGAAAATCCTTTATTTCCACTAGCTAATACTGTTGCAAACATCAATGTGGATATGGTAGGAAGAATAGACGACAAATATAAAGATAATCCTGATTATATTTATGTAATTGGGTCTGATCGGTTGAGTACTGAATTACATAAGATCAATGAAGATGTAAATCAAAAATATACGCAGCTTACTCTTGATTATACATACAATGATGAGAACGATTCTAATAAATATTATTACAGGTCAGATCATTATAACTTTGCTGCAAAAGGTGTTCCTGCTATTTTCTATTTTAATGGTACTCACCCAGATTATCATAGAACAAGCGATGATATAGAAAAAATAAATTTTGATAAAATGGCTAATGTTGGTAAACTTATTTTCCACACGCTTTGGGACCTTGCTAATAGACCCGAAAGGATTAAAGTAGATGGAGTCGTTAAGTAAACTCAGGTACTTTTGTTTTTTGGTATAATCTGTTTTACTTTAGTTTAAATTGTTTTATATGTCTAAACCCGGGATAAAAGTATTTGCCCCTGCTTCTGTAGCTAACGTGGCAGTAGGCTTTGATATTTTGGGATTTGCCTTAGATAAACCTGGAGACGAAGTTATCATTAGAGAAGGTAATACTCCTGGACTTACTATTAGTCAGATTACTGGAGCAGCGGGTAAATTGCCTTTGGATATTCAAAAAAATACTGCAGGATATTCAGCATTCAGATTATTAGAATATTTAGGAGAAACCCAAAGACCATTGGAAATGGAAATCCATAAAAAAATGCCTTTTGGTAGTGGTTTGGGATCATCTGCGGCTAGTGCTGCTGCAGGAGTTTTTGCTGTCAATGAATTTTTAAAAACAGGGTTGACAAAACAAGAAATTTTGCGTTTTGCGGTGGAAGGCGAACAAATAGCTGACGGGGCTTTCCACGCAGATAATGTAGCGCCATCACTTATGGGTGGAATGATTTTAATCCGAGATAATGACACTTTAGATATTAAGAAACTGCATATTCCTAATGGCTTATGTGCAGCTGTGATCTATCCTCACGTGGAAGTACTAACTAGAGAATCTAGAGGTATTCTTAAGTCAGAAATACCATTTATAGATTTTGTAAAACAAAGTGGAAACTTAGCTTCGTTTGTAGCCGCTATGTATACTTCTGATTTTGATATGATTAGAAAATCATTACAAGACCTTATAGTTGAACCTCAAAGAGCACACCTTATACCTTACTTTTATGAAATGAAGGAAGCCGCTTTAAAATGTGGTGCATTGGGATTTAGTATAAGTGGTGCTGGACCATCCATGTTTGCTTTATGTGATAATTCAGGTGTTGCACATGATATATTGGAGGCAGCAAGATCTTTGTTTTTATCCAAAAAAGTACAAATTGACACTTATTACTCCAAAATCAACCACGAAGGAGCTATTCGTTTTTAATTCTTATTTAATATTTATGCAATTTTATTCGACTAATAATAAAAGTCTAAAAGTCAATATCAAGCAAGCTGTAATGCAGTCTCTTGCACCTGACAAAGGACTGTATATGCCAGAATTTATTCCTCAACTTAGTCAAGACTTTGTTAATAATATTTCATCTTATGAACTCAAGGACATTGCATTTACGATAGCAAAGGCTATACTTGGAGAAGATATTCCAGAAAATGACTTAAAAAAAATAGTTTACGATTCCATAAATTTTGCAGCACCAGTAGTTAAAGTTGGTGAAAATATTTACTCTTTAGAATTGTGGCACGGACCCAGTTTGGCTTTCAAAGATTTTGGTGCTCGATTTATGGCAGGACTTATGTCATATTTTATTAAAGGAGAAGATAAAAAGCTTACTATATTGGTAGCAACATCTGGTGATACTGGAGGAGCAGTAGCCGCCGGATTTTATAAAGTCCCTGGTATTGAAGTTATCATTTTATATCCATCTGGAAAAGTGAGTGACATCCAGGAGAAGCAACTTACTACCCTAGGAGAAAATATCACTGCATTAGAAATAAAAGGGACTTTTGACGATTGTCAGGCATTGGTCAAAGAAGCATTTTTGGATGATCAATTAAACGCATCATATAATCTAAGTTCTGCAAATAGTATCAACATATCAAGACTGATCCCTCAAAGTTTTTATTACTTTGAGGCTTTCAAGCAGGTAAGTCATTTAGGAAAGGATATAGTTTTTAGTGTACCCAGTGGAAATTTTGGCAACATCACAGCGGGAGTTTTGGCAAAAAAATTGGGTTTACCCATAAAAAGATTTGTCGCAGCTACCAACGTAAATAATATTGTTCCTAAGTATTTGGAAACGGGAAATTATATTCCTAAACCATCCATAGCTACAATCAGCAATGCTATGGATGTAGGTAATCCTAGTAATTTTGTAAGATTATTAGATTTATATAATCATGATTTAGTTGCCTTACAAAAAGATATTACCGGGTTTTGGCTTAATGATGATGACACACGTAAAGCTATGAGAAATGCTTTTTATAAGGACAAATATGTCTGTGATCCACACGGAGCCATTGGATATCAATCGTTACTTAATATTGGAGAAAATGAAGTCGGTATATTTTTAGAAACAGCACATCCCGCCAAGTTTTTGGATACTGTCCAAGAAACGCTTGAAACAAAAATTTCCATTCCAGAAAGCTTAGCTTCTCTTTCAGACAAACCTAAAGATGCACACTATTTAGCATGTGATTTTACGTCTTTCAAGAAATTTTTATTAAAAAGATAGATTCAACAATTTTCTAAATATAGTCTTTTTTCCCTTTCAAGAATTTCTATAACGTGCTCAATAACTGTTTTTTCTGCTTTTAGAAAAACCAGTATTTGATCGGTATTTATTATGTTATCGTTGATACAGTTTTTTGCTCTTCTGAGATGAGTACTGCTAACCCATCCAAACATCATTGCAGAATGCATATTTTCAAAAAAGCTAATATACGGCGTGTATAGATTTTTTTGCTTAGTAAAGTAATTGATGTCTAGTAGCTCCTTATTCAGATTTTTTTCCAATTGATCTATTAAAGATATAATTTGTCTAAAATTTTTTATTTGTTGTATTTGGTCATAGTAAAAGACCTGTAGTTGGTTAGTATTAATATGATCAAAATAGGACAAATTTTTAAGTAGAATTTTTAAGTGATCTTTGAGTTCTAATGCTGCTGTTGTAGCTTCTTTAATTTCAATAAGGAATCTATTTTTTTCAGTGATTTTATTTTCAAACTGAATTATGGTATCTGACAGGTGATGTTTTTCATGAGTCCTTTTTGTACTGATGATTAATGACTCAATTTTGGTATAGATTTGTTCCTTTTCGCTAATTTTATTTCTCAATATTTCCCTTTCGAATTCTAATAATCCAATCTTATTAGACAAATCGTCGTATTTCAAAATAGCCATTAAGTATTCTTCTCTTTATTTATCTAATTTTTGGTCAATATCTCCCAGGAATTTTTTATATAAATATGAGGTTGTAGTCTTCTCGAGTTTCTGCACATCTAGATATTCTTTATCAACCAAAATCATAGCTAAAGCTAAATCATGTGACAAATCATCCAACTCGTGCACAAGTACAGCTAGCCTTTTCTCAGCTTTGACTATAGAAAGTAATTCTTCTCGAAGTTGATCTATACTTTTGCCTATATCCATTTTACAGCTTCTCGTTATTTTTATGTCTATCCATATCTCTCTTAGTTTTTTTATTTACATTTTTGACTATAGCTTCTTCAAGATTGATACCTGTTTGGTTAGCTAGGCAAGTAACAACCCAAATTACATCAGCGAGCTCATCTGCAAGATGTTCCTTTTGCTGCTCCGGAGATATCGGAATTTTAAAAGATTGCTCACCATAAATTCTGGCAATTAACCTTGATACTTCACCAACTTCTTCAGCAAGTATAGCCATATTTGTCAATTCTGAAAAATACCTTACGCCTATGGTTCTTATCCATTGATCTACATCATTCTGATATTCATTAATTGTCATTATTCCTTATTTTTTGTATCTATAATAATGGTAACAGGTCCGTCATTAATCAACGAAACTTTCATATCTGTTCCAAATATACCAGTTCTAACTATTTTTCCAGACTTCTCTTTTAGCTTCCCAACAAAATAGTCATACAATGGAACAGCTTTCTCGGGTCGAGCAGCCTTAATATATGATGGTCTGTTTCCCTTTTTTGTACTAGCATGTAGTGTAAATTGACTAACAACCAAATATGAACCATTAATTTCTTGAATAGAAAGATTCATTTTATCATCGGCATCACTAAATATTCTTAGGCCTATGATTTTGCTTATCAACCAATCTGCATCATCAATATCATCCTCAGTCTCAATACCTAACAAAATTAATAATCCGTTCTCTATTTGTGAATGAATACTTACTCCAATACTTACTGAAGATTCTAGTACTCTTTGTATGACAACCCTCATAAACTTATAAACATATTAATTTAAAGTAATACTTATTACTTTGATTTTAAATATAAATGCAAATATAGTTATCCACACTGAAGATGTCAAAATTATTGTAAAAATATAGTGTTTACGATATAATGTTTACATACATATAAAATATAATTAAATATAAACATTTTACACTTATTCTAACTTACAGTATCTACAAGATATCCACACCATATTTTAGAAAAGTTATAGATGTGGATATGTGGAAATATCAAACTGCCAATTTGTTAAATATCAGATTTACAGTATTATATATAAAAATAGAGTGTTGATAAGTCGTATAAAAATAAACGACGAAATAATTTTTGCTCTTTATCCACATATCCACATAACTAATAATGAATTTTAATTCTATTTATTTAGAATTTATATTATTAATACAAATTGTTGGTTTGCAAAAATCAAAATTTTAATTTTACTGTTTGATTGATTAATTTTGCGGCATGATACAATCAAATAAATATTCAGATTCTATTCTTACTTGGCTCAAGGTTGGCCTCTTTATGATTTTTATCCAGGTGGTTGTTGGAGGTATTACCAGATTAACTGAGTCAGGTTTGTCTATAACCAAATGGGAAGTTGTCAGCGGTATATTGCCACCTTTGTCTGATGAAGCTTGGGACAAGGAATTTGATCTTTACAAGGCAACGCCGCAGTACAAAGAGATTAATGAAGGTATGTCTTTTGAAGACTTTAAATTTATTTATTTCTGGGAGTATATTCACAGATTTTGGGCTAGGGTTATGGGATTCGTTTTTTTGTTTCCATTTCTTTGGTTTTGGTATAAAGGTAAATTAGATAAACCAATACTGAAAAATTTGGTGCTGGTTGTATTTTTGGCAATACTTGCTGCAACTTTTGGATGGATTATGGTTGCAAGTGGACTTATAGAAAGGCCTTGGGTAAATGCTTATAAATTATCTTTGCACTTAATGATAGCTTTTAGCGTGTTTGCTTCGCTATTGTATACTTATTTGTGTGCTCGGTTTGATGATTCAGTGGATTCACCCATTATTTTTAACAGGGACAAAAGCTTAATTTCGGTAGTATGCGTAGTCTTTGTTGCACAGTTGTTTCTTGGTGGTGTACTTTCTGGTATGAAGGCAGCTGTTGTGTTTCCAACCTGGCCTGACATGCATGGAGTTATTTTTCCTGATGTAATATTTCAAATAGAAGAATGGAATGCTCATAATTTTAATAATTATGATAGTAACAGTTTTATGCCTTCACTAATCCATTTTCTTCATAGAAATACGGCTTATTTATTATTGGCTATAGGTTTATGGCTTGGTTATAGGCTTTATTTTAGGTATCAAAATTATATTTTAAAGAGGCTATCTATGTTCTTGGTTTTGGTTTTATTTTCTCAGGCAATTTTGGGAATAATCACAGTTTTAAGCAGCATTGGTAAAATTCCTGTTCTTTGGGGAGTATTGCATCAGGCAGGAGCGTTGGTGCTTTTAAGTGTTTTGGTTTTTCTATTTTTTATACTCAGAATTAAAAAATTCTAAAATTTGCCTTATATTGTCCCCTTTTACGGATATTGGATTCTTATAAGTGTTTTAAGGAATAATAGACAAGCAATTAGATAAAATGTCACATCTGAAGGTATTAGAAGAGAAAGGATTTAAGTACATGGAAACTGGCGGCAAAGGGACACCTATAGTTCTGTTGCATGGTTTATTAGGCGCTTTAAGTAATTTTGAGGGTATAATAAATCACTTTTCACCGACGCACAATGTCGTTGTGCCTATATTACCATTATTCGAAATTTCTTTGAGGAGCTTATCTGTAACTAAGCTAGTTGAATATGTAGAAGATTTTATTGAGTATAAAGGCTATACAAAGGTTCATGTACTTGGTAACTCTTTAGGTGGACACATCGCACAGTTGTATACCTTAAAGCATTCAGATAAGGTTCTCAGTATGACTCTTACAGGTAGTAGCGGTTTATTTGAAAGTGCTATGGGTACTACTTTTCCAAAAAGGGGTAATTATGATTATATGAAGCAAAAGGCAGAAAGTGTGTTTTATGATCCTGCTATTGCAACCAAGGAGCTTGTAGATGATGTATATGCAACTGTTAATGATCTAAAGAAGGCCATGTGTGTTGTTGCCATTGCTAAGTCTGCTGTTAGGCATAATTTGGAGGATAAACTGCATGAGATAGAAACGCCAACACTTCTAATATGGGGAATTCAGGATTCTGTTACTCCGATTTGGGTGGGTGAAAAATTTAATGAGAAGATACCAAACTCTGAGTTAGTCAAAGTAGATAGGTGTGGTCATGCGCCAATGATGGAGAGACCCGTCTTATTCAACATAGGATTGGAGAGTTTTCTCATCCGAGTGGAAAATGGTACATTTCTGCAAAATATCAAACAGCCTTATATCTTGGATTAATATTCATAATTAGTCTACTATATCAATGTTATTTTATGTGCATATATTGAAATTCACATCACTATGGAGTTACGCGTTTATTATTTTTTTGCATAGGATTTAGTTGTTGTGTCCTCCCTGACCTGTTACTTTTGAACATTTCAAACTTTGACGATTGCTCTTCTCTTGGGAAGAAATTATTTTCTGTATCTATATCCGCAGTTTCAAGAAAAGGATCTAATATAATTCTTTTTATTTTTTGCTCTGTGGCATGAACCTTTGTGAGCTTTGTTTCTCCTTTTCTCCAAATTTCTGCTGGAATTCTTATATCTTCAATCGTTCCATCTTCATATTCTAACTGATAGATAATTGGCATTACTAAGCCTCCTTTCCTTTCAAATTCTATTTCATAAAATGTTTTTGTGGTATTAATCATATTCAATTCTTCTTTATTTAGGTTGGCGATAGATTTCTCATATTCTGTAATTTGATCTGGATCAGGTAGATTTTTGTTAAATGTCGTATAGAAATCATTTAGTGTGGTATCAACTTCGTTATAGGTTTTAACTATATCCTTTTCATTTCTAATTGAGCTTATATTTCTTCTTTTTTCCAGTTCTGATTTTTGGTCAAGTTCTGACTTTACTTTTGGATCTTTAGGGATAACTTTTTTAATTTTAACATCCGAGATAGCTAAGTCTACATGGTCTGTTGTGTAAAACCACCCTCTCCAGAACCAATCTAGATCTATACCTGAGGCATCTTCCATAGTTCTGAAGAAGTCTGCTGGATAGGGTTGTTTGAAAGCCCATCTTTTCGCATATTCCTTAAAAGCTATATCGAAGAGTTCTCTACCCATGATACTTTCTCTTAAAATATTTAAAGCTGTGGCAGGTTTAGCATAGGCATTATTTCCTAGTTGGTAGGCTGATTCAGGATTAACCATAATTGGTGACATCTTGCTTTTGTCACTAGCCATGTAGTCTACTATTTTTTGTGCTTCCCCTCTAGAAGAAGGATAGTTCCTTTCAAATTCTTGTTCTGTTAGATATTGAACAAATGTAGTAAGCCCTTCATCCATCCACGCCCATTGTCTTTCGTCAGAGTTTACGATCATCGGGAAGAAGTTGTGTCCTACTTCATGTATAATCACGCTTATCATTCCATATTTCGTTCGTTCAGAATACGTACCGTCTTTCTCACATCTCCCAAAATTGAAACATATCATTGGATATTCCATTCCTATTCGGTCAGCGTTTATTGACCATGCTACTGGGTAGGGATAGTCTACTGTATATTTAGAAAACGTTTTTAATGTGTGAGATACTACTTTTGTAGAGTATTTCTCCCATAATGGATTTCCTTCTTTAGGGTACATAGACATTGCCATACATCTTTTGTTCCCTATCTTAACATTCATTGCATCCCATATAAATTTTCTGGATGAAGCGAACGCAAAATCCCTTACATTTTCAGCTTTGAATGTCCATATTTTTTTACTTTTTGATTTTGTCTTTTCTCTTTCTAGAGCTTCATCTTGATTTGCAATAATCACTGGATTTTCAAATTCATTCTCAGCTTTTCTGTATCTTTCTAGTTGTGTCTTAGTTAGTACTTTTTCCATGTTTTGGAGAGTACCAGTTGCCGCTACTAAGTGATCCTCAGGAACAGTTATGTTCACTAAGTAATTACCAAATATAAGTGTGAACTCTCCAGATCCTAGGAACTGTTTATTCTGCCATCCTTCTATATCATTATATGCGCACATACGCGGAAAAAACTGTGCAATTGTATATAAGTAGTTGTCGTCTTCTTTAAAGTATTCATATCCCGACCTTCCACCTAAAACCATTCTATCATTAATATTGTACCAATACTTTATTTTAAAAGAAAACTTTTCTCCCCGGTTGAGCGGCTTAGGCAGGTCTATGCGCATCATAGTTTTATTTATGATGTATTTTAGCTTTGCATTATTGTAATCTGTTACTGTTTCTAGTTTAAAACCACCATCAAATTCCAATTTTGGCTTTTTAAGTAAATTTATATCTTCCTTTTCGGAGATAGATTCAGGGTTAATCTTGTGGCTATCACTTTCTTGGCTTTGTTGGTTTTGGTCTAATTGTATCCATAGGTAAGCTAGAACATCAGGGGAATTATTGTAAAATGTGACAGTTTCTTCACCTCTTATTATTTGTTTCTCATCATCTAGTTCTACGTTGATATTGTAATCTGCTCTGCATTGATAATATTCGTGTCCAGGCGCTCCGGTGGCTGTTCTATAGTTATTTGCTGTGGGCAATAGATCATACATTTGTCTGAACGGCGATGAGTCATTATTTTGTGATGTCAAGCAAAATGGTATCATGCAAAGGAATATGATTAGTCGCATATTTAACTTAGATTTAGATTTTAAAAGAATAATTATATAACATAAAACGAGTTTTTATGTTTCACGTGAAACATTCCAAATGGTATAAACCAAAAAAAGGCCAATGATTACTCATCGACCTTTTTTGCTAATTTATTTGTCGTGACAAAGATATATCATTATATCAAAACTTAATAAATTATTTAATTTTTTATTAAATTTAGATAAAATTAGTTTCTAATGCTATTAAAATTTAATATGTTCGATATTGCCTCATTTGCTTCAATGATATCAATATTGCATTATGATTACGTATTTATGCTAAGCGTTGGTTTTTAAATTCTAGTTTGTGTACATTATACATGTTTTGTTTAACTTCGGTAATACTCTTTTTTTCAGAATGATATATGGATTAATTGGTTATAATGTTTTAGCCTATTGTTGACTATTTTGAAAGTTTAAGTACTTCTCCAAAAGACAACCTTTAAGTTTACATATTGCATTCTATCAGCTTCACTATTTAGAGGGTATTGCCTTTTTCACTTAAGGTGTAATGAAGTTTATACATTGTGGGGTATTATTGTTCCACGTGAAACAATTCAAGAAAGGGTATATTTTTTGCCAGGAAGAGACCGAATCATCCCTTTAAACTCGAGACCTAACAAAACTGATGCTGTTTGTGATGGTGTCATTTGCATCTTGTAAGTCAAAGAATCTATAGCTATTTCTTTATTATCTCTAATAACATTGAGCATCAACGCCTCATTTTCATCTAAGTCAACAAATAGTTGTTTTTGTATCGCTCTTCCTGCATCTATTTCTTCCCACCTCATTATATATGCAATATCCTCCGCAGATTCTATTAGGTGTGCTTTATTTTGCTTTATGAGTTTATTACATCCCTCTGATATATCATCCGTTACCATTCCGGGCACAGCAAAAACATCTTTGTTGTATTCATTTCCAAACTCTGCTGTAATTATTGAACCACCTTTTCGCTTTGATTCTACTACCACAATTACGTCACTTAGTGCAGCAATTATCTTATTTCTCATAGGAAAATTTTCTCTGTCAGGAAGTGTACCTGACATAAACTCTGTGAGTACACCTCCATTAGTGATCATTTTACTGCTCAGCGTTTTGTGTTCTGACGGATATATTCTATCCAGTCCATGACCAAGTATTCCAATAGTTGTAATATTCATTTCAACACATTTTCTGTGTGCTGCGGCATCAATACCAAAAGCTAGTCCACTTACAACAAGTACGTTGTAATGGCTTAAGCCATCAATAATTCTTTCACACATACCAAGTCCATATGCCGAGGGCTGTCTGGTTCCCACTATAGCTACAGTTCTGAAATGATTTAAGTCAGCATTTCCTTTATAATACAATACTATAGGGGTGTTGTCGAAGTTGGAGAGCCTTTTGGGATAATCCTTATCTAAGTAGCTGATTAGTTTAATTTCATTTTTTTCTATAAATCTTATTTCTTTCTCTGCTTCTATCAAAGCTACTTTAGGATCAAATAGATCAATAAAACCTTGACCTATGCCGGGAATCTTCATCAGGTTTCTTCTAGATTCTTCAAAAACTGCCTCAATACTCCCGCAATAGGATATAAGATTTCTCGCGACTACAGGACCCACTTTTGGTATTTTGGTCAATGCAATAAGTAAATGATTACGATCTGTCATTATTGTAAGACGCTTGCTGCTGTTTTATACTTTTGTGACATATTGTAATTTCCCATCAATTCATAAGCTTTACCTAACGCTTCATTAACGGTTTTATTGGCAGGCTGAATTTCATAAGCATAATTGAGATATTGGATTGACCATTCTCTCCTTCTATCCGTAACTTTGAGTAATTCTTGGCCAATTTCTAGATAAAAAGGAAATAACTCTGTTTCGTGTCCTTTACCCTTCAGATAATCACTAAACTCTTTAATAAAAGTGATATCAGGCCGCCTGATAACGCAAGGTTTCATGGTCTTAATGTATTGTTTAATATCGCCCGATGATTTGTATCTTTCACTTGCCACACCAATGACCATCAAATTAGCGTTTTGGTAATCAGGCACAATTTCTAATGCTTTGTTTCCATAAACCTCAGACCAGTCCAATAAGTTTTTTTGCTCGGTGGTCAATGTTTTGTAGGCGTTAGGGTTTACAGTTTCCTTATATTTTTCAAATAATGCAGTAGACATAAACGAATTTGCTCTTGCACTTCCTGAAGAAACTTTAACAGCGGAACTATTTAGTGAAAGTGCATCTTTCCAATCAGGTACTCTTGATATGGTTTTAAAGCTATATCCAATGATTATAACAGACAGTAATACCATACTCAATATTTTTCCTTTTGTTATTAATTGAGGTAAATGCTCGCAAAGAAAATACGCCAAAGCAATACAGAAACCTGCAGATGCCATAAATATAAATCTTTCATTCATAAATGTACCTAGGTTGATCACAATATTTGAGACAATACTTAGTGTGGCTAGGTAATATAATATGCTATAAGAAAATATAGATTTTTTGCCTATTCCCTTGAAGCCAAAATAGGTTAAGCCAATATAACCCAAGAAAGAAATCAAAGGTATTAGGGTAAAAATAGAAGCTTTAGGAATAGCATAAGGATAGTAATCATGAGATAAAGGATGCGGAAAAATCATTAGGCCAATATACTTTCCCAAGGTATACATAATAGAACCAAACTTTTCTGCAGGTTTCATACCTAAGAATGGGTTATTCATTAGGTCTTTTATTTCTTGACCAAACTGTGGGACTCCTGCGGTATTAAATCTTAGTATAAGGTATAAAATGCTAGTCACTAGAAGCCAGAAAACCAAGCTCTTTACTTTTGGCCAATCTGTCTTACTGAAAAAATATACAGTCAAAGGAATGACTGCAACAAAAGTTATTGCATTTTCTTTGGATAATAATGCTAAAAAATAACTAAACATACCCCAAAACAACCAAGACTTTTTGTTTTCATCCATAAATCTTAAGCCATAAAATAGTGCCATTAAAGAAAATAACATAGACATAATTTCGTCCCTTCCTTTTATATTGGCGACTGCTTCTGTATGAATAGGATGCAATAAAAATATTAATGAAGCTACAAATGGTACTGAAAACCACCACGAATTTCCTTTGAAGTTTCTGAATAGCATGGATAATACCAGCATCAGGATTATACCAGTAAGTCCATAAAGTAATATATTAATGAAATGGCTAACGGAAGGATTTAATTCACCCAAAACACCTTTTTCTATTGCAAAGGTAATAATGGACAGCGGACGATATCTATTACCTTGGACCAACTCCTTTTTTTCACCAAAGTAACCCTCAAAACTTTCTGTGGTCAGTATATCCCAAATGCCATTAAAACCTTTATTTGTATAGGTATTGTCAGTGATGACTATTTTGTCGTCTAGTACGTAATCATAAGGCAAACTTGCAAAATATAAACCAAAGCTACTTAAAAGTAAAATGAAAGCAGGAATCCAATAAGTCTTTAAAACACCATTCTGATAAAATGTCCCTTGAGTATGACTTATGACTATATCAGGTTGGGTATTTTGATTTAGAGAAGTAGACGCTGTTATGGTTTTTCTTTTAGACATTGTAATATTGTTAAGAATGATGAAAATGAGTCGCAAATTTCACTTATTTTTGTCTTTTATTTGATAATATAGTATAATTTTTCATAATGTCAGGTTATTTTTTTTATAAATACTCTTTGTTGCTCTTTCTTTTTACACCATATGTATTGTTAGCCCAATTAAATATCAAGGTGGGATACACAGGCGGTTTTACTAAAGCCCCTGTATTAAACAAAGTGATTGATGATTTTAATGAGAAATTTGTGTCAAAACACAATGGTAAATTAAGTGATGCTTTAGATGAAGTGAGATCATTACATGGCTTAGAAGTAGGACTTCGTTATAGGTTGAATAAGGTGGGTATGGAATTAACTTGGCATAATATGAGTGATAAAAGCGATGTTTTCGGAACTTTAAATGGTGGAATAAATTTCCAAGATAAATGGTTTACAAGTCTGACGGAGTATTCTTTTGGCTTAGAAAACTACATCGGTAATTTTGGTTATGGGGCATCAGTAGGTTACAGAGCAGTTAGCATTAAAACAGATATTGTAGGTGCGCCCCGTAAAAAACAATCTGTTACATCAGAGGAAGGTCTTGCGAGTAAGTTTTATTTATTATTTCAGTATCCTGGAGATAAGGTAGGAATCGCATTCAAACCTTATATTCAATTCCCATTAAAAAATATTGAAATCAATAGTTTTGATCAGGAGTTGAATTTGCAATTAGACGAAAGCTATATTTCGGTAAGTCCATTGCAAGAAAGATTCTTTATGTATGGAATCTCTATTGTTTTGTACAATGGAAAGCAATAGTTGGTATACCTTGTGTGCTTTAAGTTATTTTGATATACCAGGCTTTCTTTCTAGGAACTCATCATATAATAATGTTTGTCTGCTCTCTAAAGGAACATCCCACCCACGTATAAATAACTTTTCAATTCGTGTTTTCATCTCAAAAGGATCACCATCACAGATAAATAAATTTGCTACTTTTCCCTTTTCAATACTTCCATATTTATCCGCAACACCAAATATTTCGGCAGTGTTTATAGTTATTGATTTTAAAGCTTCTTCTATACCCATACCGTAAGTAGCTGCAAAAGCCGCGTTAAAGGGCAAGTTCCTAGTGTTTTCGGCATTATCTGTGCGAATGGAAACTTTTACACCAGCTTTTTGCATTTTTGAAGCGTTTGTATATGGTGCGTCATAACTATCGTGGTCTCTTCGTGGAGTGTTTAGTACAGGTCCCGTAATAACTGGTATTTTTGCCTTAGCAATTTTATCTGCAACTCTCCAGCCTTCTGCAACGCCCATGAAAACAGCTTTCATTTTCTTTTCTTCTACCCATCCTAAGGCTGCTTCTATATCAGTTTTGGAGTTGACCTCAATGAAAATAGGCTCTATTCCTCTCACAATGGGCATCAGTGCGTCCATCTGCGGATTATTTTTATTCCAAATTTGATTTTGAGCTTTAGCTGTGGAGTCTATTTTGTGGTAGATAAGTGCAGTTTCCCAGACTTCATTGATACTTTTCAAGGCTTTTTCTGAATCCTTCTTGATATCTTCATCGGAGCGTCTGTCCCACCTACCTCTTCTTCCAGTAGAAGGAAATTTCATTACTACTCTCTCAGACCCACAAGACATCTGCTCAGGAGTATAACCAAATAAATCAATAAGAGCTCCCATACCAGGAAAAGTACTTCCCTCCGGTTTAGCAAATACCGATGTAACACCATTAACTCGAGTGACGGGTATAGAAACCGAATTGGGATTTACAGCAGTCAATGCTTTCATATGTGGCACTAAGTCACCATGTTCGTTAAAATCATTGGTTACAGAAACGGCATCAATTTCTACTAACCCTAATCGACTTCCTCCATCTATAAATCCTGGGTATATACGCTTTCCAGCACAATTGATAAGTTTAGCATTAGGGTCAGTAATATTTTGACCTACGTCAGAAATCAGTCCATTTCTAATCAATATATCTCCAGAAATAATACCCTTTGTTATGGTGTATATGGTTGCATTTTTTAGCAAAAAGCTTCCGCCTTCTGCTTTTTTAATTTGTTGACAATAAACAGAATTTCCTAAAAAAAACAGTATTATGTATAATGAAAATTTTATATTTATTTTAAGCATTACAAAGACTTTAATTGATTAATGATTGTGGTTTTTCATATATTTAAATCTCATGTATTTAGTATAACTTTCTTCCATAAGAAGTTCGGCGATGCCTTTGAGGCATCCATTTCTTTCATGATGACTGCGGTCATCTTCGTAAAAAGAAGAATATTTCTCCGTTGGGTTGATAT
The DNA here is from genome assembly GCA_964526715.1 of uncultured Aureispira sp. Lineage (GTDB taxonomy): Bacteria > Bacteroidota > Bacteroidia > Chitinophagales > Saprospiraceae > OLB9. The sequence goes on along the minus strand of CAZGMB010000002.1, from coordinate 113,758 downwards.
CAACTCTAATATCATCAGGATCGTTATTGATGTCAAACCTCACGACTCCATCTACAAGTGTCATCTGTGGAATAGTATAAATAGACAACGGATGATTTTTAAAAATAGCTATATCTGCATCTTTTCCAATTTCAAGCGATCCTGTCATTTTATCTATGCCTAACTGTTTGGCAGGATTTATAGTTATTAAAGCTAACGCTTCATCATCAGTAAGATCTCCATAACGCTGCGTTTTTGCAGCTTCATGGTACAAGTGTCTGATCAACTCATCGGAATCGGAATTTATTGATGTGACCACACCGTTTCGAGTAAGAATTGCAGCATTATATGCAGTGGAATAATATACTTCAAATTTGTACGCCCACCAATCTGCAAAAACTGATGCAGTTGCTCCAAAGGCAGCAAGCTCGGGAGCCACTTTAAAACCTTCATTTACGTGCTGAAAACAGATCTTATCTACCTTGAAATCTTTGAGTACTCTCATCAACATCAGGATTTCATCTGCTCTATATGAGTGACAATGAATCAATATTTTTCCTTTTAGGATATCAGCTATGGTTTCATGTCTTAAATTATAAGTTGGAGAGGTTCTGCGTATGCCTTTTTTATATTCGTCCCATTCGTGCATGTAGATCTGTGCCTCTGAGAAGGCATTTCTAAAGACCTGTTCTACACCCATGCGTGTATTGGGCATGATTTTATTACCTTCTCCGTGTACTCTAATTGGGTTTTCTCCTAGTGCAAATTTAATAGTGCGTGGTGCACCTTCCATACGAAGTTCGTCAGGGTTTACAGTTCCGTATCTATGTTTAATGGTCTCGCATTGGCCACCTATAGCGTTTGCTGATCCATGCATGGCATGAGATATAGTCACACCACCCGCTAAAGCCCTATAGATATTGACGTCCAAAGGGTCTAGAGCATCACCCACATTTACATTTGCTGTATTTGGGTCAGTAGCTTCATTGACCACATCTAAAGCTATGTGAGAGTGTGCATCAATAATACCTGGCATTACAAATAGTCCGTCAGCATCAATGATTTTATAGTCTTTAGGTACATCTAGGTTTTTACCAACTTTAGATATCTTACCATTGGTGATGAGTAGGTCGGTTTTTTCTTTATTACCTTGTGTAATGGTAATTAAATTACCGTTTTTTATAATCATGTTTTGGCCGATCAAGTATACTGTTGACAAAAACATTATTAGTACTAAATTTATAAATCTCATTTTTAATCTTTTTTGTTTTTGATAATGATTAATCGGGTTGGCCTTCATATTCCCCTTTTATTGGAAAGCTACCAAACTGAGCAATATTAATGTTTCCTGAATAGGACCTTTCTTCCATTTTAAGATCAAAATCTACTTTAACGGGTTGGCCCATATCTGCCATAATGTAAAATGTAAGGTTGTTGCCTTCCAGTTTTATATCTTCTGCAGTATCTTCTTCGTTGGGTGATGAATCATCAATAATTGTGATCTTGTATTTGCTATCAACCTTTTTTACATTAACCTTTCCTCTTTGCGTCGAACCAGGTATTTCTACAACATAAGACCACTTACCTGTAAACTTTCCAGGCTCTGACGGTTTATTATCTTTCTTAGGTTTTTCTGTATAGTCAAACTTTTTGCCATCTACAAACACATAGCTTATGGTGGATTTTTCTTCAAAATAGGGCTTATTGGTTATGACCAAATTGGCAATTTTTCCTTTTTCTACCGTGCCCACTAAATGTGATACACCCAAAATTTGCGCAGGATTAATAGTCAAAGCAGCTAAAGCAGCTTTTTCTGAAAGTCCATTTTCAATCATTTTTCGGATATTCTTCTTTACATCAGATGTTTTTGCGTCTAAAAATGAAAATCCGAAGGCAATTCCTGCCTTTTCAAAAATAGCAGCTTGAGTCAAGTATTCTTTTAAAGATTTTTCTCTGACCTGATCAAAATTATCTTTTTCTGGATTTTTATCCTTTGATGTTTCCATTTTCTTATTAGTTACCTTTAAGGAATCATTCTTAACGTCCTTTAAAGAATCTTTTTTGATGTCTTTTTTTTCATCTTCAGGAAGTTCTAAAGAAATCAAGATCTTACAATTCGTTTTTTTGATTTGATCTACATAATGCCAACCTTGTTTTACGTCTGAAAGAATCAAATCAAATCCAAGTTCGTTTTGTAAAGTAAGAGCTTTATGTACATCTTTAGTTTTTTGCGCTTTAAAGTAAAGCGGTAGTTTTTGGGTAGTTACTGGATAAAGAGCTACCAATTCTTTACTATAATCAGGCCTTGAAAGTCCAGCACCATTCAATTTGAACTTTTCGTCATGAGAACCTGCTAAATTTGCATTCCTAAACAACTCTCTAAATTTTGCAATCACTCCTATGGATGTACTTGGAAAGCCACCTCTCATGGGTTCTAATTGGAAATTTTGACCAGTACTATTTTTTAATAACATCTTCTCTTGGGGTCCGTCCGACAACAATATTAAATCACCAGAACCGGGTAACATTAATCCTCTGGGTACGACATTAGACAAACAAACCCCAGAAGACCTCATGTCAGATACTGATTTTTCTGAAGGTTTAAAATGATCTATTGCTTTTATTTGGGGTGTAATACCAGCTAAGTCATTTGGTGGATTACCAGGGTCGTTTATTTTGGCACGTTCTTTATTTTCAGGTTTTACAATACCTGTATTTGAATACCCGTCTATAAAACCTGCATAAATATACATAGAGTCAGACTTAACCATCTGTGCGTCAAAAGGTGGTAAAGTATTTGCACCTATTTCGGCAATCAAACCATCCTTAATCACAACATTTTGTCCAGATAATATAACTCCGGGTTGCTTTACCACAAAACAGTTTTTAAAAAAAAAAGTATTGCTTAGCGGCTTTGGGGCATCACTGTTTTGCGCATAAAGACCCAAAAATGTGCCAGAAAAAATATATATTAGAAAGGAACGATAAAATTTATTAGGCATATTGATAATCGTTAATTTTATAAAAGGAAATTTTTATTTTTTGTCTGGCCATCTACCTGGAGTATATGGGGCTTTATATTTATTAAGTTGTACTTCTACATTTTCTAACTTAGCGTCAAGGTCTTTAACTTTTGGAAAAACTGCTTTATATTGTTTTTCGGCAATATCAAAAGAAGCCTTAAGGGTTTCTGGGACTTCAGAAGTATTATTCCATACGCTGTAAATGATACCATAAACACGGTCGTTTATAGAAGGTTTTGTTTCAAACTCTCTTCTTGCTAAGGAACCATCACCGTTAAAGTCTAACTTTACATTATTGATGCTACTTCTAATTTCATGAAGTGTTTTGAGCAGTTCTTTACCGTCAGCAGGCATATCTAAAATAGCAGCCTCGGCATTTTTTACACGTAAAGACATTTCATCAAGCAAATCGTTAGTAGCACTCAACTCTTTAGACATGTCACTTACCCTTTTATAAAAAGCAATATTATCAGCCATATTTTTGGCAGGTAATGTTGCTTGGTTCAGCAACTTAGTTTTGAAGGTAACAGGGCCCGCCAAAGATGTAACCACACCGTCGTGGTATTTGGACATTGTGATATTATATGTTCCTGGCAAGATCAAATGTCCCTTCGGAGCACTACCGAAAAGCTGGTCTTCTTTTGGTGTGTATCTTCCTTCTATTGGGTCTGAGGTTGCATACCTCATATCCCAAGTAATTTTATTTAATCCTTTATTAGCATTTTTTTTTAGATGGCGAACTACATTTCCCGACTCATCTGTTACAGTAAATAGTAAATATGGGTCTACCTGATTGTCTTCTAATCTAAGGCTATCTAAAGACGGATAAAAAACTTTTTCCTTTTTATCGTAAGCTGCTTTTTCTCTATCCTTTCGAATACTTTTTAGTTTTTTGACATCATCTTTAAGGTAATAGGTAAAAACAGCTTCAGGTTTTGGGTTTGGTAATGTAAAATAACTACTTCCTAAATGACCTTTGTCTCTTAAACCTAATGGAAATCGCTCAATGTACATCAAAGCATCTTTCACTGGGCAGATAAACGCTTCTTTATCTAAATCTTCTTTTTTGAGGTGTCTCAAAGCAGTATAATCGTCTAAAATATAAAATCCACGGCCAAATGTACCTAGAACCAAATCGTTTTCTCTTTTTTGAATTTCAATGTCTCTTACGGCAATTGTTGGTAACCCAGATTTAAGCTGAACCCAGGTACCTCCACCGTCAGGAGTAAAAAAACATCCGAACTCTGTACCAACAAAGAGTAAAGATTTATCTACATGGTCTTCAGCTATAGTGTATACGCTTCCTCTTTCGGGCAGATTAGCTGTGATACTTGTCCATGTTTTACCGGCATCAGTGGTTTTTAATACATAAGGCTTGAAGTCTCCGTATCTGTGGTGATTGAAGCAAACATAGGCTGTGTTTTTATCGTGTTGTGATGCGATGATTTGGTGTACATAACTCATAGCGGGTACATTAGGAAGATTGTCCATTTTTGTCCAATTTTTGCCACCATCTGCCGTGTAATGAATTAATCCGTCATCTGTTCCCACCCAAAGTATATTTTCGTCTTTTGGAGACTCAGCTATGCTCGTAGTTTGGCCAAAAATATCTGTACTTCCATTTTTTGCAATAGCATCTACCGACCATACACGACCCATTACTTCCAATTTATTTCTATCTATTTTTCTACTCAGGTCTGGGCTGATCACTTTCCAGCTATTGCCTCGGTCATCGGTTCTGAATACCTTATTAGCTCCGAAATACAATCTTTTATTTTCAAACTTACTTATAAGCAAAGGAGCATCCCAGTTCCATCTGTAAGCCTCTTCGTTTTCTTCTTCGATGGGTTTTATAGGAAGATATTCACCAGACTTACGGTCAAAACGCACCAAGCCACCATACTGGCTTTGTGCATAAATAATATTTGGGTCCGACTGGTCTACTTGGGTTTCAAAACCATCTCCTAATGAAGTCACATAGCAGTCGGCATTGACTAATCCATTGGCAGAAGTAGAACGGCTAGGGATGGCAAGACTTAAATTGTCTTGAGTACCACCATGTACAGTATAAAAAGGATACTCATTATCTGTACTTACTTTGTAAAACTGTGTGACAGGAAGATTGTCTTTGAAATGATAGGTTTTAGCGTGGTCATAAGTTTCATAAATACCACCATCGCATCCAACAATGAGATGATTCGGATCATTTGGATTTATCCATATGGCATGATTGTCTATATGCTTGTTGATTTCGCCCAAATTAGAGAAGGTTTTACCACCATCATAGGACACCTTGTAATACGTATCAGTCAGATAAATTTTATCAGCGTTATGTGGATCACAATTTACTTCTTGATAATAATTGCCAGAAGTGTAGGTTCCACTTCGTTTCTCCCAAGAAGCTCCACGATCTTTGGATCTGTAAACACCACCTTTACCATCATTTGCTTCAACAACGGCATATACGATATCAGGATTGACTGGACTGATATCGATAGCTATTCGCCCCAAGTCACCACCAGGAAGACCACCTTCAAGCTTTACCCAAGTAGCACCACCATCAGTCGTCTTATACAGTGCTGATTCTGGACCACCACCAATGTATGTATAAACTTTTCGCATACGCTGATGGAAAGCGGCATATAGTGTATTAGGATCGCGTGGATCCATGATAAGATTGTTGCACCCCGTGTATGAGCTCACTGATTTTACACAAACCCAAGTGTTCCCGCCATCTATGGACTTATAAACACCTCTTTCTCCTCCTTCTTTCCAAACGGGACCATAAGCAGCGACATAGATCGTATTAGAATTATTAGGGTCTACGATGATATTGGCTATATGTTCAGATTCTTTAAGGCCCATATTTTTCCAAGACTTACCGCCATTGGATGATTTATATACACCATCACCATAAGCTACAGATCTTTGATTATTATTTTCGCCTGTTCCTACCCATACTGTGTTGCTGTTTTTAGGGTCCAGAGTCACGCATCCAATAGAATAAGAACCCTCACCATCAAAGATAGGCTCATAGGTTACTCCATGATTGGTTGTTTTCCACACTCCGCCAGACGATGTGGCTACGTAGTACTCATTAAAATTTAGAGGATTAAAAGCAAAATCCGAAATTCTACCTGATGTTACTGCTGGACCAATACTTCTAAATTTTAGGGCAGAAAACACTCCAGAATTATACTTGTCTTCAGGTTTTTTAGGCTCAGCAACGATACTTTTAGCGTCTTTTTTAGAGGTTTTTGATTGTGAAAACAAAGAAAAACTTAATATTAGAAAGCATGTTATAAACAGAATGAATTTTTGTGAGGCGCGCATACTTTTATATTTGAAGGCGTGAAGATACATTTTATCATTTATTTAGAATAATTTTTCGACAAAACACAAAATTTGTATTAAAATGCAAAGTAAAACTATTACCTTTATTTTTAAGCTCTGGGAATAAAAACATGGTATTGTGTCGATAATAAATAACCCGTTATTATACGTGTGATCTCAAGGGGAGAAAGACCTTTATACCCTTTATGACGCAGGAGTAATTCTATCATAAATACACCCGGACGCGCTAGATAAGCTGGAGTTACCCGTTTCTTTGAAAACTAGGCTTATAAATAATGCATCAGAAGGACTCAAAATTGAAGTAAACTAGGTCGTAAGGCTTGACATTAAATATGAATGACATATTATTTTAAGATGAGTTTTGGGTCATACCTAGACTAAGTGAATAAGCGATAATCAGATCCGCAAAAATGGCGTATAAAATTGGATTTCGAAAATGATAAAACTAAAGTAGATCCTAACGTGGTTAAGATGCAGTTGGTGTAGGAAATTTTTTGCCAACGTTTCGTCATTTAATTAGTATTGAAGTTATGAATATTATTTTTGGAAAGCTAAGATTAAATCTTCTGAAAAAATAACAAAAACATGGTCCTATTCCATCACTCTTCCCAAAAGTAAAAATATACAACTTTAATACCTTGTCAGATTTCAGGTTTATGACACAAAGCACTACTTTTGTCACAAAATTGGATCATTCATGAATATTCTTTTGGTAGGTAGTGGTGGCAGAGAGCATGCTCTTGCATGGAAAATATCTCAAAGCAATCTTTGTAAGCAACTTTACATTGCACCAGGCAATCCTGGAACTGCACAATGTGGCATCAACGTTGAAATTTCAGCTCAAGACATTAAGGGTTTACAGAGTTTTTGCCTTGAGACAGATATTACGTTGGTGGTTGTAGGCCCCGAGGCACCTTTAGTTGATGGGATTACAGATGCTTTTAGAACAGAAAAATTTAAACATATAGGTATTGTTGGTCCTTCAGCGTATGCAGCTCAGTTGGAAGGAAGTAAAGCTTTTGCAAAAAAATTTATGCAAAAATACCAAATACCCACGGCAGCGTATCTTGAAGTAACGGCAGTAAACCTAGATGAAGGTTTAGCGTTTTTGCAAAAACAAAATGCACCTTATGTGCTCAAAGCAGATGGTCTCGCAGCAGGAAAAGGAGTATTAATCATAGAAGATTTGGAGGAGGCAACGCAAGAAATAAAAAATATGCTATCCGGAAAATTTGGAAAAGCGTCAGAAACAGTAGTAATTGAACAATTTTTAAGCGGTGTGGAGTTTTCTGTGTTTGCACTTACTGATGGTAAAGAATATGTGTTGCTACCAGAAGCCAAAGATTACAAGCGAATTGGAGAAGGAGATATGGGTCTCAATACTGGCGGCATGGGTGCTGTTTCTCCAGTACCATTTGTAGATGATACGATGTGGCAAAAAGTTAAGGAACGGATAGTGATTCCCACTATAAACGGTTTACATGGTGAAAAAATGGATTACTCTGGTTTTGTTTTTTTCGGTCTTATTAGTGTAAACGGTGAGCCATATGTCATAGAATATAATTGTCGTATGGGTGATCCGGAAACAGAGGTAGTCATACCTCGGATAGATGATGATTTGGTTCCGTTATTATTGGATTCAGCTCAAAAGAAACTTCAACATCAAGTTCTAAAAACAACGGATTTATTTGCAACCACAGTAATGATGGTTTCGGGAGGATATCCTGGGGATTTTGAAAAACATAAAGCAATATCAGGGTTGGACCAAGTTTCTGGCAGCATGATTTTCCATGCGGGAACAAGAATAAAAGACAGTGCTTTGGTAACTTCTGGAGGTCGGGTTATGGCTATAACTACTTTAGATACAGATTTCAAAGCCGCGGTAAAGACATCGTTAGCTAATGCATCAATAATAAATTTTGAAGGTAAATATTACCGCACTGATATTGGGTTTGATTTATAATTACTAAAGATATGACCTATAGCGCAATTGAAATAGCCAAAATATTGGATGCAGATGTCCGTCTTTTGTCTGATAAAAACATGGAAGTCCGTCATCTTGCCATGGATACTCGTAAGTTAACGCAACCTGCAGAAACACTATTTTTTGCACTAAGTGGTAGTATGCATGATGGGCATGATTTTTTAAATGAAGCACTGGACAAAGGGGTAAAAAATATTGTGGTTGAAAAAAACCCTGGATTGATTTCTGGCCACGTAAATGTGTTTTTAGTCGTCAATAGCTTAAAGGCACTGCAAAAATTAGCAGCATACCACAAATCTCGTTTCAGTGAACTATGTACCATAGGAATAACAGGATCTAACGGAAAAACAACCATAAAAGAATGGCTATATCAACTTATACAAGAAAAACAAGTCGTAAAAAGCCCGAAAAGTTATAACTCCCAAACGGGAGTTCCTTTATCATTGTGGCAGATAAAAGAAGGTGATCAGATTGGTATTTTTGAAGCAGGTATCTCTACGAGAAACGAAATGTGTCATCTTGAAGAAATGATAAGACCAGACATAGGCCTTTTTACTATTTTGGGTGATGCGCATGCAGAAGGTTTTGGCAGTTTGGCAGAAAAGCTAGACGAAAAGCTTATTTTGTTTAAAAACTGCCATTCGATAATTTATGATGAAGACGATCTGATTGTAAGTATGACCATCAAAGAGACCTATCCAGAAAAAAAACTTTTGAGTTGGGGCAAAGACGAAAATGCTTCATTGTTCCGAATTATAGAAATACATAAATCTAACTATCAATCAAGGATAACTTTACTTTACAACGGTGAAACAGTCATATTTACCATTCCATTTTCGGATACCGCGTCTATTGAAAACGCACTGCACTGTACTGCCATATTATTGGTTTTGGGTTATGAATTGAAAGAAATCACCGAAAGGTTGCATAAGTTGCAGAATATTCCGATGCGTTTGGAGATGAAAAATGGTATTCAAAACAGCATCTTGATAAATGATACTTACAACGCAGATTTACAGTCTTTCAAAATTGCATTGGAGTTTTTGACACAACAAGCCGGATCAAAAGAAAAAGTAGTTATTGTTTCTGACTTTATGCAGACAGGTCTTCAGGAAAATGAACTTAATCACCAGTTAGCGCAGCATATTCACAACCATAATATATCCCACATTATTGGTGTAGGCGAAAATGTCGCTCATTTAGAAAAGTTTTTAGACCCATTTATTCTTTTTAATGCTGTCAAAAACACTCAGGAACTTATTGCAAAGCTTTCAGAGTTCCGATTTGAAAACAAGGCCATTTTGGTGAAAGGTGCCAGAACTTTTCAATTGGAAAAAGTCATACAAGCATTATCAGATAAGGCGCATACCGCAACACTTGAGACTGACTTGCAGGCAATAGAACACAATCTTAAAGTATTCTCTCAACATTTAAAAGATCAAACTCAAATCATAGCCGTTATAAAAGCATCAGCCTACGGAAGTGGTAGTGAAGAATTAGCTCGTTTTCTCGAATTTAAAAAAGTGGCTTACTTAGCTGTGGCGTTCATAGATGAAGGGGTACAATTAAGGAAATCTGGAGTATTACTTCCGATAATCATTCTAAATCCAGATAGAAACGGAGTTGCTGATATGATTAAATATAAACTTGAGCCAGAAGTTTATAGTCTGGAACAATTAGAAGAAATCATTTCACTTACAGGCAACCAAACTCAAAAATTCAGTATTCACCTTAAACTGGATACAGGGATGCACCGTTTAGGATTTATGGAGGAGGATTTTGGTTTACTATGTGAATTACTGAGTCATAGTAAAGATCATATTGAAGTTAAATCCATTTTTAGCCATCTTAGCAGTTCAGAGGATCCTGGAGATGACGAATATACACATCACCAAGCTAGTAAATTGAATCATTATTTTGAATCCTTGATTAAGGTATTGGGATATAAACCGATGAAGCATATTCTGAATAGTTCTGGTATCATTCGTTTTCCAGAGTATCATTTTGAATTAGTGAGGCTAGGTTTAGGATTATACGGTATTGATAGCACTGATGAGTTGGGTCCGCAATTAGAAAAAGTGCATACCCTAAAAGCCACCGTAGTGCAAATCAAAAACGTCAAAGCTGCTGAATTTGTGGGTTATAATAGAAAAGGAAGGCCAAAATCTGATGGTAAACTAGCTATAATAAATATCGGATACGCCGACGGGCTCATGAGATTAGCGGGCAACGGAAAATATACAGTTAGAATACAAGGTATTGATTATCCGATCATTGGTAATGTTTGTATGGATTTGACGATAATAGATATAGGCAACAACCAAGCAATAAAGACTGGAGACGAAGTCATTATTTTTGGAAAAAACAAACCTGTAGAAACTCTAGCAAAAGCTTGCCAAACGATACCTTATGAAGTATTAAGTAGAATCTCAAGTCGTGTCAAGAGATTGTATATCCATGGATAACCTAAAGAATCAAAAGTGGCAGATTTATTAAAGAATATTTATAACCAAAAGTTTTTTGATCAATATACCTTAGCTTTATCAAAATTAATACCTGGTTTTGACCAATATTTTTTCATATCACAAGTGAAAATACCGACTTGGAATGAAATGGAGTTAAAACAGCGGATGAATCACTTGATGAAAGAAACGGCAAGCATTCTTCCGGAATCTTTTAAAAGTAAGATAGATTTTATAAGTCGATTAATAGATATTTTAAGTGAACAAGGTGTAAAAGCACAAAATTTAGAGTATATCTTCCTTGCGGATTTGATTACAGAGTTTGGTCTAGAAAATTTAGATGAAGCTATCTCGGCTTTTGAAACTGTGACGAAGTTTACGAGTTGTGAGTTTGCAGTGAGAAAGTTCATTATAAACTATCCTGATCAAATGATGCAACAAATGCTCATATGGTCTCAACACGAAAATGAAAATGTTAGAAGATTTGCTTCAGAAGGTTGTCGACCATTATTACCATGGGGAGCTAGACTTCATCATTTAGTAAAAAACCCTGATCCCGCCATACCAATCCTTCAAAACTTAAAAAATGATCCTTCACTGTATGTTAGAAAAAGTGTAGCAAATCACCTAAATGATATTTCAAAAAACCAACCAGAATTAGTTTTAAATATTTTCAAGACTTGGCAAAAAGACCAAGAAGGGCGTACTGATTGGATTATCAAATACGGTGCAAGGACATTATTAAAACAAGGAAACCCTGTAGCTTTATCTTTATTTGGCACATCCTCAGAAACACCTTTTTCGCTATTTCAATGGGATATAAGTAAAGATAATGTTGTTTTGGGGGATGATATCAATCTCGTTTTTTCGTTAAGGAACGACGACACACAAAGTGCAAGTTTCAGGATAGAGTATGGTATTTATTTTGTCAAAAGCAGTGGTACATCATCCAAAAAAATATTTCAGGTCGCAGAAAAAAGCTTGTTGGCCGGAGAGACCATCACCATAATAAAAAAGCATAAATTTATCGACTTGACAACCAGAAAGCATCATCCTGGAGTTCATAAAATTGGAATAGTAATTAATGGAAATGAAAGTGAGTTGAAGGAGGTAATGCTAAGACTTCACTGTTAAATTAAAAATTATTTTCATAAAAACCAAAGACACTAATCGATAAAAAAGAAAGATACGTATATTTAAATTTCGTAACTTTAAACATAATGGCTAATACTGTCATTATAGCACAAAGTAAAAATTTCATGGGCCGAGCTTTTTTTCTTGTATTAGTTGTTATATTTTTTGTGTTTTTAGATATGTACAGTTATTATGGTCTGGGTTCTGTTCTGGGACAAGAAAGAAATAGCAAACTTTTCAAATACACATATTTTGCACTAAGCGCACTTTGTTATTTAAGCATTGCCTATATATTATACTACTTTGTTTCAGGTGGTAGTCATTTTCAGCGTACTTCTTGGTTTAATTTTGCAAGTGGATTTGTTTTTACGACGTTGGTGACTAAGATGATATTTAGTTCTATTATGTTGTTACAAGATGGAGGAAGAGTTTTGGTGGCTTTAAGTAGATATTTACTAAGCTTTTTTAATACTGAAAGTGACGTTTCCAAGGTATTCTTACCAGAAAGACGTCAGTTTATCACCACGGTTGGTACCTTTATAGCTGGTATTCCTTTCTTTACTATGTTATATGGAATTACCAAAGGTAAGTATCAATATACGGTTCACAAAGTTACTCTCAACTTCAAGGACTTACCTAAAGCATTTGATGGTTTTAAAATAGTACAAATATCTGATATTCATGCAGGAAGTTTTGATAGCAAATCCAAGGTTTTATCGGGTATCGAAAAGATAAACAAGTTGGATGCCGATATCGTTTGTATGACTGGTGACCTGGTCAACTCTCAAAAAGAAGAAATCGATCCCTATATAGATATTTTTGCACAGATATCAGCAAAACAAGGAAAGTTTGCCATACTTGGAAACCATGATTATTATGGGGCCTACGAAAAAGCTGACCCTGATGGAGAAAAAAATTACTATAAAGACTTTTTTTCTAAGTTTAAAGCTATGGGTTTTGACTTGCTTAACAATGAAAACCGAATCATTGAGAAAGAAGGAGAAAACATTCAATTAATTGGTGTAGAAAACTGGGGCGGCAGCAGATGGTTTCCAAAAAGAGGTGATTTGGACAAAGCCACAGAAGGGTTGGCCGATAGTGGATTTAAAGTCTTGCTATCACATGATCCAACACATTGGGATGAAAAAGTAAAGCATTTTCCTAAAAAAATACATCTTACTTTAAGTGGGCATACTCATGGTTTTCAGTTTGGTTTTCAGATGCCGGGTTTCCAATGGTCTCCTGCAAAATATAGATACGAAAAGTGGCTTGGACTTTATGAGGAAAATGACAAGTACCTTTATGTAAATCGAGGTTTTGGATTTCTTGGTTTTCCTGGTAGGGTTGGTATGTGGCCAGAGATAACACTGATAGAGTTAAAATCAGATGCATTAAGTTAACCTTTAAAAAGATTGGAGTCTTTGGCTGCCCATAAATATCTACTTGCATAAGATCTGAAAGGTCTCCAATGTTCTGCAATAGTAATAAGTTTTTGATAGATTTCTTTTTGAGTTCCAGTTACTTGATATATTCGAATCATGTTACTTTTGACTACTAAATCATCAATTGGAAATACATCAGGCCTTTGAAGAGAAAAAATTAAAATCATCTCAACAGTCCATTTGCCTACTCCTTTGATTTTTGTTAATTCGCCAATGATATCTTCATCAGATATTTTGTTCCAGTCCAAATCATGAAGATTATGTACCTTAAAGTGTTCCGCTATGTTCTTGATATAGTTTGCTTTTTGATAAGACAACCCTACTTTCCTAAGGTCTTCATTACTCATTGATAAAAGGTCCGTTTTTACGGAATCGATATTTTCAAATAAAGTTAGGAATCGGTTGTAAATGCTTTTAGCTGCAATGGTAGATAATTGTTGAGAAACAATAGAACGAATCAGGTCGTCAAATACTTGAATTGGCTGTTTGTGATCTTCTAAGGCACAAATATCTACGATTTGTTTTAATTTTTCATCTTTTTTCAGATGTTTTAAAATTTCAGGGCTTATATTTGTACTCACAATAAATATCTTTATTTCGTAAAGATAATCACTTCTAAATATAAAGGTTTTATGAGACACATCATTTTTATTTTATTTTTGATATGCTTCTCTGAAATCAACTACAGCCAAGGTTTTAATATGATAAAAAGATCAAGCATTTTACCACATCCAACGGATGAGTATGGAGCGGTCTTTGGATACATTGACGCCCAGAATAATGAGTTTGCGATCATAGGCAGTGAATCGGCCATTCATGTTTATAATGTCAATGAATGTGGGAATCCAGTCCATGTCGTGTCATTTCCCGATGGAGATAATACCATATGGAGAGAATTTGCTACATATCAAAACTATGTTTATTCGGTTTGTGATGTTTATTGCGATACGGGATTATCAATTATAAATATGGACAACCAAAATATAACTTATAATAATTCAGTCTTTACCAAAGCACACACGATATTTATTGAACAAAGTCAAGGTCGGTTATATATCATGGGCTCAAGGAATGCTTCTAGTCAAAACAGGCTTTTAATATTTACTTTGGATACAGAAGTGGTTAATGGAATTACATATTCAGGGACACCGCAAAATCCAGTTCTTTTAAGAGAGTTTATATGTCCATATATCCATGATATGTATGTGAAAGATAATATTGGTTATGCTTCTCTTATATATGACCGCAGATTTAGGGTATGGAACTTAAATAATCCAGCAAATATTACAGAATGGGATAACTATGTCCATGTTGATCAAAATCACAGTTCATGGATGCACGCAGACGGCCAAACCATCTTCGAGGCTGTAGAAATACCCAAAGGCAAAAACTTGTTTATGTTAAGAAAAAATTCGGCTACAAACACTGTTGATTATATTGGGGAATTTAAAGAACCATTAGAGCACCCGCTTTCAAGTCAAGTAACGTACCATAATCCATACATTAATGGTAATTACATGTATGTTGCATCTTATGAAGATGGAGTACAAGTTTTTGACGTGTCGGATGTTTCGTCTCATACAACAGTAAAGCGAATAGCATATTACGACACTTATCATCAAAATAATGGCTCAGGATACCCAAGCGGCTATAACGGTTGTTGGGGCGTATATCCGTTTTTACCTTCTGGATGTATCTTAGCTTCAGATATATCCAATGGTTTATTTACCATGAACTTAGACATTCCTGTACCTGACGGAAACCTTCCAGGTATGACCTCAATATCAAATAATACGGATGTTTTTTTTGAATCTGGTACTAAAGGTGTCGTTTTAAGGTCTGAGAAAGGATATTGTTTTAGATTATCTGTTAATAATTCTGGGGTTATAATTACTACTCGAATTATTTGTGATGCTAATAATGTACCTTCAACAAAATTAGAAAAAAATGACCTTGCATTTAATAACCGTTTATATGGTGTAGTTTTTAAAAATCCTAATGGAAATTGTAGAAAACTTAAAATAAATGCATCGGGACAAATTATAACAGAGGCAGCTGTATGTACCAATACTTCACAACAAGTTAAATTTCAAAATGGTGACTTGATTATTAATACACCAACTAAGGGCCTTATATTGAAAGATGAACGAAATGATTGTCATCGAATTTTGGTAAATAATGATGGTACTTTAACTTCAACCTTACTAAATACTTGCCCGAATTAATATTTTTTCATACTTTGGCACGACATTTGAAAGTGTCATAGTATAATTTTTTGCAATATGTCTTTTTTTAGAGTATTTATAGTTCTAAGTTCTATAAGTTTAGTGTCTTTTGATTTTAACCCAGAAGCTGCGGCTACTGATTATATTCAATCATATAAAGAGCTTGCAATAGTGGAAATGTACAGAACGGGTATTCCCGCAAGTATTACTTTAGCTCAAGGTCTTCACGAATCTCATTATGGGACAAGTAAACTAGCTACAGAAGCTAACAATCACTTCGGTATTAAATGTAAAAGTTATTGGACAGGAAAAACATATTACCACAAAGATGATGACTTTAATAATAAGGGTCAGCTAACAGAGTCTTGTTTTAGAGCGTATTCTAGTGACATAGATTCTTACATAGATAGGTCAAATTTCTTAATGCAGACAGAGAGATATAGTCCATTATTTAACTTTGATAAAACAGATTATCAAGCTTGGGCCTATGGTCTTAAATATTGCGGATATGCAACTGACGATAACTACTCTCAAAAATTAATCAAAAAAATAGAAAAATACAATCTTAATGAATTTGATACCGCTGAAGATCCCTTCAAACTATTAATCAAAAGGTGATAGGTGTCATTAAAATTAAATTGGTCGGATAGGTATTCAAATAAACTAAAATTATTACCTTCGCCACATAAACTGAATGTGACGAATGGTTTTAGGAATTCTCAAAGAACAAAATTTTAAAAGAGTCGCCATTACTCCAACAGCTACCAAAAAGCTTGGGGCAATGGGTATAGACGCTGTAGCTGAGTCAGGCGCAGGTGAAAATGCTGGAATAAAAGACCAAAACTACCAAGATAACGGTATTAAAATTGGAACACGGCAACAAGTACTGGCTGAGTCTGACATCATCATTTCCATCGCGCCAGTTTCGGACGGTGAGATGAAAATGATGAAAAATGGAGCTATTTATATTTCTATGTTTGCCCCCTATCAGAATCAGGACATAGTATCTCACTTGTCAAATTTTGGGATCAACGTGGTAAGTATGGATATGATTCCCAGGTCTACGTTAGCTCAATCCATGGATATATTGTCATCTATGGCATCTCTCTCGGGATATAAGGCTGTGCTAAAGGCGGCAGACCATTTTAACAATATGTTTCCAATGATGATGACCGCAGCGGGAACGATACCGCCCACTAAGCTTATGGTCTTGGGTGCTGGCGTAGCTGGTCTTCAGTCAATAGCTACAGCAAAAAGGCTCGGAGCGGTAGTAGAAGCTTTTGATACAAGATCTGCAGCAAAGGAAGAAGTGATGAGTTTGGGTGCTACTTTCGTGGAGGTTGAAGGCGCTACTGATGATAGAGGCGCCGGAGGATATGCCGTTCAGCAATCAGATGAATTTTTAGCAAGACAAAGAGCTTTGGTTCAAGAAAAAGCACTGAAATCAAATATCATCATTGCTACAGCACAAGTTAGAGGACGCAAAGCGCCATTGCTCATCACAGAAGATACGATTAACCATATGAAACCAGGGTCTGTCATCGTGGACCTTGCTGCATCCACCGGTGGAAACTGCGCCTACACAGAAAATAATAAGACGATTACCAAAAATGGTGTGGTGATTATAGGAAACTCAGACCTTGCTGACGAATTGAGCGGAGTCGCTAGCAATCTTTTTTCCAATAATATATTAAACTTCTTGCAGATTGTTGTTAAAGATGGGTTAGCGACTTTAAATTTGGAAAACGAAATCATTCAATCTGCGCTCATCTCTAAAGCACATTAATCATGGAGCAAATATTAAATTTTCTTACAGAGCATTTTTACTTTATTTTTCTTTTAATCCTAATGGTTATATTGGGCTTTGAAGTCATTTCAAGAGTACCTGCAGTATTGCATACGCCTTTAATGAGTGGAGCCAACGCTATCCACGGAGTAGTCATTATTGGTGCTATCATAGTAATGGGTCAGGCAGAAAGTGACAATTACCTTGCACTAATACTTGGATTTTTAGCCGTAATATTAGGTACCTTGAATGTTGTAGGTGGTTTTGTAGTCACAGACAGAATGCTTGAAATGTTCAAAAAAAGAAAGAAAAACTAATTTAATCAATTTTACCCAAATAGAATCTCAATAGCAGATATGAACAGTGGACTTTTAACATTGAGTTATTTAATAGGTAGTGTTTCCTTTATCATAGGTCTAAAAATGCTTTCACACCCTGATACTGCACGACGTGGAAATCTGTATGCAGCCATAGGTATGACATTGGCCATTTTTGCCACGATATTTCTTTATACTGACAAAAATGGAATGGCTTTAGGCAATTATATTTGGATTTTTGCTGGATTAATAATAGGAACAGTCGTCGGTACTATAGCAGCTAAAAAAGTACAAATGACGGCCATGCCTCAGATGGTCAGCCTTTTTAATGGTATGGGAGGCGCTTGTGCGGCTATAATTTCAGTCGTTGAGCTAAAACATATGTTGCATTCTGGAGTGAATATTACTGACGAGCCAGTCATGGCAACCACCATTTTATTAGGATTGGTGATAGGTACGGTTTCTTTTACAGGAAGTATGATTGCGTTTGGCAAGCTCAATGGTAATATCAACGATAAAGTCATTCCCATGCAACAAGTGGTCAATATAGGATTGTTGGTTTTGATTTTGGTAATGCTTGTGGGCATGGTCACTGGTTTTATGGGTGGAGATGCCATGAGTATGATGTATATACTATTAACTATTTCGGCGCTTTATGGTATCTTGTTTGTAATGCCCATAGGAGGAGCAGATATGCCAGTAGTTATTTCTTTACTCAATTCTTTTACCGGAGTTGCAGCTGCTTTTGGGGGATTTTTGTATGATAATAGTGTAATGTTAACAGGTGGAATCTTAGTAGGTAGTGCCGGTACTGTTTTGACAGTTTTGATGTGCAACGCCATGAATAGGTCACTCATGAATGTAATAGTTGGAGCTTTCGGTGGCAATAAGGCTGGAGGAGCTGCAAGCACATCGAGTGGAGGAAGCTATAAAGAAATATCAGTAAGCGACCTTGCTGTTTTGATGATGTATTCCAAAAAAGTTATCATTGTACCTGGATACGGTCTTGCTGTAGCTCAGGCCCAGCATACATGCCACGAACTCGAAAAAGTTTTGGATCAAAATGGCGTGGATGTAAAATACGCTATTCACCCGGTTGCAGGTAGGATGCCTGGACATATGAACGTACTTCTCGCAGAGGCAGATGTGTCCTATGATAAACTTCTGGATATGGACGAGATCAATCCCGAATTCTCGCATACAGATGTTGTCTTGGTTCTTGGTGCCAATGATGTAGTCAACCCAGCAGCAAAAACAGATCCTGCTTCACCTATTTATGGAATGCCAATATTGGATGTAGAAGATGCTGCTCATGTAGTGGTAAATAAAAGAAGTATGAAACCAGGATATGCTGGTATCGAAAACGAGCTTTTTTTCCAACCCAAGACATCTATGCTTTTCGGTGATGCTAAGGATGCACTCAATAAATTGGTGGCTGAGCTCAAGAGTATTGCGTAAACAGGTGCAATATAATTTGTTAAGTTTACGTATTAACGATATTTAACCATTCAGTTTGTAATTGATGGAAACGAGAACTTGGTTTTTTATTTTTGCACTATTTTGCATAAGTGGTAGTATTAAGGGACAATTTAGTTTACAAGGAAGTGTCGGCGCAGCCTTAACAAATATTTTAAACTATCCCACATCTGTAAGTACTACATCAAATTTCAACAATTGGTATATAAACGCTTATCCCGAATTTCGATTAAACTCTAAATTTTCTATAGGAATAGAATTACAAGGTATTACTAAAGGTTTTCATTTTAAGGATGCCGCTACTCATAAAATCCTTTATTTAGATATGATACCACAGGCAGAGTACAAACCTATAAATTTATTGGGTATAGTATTAGGCGCAGGAACTTCAGTAAACCTAAACGAATCTGTAAAAGTTGGAGACGTTTGGCAAGATACCATATTTAATTTTTTTAATGAAATCAACTTATCGTGGATAGCAGGAATCAGATTATACCCGTTAAAAAAATGGAATATTTCGGTTCAATATTGTAATACAAAATTAGCAAGGATTGAGTTTACCGATGCTTTAGGAAATATTATTGATACACAATTGCTAAAATTAGGTACCGTTAAATTGGGTATTGGGTACCGCTTTATTTGACATCACTTAAAAAGGGTAAACAACTACTTTCAAAAAAAGTAATAAAAAAATTGGATAATTGGTGGCAAAGTCTAATATTTGCATTTTATCCAACGAACCTATTTCACATAACCATTTAAATAAGATATTTCATGAAGAAGATCGGAATTTTGTTTGGCAAAGAAAACACCTTTCCCCAGGCGTTTATAGATAGAGTTAACTCAAAAAACATAAAAGGAATTATTGCAGAAGCTGTTCAAATAGATGTGGTACAGCAAGCAGACCCAACAGAATATGCAGTTATAATTGATAGGATTTCTCAGGATGTTCCTTTTTACAGAGCATACCTAAAGAACGCAGCTTTAATGGGTACTGCTGTGGTTAATAATCCATTTTGGTGGAGTGCAGACGAAAAGTTTTTTAATAATTGTCTTTCAGAAACATTAGGGGTTCCCGTTCCGAAAACGGTATTACTGCCTTCATTTAACAGACCAGACGATACTTCAGAGCAATCTTTCAGAAATCTAAAATATCCTCAAAACTGGGAAAAAATATTTGATTATATAAAGTTTCCAGCTTATATGAAACCACACTCAGGAGGTGGATGGAAGAGTGTTTATAAGGTAACCAGTCCTGAAGACCTTTGGACTAAACATGCTGAAACAGACCAGTTAGTAATGCTTCTTCAAGAGGAAATCGTTTTTGATCACTATTTCAGATGTTATTACTTAGCAGGCGATCGTGTTCATATCATGCCTTACGAACCTCGTAATCCTCATCATTTAAGATATGTTGTTGACAATCCTACGAAAGACAAGAAGTTATTGGCAACCGTAGAGAAATATACAAAAACACTTTGCAATGGTCTTGGGTATGACTTTAATACGGTAGAGTTTGCAGTTAGAGACGGAGTTCCTATAGCTATTGACTTTTGCAATCCGGCACCTGATGCAGATATCAATTCTGTAGGTCAAGAAAATTTTGACTGGATTGTGGAAAATGCCGCTCTAATGGCCATCGAAAAAGCACAAAACCATAAACCAAAACAGATGAATTTGACTTGGGGTAATTTTATAAGCAATATCTTTGCTCCAGAAAAAAAATCACCTGCTAAAAAGACAAAGGCAGAGTAATTTTAGTTAAGTAAGAATTGTATATATATCATCAGTCATGGAGCACAAATTAAGGTTAGCAATATTAGATATGAATGCCGGAAAGCCCAATCAGGGTATGAGGTGTATCAGAGATATTGCAGCTATGTATAGCAGTGCTTTTGATATTGATGAGTTTGATGTCAGGGGTAAAAACGAAATTCCAGGTTTGGAGTACGATGTGTATATATCAAGTGGTGGTCCGGGCAACCCATTGGAAGGAGATGGCGTTTGGGATAAAGCTTGGTATTCTTTGGTAGGCGACCTTTGGCAAAACAACATAGAAAACCCTTATGAAAAGAAGCATATGTTTTTTATATGTCATTCATTTCAAATGGCTTGTAATTACTTTGAATTGGGAACCTTAGCTCCAAGAAAAAGTACTTCATTTGGCGTCATGCCCGTTCATATGACTAAATATGGAGAAAATGATCCCATTTTTAAAAATCTTCCCGATCCTTTGTATGCCGTCGATAGCAGAGATTACCAGTTGATTCAACCTGATTTGGATGTTTTCAGGCTGCATGGTGCAAAAATATTAGCATTAGAAAAAATAAGGACTCATGTTGAATATGAAAGAGCTATCATGGCGGTCAGGTTTTCCGATGAATTTATTGGTACCCAATTTCATCCCGAAGCAGACCCAATAGGTATGAAGATTCATTTTGAAAAACCCGATATAAGGGAAAACGTAATAAAAAATTTTGGTCAGGCTAAATACGACTCTATGATGGATCACATAGACGATCCTGATAAAATAGAACTTACCCACGATACTATTTTGCCAAAATTTATTGAAAATGCCTTAGATTCTATTTACGAACAAAACGCTGTTTTGGTATGATACCAGCGATTAGAGAAAAGTTTAATGCGGACTTTACAATCCAAAAGTACGAAAATTTTAGAAATATACTTAGGGAGATGTACCAACATCAGCCTAATTTTAGAGAAGCAGAGACACCTTTTTTTATTCCAGAAGTTTTGAAAAACAGACTGTTGGAGGCATGTAATCAACTTACAGATATGATCATGCGTCCTGATCTGAAGCAAATAACTCAGCCAGCCCTATATGACGAAAGTACAATAGTGCCAGGAGAAGATGAGCACACCACTTTTTTACAAATGGATTTCGGTGTTTGTTTAGATCAAAAAGGTGATCCTTTTCCCATGCTCATAGAAATTCAGGGTTTTCCATCGGTTTACTTTTTTCAATATATGGCATCAAAAGCGTATAAATCGGCTTACGACCTGCCTACATACCTTACTCCATATTTTAATGGATTCGATGATATTTCTTACAAAAAGTTGATGTACGAAATTATAGTTGGGGATTCGGACCCTAAAAATGTGGTGCTTTTGGAAATAGAGCCCGAGCTACAGAATACATACATTGACATGTTGAGTACGTCAGTTGAGTTGGGTATTCCTGTAGTTTGTGTGACCCAAGTAATTAAAAAAGATAAAAAACTTTATTATGAAGATGCTTCTGGTCAGGAAGTTGAAATCAAAAAAATTTATAATCGTGTCATATTTGATGAATTGTATCAAAGAGACGATCTAAAAATGCAATTTAGTTTTACAGACGAACTTGATGTGGAGTGGATCGGTCATCCTAATTGGTTTTACAGAATAAGTAAATATCTGATGCCGTATCTTAAAAATAAGTACGTGCCTGAAACTGTTTTTTTGCATGAACTTGAAGAATTGCCTAAAGATTTAGAAAATTTTGTTTTGAAACCTTTGTTTTCATTTGCAGGAGCAGGAGTAATGATAGATGTCACAAAAGAAGATGTTGAAAAAATAAAAGATAAAACTAATTACATACTTCAACGCAAAGTCACTTACGAACCAGTTTTAAAATCCCCCAATGAACCCGTTAAAGTTGAGATTAGAATGCTAATGGTCTGGCCTAAAAACGAGGCAAGACCTTTCGTAGTCAATAATTTGGTAAGGATGTCTAAAGGGAAAATGATTGGTGTCAAATACAATAAAGACAAAGATTGGGTTGGTGGCAGTGTGGGATTTCATGAAGGCTAATCATAAATCAATAAACCATATTCATATAAACAGTAAAGCCAAAAGAAAATTTCTTCTGGCTTAACATGTCTATACGTCGGACCGTAATTTATTCTACATCATCTTCTGCTTCACCAGGTAGTACTTCCCCAGGTTGATATTTTTCGACAATTTTCTTCTCTATTTCTAATGCTACTTCAGGATTGTCAGCTAAAAACTGTTTGGCACCTTCTCTACCTTGTGCTATTTTGGTACCTTCATAACTAAACCACGAACCACTCTTTCCGATTACATTGGTTTCCACACCCAAGTCGATGATTTCGCCAGTCTTTGAGATACCTTCACCGAAAACAATGTCGAAAGTAGCAACTCTGAAAGGTGGTGCAAGTTTGTTTTTAACAACTTTAACTTTTACAGGGTTTCCTACAGTATTCCCATCTTTGTCTTTGATAGCCGTTCCTGATTTACGTATATCTAGACGGATAGATGCATAAAATTTCAAAGCGTTACCACCTGTAGTTGTTTCTGGATTTCCAAACATTACCCCTATCTTCTCTCGAAGTTGATTGATAAAGATACAACAGCAACCAGTGCGGCCAATAGTCGCCGTAAGCTTTCGCAAAGCTTGTGACATCAATCGAGCCTGAAGACCCATTTTAGAGTCGCCCATTTCTCCTTCTATCTCACTACGTGGTACCAATGCTGCAACAGAGTCAATAACAATAATATCTATGGCACCTGATCTGATCAGATTCTCTGCAATTTCTAAAGCTTGTTCACCATTATCTGGCTGAGAAATAAGGAGTTCTTCGGTATTTACTCCCAAATGCTCTGCATAAAATCTGTCAAATGCGTGCTCTGCATCTATAATGGCTGCAATACCACCTTGTTTTTGGCATTCGGCAATAGCATGGATAGCAAGAGTGGTTTTACCTGACGACTCTGGGCCGTATATTTCTACAATCCTACCTTTAGGCAATCCATTGATACCCAAAGCGATATCCAATCCCAATGAACCAGTTGAAATGGTCTCTACATGTACTACTTGTTTATCACCAAGTTTCATGATGGTCCCTTTTCCATAAGTTTTGTCTAGCTTATCCATGGTAAGGGCCAGTGCCTTAAGTTTCTCTTCTCTTTCTTTTGACATATTTATTTCGTATATTACAGATTAAAATACAATTCTTGAGCTGCAAAGATATGAATATTGTTATATATTAAAGAAATTAATTTGTAAAAAATTTACTTTTTAATTACCACATTTTCAAGGATTTAAAAATAAAATATTTCGTAAACTAATTTATTTTTACTAGTTCTAATGTTATTTTAATAGCTAAATAAATCATGGTTTGAACAAAAACTTTTACATTAGCCTTTTAAATAATAATATATGATACATCAAAGGCCCTGGTTAAAAAATTATCCACAAGGTGTTCCAGCAAATATAGACGAAACGCAGTATGACTCTTTAGTTTCTTTTTTGAGAACTTGTTTTGCGAAGTATAAAGATTTGAATGCTTTTGAATGTATGGGCAAAAAGTTGACATACAATGAGGTAGATCTTTACTCTGAAGCATTTGCCGCATATCTGCATTACAGAGGTCTGAAACCAGGAGATAAAATAGCACTGATGATGCCCAATATGCTACAATATCCCATAGCTGTTTTTGGAGCACTCAAAGCAGGACTTATCATAGTAAATACCAATCCTCTATACACACCAAGAGAAATGGAGTTTCAGTTTATAGATAGTCAGGTGAAGGCAATTGTGATCTTAGAAAATTTTGCTGCTAACTTAGAAACTATAATCCAAAAGACAAAAATAGAAACGGTGATCATTACTTCGATTGGCGAAATGTTGGGTGCAATAAAAGGATCTATAGTAAACCTTGTAGTAAGGCACATTAAAAGGATGGTACCCAAATATCAACTTCCCAATACCGTTACTTTTTCAAAAGCGATATCAGAAGGTAAACATTATACTATCAATGCATTCGTAAGTCGTCCCGAAGATGTGATTGTTCATCAATATACGGGCGGAACCACTGGAATTTCTAAAGGAGCCATGCTCACTAATCAAAGTTTGGTAGCAAATATGATTCAGATCAGAACCTGGATGCAGGGATATTTGGTAGAAGGTAAAGAAATAACTCTTTCTCCATTGCCTATGTATCATATTTTTGCATTTGCTGTAAACTGCCTAGCTATGCTAAGCTATGGAGCACACACTGTATTGGTGACCAACGCCAGAGACCTAAATTCCATCATCAAAGAGTTTAAAAGCAGTAAAATTAGTTTGATGACGGGTTTAAATACACTTTTTAATGCGTTAAACAACCACCCTGAATTTACATCACTAGACTTTTCAGCACTTAAAATAACCGTTGGCGGTGGTATGGCTATTCAAAAGAGTGTGGCTGACCGTTGGAAGGAAATCACAGGATGTCCACTTACAGAAGGCTATGGAATGACGGAATCGTCTCCACTTATTAGCGTAAACCCGTTAGACGGTTCGGGAAAAGTAGGAAGTATCGGCTTACCGGTGTCTTCTACAGAGATTAGAATTATTACGGATGAAGGCAGAGAAGCTGATTTCAATCAGAACGGTGAAATCCAATGCCGAGGCCCACAAGTCATGAAAGGATATTTTAATCAACCATCAGAAACTGCAAAAACCATAATAGATGGTGAATGGTTATGTACAGGAGATATAGGTTATGTAGACGAAGATGGCTACATGTATATTGTGGATCGTAAAAAAGATATGATTTTGGTAAGTGGATTTAATGTTTATCCTAATGAGATAGAAAATATTGTGATGATGCACCCGAAAGTGTTGGAAGCCGCTGCCATAGGAGTCAGTGATGAAAAGTCTGGTGAAGTACCTAAAATTTTTATTGTAAAAAAAGATGAGTCTCTCACCAAAGAAGAAATCATTAATCATTGCAAATCTAATTTGACGGCTTATAAAATACCTAAACATGTAGAGTTCAGGACAGAATTGCCTAAAACTAATGTGGGAAAAATCTTAAGAAGAGCACTAAAGGGGCAGGATGACAAATAAAGGTAGATTATTACTAATTCCTTGTCCAGTTTCAGAAGGTAAGATAGAAAGTTTATCTGCAGAGACACTGAAAGCATTGCATCAAACCACCTACTTTATAGTAGAACGGGCAAAAACAGCAAGACACTTTATCAAAAGTTCAGGCCATCCTGTAGCTATTTCAGAGCTTAATATTCTTGAAATTAGCGATGATAAATCCGAAAACATTGCCTTTCTAAATCAGATGAATGATGGTCATGATATTGGAGTTATTTCAGAAGCAGGTTGTCCAGGGGTAGCTGATCCAGGATCAGAAATGGTAGCATGGGCACACCAAAATGGGATTAAGGTAGTGCCACTGATTGGTCCGTCTTCTATATTGTTAGCCGTAATGGCCAGTGGATTTAGTGGCCAAAGCTTTGCTTTTAACGGATATTTGTCCAATAAAAAACCAGAATTGATACAACAATTAAAACAATTGGAAATCAAAGTAAAAAAATCTGGTCAAACCCAAGTATTTATGGAAACGCCTTACAGAAATGGATTTATGATTGAAACTTGCCTTCAAACACTCGAGGCGCACACCAAACTTTGTATAGCATGTGACATCAATTGTGAAACCGAAGAGATCAAAAGTATGATCATCGAAAAGTGGAAAAAGGAAATCACTACTAGTTATCATAAACGGTTGTGTATTTTTTTGCTGGGATAAAAAAATAAAAGCGTTTATTCAAAAAAATATTCCATATTAAAATATTTGTTATATGTAAAATATAACTATCTTTGTGGTACCAACCTAATTTTATTGAAAACACTCTTTGAATAATAAAGTGATTTCAATCTTTTATTATAGAATGATATAGAATTTTTTAAAACTAAAATTCTGTAATCATGATGCATTTATCTTTTTTTGAACACCCCAAAAAATCAATTATAAAGTTTAAATGTTTTGGAAATCAACTACAAAAACGTTTAACGTTACTTAGTGTTCTTACCGTTTTATGTCTGGGTGTTCAATCACAGACATTGACTACCACGTTAAGTCAAGCCAATATTTCAGTCTGTGGTGCATCACAGCAATTAACTGTAAGGTTAGAAAATAACACCGTAGATCCTCTTGTGATGGGTACATTTATTATCGATCTCGATGGACTAGAGTATGGATCATTGGCAAGTCAAACAGGATCTACAGGTGCGCCAATAGTGAGTTTTACATCTTCTCCGCCTGTCTTATTCACATTGAGTGGAGATTTATTAGTTGGAGATTTTGTGGAGTTTGTGATATCTTTCACAGCTGATGTAGATCAGATAGCCGGAGGTAGTTATACCATAAACACAGATTTTAATCATACACTTGGAATTGTCAATAGTATTAATAATATCAATGTCATCATACCAGCGTCGCCACAGTTGCAAGTATCCTTCACTGGACCAACTACTATCAATACATGTGATGTTGCCCAAAACTATTGTATCACTATCCAAAACATCTCTGGAAATGCCTTTGATGTAAACGATATCCGTGGCACTTTGTCTTTGCCTGCTTTTGCTACTATTAGCAATGTCACCACGACGCCCAATACGATTACATATAACACCATTAATAATACGCTTTCATCATTTAACTTAGCAGATAATGCTACGGCGACAATATGTTTTGATATGATCGTAAGCTGTAGTGCTGCACCTGGCCCGATCAATTATGGTATATCTTTATTATACAATCCTGTCTGTCCAGGTGCGGATCTTTCTTTAAATGCAACTTCTACAAATATAACGGTTACTTCTGCTGCACTTACATTTAGCACTCCACCAAGTGGCACTACAAATGTCAATCGAGGAGACAACTTGACCTACAATGTCATCGTGAATAACACGGGTTCTGGAAGGGCTAATCAAGGTAGATATTGTGTACAAGCAGGAGCTAATCTGACATTATCATCTATACAAATAGCGGGTACACCACTTGTCATGTCGGCAAGTCCCCCTTCAGGATATATTTGTTTTGATCTACCTGTTATCAACGCTGCTGGTACTGCCACGGTCACCGAAATGTGGACGGTGACAGGATGTACATCGCCAACGATCACCAATATTAATCGACGATTGAACTATGGATGTGGCGCTACTCCTTTTTGTTATACATCACCAACGACCAACAACACTGTCAATGTCTTGGTCCCGATGAATAGCATGAGTATTGCCACAGTGACGCCAAGTTTGCTATCTCGATGTGGAAAGGACGAAAATGTGCAAGTTACATTGACCCATACAGGTGGACCAAATGATATTCTGACAGGTATCAAAGGAAGACTGAATTTACCAGCTGGGTTTGTACAATTGGCTGTTTCAGGTGGTGGCGTTTCTTATGTGCCAGGTCAAGATTCGATCTCGATACCCAATCTTTCACCAGGAGGTTCAGTCACGTTTTTTGTCAGAGTTAGGGCCACTTGTGCGGTTGCTTCAGGGTCGTATTCATTTAGCTTTTTTGCAAAAAACAACACACAACCTTGTATTGTCAATAATGCCCATCAGGTAAATACTAGTTTTATCCCTGTACAATCAGCAGATCTTTCTATCACAGCATCTATACCAGCTACACTTGCACCTTTTGTAGGTGGTAACTATCAAGTAACCAACACTGTTGCAAATGGTGGAAATGGTGCTATAGATTCTGTGTATTATTGTGTACAAGTCCACCCTAATGCGACACTCACATCCATTACTGTAGCTGGGATGAATGTACCTATAATTTCATCGTCGCCAACAGAAGTGTGTTATATCATTGACAGAACGTTGTTAGATGCAGCATTAGGTGTAGGTGTTCCATATTCCAATACAACCATTCCAATCGTAGAAACGTGGACATTTAATTCCTGTAGTTTCCCTGCAAACGACTTAATGAGAAATGCAAGATTTGGTTGTTTGGGTAGTACTTGTGGTACATCCAATCTTAGGGCTACAGGTGTTACCTTTGGCGATGCTGTACCAGAAGTTGCCATTGCCATTACATCAGCGACTAGACCTGCGTGTTTTGTAGATATTCCTTCAGTTGTAAGTATTCGAGTATCTAACACGGGTACTGCTCCTTTGGCACAATTGGTTTATACGATCTCAGCAGGAAATAATGCTATAAACGTAGCTTCTATCCAAATCAGAGATGAAATGGGCAACTTAGTGACCGATCAAACAATCGATGTGACCACTTCACTAGCGCATTGTTCAGGTGGCGTTAGAACAGTTAGAGACACAGTAAGGAATGTCGATATCCCAGCAGGAAGTTATGTCGATATTCAATATGAACTGATCCACAACTGTGCATGTACTTCTGGATGTAGTACAAATGACATTTATAATAGTAGCTTTAGGATAAATAGTTATACGGAAAATTGTGGCTTCAGATTTAATGTGGATGAAAGCGTTTCAACAGCAGATTTTGATGCTTATATCAATGGATATGTTGAAGGTACCCAAGATTTATTTACATCAGGAAGTGTACAATATACGACTACGGGTATGGAGTTGGATTGGTTTAATGGTAGTTATCCCAATGCCTATATCGAGACAAAATTCACATTACCACAAGGTATAGATTACAGTCCAAATTCGATCGTTTGGACTGATCCGAATGGACTAATATTCCCTGTCGCATCTGAGACTTATATGGATGGAGCGGCAGGTGTGCCTGATATGGTTATTGTAAGATGGAACAATGCTTCGCGTCCCGCAGGATTTATATTTAGTGGTGGCAACAACTTTAAATTTAATGTAGTTAGTGATTGTAGTGAAAGAGTAGTAGCTGGATGTTCACAGTTTTGGGATTTAAATATTACTGCACAAACAGACTTAACTATCGACCCTGCTTGTACCAATTGCCCTACAAGGTGCATTTGGAGTAATCCTGCTTTAGTCATGAGATTGCACTGCCCTGGACCTGGACCATGTGCTTGTGAAGGTTTGGTCTTTGATAACTTCCAAGTAGAAAGAATTAATTTTGGTATTCCGGACAATAATAATGACCGTACACCAGATGGCGCTGCTATCAATATGGCCTTGGTTGAGAGAGATCGTTTCATTACAGGAGATACATTGTCTGCATTGTTTGAAGGAACAGTTGCAAGTTCAGGAATGACCTTTTCCAATGGATTTGCAATAGTAGATTTGGATCATGCTAATTTTATACCATTGACCGCAACAGTATCTATTGTGGACAATAGCACATCCACAAATTACACTTGTAATGCTGTGCCACTTACGGCAGATTTTACCAATACTAGGATTATTGCTGACTTTTCGCCAGCAGCGCTAAATGCTTTGGGATGTTCCATACCAGGTACATTTACTTTTGAAAATAATGATAATGTGACTGTTAGCATCAATTATAAAGTCAATGATCCATTTGCGGGCATTCAAAAATTGATAACAGTACCTACACAGTTTTATTTATCTAATATGCCGTTTGGATTGGGAAGTGTCAACCAATGTAATGTTAGACAAGATCGTGTTTCACAGATAGGTATTCAGAGAGAAAGAGACATGGGATCTGATAATTTTGGTGCTTGTGATCTACCAGACTTTTTTGTAAGAGAAAGGTTATATTTGGGTGGTATCAGTACGGATGAGTTCCCTTATGAAATACGACAAATCGGTCTTCCTAAAGAATTTACTTTTACGAAGCCATCAGAATTTGTACATCGAGCAGATCAGTTAGGTATCAGACTCACTCAAAACATCAATCCAGGCAGTACCAATATCGTTAACCTTACAAACGGAACAGTACCATCTGCATTTATCAACATCGTTGGAGATCTATTGGTCTTAAATACAGAAGGCTATCTCAATAGTTTAAGCGATTCACGAATACCTACAGATGAAGGTTTTACTATAGATTATTTCCCACGTGTACAAGGTTCTTGCAAGTCTCTAGCGGGTATATATTCCTATACTTTTAGTCAGATTTTGGGTGTGGACAATGAGTTGTTTGGGAAAGATACATTGCAAGTGGATGCTATGACCAAAACATTCGAATACCTTGGAGGTGCTCAATTGGTCGCGAGTGCTTCATCAAATAATGTAACTATTTGTTCTGCAAGTGAAGATGTAAATATTAATGTCAGAAATCTTACCAATTTTAATGCACCGAATACATTTATAACGTTAAGAAGTCCAAGTGGCGGATTAGTCGGCTTTGATTTATTAGATGCATCTAATAATATGGTCATTACACCATTACCTTTTGGCATATATCCTTTGGGAAATATCGGACCAAATGGAAGTAAAGATGTAATCTTACGTGTACGCGCTAATAATTGTATGCGAGATAGTCTAGAGTTTGTTGCAGGATGGAGTTGTGAGAGTTATCCAACGACACTAGAAGAAGCATTGTGTTCTGATCCGTCAACTTTGTATTTTATACCTGCAACTTCTGGAATAAATATGAATGTGTTGACACCAAATGTAGATGTTATCACAGATTTGTGCAATGAAGTGACTTATGAGGTAGAAATACTAAGTACCAACCTTGGGTTTTTAAGAGATATTTATTTCCAAGCTCAGTTTGCCCCTAATGAAACTTATGTAGCAAATACTATTCAAATGGCCTACCCTTCTGTAAGTGATGGTGGCAGTTACATCAATATTCCAAATCCAACACCTATAAGTGGTGGCTTTGAGATGGATGTTTCGACACTCAATACTTATCTTAATACTGTAGGTTTGGTCGGGTCAAAAGATCTCGATAGTAATAAAATTAGTCTTAGGTTCCGTACAATTACTTCTTGTAATTTTGCTTCTGGATCAAGGGCAAGATTTCTTACCAACGCATTTAGTTCTTGTGGCGATCCTTTATCAGCCATATCAAAAACAGCAGCAAGAATTAGAGTTACATCAGAACCACCAAGTTTTAATGTGGACTTAGCATTAGGTGATTTAACGCTAAATGCATGTAATAATCAGCAAGGACTTTCTGTCGCTACCATGGTATTGAATAGTGGTTCGCCATCGGTAAATGATTCTATCAAATATATATTGCCGCCAGGAATTGTCTACGTACCAGGGTCTTATACTCCGATCAGCAATGCAGTGTTGACGCCGCCATTGATCTCTACAGTAGGTGGTATTCAGACATTATCATGGCCGTTTCGATCAGGTTTAGGATTAGGGTCAACAATTTCTTTTAGTATTGAGGTAGAAGCAGTGGATATCGGACAATTATGTACAGATTATACCATTGTAGTCCAAGCATATTCAACTATAAATGATATGTGTGGTGCGCAAACCTGTAATGTTGGAATAATTGCTGGTGAAGGTACTCAAACCATATCCATTATAAAACCAAAACTCAAGTTTCAAAACCTAAGCGGTACGTTGACCTTGATGCCATCTCCTTCAAATCAAGTAAAAGCGGTGTTTAATGCAACATTGTTAAATATGGGTGCAGCGCTGCAAGCAGGATCTACCATTAACTTGGATATTTATGATGATGTAGATGCAGACGGAACATTGAGCTCAGGAGATGTTTTTGTGGTAACAGTATCTGGTACGAATGCCAACGTTTTATTGCCAAATCAAACCATTAACCTTATGGGAATGGGCACTTTTGCTGCAGGTGTACCTTCTATTTGCTCAGTGATTGCAGTACTTGATCCGCAAAACACCTGTACATGTGATCTAGAGACATCATTTAGATTCACACCTGACATCATAGTCAATATGGAAAAGGAACCGGAAGTTTGTAGTGGTGCTACTTTAGCAGTCGGTCCATCACCAACGGTAGGTTATGATGTAGAATGGATAAGCATAGACGGATCCAATCTTTCTTTGCTTTCTTCTACGACTACGACACCAACTAATTTTAGTTCAGAAAACAATACGGGAAGCAATCAAATCATCAGATACGCTATACGTACAAGTGCAGGCAATGACTGTTATGTATTTGACACTATTGCCATAACGGTATTCCCGAATAATATGGATGTAGTCAGTGTGCAATCATGCCAAGGTCAATCTTTTTCACTACCTGCAGCGACTATAGGTGGTACCAATTACGTTTGGGTACCTACTACTGGATTGACATTTCCTGGTACAGATATGCGGTATGCCATTATTACATCTGTAGCGCCAGGGTTGACAACCTATAGCCTAACCTATACAGATGCAAATGGATGTGCTGCTAGTTATAATTATGAAGTTACAGGTATTGATTGCGGTACTGCAAATACGCGTATTGGAGATTATGTGTGGTTTGATGTTAATGGAAATGGGATTCAGGATATGGGCGAACTGCCAATTGCAGGCATGATTGTAAATCTCTATAATGCGAATAATGGAACCATCGTTTCGTCCACAACAACGGATGCTATGGGTAATTATTTATTCGATTTTTTACCCCAAGGCAATTATTTTGTAGAATTTATTCCGTTGAATGGATTTACCTTTACCACTCCTAACCAAGGAACTCAAGGCACAAATAGTGTGGCAAACACTACAACGGGCAGATCACCCAACTACTTTTTACCATTAGATAGTGAGACGCTGTATGTAGATGCAGGTATGAATGCTATGTGCAATCTAGATATGAATGTCACTGTAGGACCTTGTGTGGTAGCGGATGCATCAAGTCTCAAAAGAGTAGTGACAGTTCGTCTTGATTGGCAAAATAATGTATATACCTATCCTTTTATAGATGGTGGCGATGTGATCACGGTTAATATTTTAGGACAAAATTATACAGTACCAGTAAGCAACGTAAATGGAAGCCACACCTTTAATATCGACTGGCAACCTACCATAAATACGGTCGTATCTGCTACTGCAACATTTACGAATGCACCTACTTGTACAGATGCAGTAAATATAGGTAGTTTTGGTCCTTGCACATTCGACTTAGCTTTGAGAAAAACCATTGTCACACCTACTTCACCAACATATAAATACGGAGATGTTTTGCAATATAGAATAGAAGTATTTAATCAAGGAACCATCCCTGCAGCAAATATCAATGTCATCGATTATAAACCAGCAGGACTTGAGTTTGTGGCGGCACAAAATCTAGATTGGTTTTTAAATACAAATGCATATTCTGAAGCATTTATAGAAGGACCAATTCTACCAGGAGCGTCCACGACTATAGATATTTATTATAGAATTATCATGAATTCGGGCAACAATAATGCTTGGACGAACTTTGCTGAAATCACCTATGCCGAAGATAATATGGGCAACGATAGAAGCAATTATGACACAGACAGCACACCAGATAAAAATCCAACCAATGATATAGGTGGCCAACCAGGAACAGCTAATGATAATCGTTTGGATGGAAATGGTGTAAATGACCATGATGATCATGATGGAGCAAGTTTTACTATCTTTGATCTAGCTTTGACAAAAACAATTGCAACGCCAGCACCATATACCTTTGGTCAAGATATACAATTTGATATTACCATTTACAATCAAGGAAATGTCACAGCCAACACATTTAGTATTGTAGATTATATACCTTCTGGGTACACATTTTTACCAGTAAATAGTCCTGCATGGACATTATCAGGAAGTAATGCTACCCGTACTATACCAAACCCATTATTACCAGGGACTAGTGTTACTATTCCGATTATACTAAGATTGGTAAGTGCACCACCTACACAATATACCAATATTGCAGAAATATCATCTGCGAGGGACAATAATGGTATGATTGTCCAAGATTTTGATGGCGGATTTGACAATAATTCATCCAATGATAATGGGGGACAACCTGATACAGCATCAGATGACGCATTAAATGGCAATGGTACAGGAATGGGTGGATTAGCCATCGGTGATGAGGATAATATGGACGTAGCTAGAGTATCAGTTCCAAATATTTCACTCAACAAATCAGTGGTTTCTATCAATCCAGCATCAAGTGGCAATGTCTCCAACAACGACGTGACTTTCGCACTTCGAATAGAAAATACAGGTAATGAAAACCTGACGATGTTGACTTTGTCGGATGATTTTATATCGCAGTTTGGCGGTAGTTTTGTTAGAATAGTGACCATGCCATCTATTTTTTCATCAACAGCAACCACAAATCCAGTGCTTAATCCCGCATTCAATGGTGGTGTAAATGATGAAATATTTAATGGTTTGACAGGCAATTTAGCTCCGACTCAAAACCTTATAGTACGCCTTACCTTAGAACTTAATGATGTTAACCCAGCAGATCCTTTGGTCAACGAAGCATTCACATCAGGGAAAGATCGTTTCGATACGGTGGTTAGAGATACTGCGCAAGCAATGGTGATGTTGCCAAATTGTTTCCTTCAGGTCAACTGTCCGACACCTGCTCAAGGTAATTTTTCTTGTGCAGGAGATGTACCTGATGCTGTAACAACCGTTGCAACTTTTAATAATGCTTATGGTGTCAATGCCATAGAAAATTTCTGTGCAACGCCAACTATAACATTTGTGGATGCAATTGCAGGTTTGGGTTGTGCATCAAGTCCACAAACCATTACACGAACTTATACCATCACAGATACTGGAGTTTTACCAATTGGGTCACAATCTGAGAATTGTACCGTGATTTATACCGTGGTTGATACCATCAAACCAGTATTCATGACACCGCCATGTGATCTGATTTTGGAATGTGGAGCAGCATCTAATACCACAGCCATCAACACTTGGCTTGCCATGAATGGTAAATCTGTGGCTATGGACAATTGTGACCAAAATGTAAGCGTAACAAGTGCGCTTGTAGAAAACATTAATACTTGTGGCAACACAACCATCAGAAAATATAGTTTCACGGCTACGGATGACTGTGGAAATAGCGTAGTTGCATTTGGAAATGTGATCTTGGAAGATAGAATCGCACCAGTTTTGACTTTACCTACAGCAACAAACAATGTGGCATGTAATGGCAATATTGCGACAGCTGTCACCAATTGGATAAACTCTGCTTCCGCTACGGATCAATGTGGTGGAACAGTCATCATCACATCTGCTATTACCAACGAAATAAGAGATTGTAACGGCGTAAATACCAGAATAAGAAGAAATTACTTATTCACAGCTACAGACAATTGCGGCAACGCAACCACAGGAACAGCGACATTTACCATCAATGACAATATTGCACCAACCATTACTGCACCAACAAATCTTACGGTAGCATGTGGTCAGGATATCGGAGCAGCTGTGGTAGATTGGTTGGACAATTATACGGTAACGGAAGCTTGTCAGTCCTACACAGTGAGCAATAATTATACAGGCATCCTACCTAACTTATGTGGTGGCAGCCAAACAGTGACTTGGACCGTAACAGATGGCTGTGGCGCGACAGGTAGTAGCAGTGCTATGATCGTTGTTAGCAACGATTTGACTCCGCCCCTATTTAGCAATTGCCCAACAAATATCACCGTCAATGTTGATGTAGATCTTTGTGCATCCAATGTAGTGTATAGCACACCGATAGCCACTGATTGTAATAATCCAGTGACTGTAGTGAGAACAAGTGGTATCGCTTCAGGGTCAAGTTTCCCGTTAGGTATCTCGACGATTGTATTTACAGCTACAGATAGATGTGGCAATACGAATACCTGTAGCTTCACCATCACGGTCGTAGATACGGACGTACCAAGCATTAGCTGTCCAGACAATGATGTAGTGGTATGTACAAATAGTAGTTGTGTATGGCCAAGTACAACAGCACTCAACCCAATTGGAATCGAAAACTGTCCGGGAGCAAATGTTACCTACGCAATAACTGGCGCAACTACTGGTTCAGGCAGTGGCAATGTACCGACGAATACCAACTTTGCAATAGGAACTTCCACAGTAACGTACACCATAACAGCAGCCAATGGGCAGACAGCAAGTTGTAGCTTCAATGTAGTCGTCAATGATTGTACTGCGCCGGTGATTACTTGTCCTACCGCACAACCTGTATTCGAATGTGGCAGCCCGACGTTTGAAGCTGATATCTCTGTTTGGTTGGCGTCAGCAAGTGCTACAGACAATTGTACATTGACACCAACAGAAACGGTGACACGAGTAAACACCATCAATCAATGTGGTAATACAGAAAAACGATTATATCAAATCACAGCAACAGATGTTGCAGGTAATAGCAGTCAATGTTTTGTAGAAGTATCGATCACTGACAATACAGTGCCAGTCATCACGACAGCAGCAGCAAATCTTACCGTACAATGTGATGGAAATGGCAATAGTGACGTACTCATCAATTGGTTGAATACCCGAGGTGGTGCCGTAGCAACGGACGCTGCCTGTGGAAATGAATTGACATGGAGCAACAACTTCACAGGCTTAAGCAATGGATGTGGAGGAACAGGAAGCACCACAGTGATATTCACGGTAAGCGATGATTGTGGCAATACCTCGCAAACAACAGCTACCTTCACCATCGAAGATACCACAAACCCGACGATTACCGCACCAACGGCAATAACGTTGCTTTGTGGAAGTGCATCAAACAATGCCATCGTCCAAGGTTGGTTAGATAGTTACCGAGTGAGTGATGCATGTGGCAATGTAACTGTAACCAATAACTATACAGCCCTACCAACGACATGTGTTAGTGGAAGCAATGTGGTGACCATCACATTTACCGCTACCGACGAATGTGGTAGAACAAGCACAACTACATCGACAATCACCTTGATCGACAATCAAAAACCAATCATCATGACACCACCAACGGATCTAATCTTGGAGTGTGGTGCAGATAATACAGCAAGTATCAATGCTTGGGTTGCAGCAAGAGGCAATTCCGTTTTTACAGACAATTGCGATCCTACGTTAATTACAACTTTTGTAGCAGGCAGTGCAGAACCAAATTGTGGAAGCACGACGACAACACTTTACACACTGACAGCAACAGATGACTGTGGCAATTCGACAGTGACGTATGCAAGATTGATCCTTTTAGATAGAATAGCACCAGTCCTTACCTTACCAACTGCAGCCAATAGCGTTAATTGTAGCCCGACAACAGATGCGAACTCAGCCCTAGAAACATGGTTGAATAGTGCAACTGCTACGGATCAATGTCAAGGAACGATCACTAGTATTTCCAAATCATTGGTCAATACTGTAAGGTCTTGTACACCAACGAATGGAACAGATATCGCATCCACTTATTTATTTTCTGTATCAGACAATTGTGGCAACGCAACCACCGGAACAGCGACATTTACGATCATTGACAATACTGCACCAACCATCGCAGCACCAGCAAACCTTACGGTAGCTTGTGGTCAAGATATAGGAGCAGCTGTAGTTGATTGGTTGGACAATTATACGGTAACAGAAGCTTGTCAAACCGTAACAGTAAGCAATAATTATACAGGCATTTTACCTAACTTATGTGGTGGCAGCCAAACGATAACATGGACTGTAACAGATGGATGTGGTGCGACAGGCAGCAGTAGCGCTATGATCGTTGTAAGTAACGATGTAACACCGCCAGTATTTAGCAATTGTCCGGCAAATATTACGGTCAATGTTGATGTAGATCTTTGTGCATCCAACGTGGTTTATAGCACACCGATCGCCACCGATTGTAATAATCCAGTGACTGTAGTGAGAACAAGTGGTATCCCTTCAGGATCAACCTTTCCATTAGGTGTATCGACGATTGTATTTACAGCTACAGATAGATGTGGAAATACGAATACTTGTAGCTTTACCATCACGGTAGTAGATACTGACGTACCAAGAATCAGTTGTCCAGACAATGACGTAGTCGTATGTACAAATAGTAGTTGTGTATGGCCAAGTACAACAGCACTCAACCCGATAGGTATCGAAAACTGTCCAGGCGCAAATGTTACGTACACAATCACAGGAGCTACTACAGGTTCAGGAAGTGGCAATGTACCGACGAATTCCAACTTTACATTAGGAACATCCACAATAACTTACACCATTACCGCAGCGAATGGACAAACAGCAAGTTGTAGTTTCAATGTTGTGGTCAATGATTGTACTGCGCCGGTGATTACTTGTCCTACCGCACAACCTGTATTCGAATGTGGCAGCCCGACGTTTGAAGCTGATATCTCTGTTTGGTTGGCGTCAGCAAGTGCTACAGACAATTGTACATTGACACCAACAGAAACGGTGACACGAGTAAACACCATCAATCAATGTGGTAATACAGAAAAACGATTATATCAAATCACAGCAACAGATATTGCTGGTAATAGAAGCCAGTGTTTTGTAGAAGTATCGATTACAGACAATACATTGCCAGTCATCGTGACGGCAGCAGCAAACCTTACCATACAATGTGATGGAAATGGAAACAGCGACGCACTTATTAATTGGTTGAATACCCGAGGTGGTGCCGTAGCAACCGGCGCTGCCTGTGGCAATGATTTGACATGGAGCAACAACTTCACAGGACTGAGTAACGGATGTGGTGGAACGGGAAGCACTAGTGTGATATTCACGGTAAGTGATGCGTGTGGCAATACTATAACGACAACAGCTACATTCACCATTGAAGACACCACCAACCCGACGATTACCGCACCAACGGCGATAACATTGCTTTGTGGAAGTGCATCAAACAATGCCATCGTCCAAGGTTGGTTAGATAGTTACCGAGTGAGTGATGCATGTGGCAATGTGACAGTAACCAATAATTTTACAGCCCTACCAACGACATGTGTGAGTGGCAGCAATGTGGTGACCATTACATTTACCGCTACAGACGAATGTGGTAGAACAAGCACGACCACATCGACCATAACTTTGATCGACAATCAAAAACCAATCATCATGACGCCACCGACAGATCTAATCCTAGAGTGTGGCGCAAATAATACAACAAGTATCAA
The DNA here is from genome assembly GCA_964526715.1 of uncultured Aureispira sp. Lineage (GTDB taxonomy): Bacteria > Bacteroidota > Bacteroidia > Chitinophagales > Saprospiraceae > OLB9. The sequence goes on along the minus strand of CAZGMB010000002.1, from coordinate 73,885 downwards.
TGCTTGGGTTACAGCAAGAGGCAACGCCGTTTTCACAGACAATTGCGATGCTACATTAACTACAACTTTTGTAGCAGGAATTGCTGAACCAAATTGTGGAAGCACAACAACAACACTTTACACACTGACAGCAACAGACGATTGTGGTAATTCTACAGTGACGTATGCAAAACTGATCCTATTAGATAGAATAGCACCAGTCCTAACGTTACCGACAGCGGCCAATAGCGTTAATTGTAGTCCAGCAACAGATGCGAATACAACCTTAGAAACATGGTTGAATAGTGCAACAGCGACGGATCAATGTCAAGGAACGATCACAAATATTTCCAAATCATTGGTCAATACAGTAAGGTCATGTACACCAACAAATGGGACAAATATCGCATCCACATACTTATTTTCCGTATCAGATAATTGCGGCAACGCAACCACAGGGACAGCGACATTTACGATCAATGACAATACTGCGCCTACAATCGCCGCGCCTGTAAACTTAACCGTAGCATGTGGTCAGGATATCGGAGCGGCAGTAGTAGATTGGTTGGACAATTATACCGTAACTGAAGCTTGTCAGTCCTACACAGTGAGCAATAACTATACAGGCATCCTACCTAACTTATGTGGTGGCAGCCAAACAGTGACATGGACCGTAACAGATGGCTGTGGCGCAACAAGTAGTAGCAGTGCGATGATCGTTGTCAGCAACGATGTGACACTACCCGTATTTAGCAATTGTCCAGCAAATATCACCGTCAATGTAGATTTAGATCTTTGTGCATCCAATGTAGTATATAGCACACCGATCGCCACTGATTGTAATAATCCAGTGACTGTAGTGAGAACAAGTGGTATCCCTTCAGGATCAACCTTTCCATTAGGTGTATCGACGATTGTATTTACAGCTACAGATAGATGTGGAAATACGAATACTTGTAGCTTCACCATCACAGTGGTTGATACGGACGTACCAAGCATCAGCTGTCCAGACAATGATGTAGTGGTATGTACCAATGGAAGTTGTGTATGGCCAAGTACGACAGCACTCAATCCAATTGGAATTGAAAACTGTCTGGGCGCAAATGTTACGTACACAATAACTGGCGCAACTACTGGTTCAGGCAGTGGCAATGTACCGACGAATACCAACTTTGCTTTAGGCACATCTATAGTAACCTACACCATTACCGCAGCGAATGGACAAACAGCAATTTGTAGCTTCAATGTCGTGGTCAATGATTGTACTGCCCCGGTGATTACTTGTCCAGCTAATTTGGTGTTGGAGTGTGCAGGTGTGTCCAATGCAACAAACATAAATACATGGTTGACGTCAGCGACAGCTACGGATAATTGTACAACAATTCCAGTGGAGACCACGCTTTTACTCAATACGGTAGATCAATGTGGAAACACAGAAAGTAGATTATATAGATTTACAGCAACAGATGCAGCTGGCAATAAAGACGAATGTTTTGCAGAAGTAATCATTCAAGATACGACGATTCCAAGCATCAGCATACAAGCGACTGATTTGACAGTAGATTGTGATGGAAATGGAAACAGCGAACAGTTGCTCAATTGGCTCAACAATCAAGGTGGCGCCCAAGCGACTGATTTATGTGGAAACGTCTCATGGTCCAATAATTTTGGAAGTATTTCAGACATATGTGCTTCTACAGGTGCAACCACGGTGATATTCACGGTAAGTGATGCATGTGGCAATACCAATACCTCTTCATCAACATTCACCATTAGAGATATTACATATCCAGTATTTTCGTGTCCAGCAGACATCACGTTAGAATGTTCTAATCCATTTAACAATGCTATCATGACCGCTTGGTTAAGGTCAGCAAACGCAGAAGATGTTTGTAGTGGTACCTTACAAGTGACCAATAATTATCCAGGCATATTTGATTCTGGTTGTGGATTGTCTGGTGTACATACCGTTACATTTAGTACAGTAGATGCATGCGGCAATGACGTCACTTGTACCAGAGCAGTTACCATAAACGATACAACTTTACCTATTATCACATCACCTGCAGCACCTTTGACTGTTGAGTGTGATGGTCTTGGAAATACAACACAATTAAATACATGGTTGAATAATAATGGTGGAGCCACGGCTTCTGATTTATGTAGTTCGCCACTTCAGATATCTTGGAGAACGCCTGTATTGGTCAATACCCAAGTACTTTGTGGTGGTACAAGGATTTTGACTTATCGATTCGTCGCTGTAGATGCTTGTAATAATGAGTCACTTCCAGTATTTAGTACATTTACCATACAAGACAATACATTACCATTGATATCGTCACCTGCTTCGGATTTAGTGGTAGAATGTGACGGAGCTGGCAATGTTCCACAACTACAAGTATGGCTCAACGCACAAGGAAATGCGCTTGCTTCTGATATTTGTAGCGGTCCAGTTATTTGGCAATATGACTTAGTGGGTACCCAAGATCAATGTGGAAGAACAGGGACTTATACTTATAGATTTACAGTGACTGACGCTTGTGGTAATACAAGTACGACGCAAGCAAATTTTATCATCAGAGATACGACTTCACCTGAAATAACGACGGTGGCCCGTGATTTTGATGCTCAATGTAATGGAGCAAGTAATTCCATAGACATATTAAATTGGTTGAATAATAATGGATTTGCCCAAGCAACCGACGAATGTAATGGACTGACATGGGCCAATGATTATGGGTCTATCATATCTGATTGTGGTACTACTGGAGCCGTAACTGTAACGTTTACAGCAACAGATGCGTGTGGCAATAGCAGCAATACAATGGCGGTTTTCTCTATTTCTGATGATACATCTCCGACTTGGGAAAAATTGCCGCAAAACCTGACATTGACATGCGACGGTGTATCAGACCCAACTGCACAAATCCAATCTTGGTTAAACTTAGTAGGTGGTGGAGAAGCAAAAGATAGTTGTTCGCTTGTAGTTTATTCTAATAATTATACCGCATTATCCAATGGATGTAGTGCTGGAACAGGAAGTGCTTTAGTTACATTTACAGCAACAGATGCTTGTGCAAATGCGGTGACAGCTACAGTGACGATTACCGTAGAAGATATCAACGCTCCATATTTTGTAAATCAAGCTAGAGATACCATTGTGGAGTGTAATGGCAGTGGAAATGCGGTAGATTTAGCCAATTGGTTAGCTAATCATGGTGGTGCAGTGGCAGAAGATGCTTGTAGCGAACCATTGACATGGTCAAATACCTTATTGAATACAATCCAAAATTGCGGTGGCACAAGCACATCTAGATATTCATTTACAGCTACTGATGCATGTGGAAATACTAGCGTAGCTACAGAAGCATTATTTATCATCAGAGATACTACCTTTCCAGTGTTTTCTACTTTACCACAAGATAGTGTCGCACAATGTGATGGCAGTGGAAATACAGCGCAATTGAACGGATGGCTAGCAGCAAATGGTGGTTTGGTGGCAACAGATATATGTGGATCAATTTCAGGTATCCAATATGATTTGGTAGGCGAGACGGACTTATGCGCAATCACTGGACGTAGTTTGTATAGATTTACGATCATAGATGCGTGTGGCAATGTCAATACAGCGGAAGCGAGTTTCATCATTGTAGATACTATTCCGCCAGTAATCACAGGTGGAGCAGACATTAATCTGGAAGAATGTGACAACTCGACTTTAGGAAATTATCCAGAATTTGATTTTTGGTTGACCAATCACGCAGGTGCTACAGCTCAAGATGGTTGTGGTAGTTTCACTTGGAGCAATAATTATAACCCAAGTAACTGGGTGACTTTATGTGGAAATACTAGAAGTGTAGCAGTTACATTTTATGCTACGGACAATTGTAATAATGTAGATTCAGTTACTCACAACTTCAGTGTGGGTGATGTTTCTGCACCTTTATTTGTTAATTGTCCTCGTCCTCCAGTTATCGTAGATGCTCCAGCGGGTTGGTGTAGTGCATTTGCCAACTTCTCTCCGATCACTGCTACGGACAATTGTAGTAATGTCACCGTCACACAAATCGATAATACTGGTTATACGTCGGGTAGTTTATTCCCAGTAGGTACTACTATTTTGTGGTATGAAGCAGCCGATGAATGTGGAAACAGAGATACGTGTAGTATAAAAATTATTGTCAATGATTTCCACACACCACCAACGATCAGTTGTCCTGCTGACAGAACAGTAAATAATGATATCACCATGTGTGGCGCAGTAGTAAATAACTTGGCTCCAACAGGCATTACCGACAATTGTATCAATAATCTTGCTACTACATTCTCTATTCGAGATAAAGATAATAGAATAGTAGGTTGTGGACTTAATAATGCAAGCGGATTTAAGTTTCCTGTTGGCAAAAACACAGTGAATTATTCCATACAAGATCAGCCTTTGTTATTGATTACAGAAGTGGTCAATGATGGTGTGATCAGTGGCATAGAAATAACTAACTTTGGTCCTGCTAGATATGATATTTCTTGTTTATCTGTAGAAAGAACAGGTACTTCACCTGAATTATTTATCGTAGAAGATACCATTCTTGCGGTTGGTGGGGTTTATACCCATAATTTTAGCAATATCCCTGCAAATTCTCCTGGAGCGTATGTGATTAGATTTTTGGATAACTTTATTGATGGAGTCGCTATCAATGGTTTTGCACCTTCTAATTTCTCATGGTCAGGAAGTTTAAGCGCAGGCAGTATCTACCGAACAAGAGTTTGCGATACAAATACAGGCATGGACTTTAGAAGAGCTGATGATTGTAATTTGAATAGTTTTGGAACATTAAATCCAGGATTGCCAATACTTCCTGATAATGGCGGTTTGACATCCTTACAAAGTAGGCCACCTTCTATTGCTGTATGTAATTTTAGCGTGACGGTTTTGGATGCTGAAAATCCATATTGTGCCGAATTTGACACCATCAGATATACGTCAAATGCACTTCCTGCATCTATCGCTCAAGGAAGCTGCACATCAGCAACATTTACAATACCAGCATCTGCAAATAATCAAGTAGCAGATATCAATATTATAAACTTGGAAGGTAGCTATCCGGATGTTTCTGCTTTGACATTCAAATTGGTCAGTCCACAAGGTACAGAAGTGACATTGATGAGTGGTATTTGTCCAGGTACGGATAATTTTGATATTAATCTAGACGACGAAGCTACCAATACTTTAACTTCAATCTTGTGTTCGCCTGCTGGTCAGAATGGTACATACAAAACAGCGCAACCACTCAAAACATTATTCGGTGAACGAGTAAGTGGTACTTGGACATTAGAAATTTATTCATCTTTACCGCAGACAGGATCTTTGACACAAGCAAACCTTGAAGTTATCAGATTAATGCCTTACAGTCAGCGTGATACAATGATAAATAATCAGGTTGGTGAATGTGGTGCTTCCTTCACATGGCAACATGCACGAGTAGGAGACAATTGTTGTGAAGGTACTATTCGTGTTGATTATACGACAGAAGATGGTATCAATGTACCTTCAAGCGGACTTTTAGCTGGACAAGGTGGTCAGATTGTTACTCAAAATTTTGAAGTAGGAACAACGACGGTCACTTATACCATATCGGACCAAGCTGGCAACGTATCTAAATGTAGTTTTGAGATTACCGTAAAAGACAATGAAGCGCCACAGTTGGCACTAGGTTCTTGTTCGGATATAACCATTCAGTTACTTGGTGGTCAATGCGAAACGACAGTTGTGTATCCTATCATCACTGCGACAGACAATTGTAATATTGATTCAATACAGTACAATCCACCAGTTGGTACTAAGTTTCCGATTGGCACCACAGAAGTTCAGTTGGTGATTTTTGATCCTGCTGGAAATAGCGATACTTGTTCATTTGACGTGATTGTGTTACCTTACATTCCTGCTTCCAATAGCTTGGCTTGTAAGCAAGAGATCAATCTTTCTCTTGATGCTACTTGTACTGCATATATTACCGCAAGTATGGTATTGGCGGGGACAAATATCGGTTGTTATGACAATTATTTTATCACTTTGATGGAAGCAGATGGTACTATTATTGGGACCAATTTAGATAGTACACATAAAGTAGATATCACGCATGTCGGCAAACAAATCACAGTCAAAATATGTGAAGATTCATCACCTACTGCCAATTGTTGTTGGACATTGATCAATGTAGATGAAAAACTCATTCCACAGATCGAATGTCCTGCTGATGTAACCATTCAATGTAATGAAACAGACGATCCGACATTTACGGGTGAACCTGAGTTGAAGTCTTGCGAGCCGAACCTTAGCATTACATTCGAAGACGAATATATAGATAATGACTATTGTGGAGATCCAAGAGCAATCATAGAGCGACTTTGGACTGTGCGTGATGACGAAAATAATGTGGTGACATGTAGCCAAACCATCACCGTTGAGCGATTTGAAATGAGTCAAATTCAGTTCCCTGCTGATTATGTATTGAGCAATGCATTCGACTGTGATGATGTAGCTAATAATCCGATGCTTATAGACACAAGTGCCACAGGACAACCTACTATAGATGGTAAAAACATTTATGGAGACCATCTTTGTGAATTTAATTTGGGCTATTGGGACGAAAGATTGACGGATGTGAATTGTAAAAACAGTTATGAGATACTTAGACATTGGACCATCAGAGATGAGTGTAGCCCGATCCAACTGAATGTAAACCCAATGAGATACATACAAGCCATCAAGGTCAATGATCGTAAGGCACCTGTATTTACCAAATGTTTTGATGATATCACTATATCAACAATAGACAGAAACTGTACTGGTGAATACACATTACCATCGTTGGCTGGTATGGTTTCCGACGGTTGTGGTGATCTTCGTAGCATTACCGTGACTGTAGATGGTGGTACTGTCATAGCAACAGGAAATGGCGTATTCAAAAATTATAGATTTACCAATATGGCCGTTGGTTCACACACGGTAAAAATAAGAGCAACAGATTTTTGTAAAAATACCGCTGTATGTCAGTTTGATATTTTAGTAGTGGATGACACTGCGCCGAATGTAATATGTGACAATATCACGGTTGTGGCACTCTCAAATGATGGTACTGCGGTATTAAAAGCGTCTGTGATAGATGATGGAAGTTTTGACAATTGTGGAGATGTGAGATTCCAAATTTATCGTATGTTTGCTTCGTGTGGCACACCTTCTGATACAATTCCAGGAGATGATATTTTATTGTGTTGTAAAGACTTAGCAAACGGACCAATACAAGTCATGCTTAGAGTTTGGGACGATGCAGATGGCAATGGTATTTATGGAAGTGCAGGAGACAACTATGCGGAATGCATGACGCTTGTAAGGGTGGAATATAAATTGGCACCAACCTTTGTTTGCCCACCACATGTTACCATCAATTGTACCCAAGATTTTGAAGATCTTAATATTACAGGTAAACCAGATTTATATACTGCTTGTAATGCGCCAAAGGTATTGTACAATGATCTTGATATCAACATTAATGACTGTGGAATCGGAACACTGACAAGAAGATGGTCGGTAGAAAACAATCCGGGTGTAGGTTGCGACCAAAAAATTACGGTTATTGGCATTCAACCCGTGACAATAGATTCTATCGTTTGGCCGAGTGATACTACCGTGACTTGTTTGGATGTCTTAGCTGGTCAAAACCCAATCATAAGAGGTGGTGCATGTGATCAAGTAGCCTTCCAAATGGAAGCAGATACGTTCAATTTTGTATCAGATGCATGCTATAAAATATTGAAACATTGGACTGTCATCGATTGGTGTCAATACGAACTCAACAATCCTAATTCGTCAGGAAAATGGACACATACACAGACTATAAAAGTGATCGATACGCTTGGTCCTGTTATTACAAATTGTCCAACGGATGATATCATAATCAATGCACAAAACTGTACGGTAGGTTCATTTACAATCACCGCAATGGCTACAGATCAAAGTTGTGGTATCAATCAACCGTTACAATGGAATTATGCGGTAGATATTGACAATAATGGAAGTATAGAATTTACAGGTACTCTTTCAGGAAATACAGTAAGTAGAACCATCGTGTCTCCGAATACTTCCAAAGCAAAAGTCTATTGGTCTGTCACGGATGGATGTAATAATGTGTCCAATTGCATACAATATTACAGAGTAAAGGACACCAAAGCACCACAAGTATATTGCAAAAATCTTTCAGTAACGATGGGCATATCAGGTGTTGATGTTTGGGCAAAGGATTTTAATAATGGAAGTTCAGATGAATGTACACCGAATGATAAATTGCGGTTTTCGTTTTCGGCTACATCGATAGTTAACTCTCGTACATTTACTTGTGCAGATATTCCTAATGGAGTTTCTACCGAATTATCTATGAGAATTTGGGTTTATGACGAAGCAGGCAATTCATCTTTTTGTGATGCGAAGTTGAATTTACAAGACAATGCCAATTATTGCCCTAATAGTGCTATGCTTCTAGCTAATATAGGTGGTAAAATTACAACCGAGGCAGGCCAAGCGTTGGATTCCATGAGTGTTGAATTAGAAATAGGAAAAGCAGAAACCAAATTTAAATATACCCTAACTAATCCAAAAGGTGAGTATGCATTTGATGAAAACAATGTGGGGGAACAATATATCATCAGGCCGACATCAGATATTGATTGGCTCAATGGCGTAACCACGTTAGACTTGGTTTTGATACAAAGGCATATATTGGGTATTCAAACATTGACAAACCCATATTTATTGATTGCGGCGGATATTAACAAAGACGGCAGGGTTACAGCATCTGATTTGACCTCATTGAGAAAACTCATTTTAGGTATTACGAATGAGATACCAAATAATTCTTCTTGGAGATTTGTACCTAAAGTTTATGTTTTTCCTAATATTTTAAATCCATGGCAGTTCAACTCACATATTGCAATAGATTCCTTACCTAATACGCAGCTAAATCATGATTTTGTAGCATTAAAACTGGGAGATATTAATTTAAGTGCAAATCCAACATTTAGTTCAAAAAATGCTGAAAAGAGGTCTGTAAATGTTACTAAGTTGTTATTAAAAAATGAAGTATGGAACACAATAGGCAAAATGAAAGTAGGCATTTATCTGGATGAAGCATCGGTAGTTCATGGATTCCAGATTTCTTTAAATACAAAAGGGTCAAGTCCTATCATTTTAGATGGACAGATATCTATAGACTTTGATGACTCTTATTTTGTTGATAATGAGTTGAGAATATCTTTTGCATCAGACAAAACCATAGAATTAAACAACAAAGAGCCGTTATTTTATTTAATTGTGGAAGATGGTAATATTTTAAATTTAAACTCTAAATTCTTTACGAATGAATTGTATACTGACAATTTATCAGAGATAAAAGACATTTCGATAGAGTATCGACAAAATCAGGATTCTAAGCTAGCTTTTAAAGTGTATCCAAATGTACCCAATCCTTTCAGAGAAAGTACATCAATAACATTTGAGTTGCCTGAAGACGACTATATAGAATTAGAAGTGATAAACAGCGAATCAGAATTAGTATACGCTACAAAAAATTTCTTTACAAAGGGATCGAATATTATCGAACTTAAAAGAATGGATTTGATTTCTGGAGTTTATAGTTTTACATTAAAATCTAAGTTCGGGACTTCATCCCATAAAATGATTTTGATTGAATAATGACTTTATACATAATATAAAAGAGGCAGATATCAAAAAGGTGCTGTCTCTTTTGTATTATCGTTTAACTGGAATTTATATGTGAAAATAAAAAAAGCCCCACTTTCTTTTAAGCGGAGCTTTTCAAACATTTCGATATTATTCTTAATTGAATTTTTATTATTAGAATGCAAATTTAAAGCATACTAGATATAAGAAAAAATTTATAATTTTATGCTTTTATAATTTTTGCTTATGAATGTTCAAATTGCCCAATTAAAATATTTTCTCGCGCTAGCAGCAACTAAAAATTATAGTCTGGCAGCAGAACAATGTAATGTTTCACAGCCGGCCTTAAGTATGGCCATCAGAAAAATGGAAGAAGATCTGGATTTGGTACTTATAGACCGAAAAAGCAACCCTATTTCCCTTACTGATAAAGGTGATTTGATAGCAGCGCAAGCGGTAAAAATTTTAGAAGAATTGTCAGTGATGGAAAAAATGGCGTCAGATTTACATCAAGATAAGTTAAATGGAAGCATTAGAATTAGTGTGATTCCTACACTGGCCCCGTATTTAATACCGGTTTTTATAAAAAAATTTGCCATTAGTTATCCCGATATTGACTTAGTCATAGAAGAAGAAACAACTAAAAATATCATACAAAAACTAAAGGCTTCAGAAATTGACGCTGGTTTGTTGGTTACACCCATTGACGAGAAGTCATTGATTTATACACCATTATTTTATGAAGAGTTTTTTCTTTTTACTCATGATAAAATTGATAAATCTTATATTTTACAGGAAGACATTGATTTTAAACATTTATGGCTTTTGGAGGAGGGACATTGTATGAGACACCAAATGTTGAAAATCTGCGAATTAAAAAACAAAGAACATTCATCTATAACATACAACGCCGGAAGTATAGAGTCATTGATAAACATAACAGAGTCAAGTGGTGGCATGACTATAATTCCTGAATTGGCTACCTGGAGCCTTACACCGGAAAGAAAAGAGAGAGTCATTCCATTTTACGAACCCATACCCGTACGAGAAGTAAGCATCATATACCACAAATACACCACAAAACTGAGGTTGATCAATGCAGTGATGACTGCTGTTCAAGATGCCATCCCAGGATATATGAAAATCAAAGAGAACGTCAACAGAATAGATATTTCGCCAGCATAGAAAGAATTCAAATTGTGGATAATATTAAACTTTAGTCTAGATAATTCTGATAAAGCCTTATGAAACACTAATTTTGTCACTTTTTATCGTATTAAGTTGGAAAATTTAGCTTTACATATTGAATGCCTCATCTTTTCGGCCAATCCATCCATCAGTTATGATGATATCAAAGATGCTTTGGAAGAAAGCCTGGGAACCACATTTACCGATAAGGTGATTTCGGCTGAAATAGATTTATTGGTACAAAAATACCAAAATGATACGTTTTCGATAGAGATCATCGAGATATCTGGCGGGTTTAGATTTATGACAAAGGGTGCTTATCATCACACCATAGGCACTTACCTTAAGCAAAACACCAACAAAAAGCTAAGTAAGTCAGCTTTAGAATCATTAGCTATCATAGCTTATAAACAGCCAGTCACTAAGACAGAGATAGAATCGATAAGAGGAGTTAATAGTGATTACACTATTCAAAAACTATTGGAAAAAGACTTGATAGAAATATCAGGACGAAGCGAAGGCCCTGGCAAACCACTTTTGTATAGCACTACCGCTAAATTTATGGATTATTTTGGTTTAAAGTCTATAGAAGATATGCCTAAGCCTAAAGAGTTTGAACCCATAGAAAATCAAATAGGTGAACCCGAACCTATTGAAAATGAACAAACAGAGATAAAAAGTAGTTCTTATACAGAAGAAGAATAACCTAAACTGAAAATTTTTTTCAAATGGAGAGCGAAACATTAGTCAATAGAGTCGCAGAAAGTGGGTTAATCACCATAAATCTGGAATCATTCTTTCCTGAGAGACAAATAGCTGTTTTTGATATCAAGGACTTTTTGTTTCATGGTTTGATTTTAAAAGAAAAAGAATTTAGAGACGCATTAAAAGTACTTGATTGGTCAGTATATCAAGATAAAATAGTTTTAGTAAATTGTAGCACGGATGCCATCATACCACTATGGGCTTATATGCTTATAGAAAACTATCTGGCCGATATCACTGCTGACACTTATCAAGGTAGTACAGAAGAATATCTACGTATGCACTACAAAAAGGTGATCGAATCTATAGAAGTATCACAATATAAAGACCAGAGAATCGTTATCAAAGGGTGCGGAACCAAGCCAGTACCATCGTTTGCCTATGCAGTAATCACTAAGGTTTTGAAACCATATGTTCAAAGCATCATGTTTGGAGAGCCTTGCAGTACTGTACCGGTTTTCAAGAGACCCAGAGTTGTTTAAATTAAAAAAATGAACCCAAAATATAACACTTTATTTCCGGTATTCGGATTTGTAGCAGGTACGCTCTTTACAGCACTTATTTTTATTTCTTATAAGACAAATAGTAAAACGAGCTTTTTTGAGCTTCCTCAACGGATAAAGTCCATTGATCTTAATAAAACTTTTGATTTTGCAGGTGAGCCCATTCCCATGAATGAGGATACCCGCGAAAGATTGGACAGAGAACTAAGTGTCAATGCTTATTGGCAATCGACAACTCTGCTTCACCTCAAGATGGCAAATAAGTTTTTTCCTATCATAGAAAAGATATTTGCAGAAAACGGTATTCCTGATGATTTTAAATATTTAGCCATTGCAGAAAGCGGCCTCAGAAATGTATCATCACCAGCTTCAGCTAAGGGTTATTGGCAATTTATGAAACCGGCTGCACAAGAAATGGGTTTGGAAATTTCTGAAGAAGTGGATGAGAGAATGCATTTAGAAAAATCAACCCAAGCCGCAAGTAGATATATCAAACAATTGCACCGGAGATTTGGCAACTGGACCAATTCAGCTGGTGCTTATAATATAGGCCCCACTTCTTTTGCCAGATCACTGGAAGAGCAAAATGAAAGTAGTTATTATGATATGAATATTAATGAAGAGACTTCAAGATATGTCTTTCGTATCGTGGCCATTAAGGAAATAGTAAAAAACCCAGAAGACTTTGGATTTTTTATTGAACAAAACGAAAAGTATTCATTACATCCAGATATAAAGGAGATCAAAGTCACTGAAACCATCGAAAGTCTAAGTGATTTTGCACATCAAAATGGAACCACTTACAGATTATTAAAATATTACAATCCGTGGCTATTAAAGAACAGGTTGACTGTGGCGTCTGGAAAAGAATATATTATTAAAATACCATCCTAAGCAAAACATAGAGTGATTTTTGTTTCTTATTTGGCAATGATCAATACGATTTCATATGTAATGATGTTTATAGATAAGCGTGCCGCAACACAAAGCAGAATAAGAATACCTGAAAAATCACTTTGGCTCATTACTTGTTTAGGCGGAAGTTTGGGTATATTATTAGGTATGAAAGCTCCACTATTTCATAAAGCTGCGAAACCAAAATTTAAATTTGGTGTGCCTTTTATTTTAATAGGTCAAGTACTTATTACTTTTTATTTTTTGTATCAAAATGAATTTTTCAGTGACCGTTAGTTGGATATTCCATAAAAGATCACCCAAGTAGCAAAATCTTCAGAAAAGTTAACAAATCGATGCTCGTCGCCTGCTTTTACAAATAATAGGTCGCCTTTTGCTACTGAGACTGTACGTTGATTGACATAGAATTCAGATGTGCCATTAGCTATGACATATATTTCATCTTTTAAGTGCGGGTTTTGTTTGTCAATAACATCAGGTTGGTAATATTCTATTTCTAGATCTGCAAAGTGAGCCAAGCCCACAAACTCTTTATCTTTTTCTTCATTCAGTTTTTGAACTGCATCACTTAAACTTATCCATAAAGGTGGACTTAGTAAGTTGTCAGAGTTAAAAATTTGTCTAATATGATGTTCCATGTGTTCTACATAATCATGAGCTAGCCAAGCGAGAGTCTTTTCTTCATTACCTACAACAATTACTTTTTCCCAATCAGTTATTTTTGCACCTTTTAGCACTCTAATAATTTGATGGTTTAGGAGTTGCCACAAAGATAACAGGTCGAAATCAGTAGTGTTTTGATAATCATTAACCAAAACGAGCTGGTTTTGATGGTATGATTTTACAATATATTTTTCATCGGAAAGTAAAATGTCAGTAAAACGATTCAAATTGATCCTTGCGGAATCAATAAGATGACCTAAAATCTCTTTTTTAGACCACTTATTATCGGGTTTTGAACTTCTAGATTTAGTGTCGATTAAAAAATACTTGTACTTGGTATCCTCAAGAAGGTATTTTAACTTCGTAAAAAACGTATGCCCCACAGACTTAACTAAAACGACTTAATACTACCACCTGACCTCCCTGAGTCCAAATTGACACTTTCTGGTTTTCCTTTATACTTAATACTACCTCCGGAACTAGCGTCTCCTTTAAGTTTTTTGACAGCATACAGTTTTATATTTGCACCAGAAGAAACATCAGCTTCAGCAATATTGGCTTTGAGCATAGCGGCATTAATACTAGACCCAGAAGATGCTGAGTAGTTTACATTTTGTGTGTTACCTGACAACTCTATGGAAGCTCCAGAAGAAGACTTGACATCCAATGTTTCACTTTCTACTTTTAGATTGCAACTAGCACCGCTCGATGTGTTGATAGACATGACATCATTGTTTAAAACATCAACTGAGTACACAGATGAGCCCGCAGCACAGTTGACACTAGACAAAGTACTGTAATAAACATCTACTTTTGCTTTAGTACTTGAACCGTTCCATTTAGACTTGGTCTTTACTTTGAGTTCATTGCCCACCACTTCTATTAAAAGATCACTTTCACTTCCTTTTAAGATAGTATAGTCCGCTTTGGTTGTGTTGGATTTTATCAGTGTCACTTGTACATTCCCACCCGTACTTAAAGATGTAAATGAAGGAAGGTTTTTGCTTTGAGCAACCAAACCATTAACAGCCAAAAACATGCAAAAAGAAATAAATAATCTAGAAATCATTGGATACAATTTAAGGTTAAAACGATAAAGCTAACAGAACAAAGACGTCAATAATTTTTTAAGGTTGCATTCAGTATGCCAAAATTTTTCTTACAGCTCTACTCAGTTTTTGTGCATTGGGCAACATGGTCCTTTCGAGTACCTCATTCAGTGGTATGGCTGGTAAATTTTCAGCACCAATAGTAATGACTGGTGCATCTAATGACTCAAAACAATGTTCCTGGATTCGGGCCGCAATGCTTTGTGCAAAAGAATTATTTACAGGCTCTTCTGTGATTACAATGATTTTGTTGTACTCTTTAGCTTTAGCAAAAATCATCTCTTCATCTAGTGGATATAACGTTCTGAGATCCAATATCCCTACTTGATGGCGGATGTCTTCATCAATATTTAAAGCCCAATGCACGCCCATACCGTAGCAAACAATAAGAACTTTGTTAGCATCAGGAGAAGTGTTTGAATCTTGTACCATAGCTGCTTTACCCAATGGCAATATATAATCTTTAGCGGGAACAGGACTTTTTGCATAGTCGGTGCCGGGCACTTTACTCCAATATAGTCCTTTATGTTCGAGAATAACTACAGGATTTGGATCATAATAGGCTGCTTTGATTAATCCTTTGAGATCTGCACCATTGCTAGGATACACTATTTTTATACCACGGATATTGGTCAATACTGATTCTATACTTGAGCTGTGATACGGCCCACCACTTCCATAGGCGCCTATTGGTACCCTTAAGATCATACTTACTGGCCACTTGCCGTTAGAAAGGTAGCAGCTGCGGCTCACTTCAGAAAAAAGCTGATTGAGACCAGGCCAGATATAGTCAGCAAACTGTACCTCTACTATGGGTTTAAGGCCACAAGCAGACATACCCACAGTACTTCCTACTATAAATGCTTCTTGAATTGCGGTGTTAAACACCCTGTCGTCACCGTATTTTTGGGCTAAAGTAGCTGCTTCACGAAAAACACCACCAAGCCTTCTTCCTACATCCTGACCGTATAGGAGACACTCCTTATGATCTTCCATCAATTCCTGGATAGCAATCAATGCACAATCTACCATTACTTTTTCTTCAGCACCATCTGGCTTTTTGACGCCTTTTTCTTCATTAATATGTGTAGGAGCAAAATCGTGGGTAAACAAATCTTCAGGAGACGGATCTTCTGCCATTTGAGCTTTTTGCAGATCATTTTGGACTTTTGCTAATACTTGTTTTTCTATTCCATCTAGCTCAGATGCCAATAATCCTTGAGCAAGAAGGCTATTTTTTAGTTTATAGTATGGATCCTGAGCCTGATGTTGTTCTAAATCGTGTCTATACCACTCCTTTCGGACGCCTGATGTATGATGATTGAGCAGTGGCACTCTTGCATGTAGTAGAAAGGGTCGCCTTTCTTTCCTCATAGTATTGACAATGTGATGAACAGTTTCAAAACAAGTTTCGAAATCGCTGCCATCAATAGAATGAGCTTCAATTCCTGGAAAACCTTTAGCATATTCGAATGCATTCATAGCACGGGTTTCTTCAGCTGTTGCCGAGATGTCCCATCCGTTGTCTTGTACTAGGTAAAGTATTGGCAATTGTTTTAATGCTGCCATTTGGAAAGCTTCTGCCACTTCTCCTTCAGTAACTGATGCATCACCCAATGAACATAATGCAATTGCACCAAGGTTTGGGTTTAAATCTAATTTTTCTTTATACTGAATACCCATCGCAACACCCGTAGCAGGTATAGCTTGCATCCCTGTAGCTGATGATTGATGTGGAATTTTAGGTTTGTCTGCATCCTTCAAGCTAGGGTGACTATAATAAGTGCGACCTCCTGAAAAAGGGTCTTCCTTTTTGGCCAGTACCTGTAGCATAAGGTCATAAGGTTGCATGCCTATAGAAAGTAGCATGGCATCATCTCTGTAGTATGGAGACATAAAATCAATAGGAGTTAGGTGCATTCCTACAGCAATTTGTATCGCTTCGTGACCTCTAGATGTAGCATGAACATATTTTGAAACTACTTTAAATTGTTCATCATAAACAGAAGTGATAGATTTCGCAGTACAAAGCAATTCAAATGCTGCTAAAAGGGTTTCTTTATTTGGTTTCATGGTGCAAAAATAGAAATCCTGAAGCTCATATGATAGTTTTCATGTACAAAAATAAAGTATGATATACTCTTGATGTTTTTAAATATCAGGTAGTGACTCTTCTATAGCTTCCTGAAAAAAATAATGAATAGCATAAGTTTGTGATGCGCCTAGTTTTTGTCCTAATTGAGATGCTATATACATACCTAATGCCAAAAGTAGTAAAAACGGGAGTACAAATAATATTTTGCTTTCATGGCCCAAAGCTCTTTGCGAAAAGCCAATGATAGTAATAAATATTGTCAAAACCCCTGTAGCCAGATAAGTGATTGCAAATAAGGTCCAAACATTAGGCATTGGCCCGTATACACCAACCAATCGGGTTTCTGTATCTTCTGGCTCACGATACATCATCACATTGAGTTGCGGAGACCAATAATGTCTTTGGGCTTTGTTAACCCTTATTGTGATGTGATCATGCATAGCTTGACCATGAAGATTATGTGTATTGTGTAACAGTCGGCCCTTGACAAGGGTGATGATTTCTTCTATAGTTTTAGCTGTAGTCATTTCGAATTTTGGCCGTACCCGAAAACTGGACATAGTGAATTGTTTTATGGCCGCTAATGTAGCCAATAATTAGTACTCTAATCTTTACAATCGTATGATATTGATCATGTGTAAGTTAGGATATAAAAATTTTACATGGTCATTACTTACGAACACAATCAAAAAGCATCATTTATAGTCAGATAAAAAGAACCACCTTCTGTTGGTGTCAAGCCATAATCTAGCCTCAGTCGGACCCTGTCTTTTTGGTTTAGTACATATCTAAGTCCTGCACCATAAGAGAACTTATAAGGATTGGAAAAAAGATGTGCATATTGCGACCCAACAGTTCCGCTGGAGAAAAAAGTCACGCCGTTTAGTCTTTTGTAGAGAGGAAAACGGTATTCTGATTGGAAAACAAGCATGTTTTTATCCAAAAATCGTCTGTCTTGATATCCTCTCATCACTTTGGGGCTTCCGAAAAAGATCAAGTCATAAAAAATAGGATCACCTATATTGTGGGCATTAATAATCTGTAGTGCAAGGGTGTGATCTTTTGCTATTTTAGTATATTTTGCAAAATCCAAAGAAAAACGTTTGTAATTAAAATCACTGCCAATCCAGGAGTCATTAATAAAAATTTCGGTTTCCAGATAAAATCCTTTGGTTGGGTTGTAAATAAAGTCCCGTTTGTCCCATTGGCATAAAAAGCCTATACCAGCTATATTTCCACCTTCTTGACCTGTAAATTTGCCAGAAGATAATAGAGGACCGGATTCTGTAATTCTCATCTTGTCGTACCGAAACCTGACACCCGCAAAAAGAGATTTATAGCGCCTCAGTACATCTAACCTAATTCTGGGATATTTGGCAAAGAAAAACTCTTTATCTGTCTCTAGCGACTCAATGCCGGTACCATAAAATTTATACAAATACTCAAAATAATTGATGTCCCCTTTAATTTTCCAGGTATTTTCATTTAGATACAATTCGAAAGGAAAGGTTATTAATACTTGCTTGTTTTGGGTATAAGATATTGCAAACTGAAGCTGTGAAGGGTTAGATTTAGGAGACTCACCGTTAAATCTAAAGGTATATAAGCCGGCACCGCCAAATCCCCATCTTGTTTCAGGAAGATAAAAGACTACAGGATAGGCAAGAAGTTGGTTTTTCGTTTTGGAGCTATCTTGTACAGGAGAAGATGTTGCAAAAACTTTGTAAATATTGACTACAAATACAAAAAAACATATTAGATAAAGTTTCATATAGTATCAAACTAAAAAAGGTGAGCACAAAAGTATGTACTCACCTTGATATAATCTAAATAAACAGATTTAAGTTTTCTTAAAGACTGTTTACAAATTTAGTCAACTTTGATTTTAGGTTTGAAGCTTTGTTTTTATGCCAAGTGTTTTTCTTAGCCAATCTGTCCACCATAGAGATTACTTTTGGTAAGAAGACTTCAGCATCTTTTTTATCTGTCATGCCTCTAAGTTTAGCTATAGAAGTTCTAGCAGACTTTTTGTAGTATCTGTTACGAAGTCTGATTTTAATATCTTGTCTGATTCTCTTTTTTGATGACTTATGTTGTGCCATAAACTTATATTTTAAATGTTCATTTTCTTAAATGGAGCGCAAAATTATATCTTTTATCGGAAAGTAAAAAATAATCTCAGCTAAAATTTATAAATATTTCATTTTCAAAACAAATTTGCATGATTTTTGTCAATAAAAACTTAAATCATATCGTTTTAGAGACACTTTTAACTTTATTATTGATAATTTTGAACCTTGTATCGTATTTTTAAATTACAAGTTTGTTTTCATTAGACACATTATATCACCTTAACAAAATATATCATTTTTAATATGAAGGATTATTCATACGTTTTTAACGCGCATCCTGCTTATATAGAATCTATGTACAAAAACTATCAACAAGACCCAACATCAGTTGATGAAGGTTGGAGAATCTTTTTTGATGGTTTTGAATTTAGTTCAAATGGTCATGGAGTCTCAGATACAGAAGGGCAGACATTAGACAAAAATTTGTCTCAAAAAGAATTTGGAGTCATGTCTATTATTCATGGATTTAGAAGTAGAGGTCATTTATTATCTACAACAAATCCAATTAAAGAACGTAAAAATAGGCAACCGCATTTAGATTTGGCAGATTATGCCCTTGAGGAGTCAGATTTGACCAAAGTGTTTTTGGCTGGAGAAGAGATAGGATTGAAAAATGCAACATTAGCACAAATTTTAGAAAAGCTAAGAATCACTTACTCTGGCAATATGGGAGTTGAATATGCTCATATAGAAAATAGGGAGAAAAGAATGTGGCTAAGAGATAAAATCGAAAACAGAGTTTTTGATGACAGTTATGGTTTGTCCAAAACAAAAAAGTCCAGAATTCTTGAAAAACTAAACGGAGCAGTTATTTTTGAGAAGTTTCTCCATACCAAGTATGTGGGACAAAAACGATTTTCTCTTGAAGGAGGAGAAACAACCATTGCAGCATTAGATGCCATTATTAATAAAGCATCAGAGGACAAAGTAGAAGAAGTAGTCATGGCTATGGCACATAGAGGTCGTCTAAATGTATTGGCAAATACTATGGGTAAGACTTATGACCAAATATTTAACGAATTTGAAGGAACGGCAATATTGGATCAAAGTTTTGGGGATGGAGATGTGAAATACCACCTAGGCTTTTCGTCACAAATACAGATGGCTAATGGAAAAACCATGCATCTGAAGCTTGCGCCCAATCCGTCTCACCTAGAAGCTGTAAACCCAGTAATGGAAGGTTTTACCAGAGCTAAAGCAGATGTATTATACGAAGGTGATTTTGATAGAATACTACCTATTTTGATACATGGAGATAGTGCAGTAGCAGGTCAAGGCGTAGTATATGAAACTACTCAGATGAGCCAGCTAGACGGATATTATACCGGAGGTACGATACATTTTGTGATCAATAATCAAATTGGGTTTACTACGGATTATGATGACGCCAGATCATCTACGTATTGTACGGCAGCTGCCAGTTTGGTACAGGCACCTGTATTTCATGTAAATGGTGATGACCCTGAAGCAGTAGTTTTTGCAGCTGAATTAGCTGTGGAGTACCGCCAAAAGTTCAACAATGACGTATTTATTGATATGGTTTGTTACAGAAGGCATGGACACAACGAAGGAGATGATCCTAAATTTACACAGCCGCAGATGTATGAAATCATTGATAAACATAAGAATCCAAGAGAAATTTATTTGGCCAAACTGATTCAAAGAGGAGATGTAGATCAGAACAAAGGTGAAGAATTGGAAACAAAGTTTTGGGCTGAGTTGCAAGACCGTCTTGATATGGTCAAGCAAAATGTACTTCCATACTTGTATCAAGAGCCGGAGAAGCAATGGAGAGCACTAAAAAAGACCATTGATGTCAAAGATATGGTCACACCAGAAACAGGTATATCAAAAAAAGATGCCGATAAAATATTGGCCCATCTCATGCAAACTCCAGCAGATTTTAGTCCAAACTCCAAGGTCAAAAGATTGCAAAAATCTAAACAGGAGCTCATTGATAAAGGTCTTGTGGATTGGTCATTTGGGGAGTTGATGGCTTATGGTTCGATCATGCTCGAAGGTAAAAATGTACGTATGAGCGGGCAGGATGTAAAGAGAGGAACTTTCTCTCATCGTCATGCTGTTTTCTTTGATGAAAAGACCAACCAACAATACAATAGGCTCAATACACTCGATGGCGCCAAAGGAAAGTATCTGATATATAATTCACTATTGTCAGAATTTGCGGTATTGGGATTTGAATATGGTTATTCGCAAGCATCTCCCGACCACTTGGCTATTTGGGAAGCTCAGTTTGGTGATTTTTACAATGGAGCGCAGACGATTGTAGACCAGTTTATCAGTGCAGGAGAAAGTAAGTGGCAACGTATGAGTGGATTGGTAATGTTGCTTCCACATGGTATGGAGGGACAAGGCCCAGAACACTCAAGTGCCAGATTGGAAAGGTTCCTGATCATGTGTGCCAATTTCAATATGATCGTGTGCAATGTCACTACTCCAGCCAACTTTTTCCATATGATCAGAAGACAATTAGCTATGCCGTACCGTAAACCATTGGTACATATGTCACCTAAGTCTATGCTGAGACATCCTGAGTGCGTCAGTGCCATCAGCGAACTTACAGGAAAGTCCAAGTTTATGGAAGTCATTCCAGATACTGATGTCAAAAAAGCCAAAAGAGTACTTTTCTGTACAGGTAAAGTATATTACGAACTCAACGAATTCAGAAAGGCCAATAGCATTAAAGATGTAGCCATCGTAAGAGTAGAACAATTGTACCCATTACCTGAGGCAGAAATCAGAAATATAATCAAACAGTACGGAAAAGCGGAAGTATTCTGGGTACAGGAAGAATCTGCCAATATGGGAGCGTGGCCATATTTGATCAACTACCTTAGAAGAGACAATATAGAATGTATTTCGCGCAAAGCAAGTGCATCTCCAGCTACTGGATTTAAAAAGATCCACGACCAACAGCAAGATGAACTTATAAAAACAGCTTTTGGTGTTATCTAAGATAAACAATATAAGCAAAACACTGATCATATCAGGCCTGTCATTATCCGTTGTAAATGGTTTTGCTTTGGACAATGATTGGCTTGATATGGCTGGTTTTTCTTTGGCTATGGTAGGTTTTCTACTTTCTAAAAAAGACTTTGTTGAAAGTGGTGATGATTATGGGATATACCAATATTACACCATTCTCGGACTGTATATAATTATTCTATTTTTATTTTGGTTTAGCTAAATAAATAGTTTTAATCTATTTTATATACGGCTCCCGCTTTATTTTCGTAGAATTTTGGTAGTTTTTCATGAGCTGTACGCGCAGATTCGGGTAGACTTTCCCAAGATGTATTGCTAAGATACAAGGTCATTCCATTACTTACAAGATATCGAGGTGCTCCTGTTTTAAAACGGAAAGTATCTGCTGCTTTATAATCTACAAAACGAACCAAAGTGGTATCAAACGCACTATGTAGGTTTCCATAATCACGATTGACCCTGTCAGTGATGGCATATTTAAAGCCTGAGAGGTCATTTATAAGATAATCGTTAAGGGCTTTTTGGTCCTGATAGTTTACTTTTTTGTTGTAGGTACAGTTTTGAACAAAAACACTGAGTACGCTGATTGCAAAGCATACATACATCGCAGTTTTATGATTTTTATAGCCAAAAATGATGGCAGCTATCAAGGGTATATAAAGCCACCAAGAAGATTCAAAACCCTTGTAAACGCTGAGTATTAATAAAGCAAATAGTACAGAAATAATAGTTAGATATTGATTAAATGATAGACCAATAATTTGTCTAAAACCATATGCCATAAGAAGGGCTCCTATCGGTAGTATATATATATGATGCCGCGGGTCTGGGCATAAAGGCACATATGTGGTATATGAAATAGTCATAAAATTTGCCAAAATAAGTAATGAAACATAGCTTTTGGCCAAAAATCGGATTTTAGTATTATCTGACTTCCAAAGTATAGGTACAAAACAAAGAGGAAGCAAGTATAGATTTCTGGCTAATTCAAACCATAGTTCATACCCGATCCGGTTTAGTGTGGCTGCAAATGGCTGTAAGTCATAGGAACAAGACGAGATATACTGTCCTGCAAAAATATGATGGATGCGCGCAAAAACATCGCCTAAAAAGAGCCCACTATATCCAAAATACAACATTCCAAAAATAAGGAGTCCGCTGAAAGTAGTCTTCCAAAACTTCACTCCAGATTTCTGATATAAGTCAGTAATAAACAATATCAGGAAAAAAGGATAAAAAATTAAAAATGTCTCTTTGGCAAGAAACATAATAATGCATCCAGCCACAAATAGGATAGCAGGTCTCCGATACAGTCCAAGGTCAAATTTATGTGAATAGTAACTGGAAAAACTGAGTAAAAAGCCCAAAGCTACGATGATATCTGGCATGGGTTTTTCTACATACATGAGATACATCGGTGCAAAAGTAAGCATCGAAGCGGCTATCCACTTTGTATAAAAATCCATTTCATGGATTAGTTTAATCACTATGATGGTAGTAATCAAAAATATGATAAATCCGAAAATAAAATTGGCTAAATCACCTACACCCCAAAAAAGATAAGTCAATGCCAAAGGCAGATAAGCAGCATATCTATGAGCATACAGAGAGTCGTGAGTAAAATTTCCTTTGATAATGCTATGAGCAAGCCTGCAGTATTCAATATCGTCAAATCCAAAATATCCTCCATGAAAAAAGATATAATGCAATGTATAAACTACACCACAAAATATAAAAATCCAAAGTGAGGATGATTTTGATATGGAAAAAAATGGGTTCAGAATAGAAATATTTGTTTTTCTGTATCAAAGATACTCAAGCAAACGAAAATGAAAAATTTTTGATGTTATTTTTTTAAGTAAGCATATGATGCCATAAATTATTAACGCAAAACGTAAACAAGTTCTAATTTTTTTTTTAAAAATCGGTTAGCTCCTCTTGATTTTTTGAAATAATGCCTTTATATTTGTAATATTATTTAATTTAAAAACTTTTTATCATGAAAACAGTACAAAAACAGTACAAAAACAGTACAAAAACAGTACAAAAACAGTACAAAAACAGTTAGTCACCTTTTAAATGCTGGAAGAGGACGTTTAAAAAATTTATGGCTTATGACAGTACCACTACTCTTTCTGCTGCCCTCATCTTGCAACGAACCACAGATTTTAGATGCCGTACCTTTGGATGCAGAGACCGAAATTAGAAATGCCACAGATTTTTGCGATACAAATCCTTTTGGATGCAGTGAAGTTCCTGTTACAGATGAGTTTATGATTGATGGTTGCAAAGTTTATGTTAGTTATATTTTGGTGACTTGCCCTTCTGGTACGAGTTTTAAGAACATGACATATTCTTTTGAAAATTCTACTGCCTGCAATACTTTGAAGAATAGGTGGAATCAATATTATCCAACAGGGCAATACCAATTAGCAAATGAAGCCTTAAATGCATTTTTTAAACAACTTTCAGTGTTAATAGAAGATAAATATTTGAATAGTTTGTCTTCTGCAACCTCAGCAGTCACACTTCATTTTGTGGAGACTTTTTGCCATTCTATATGTATTACTTCTAAAAAAGATGAAGAAGGTAATCCTATATCTTTTGATATTAACCAAATTCGATGTGGCAAGAGCTGTTGTGTGAGAGTTACAACAGCTGTTAGAGTAAATGGCAGATGGGAAAAAACTACAGTTATTGTTACTGAGGGAAGTTGTGATCCGTTACCTATAAACTGCGAAGGACTACATATTTCTTCAATCTGTAGCCCCGCATGTGCTAGATTATAAAGTACAGCTTTATAGAGGCAATCATCCATTGATTGTGATTGCCTCTATTATTTTATATTTTAACTCTTTATTTTACTAATAGATCAAGAAATGAAACCGCACATTACAATCCTTATATTTTTATTTTTAAATCAAAATCTGTTTAGTCAAAAAACATTGCCTTTCCGGCCTTTTGAACCAATAAGTTTTCAAGGTATTGAACCACTTTGGCAATCGTATTGCTATGATGAAAATAATAAAATTATTAATGATAGCGATGGTTACAATCATTACAATTTTTTACATGATCCAAGAAGCATGATTTTTGATAATTTTGTCATTAATGGTTATATCAAGACTAATAAAATGAGGACATCAGGTGGCTATGTTGAATGCAGATCTCATACAACAGGAGAATTAATATGGCAAGACGATTTTGGTTTAGATGTAGGACAACATATTGAAATACCTAGACTCTTTGAAGTGGATGGTGATAAACTTATAGTATGGACTCAAGTACGACGTAAGTCAGGATATGCCCAACTCTTTCAGATGGTGGATATGGTTTTGGGTAAGAGAGTTTACATACTTAAAACAGGAGATTTAATCAGTAATAAAATAGGAGATTTTAGTGATCCAGAATTGTTGGATATGAGGTATGAGATTCAATATCAGTCTAGGTTTTATAAAGAAGGCACAAACATCAGATATTTAGACTTCAATTATTCAAACTTCTTATTTGAACCAACATTGAAGAGTTATATAATTTCCGAAGATGGTAAATTACTTCAAAAAGACACATTAGATCCAAAATACATGAATAATTTGAATATAGTTCATGTGCATAAAGATACACTGATGCTTCTTGGATTTGATGAAGATGGCTTAGTGATGACTTTTATGTCTCCACAACTTAAAACTTATAACAGTATAAAAGCTAATTATACTTTTGATTTTCCACCTGTATTTTCTGATATACTGGATTATTCTGTAACTGACAGAAAGATTTTTGTAAGAAACAGAAGAAATGCTCCATTTCCGGGAAATTATTTAGAGTATTATACCCTAAATTTTGATGGACAAATATCATCTACACATATTTTTGAAAAAACATATCAAGACAATAGTTATATGCCGGTAAATTGGAAAGACGGAAATGTCATATTTGCTTATAGCCAATTTAATAGAAGTGATACTACTACTACTAATGTTTTGCAACTAATAAGTAAAGACGGAAAATCACCTATACGAATATTGAAGGAATTTAAGTCAAAGGATAATAAAAGATTAATTTGGCCAGCTTATGTAAATAAGGCTGACGATAGATTATACCTTCATTTTTCACAACATGATTTAATAGTCGATACTTTAACCAAAAAATTGACATTTGATTCTTATGCAAGAGCAATTGGACATATGTTGATAGACGCGAAAACTTTTGGCATTGTATCAAAATCACAAGACATTATAGAAAAGAAACTTTCACTTTTCCCCAATCCTGCGATTGATCAAATCCATATCTCTCATAGCGGCATAGAAGTGTATCAAGTGACCCTTACAGATATCTCTGGACGAGAAGTACTCCGTGATGTAGGTGGTGCTGATATCACATCACTATCAACAGCCCATCTGCCATCTGGATGGTATGTCGCTACGATATGGTCTGCTGATGGCAAAAGATACATAGAGAAAATAGTGATTCATTAGAAATGTAACCCAATTTATGATAGGACATAGTTGCGAAAGACACTCAGGGTATTATGGGTGTCTTTTGTTGTTTATAGAAGTGTAATTATTTGGTGATTTTACCGTAGTCCGGGTTTGATTTGAGTGCAAAGTACTTGTCCAAGAGCTTCTTAGCATTGATACCGTGATCGTAGTAGTCCTCTACAAATTTTTTGGCTGCAGCTCCTATGGCTACCTTATTGCGATCACCTTTGAGTACACTGGAGATCTGGTAAATAAACTCCGATGGATTGTTGGCTTCTAGGATGTGGGTACCGTCTTCTGCATGGATACCTTCTTTGCCGAGGGTAGTAGTGATGACTACTTTGCTGAGCGCCATACCTTCAAGGATTTTTACACGCATACCACTACCTGATAGCAATGGTACGATCATCATGCTGTATTGATTAACAAAGTCAACTGCATCAGGCACTTCACCGTGGATGATGATGTTTTTGATTTGGAGTGCTTTGAGTGTTTCCGGAGTGTTGCGGCCCGCCACGTGTAGTTTTAAGTCAGGATACATGGCACTAAGTTCCGGCCATACATGATCTATAAACCACATCAACCCTTCCATATTGGGGATCCAATCTAGTGCACCGATGAAGCACAGATCATTAGATACATTTTGTGTCAAGGCCTTCTGATAGTTTTTGAGATCCAAACCGATAGGTGATGACATAGCCCCATTTTTGTAACCTAAGGATTTGAAACGTCTCAGGTCACGCTCAGATACAGCTACTAGGTAGTCATATTTATTGAGGTGGTTGAGTTCATATCTTTTAAGTTTATTGGTCAGGTATTGTAGATACCACTTTTTGGGCAAAAACTTAGTATTGGCTGATATTCTTTCCCAGATTTCAAATTCCACATTATGCGCTCTCATGGTGATGAGTGCCTTAGAGTGCTCTTTGATCACATCGATGTAGGGAGCCAAGTACAATGTCTCTAGCTGTACCACATCGTAATCTGTTTTTTGTAAGAGTTCGATAAGTTTGTTTTTGAAGTCGGGACAAACAAATCGACTGACATGATATGATTCTGACGAGAATAAGTTTTTAAATGCATCGATAGCTCGTATACTGTTGTCCAGAGCCGTCACATGTATTTCTTTATAATGATTGAAGTCCGACGGGAGCTGCGTGATATCCACATAGTGCTTAGAAGTATTCATACTCAAAAGAGATATCTCACAACCTAACTGATGAAGGGCATTGCTCAGATATGTTACCGCAATGGACTCACCGTCTTTGAGTGGAAAAGGAAACTTCTTGCACAACTGAAGGATCTTCATATCAAAATGGATATCGGTTTCAATAATTTAGGATTGCAAAGGTAAAAAATATTATTTAATCCTTTAAGATTACACATCCTAAAAGGTTAATTTATTAAAAAATAAAATCTGAAAGTGAGAAAATACTCTCGTTACAAATGTATCTTTGGTTTACCTTTTTTATCCTGGCTTTAAGTTAAAAAATGATTTCTTTAAAAACTTTGGGACATTCCTTTTTATTGTATAAATTGTTAAAATTTTATTAACAATATAATATATATCGTTTATAAATTTATATACCATTAATTATCAATATGATATAAAGTAGAAGCATAAATTAATTTTTAGCTTCGTAAATCGGTTATCAATCTTTAGAACTTTAAAAAATCCGATGTCATCACTTATATTTATCATTCATACTTTATATTTGCTTACTTTTGTACCCAATAATTAAAAGTCATTGATGATATCCGCTTCCAACATTGTAAAATCATATGGTGATGTAAAGGTTTTAAAAGGTATTGATCTTCAAATCAAACAAGGAGAGATTGTTAGCATTACGGGCAGGTCTGGTGCTGGAAAATCTACCTTACTTCATATTTTGGGTACCTTGGACAATGCTGATAGTGGTACCATGAGCATCAAAGATCAAGTGATTTCTACTTTGTCAGAAAAAGAATTAGCCAAATTCAGAAATGAAAATATAGGATTTGTTTTTCAGTTTCATCACTTACTCCAGGAGTTTACAGCTTTGGAAAATGTGTGTATTCCCGCTTACATATCCCAAAAATCGATGTCTGAAACAGAAAAAAGAGCCAAAGAGCTATTGGATTACTTAGGTTTAAAAGATCGGATTACACATAAACCCAGTCAGCTTTCTGGTGGCGAAGCACAACGTGTAGCTGTAGCCAGAGCTTTGATCAATAAGCCAGCTGTGATCTTTGCTGATGAACCTACGGGAAACCTGGACAAATCCAGTTCAGAAAATCTACATCAACTTTTTCTTCAGTTGAGACAAGATTTTAACCATACCTTTGTTATCGTGACACATAATACGGAGTTGGCCACGATGAGCGATAGAGAAATTGTACTGGAAGACGGACGTGTAAAATTAAATGGAGATAAAGCGTGAGGACATTAACCCTATTATTCATTTTACTATCTTTTATCGGATTAGGCCAAAACATAATTCTTGACGAAAATTATACTGATTGGAATACCAATGTTTCCAAATATACAGACTTCGCAGGTGACCGCACTACAACGGGTCTTGATTTTACAGATATTAGAGCTGCAAATGATGATAAGTATTTATTTTTATATTTTACCTTAGGAAAAGAAATCAATATTCAATCGGACAATGATTTGGCAATAGTCTTGGATGTTGACAATAATAGTAATACTGGTTCTACTGTTGCTGGTCTAGGTGCAGATTTAGTTTATTATCCTGGTCAGCGACGTGGTATTATTTATGTTGGTCAAAGTACAATTTTAATTAATCACGCACAAGTTGGTTGGGTGAGCTCTCCCACCGTTACAAACGATAGGTTTGAATGTAGTATTTTAAGAAACATCAATGTAGGAAATGTTCAACTTGTATTTGGAAAAGAGATCAGGTTTAGGCTTATTGATGATACGATGTTGGGTGATAGAGCTCCCAACTCTGGTAGCTATGCATATACCATGACTTCCAATGCATTTAGTCCATCACCATATAGTATAGATAAAACTTCAAATTCAGATCTTCGAGTTATGGGATACAATGTGCTACAGGATAGAATGTTTTTATCAGGAGTACGACAAAATTATACAAGGATTTTTAATGTGATCAAACCCGATATCATTGGCTTTTGTGAAATTTACAACAATTCAGGGGCACAAACCGCTGCTTTTGTAGAATCAATCTTACCATCAGATGCCGGACAAAAATGGTACCATAGCGAATTAGTTCCTGATATCAGAGTAGTCAGCAGGTATCCCATATTAAATAGCAGAAGTATTGACGGAAATGGAGCTTTTTTAATAGATTTGGGAACAAAAAAACTCATTTTTATTGTAGCTCATCTTCCCTGCTGCGAAAATGAAGTGCAACGCCAATTGGAAGTAGATAAAATTATGGCATTTATCAGAGGTGTGAGATTTGGAATTTCTCCATTTGATGTTCCTCTCAATACACCGATTATTATAACAGGGGATATGAACTTAGTAGGCTTCAGGCGACAGTTAGAAACCTTCCTAACGGGTGATATTTTGAATAATAGCTCTAACGGACCGGATTTTAATCCCGATTGGGACAATACTCGATTGGAAGATGCCAAGCCGGTCACTACAGATATGCCTATGACTTTTACTTGGTATAACGGCAACGGTAGTTTTAGTGCAGGAAGGTTAGATTTTATATTTTATAGTGGCTCTGTACTAAAACTCAAAAATGCTTTTTCACTTTGGACAGCCGCTATGACCAATCAGCAGCTACTAACCTATGGACTTCAAGAGAGAGACATTGTAGCGGCTTCTGATCATCTGCCTGTAGTCGCTGATTTTGATTTAAACGGCACAACGAATATCTCTTTAGTGGATCAAGACACGCCATTTAAATTTTATAATAACGGAGGTGTTTGGACCATAAATTCAAAATTTACAGGAAGGCTCCGAGTTAGTGATGTTTCTGGCAAAACTTACCATGATACCAATATATTAAAAGATGAAGACCAACCCATACAATTACCTGATGTATCTGGTCTTTTTTTAGTCACCTTAGTCACTCAGGAAATGATTTTTAGCATTAAGGTCTGGAATTAATGTTTAATCAGTCGTCAATTTGTTTTAAAAATAGTTTTAAAAATTAAAATTTGGCAAGGATTTGGATAGATATGATTATAAGTAATATTCTTAAACCGGTTAGAGAGTTATAAATACGTCAGCGTGGACAGAGAAAATATTCAATCCTACAATATATTACAACCATTGCTATTGGCTGCTGCCATTGCTATAGGTATGATGGTAGGTTATAAAATGAATGAAAAGCCAGAAAACACATTGGTGAGCTTGCACGAATATCCAAAAGATAGCATAATGCTTACGGGAAGAGTAGAAGAACTCATAAGGTTTATTGATAGTAAATACGTAGATAAAATAAATGCTGATGAACTCATCGATGAAGCTGTAAATGCAGTATTTTCGAAACTTGATCCACATTCAGTATATATGTCTCCTTCAGATGTAGATGATACTGCAGATCAAATGAATGGAGCTTATTCAGGTATTGGTATCGAAAACTATTTTATTGACGACACCATTATTATAAGTAATGTACTTGGAGATAGTCCAGCTCAAAAATCAGAATTAAAGATATTTGACAAAATCATAGGAATAGATGGAGAAGTAGTAGCAGGAAAAAAATACGAATATGAGAAAATAAGGAGTAAACTCAGGAAACCTACAGGTCAATCCCTAAAACTCGAAATACTCAGAGATGGTAATAAAATCTCCAAAACCGTTCAAATAGCACAAGTACCAGTAAAGTCTGTTGTTTCTAAAATGCTTCCTGAGATCAATGCGGCAGTTGTAAAAATAGAACGATTTGGGAACCATACATACAAAGAGTTTATGGAAGAAGTGGAGCGTCACTTTAAGGATGGCAAATGCAAGCATTTGATTTTGGATTTGCGAGACAATCCAGGAGGATACCTTCCTGAAGCAGTCAATATACTGTGCCAGATTATTGAAGAAAAGGAAAGGCTCTTGTTATATACCGAAGGTAGGAATAGTAAAAGAAATGAGTATAAAAGCACAGGAAAACGATTTTTCAATATAGAAAAAACCATAGTACTAATAGACGAAAACTCAGCGTCAGCTAGTGAGATTGTGGCAGGAGCATTACAGGATTGGGATAGAGGTATTATCATAGGAAGACGATCATATGGTAAAGGCTTAGTACAGGAACAGTATGCACTCAATAATGGTGGTGCTATCCGACTTACAGTAGCAAAATATTTTACTCCTTCAGGCAGGTCTATTCAAAAAGATTATTCGGACTTAGATAAATATGATGAAGATTTGAGCAATAGGCATCAAAATGGAGATTTGTTTTATAAAGATAGCAGCATTGTAAAAAATGGTGGTAAGTATTACACCAAAGTCTATAAGAGACTAGTTTCTGGCAATGGTGGTATCACCCCTGATATTTTTATAGGTATGCCTGAAATATATAAAGATGAGACTGCATTCGAGATCAGATCATTTATCCCAGAGTTTTCTTTCAGATATTTGATTAAACACAGACATAGATATCAGGTTACCAACAAGCCCGAATTAATAAAGTCATTTGAAATTGATTTTCGAAATTTCTTGATGCTAAAACTTAAAGATTCTGATATTGATATTTCAGACTTACCTCTAAACGGATACTGGCCGGAGGTTTCGGATCAAATGAAAGCGTATCTTGAACAGAATAGAACCCATGCAACTTTAAAAAATGACGATTTCTTAAAAAAGGCTATAGAAGTCATTCAACAAGATAAAACCCCAAAAGACTTTAAAACTATTCAATAATATTTAAAACGTTATTTAATAAAACCAAACACATTGTATTAATTTGTAATGTGTCATGATTTTTATTTAATTTTGTAATGGATTGGATTATAAGGAAAAAACATATTAAATAAATTAATTATAAAAAAAACATTCATTTTTATTTGTTTACATATTACAAATATTTTACATTTGTGCTGCGAAAGTATTTTATGTCCTTCGATCAACTTAAGGTGCATTCGATATTATCGCTCAAAAACCCAACCTCAGTACAAAAAGATCAAGAACAATAGTTCGTATCATTACTTTATGGTGAGCATATGAATATTGATCACACTAGTATGGATTTCATAACATTTTAAATAAAACTCATGTGCGGAGTGTATTCGTGATGAGTGGATGATTTTTATTTATTAATTATTTTTACTTAACTCAAAATTGTATCTCATGATGGAAACAAATTTTACTCACCGTCACCTCCTAAATAGGCTATTTATAGTCCTATTGATTGGTGTATTAACCCAGGTCACTTCCTATGCACAATCGTGTGCCTGCAAGGGAGGAACCATTCAGGTGTCTTTGGATGCCACAGGTACTGCCACGGTTACAGCATCTATGCTTTTAGCAGACAATGCGACTTGTGCGGGAACACAAACGGTCACCCTAATGACCACACCAACAGGAAGCCCAATACCAGGAAGTCCAAATGTAAACTGCTCACATGTGGGAAAGACCCTATATGGTAAAGTTTCGAATGGTTCAAACTCTTGTTGGACTACAATATCAATTGAAGACAAGCTCAGCCCTGTAATTACTTGCCCTGTAGGTAATATGACTTTGTCATGTGTACAGATGAGTACATTTGTACCTACTGTAGTTGAGCCATGTGGTCCTGTAAAATTGGACACAATAGCTGAGACAACTTTATCTTGCACGGAATTACCAACAGGTACTTCTACAAATATCTTAAAGCGTGTTACCAGAACATATAGGGCCACAGATGGAAGTGGAAACGTTTCAGCTCCATGTGTAATCGTTTTTGATGTAACAGTGGCTGATTTTGCTGCTATTTCATACCCATTAAATTATGACGTAGCTACCGGAAATAATCCAGCTTTAGTTTGTGATGGGCCATACGCAAAGTTAGTTAATGGTAATCCATCTCCTACAAACATAAATATGGGAACAACAGCTTTTCCTTTAATTTTGCAAGGTACAGGATTCCCAACATTATCTGGGGTTAGTTTATTTAACAATCCTGATCAGTTTTGTAATCTCATGGTTTCATACTCTGATTCACAACCTATCAAAATCGGATGCACTACAAAAATAATGCGTACATGGTCAGTTATAGAGTGGTCATGCAGAAATATAGCGCCAGCTACCAGAGTTCAGGTTTTGGAAATTGTTGATAATGTTGGACCTACTATCACGGGGTTGCAATCATTAGTACAGGCTTCTACTAGCAATCACAAGTGCGAAGGAGTAGTGACCTTAGCCAATCCTGTATTAGGTGATAATTGCTCGGATATAACTAAACTTACAGTTGATATTAATATATTAGTTAATGGAGATCCTGCAACACCGGGAGTTTTCATCAAGCACGGTGCACCAAAAGTAGCAACACTACCTGTAGGTACTCACGTTGCTGTATATACGGCATATGACGCATGTTACAATAAGACTACAGCTTCAGTGGTAGTGGATGTAGAAGACAATACTCCTCCTGTAGCGATTTGTGACGAATTTGCAACTATTGGCTTGACTTCTGATGGCACTGCAAATGTACCAGCTTCTGTATTTGATGATGGAAGCTATGATGAGTGTAAATTACAAAAGTTTTTGGTAAGAAGAATGAATCCAACAGCTTGCGGCACATGCGAAGCACCAGTGTTACCTGGTTTCAAATTATTAGCTTCAAGAAATGGACATTATTACTACACATCAGATCACGCTGCTATAGGCAAAGTTGCTTTCAAAACAGCTAAAGCAATGGGAGGTTATGCAGTTTCTTTTGAAACAAGAGCAGAAGCAGAATGGCTTATCGGACAATTAAGAGATAAAAAACTTACTGATTGTTATTCTATAGGTCTTAATATACTAAATGGTGCAACGTTCCCTGAATTCAAATGGGAAAGTGGTGCTACATTTAATTACAATGACTTTTTTGGATCAACACTCATAGACAAGAACATAGGATACGTTTGTGTTTCTGGTTTAGAGCCTGGTCCTGTTGTAAGTGGAACGGTTAATACAACACCTGCAAGATATATTATTGAAATTACAGATCCATGTGGATGGGATTCTTATGCAGACTTTTGTTGTACAGATGTTGCAGCTAATCAAATGGTAGCTTTCAGAGCAGTAGATGCATCTGGTAACTTTAATGATTGTATGGTTAGTGCAGTAATTCAAGATAAAATAGGTCCGTCTATAACATGTCCAGCAAATATGGTTAGGGATTGTGATTTTGCTTACGATCCATCAAATTTGGCAAAAGACTTTGGCACTCCAGTTGTTGTTGACAATTGTCTTCCGTTACCGACACCTCTAGAAGTTGTAGTAAATAATGTAAATAGTTGCAGAATCGGTACAATCACCCGTACATTTACAGTAACAGACAGAGGAGGTAGATCATCTTCATGTACACAAGTAATCACATTCAGACCTAATTCTTCTCAACTTTATGCAGGACCTACAAATAGAGATTGGCCAAGAGATACGATGGTTACTGGCTGCGGAAATCCTAATGATGTGGCATTTTTACCAGCAAGACTTGGTACAGTAAGATTGACAGATGGAGTTTGTTCATTAGTTGGAGCTCAATATGAAGACGAAGTGTATTCATTCAATCAACCAAACAGTCCAGCTTGTTTTAAAATCTTGAGGAAATGGACAGTAATTGACTGGTGTCAACCTAAAACAAGTGGTGGTTATGAAACTTGGGAAAGAACTCAAGAAATCAAAGTAATTGATAATATCGCTCCAGTTGTTTCTGGATTGATTGCTGGTAAATTACCAAACGTAATCCAACCTACATTTGATGCAGATTGTGCTGATGGTCAGGTCACCCTAACTGCTACAGCATCTGATGTTTGTACAAATGTTTTAAGAAGCAGTTATAAAATTGATGCCTTTAATAATGGTACGTTTGATATCAACTCTACAGTATCATCAAACAACACGATTACAGCATCAGGAACGTATCCAGTGGGAAATCATAGAATAGTATATACTTGGGAAGATAAATGTGGAAATGTTACTTCTACTGAGCAATTATTCTCAATAGTAAATATGAAAGCTCCAAACGCAATTGTACTTAATGGACTTTCTATAAGCTTGATGAAGGTATCAGAAGGCGAAGGTATGGCAGAGATTTGGGCAACGGATTTTGACCCAGAAGCTAAGTCAAGCCATCCTTGTGGTTATCCAGTATTATTGTCATTCACACCTACCTTTAAAAATAATGCGGGTAAACTTTCAGGGACACCAAACAAAACTTTTGATTGTGATCAGCTAGGTAGACAGGAAGTTACAATTTATGTTGCATCTCTTACTCCAGCGGGAGATATTGTTGAAGCATCTGTAAAAACATTTATTGATGTACAGGATAATAATGATATTTGTGATGATGGAAGATTAGTTTCTGTAAACGGAACCGTAGCCACAGAAGCAAATGTAGTTTTGGAAAATGCTAATGTAATATTAGTAGGTTCAGAACTTATCAAAAATACTGATGTTAATGGAAAGTTTGATTTTCCTGGTATGCCTACAGGTGGGAATTATATCGTGACACCTGGTAAAAATGATGATCATATTAATGGTGTTTCTACACTTGACTTGGTAATGATTCAAAGACATGTATTGGGTATCGAAAAATTAAACTCACCATACAAACTTATCGCAGCAGATGCTAATAAAGATGGTAAAGTGACTGCTTCAGACCTTACAGAATTAAGAAAGCTTATCCTTGGTACTAATGCAATTTTGACCAACAACACTTCATGGAGATTTGTGGACAAAGCATATACATTTAGAGATGCAGCAAATGCACAAGGAGAGGCCTTCCCAGAAGTAAACAATATTGAAATGTTAAATACAGATATGAAAACCGATTTTGTAGCTGTAAAAGTAGGAGATGTAAACGGTAATGCAAAAGCCAATAACATAGATCAGGTCACTGAGGCAAGATCCAATAGTGCGTTGGTCATTACAACTGAAAACAGTGACTTTACATTAGGTAGCATAGTATCAGTACCTGTAAAAGTTGCAGATATTCAAAATATCTCTGGTATGCAGTTTACTTTGGAGTTTGACAATAGTATGCTTTCGTTGACTGGAGTAGATGCTGCAGCATTAAATGTAAACGATAACAACTTTGGTTTTGCAGAAATGCATAATGGTGTGATCACTATGAGCTGGAATAATGCAAAAGAGATCAATCTGAATGCCAATACTACATTATTTACATTAACATTTGTAGCTAAAGATAATGGATCTTTGGATCAGGCAATATCTGTAAACTCTGCAGTGACAAATTCTGAAGCTTATGACGCTGAATTTAATATCAAAAATGTAATCTGGAGAGTAAACCATGCTCAAAAAGGTTTTGAGTTATTCCAAAACAATCCAAATCCATTTAAAGACAATACTAAAATCAGTTTCAATTTACCAGAAGCAATGAACGCAAACATCACAGTATACGACTTGACAGGTAAAGTTGTAAAATCTTTGGATGTAAATGCAGCAAAAGGTTTGAATACTGTAGAATTGAATCAAATGAATGTGAGCCCAGGAGTATTTTACTATACACTACACGCAGGTTCATACCAACAAACCAAGAAAATGGTAATTATTGAGTAATTTGAGTTTTTTGAAATAAGTTTTTAAGGTTTTGAAAACGAAGCCCTTTTGCAGTGTCTGATGCAAAGGGGCTTTTTTCTATAAGTGGATTTACATAGTTCGTAATTTATAGAAAATGCATACCTTTGTGCGATCAATGGCAAGAATCATAGGCATAGATTTTGGTGGAAAAAGGTGTGGTATATCCGTTACTGATCCTTACAAGATCATTGTATCAGGCTTGGATACGGTAGAGACTTCACAATTATTGACATATTTGGACAAATATTTGAGTACAGAACCTGTAGAGAAAATCGTAGTAGGTCTTCCGGTTCATAAAGACGGAAACTTTACTTACCTCAAGAAGGATATAGATATCTTTGTAAAACAATTTAAAGACAAGTATCCATTAATTGAAGTAGATTTTGGTGACGAACAGTTTTCATCGAGCCATGCCAAACAAATAATCTTTGACAGCGGAGTCAAAAAAGAAAAAAGAAAAAATAAATCTTTGATAGACCGTGTGAGTGCGGTAGTCATTTTACAACGATATTTAGGACACATATAATTTTACTTAAAAGATGATTTTACCGGTTTTTGCATACGGTCAGCCCGTTCTCAAAAAAAAAGCAACAAACATAGACGCGCAATATGAAGATTTGAGTACTTTGATAGAAAATATGTGGGAAACTATGTATGCAGCTCACGGTGTTGGTATAGCTGCCCCACAGATAGGTCTTGCTATAAGACTTTTTGTCATTGATACAATACAAATCATGGAAGATGATAAAAAGGCAGAAGGATTTAAGAAGGTTTTCATCAATGCTCAAATTGTAGAAGAGATAGGTGACCTTTGGGCATATGAAGAAGGCTGCTTAAGTATACCAGATATACGTGGTGATGTAGAACGCCCTAAAAAAGTAAGAATTCAATATCAAGATGAAAATTTTAATAAATATGACGAAATCTATGAAGGTATCAATGCTAGGGTGATCCAACATGAGTATGATCATATAGAAGGTATCCTTTTTGTAGAAAAGCTGAAGCCACTTAAGAAAAAACTGATTCAGCGTAAACTTAATGATATCAAGGCCGGCAAAGCCAATCCTGATTACAAAATAAAGTACGCTAGATTTGTTTAGACATTATTTTCTACCAAAATCAGCAGGGATTTCGCCCCATGATTCTGTATTCCATTTGATGATTTTGTTTTTGTAGCTATTTGTTTTTAACCAAGATTCTGCTCTATCTATCAGATCAAATAGTATTTTGTTTTTTGCACTCATCTCTAAGTTGGTTTTTACTTTTTTATTTCTCACCCAACTTATAGCTGTGACAGAATCCGTATAGATGGCCGTATGATCATTTTTTAATTTTTGCAACATGGCTAAAGCATGTACCAAAGCTAAAAACTCTCCAATATTGTTGGTTCCCTGATTGAAAGGACCCTGATGAAAAATTAGTTTACCAGTATGAGTTTCCACACATTGATACTCCATGGTTCCAGGATTGCCACTACAAGCTGCGTCCACAGAAATACTATCTTTCAGTATATTTTCTTTACTTTCATTACTGTTGGATACTGTTTTAACACTTTTTTTTACAAACTCATAGTAGTTTCTTTTCTGTGCAAACTCAGCTTCTGCCAATGAATCAAAAGACTTATATTTTGCTGTTGGATGTCCTTTGATTTGAAGCTGACAATCTTCCCATGACATATAAATACCAGGAGTGTTTCCTTCCCAAACCACATAATATTTTTGTTTCTTTGCCAAAATTTTAAAATTTTCAATCCGCAAAAGTAATGTTTATAGACACACACGCTCATATTTATAGCGAAGAATTCGAAGAAGATTTGGACAAAATGATCCAAATAGCAATAGAGGAAGGAATAACGGACATATACATGCCCAACATAGATAGTTCGTCCTTGGATAACATGTTATTCATCCAAAAAAAACATCCTTCTTGTCATGCTATGGTTGGCTTACATCCATGCTATGTAAAGGAAAATTATAAAAGAGAATTACAAACCATGGAAGAGTATTTAGCGAACCATGCTTTTTGTGCTATTGGAGAAATTGGTATCGACCTTTATTGGGATACTACTTTTACAAAAGAACAGGAAGATGCTTACAAAATCCAAATTAAAATCGCTAGAAATGCTAGATTGCCTATAATTATACATTCTAGAGAATCTTTGGATATTACTATAAAAACAGTAAAACAATTGCAGGATGGAAGTTTGAAGGGAGTATTTCATTGTTTTAATGGAAACATGGACCAAGCTAAAGAAATCGTTGACCTTGGATTTTTTATGGGTATTGGAGGTGTAATCACCTATAAAAACGCAGGAGTTGCTGAAGTGGTTTCCCAAATCGATCTTGCCCACTTAGTTTTGGAAACAGACTCGCCTTATTTGAGTCCTGTACCGTACAGAGGTAAAAGAAATGAACCATCCTATATTAGGTTCATTGCTCAAAAGCTGGCAGAAATAAAACAAAAAGACATTGCCGAAATAGCATCCGTCACGACATTTAATGCGAATTTGCTTTTCGGCACACACCAAAAATGATAAAAAGATAGTCTAATCATATAAATAGATATTAAGAGCGTTTTGAACTCAAAGTTAATTAAAGCTAAAATTTTTTATTAATTTAATATGTTGTTAATAATCTGTAATTCATATATATATATATTATAAAAATAAGTATTGTTTAAAAACATTTTGTAATTACAAGTAATTTTTCAACATTTGCGTCGTTGGAGAGTTGTCCGAGCGGTTTAAGGAGCACGCCTGGAAAGTGTGTATACCTCAAAAGGGTATCGAGGGTTCGAATCCCTCACTCTCCGCAAAAAAAAAGAGTAGAACATAAAAAATTTAAAAATTATTAATACTTTTAACCTTTATTTTGTAATCACTTTTTATTTATCTTAAAACGTAAATTAACAAATCATGCGAAAACTTTTATTTTTAATCGGTGTGTTTATGATAGCATCTTTTATGGGTGCTCATGATGTATTGGCGCAGGCAGCTGATTCAGTAGCAGCAGCAGCTGGTGAAGCAGTAGATTCTTTGGCAGCTGCTGGAACAGAGGCAGCAGCAGCGGTAACTGAAACAGTAACAGAAGCAGCGGCTTCAACAGATGAGGTAAGTGCGTTTCAAACTTTGAAAGAAAAATTTATTGAAGGAGACTGGATTTGGATGACTCCAGTACTAGCTTGTATGATTTTTGGATTAGCATTCTGTATTGAAAGAATTATCACTTTGAATATAGCATCAGCTAATACTGACACGCTAATGGCAAAAATTGATGATAAATTAGCATCAGGTGATATCGAAGGAGCAAAAGAAGTAGCTAAAGCCACTCCTGGCCCAGCAGCAAGTGTGATATATGAAGGATTAAGAAATGTGGGAGGAGGTGCTGAAGGAGTAGAAAAGGCAATAGTTTCTTACGGTTCAGTACAGATGTCGTTATTGGAAAAAGGCTTGGTATGGATATCATTATTCATAGCTCTAGCTCCGATGTTGGGATTCTTAGGTACGGTTATCGGTATGATACAGGCTTTTGATAAAATCCAAGCGGCAGGAGATATTTCTCCTACAGTTGTTGCAGGTGGTATTAAGGTAGCACTTTTGACAACGGTATTTGGTCTTATCGTGGCTATTGTTCTTCAAATATTTTATAATTATATTGTTTCAAAAATCGATGCCATCACCATGAAGATGGAAGAATCGTCTATTGCATTAGTAGAGCTTATGTTGAGAAATAAGTCATTTAAGTAATTTTTTAATCCATAAAATAAATTAAAATGACTAAATTATATAATTATTTGGTAAAAAATGGAGACGCAGTTGCTGTTGGGGTAAGTGCTATCTTATTTATCATATTTGCTTTAGGAATTTACACAGGAAGCCAATCAGGTGGGTACAATCTTAGTGAACTTATCGACAGAAAAGATTTGTCTGATGTAAATTGTTTTAATTCAGGTCTTTGGATGATGATTATCATGACTATTTTGGCTATAGTTTTGATGATTTTGGGGGTATTTACGGATTTATTTAAAAACTTTAAATCTGGATCTAAATCTATCATTGGATTTGGTTTAATAGTAGTGGCTTTCATTGTTTTATATTACACTTCATCTCACGACACTGGAGGTAGATTTGATGCGTACTGGGCGCCTGATTTTGGAATTACAGAAGGATTGAGTAAATTCATTTCAGCTGGTTTGTATTCACTTCTTGGACTGACAGTAGTTTCTTTTTTACTTATCATATTTTTTGAGATTAAAAGTTTTTTCAAATAATTAATTAAGTAATTATTATGGCAAAGAAAAACAGGATGGCTAATGAAATCAATGCAGGATCTATGGCAGACATAGCTTTCCTTTTGTTGATTTTCTTTCTAGTCACTACGACCATTGCAGAAGATAAAGGAGTACTTGTAAAATTACCACCTTTCTCTAATGAACCGCCACCAGAGTTGAAACTTAATACCAGAAATGTGTATTCGGTGTTAGTAAACGCCCAAAATCAACTCTTAGTCAGAGGAGAGTTAATGGATATCGGAAAGCTTAAAAGTAATGCCAAGATATTTATTTCTAATCCCCAGAAATTGGAAAATATGTCAGTGAGTCCCAAAGATGCCATTATTTCATTAAAAAATGACAGGGGTACTAAATATGGTACATACTTGGAAGTATATAATGAATTGAAGGCAGCCTACAATGAATTGTGGGAAGAAGCAGCTATGGCGAAATTTGGAAAAGGGTTTGAAGAGCTTTCTTCTGAAAAACAAAAAGAAATTAAAGAAGAGATTCCTTTAATTCTTTCAGAAGCAGAACCTACCAAGTTTGGAGAAGAAAAATAATTTGTTGACAATTAAAATAAGATAATATGTCTAAGTTTAAAAAGAAACAAGGTAATACCACACCAGGTATATCTACAGCATCCTTACCGGATATTGTCTTCATGCTTCTATTCTTCTTCATGGTAGTAACCAAGATGCGTGACACTGAACTTATGGTAAAAGTAAATACACCACAAGCTTCAGAAATGACAAAATTAGAAAAGAAAACCTTGGTGAATTTCATTTTCATTGGTCGCCCAAGTGAAAAATATGAAAAACAAGTTGGAACAAAACCTAGAATTCAGTTGGGAGACAAATTTGCAACTACAGATGATATTCCATTGTTTTTGGCAAAACACAGAGAGTCTGTACCAGAAGGTCAAAAACAGAGTGTGATATCTTCATTAAAGGTGGACAAAGATGTTACTATGGGTATAGTGGGTGACGTGAAGACCGCTTTGCGTAAGGCAGGACAGCTAAAACTGAATTATTCAGCTAAGCAAAGAGAACGTACTAAATAAAAGTTTTCGAAATTTTATATTAGGGTTGCAGATTAATCTTCTGTAACCCTTTTTTTATCCATATAATTCATACCTGATTTGAGTACGATGATATCCCATATCGATAATATGGCTTACAGCCTGATCTACCATACCTGACCAACCACAAATATAAAATATTCTGTCTTCACGGACTGCCGCATATTTTTTAATATAAATGTCATGAATGTATCCGTTGTAAAAACCAGCTTTTTGTTCTCTGCTCAATGCAATATCGAATTGAAAATTGGGTTTCATTTTAGATAAACGTTGCCATTCATCCATATAAAGTGTACCACTCTCATTTCTAGTACCAAAGATCAGATGTATTTTATTAAAGGGAAGATTGAGATGCTCTATATGTTTGAGCATACTACGGAATGGGGCAACTCCTGTCCCTGTGCATAACATGATAATCTCTTTATCTAAACTATCTGGAATGATAAAACTTCCGTCAGGTCCTTTAAATTTAAGAACACTGCCCACTCTTATTTCTTCGAAGAGATATTTAGTACCTAATCCATTTTCAGACCGAACAATGCAAAGCTCAATGATTTTTTTTCCTGAAGGCGCGTTCGAAATGGAATAGCTTTTCCATCTATCTAATCTTTTTTCGCTTACAGGAAGGTCGAAAGTGATAAATTGGCCAGGAATAAAGCTAAATGAGTCAATACCCTTAACTTCCAGGCTAAATTGTTTGGTATTTGGAGATAAATTTTTAATATCAATAATTGTTGCATCGTACCAGAGTGTAGGCATAAGTTCTTTTTAATTAATTTTTGTATAAAGATTCTGCAACACGTTGTGGTGGTGTTCGGTATGGTATGCATTCCACATAAGCATTTCTCTGAGCGTCATTCTGCCCATAAGTGGGTGCGGTAATAATAAAGTGTCTAGTTGGGAATCACTTAGCTTGGAAGTTTCTTTGTTGATTTTATAGTTGATATTTTCTAGTTTATCAAACCATAATGGTTGTTCATTAGCTGCTGACAGAGGCATATTTCTGGAGAATGGGCCTACTACACCCGGTCCGGTAGCAGCTAGTTTTTCCCGATATCTTTGGATTATTTCAATATATGTTCTGGAGGGTCTATTGCTTTTTCCAAATCTCCACCTAAGCAAAAAGCCAGGAAGTCGAAGTGCTTTTAGTAAAGGTTCTGACGATTGTACCAAATGAATGACATGCTGTCCAGAAGTCCATTTATCTTGAGATGGTTTATACTCCCAAAATATATCTTGCTGACTATTCATAAATTGCTTTAAATCGGCGGTATTGTTGCTGAGTTTTGTGGTTATCTGTTCAGAAGTCATATTTATTTGAATTGAATTTGCATAGGGGAATTACACGAGATAAATGGATCCTAAATCATGGATAAAAAAGGTTGAGTAATGTTACAAGTATTATCAGTGTGCTCTTTAATTATTGGGGAATGAATAACAATGTTGCTATTGCTAAATTCTGCAATCATACCATCAATATCGTCATAGAAATTTTTACGATTATGCTTTTCTAAATCTAGAGTATGTTCCATTTTTTTGAGCATGGTAAGTGCCGACGGCAAGTCTAAAAACACATGTATTAAATCTTGCTCTTTTTCAAAATACATATCAACCAAATATATGCTGAAAACATCAATGTATTTGAGAAAGTTCCAAAATTTAATTGATAAAATGTATATAAAGCTTCTAAGAAGTTATTTAATAAAGCG
The DNA here is from genome assembly GCA_964526715.1 of uncultured Aureispira sp. Lineage (GTDB taxonomy): Bacteria > Bacteroidota > Bacteroidia > Chitinophagales > Saprospiraceae > OLB9. The sequence goes on along the minus strand of CAZGMB010000002.1, from coordinate 29,555 downwards.
GGAAGTCTTTCATAAAATGATTGACTTTAGACCTTACATCTTTGATGATAGTATCGTTATCTTTATTCATTATGACAGCATCCATCCATTCGACAACTTGCAAGCAATGTTCTTCTCTGAAACCTCGTGTAGTGATGGCTGCAGTACCAACTCTTATTCCTGATGTATGTAGCGCTGGTCTGCTATCAAAAGGGACCATATTTTTGTTAATCGTAATATCTGCTGCTACCAAAGCATTTTCTGCATCTCTGCCGGATATTTCGGCTGATTTTCCTCGAAGATCTATGAGCATTAGGTGATTGTCAGTACCACCGGAGATAATTTTGTATCCTAAAGATGTAAAAGCGTTAGCCATGGCTTGGGCATTAGCCATCACTTGTTTGCCATATTCTTGAAAAGACGGTTGGAGTGCTTCTCCAAATGCAATAGCCTTAGCTGCAATAGCATGTTCGAGAGGACCACCTTGCATGCCTGGGAATACTGCGCTATTTAAGATAGTAGACATCATGATAGGCTCTCCTTTTTTGGTAGTACGACCCCAAGGATTGGCAAAGTCTTTTCCCATCATGATAATACCACCACGTGGGCCTCTAAGAGTTTTATGGGTGGTAGACGAAACGATGTGACAATAATGCAACGGATCATTAAGAAGCTTCGCTGCTATCAAACCAGCAGGATGCGCTATGTCAGCTAAGAGCAGCGCTCCTACTTCATCAGCAATCTCACGAAATCTTTTGTAATCCCAATCTCTCGAATAGGCGGATGCACCACAAATGATAAGTTTGGGTTTCACTTCTCTAGCTTTTGCAGCTACTTTGTCCATGTCAATTCTACCTGTTTCTTCTTCTACACCATAAAAATTCGCTTGATAAACTTTTCCGGAATAGTTTACAGGCGAACCATGAGACAAATGCCCACCATGAGACAGATCAAAACCTAAAATAGGATCACCAGCTTGAAGCACACCTAAAAATATTGCAGCGTTTGCTTGAGCTCCTGAGTGAGGTTGTACATTGGCATATTCTGCACCGAAAAGCTGACACAAACGATCTATAGCCAATTGTTCTACGATGTCAACGACTTCGCAGCCACCATAGTATCTTTTGCCTGGATATCCTTCTGCATATTTGTTAGTAAGACAACTGCCTAAAGCATTGAGTACATCCTGCGAAGTAAAATTTTCAGAAGCTATAAGCTCAATGCCGTGTCTTTGACGTTCTAATTCTTGCTGTATAAGTTGGTGAACTACCTGATCCATGTTTTTATTATAAATGAGCTACAAAGGTATGTATTACTCCAATTAAATCTTTAATAAAAACAGTATTAATCTAAATATGTCATAAAAAAAGAGAGCCACAGATCAACTGTGACTCTCTTTTGGTAACCTAAATTGACTTAAGTTTATTTTAGGAGACTTACATTTCCTTTTTTAACAAATTCGTCACCATTGATACAAGTACCTTTGATATAATAAGCATATGCGTCAGGAGCCATCGGTTGTCCATTGAAGGTCCCATCCCATCCTATATTGATATCACGGCTTACGAACATCTCTTGTCCCCATCTATTGTAAATCACAAATTCCAACTCGGTGATCACATTGGACTTTACATAGAGGATATCATTTTTATTATCACCATTTGGTGTAAAGGCATTAGGAAGATACTCATATTTTTCTGTGCAGGTTACAGTCCTTACCGTTACTGTAACTTGACCAACACCAGTACATCCATTGGAATCGGTAGCTGTAACAGTATAGGTAGTGGTCTCTACAGGTGAGACGGTGATAGATGCACCACGGTCTCCATTGTTCCAGATATAATTTGCACCAGCTACAGGATTTGAGATATTGAGTTCCGCATCCTTTCCTTGATTTATTTCAATATTAACTGGATTGAAAATCACGGTAAGTTCTGGTCTCACCACAGGAGTATAATTGATTTCTTCACTACATCCTGTGTTTTTATCTGTAACAATTACTTTAAGACTTTGACCTGAAGCTGCATTGATAATTGGGTTTGATGTATTACCGCCCGAAACAATCACAGAAGCGGGAGACCATAAGAAAGTATAGTTTTGTTGGTTTGGTATGTTGATATTAATTTCAGATGCTTGCTTATTGCACAATACGCCACTAAAACTATAAACAAATACATCCTGGACATTGAGATTGAGTTTACGGGTTTCAGTACAACCTGTTTCTTTGTTAGTGATGATCACCGAGATCTCCTTGTCCACTACTCCAATAAGTATAGGCTGGGATGTGGAACCACCGTTAACTACACACTCTGTAGGCAGCCATTGGTATGTATAATTTTGTGGCGTATTGATTTCTAGTTTTACTTGAAACTCTTCTTTAGGACAAATCACAGCAGGAGCATCGACAGTAAAATTAAATTTAAATATGGTAACACTCACTTCTAAGGTATCAGTACATCCTCTCGCATTTGCCGCAACAACTCTCAAAATCATATCATTCATAGGATTGAGAGAAAGTTCTTTGGTATTTGAAATAGTATTGTTTTGATTATCAATCCATTTTATGGATGCGTCAGGATCATTGGTACTAGCAGAAAATTTTACATTTTCACCTTCGCAAATGATTTCATTAGGTAGTGGGTTGATTGTAAGCGGATCAAAAACCAATACCGTTTTGAAAGTAGTATCAAATGGACATACAGGATTTAAGTTAGTAAGACTAATGGTATATACTCCTGGTCCAGGATATTTGTAACAAGTTGTTGCCAACGAAGATGTATCGGTATTACTATTTGAGACTCCAAAATCCCAACTTAAATTACCAAAATAATTTCCAGTAACGGTAAAACAAAATTCATTTTTGTCACAAGATGTAAAGTTGGCAGTAATACCTACTTGTTTATCACCAATATCTGGTACAGTTATTGGTTTACTTATAGTATTGAAAGGACACTGAGAGTTTACACTGGTTAATGTAACGGTATAAATGCCACCACTTGGGAATGTAAAGCAAGCTTTAGGGTCGCTTGAAGTATTGTTGGCTAGGTTTTGTCCAAAAGTCCAAAGCAAATTACCTTCATAATTACCCGAAATGTTAAAGCACATTGTGTGATCATCACAAGATTTTAAGTTTGCTATAAAATCAAGGTTATCTGGTAAAAACGGAGCAATATTCAATACAATATCCTGAATACAACCATATTGATTTTCTGCCTGGCCTGAAATCGTAAATGGGCCTGTATCTCCAGCATTTAGTTTTACGATGATTTTATTATTTGATACGTTAATCACCCTGGAATCATTGAAAGTATAAATAATGTTGTGGCTAGAAATATTTGAAATGAATGTGATTTCTTTTTCTGAACCACGACAAATTCTGATGTTTTGATCATAAATAATATTAGGGGATTCATTGGTTACAGTTACTGATGCAAATACATCACCACATTCGGCATTTATAGATCTAACATAAAAGGTTTGTGTACGTTTACTAAGTGTATAATTTAAAACATTTCCTGATGCTAAGACTACAGCAAAATCTGCAGCGTTACTCCACTCATAATTTCCTGATCCTCCCGTTGCACTAAGTGACCCATTACTGCCACAAATGTTTTCGGGGCCACTAATAATGATTGGAGGTGTATTAGGTTTTACATTTATGGTGATGACACCAATATTTGTACATTTATCGGGGTTGGTTACAGTGACCGAATAGACTCCAGATTGAGTACCTACAAATTTAGGATTTACAGGGTCAGATAGATCTAAACCTGATACTGGTGACCATAGATAAGTATTTACTGTATTAGGATTGATTAACAAGCTAATCACTTCTCCGGCGCAAATATTAAACTCTTTTCCAGCAAGGTTTAAGTCGGGTATATCTTTTCCATCATTTACCGTAATAGTTTTAAAAACTATGCTTTCACAAGCTCCGTTATTAGAGCTACTAAGTAATCTTATGGTGTATGTACCTGCTTGTTTATATTTGAATATAGGCTCTTTATCAGTGGAAAAATAGAATGAGTCAGGGGATGGATAATTAAAATTCCACACAAAATTATCAGCACCAGAAGATGTGTTTAAGATAGTGGTTTCTAAGCTATCACAAGCATTTTGACGGACTTCAAAGTTGGCTATAATAGGTTCGCTACAAGCTCTTACATTGTATTGGAAGTCTCTTCTCACGGTAGAAAGGAGTTTACCGCCTCTGTATTCTTCCACACATAACCCTATCAAGAATTGACCAATAAGATTTGGATTGGCAGTGATGATACCCGTTTTCGGATCAATAGTCAATGGAATGCCGCCCATCATGTTGCTCAGATTATATGGACTTCTCCAAAACACGGGTTGATATGGTGGTGCAAAAGGCGGTTGTGGCTGTGGCAAGCCAATAGAAGCTCCATCGCTAGGTGTACAAAGCTTATAAACTAATGAATCCCCGTCCAAATCAATAGCACTATGGTCAAAGACTAATGGTCTATTAGCACAAATGTATACATCTGGCCAACTAACAAAAGAAGGGGCATTGTTATTTAAACGCAGCGCATCTTCGGTTATTTCTATCCACTGAGTAGATCCTGATTCCAAAGGAGTGATTACATTGTTTAGCGAAGCATTTCTACAGCACCTTTGGTAAGCAACAATATAACCACCTAAAAGAAAATCAAGCTTGATAGTATCTCGGTAGGAAGTTCGCTGCACACATACAGGAGACCCTTCAAAACCACATGTTGATACGATGGTATTGCCTACGGTATCAGCAGCCATGAAGGCAATTCTTCTTTCAGTGATTAAAGTATTTGTTCTGGCCGAAAAAATTCCAATCGATGCGAACGGATCATAACCAATCTGGCCTAACTCGCAGTCGCGTCTTAGTGTGAGTGTAATCTCAAACTGATTGGCACCTAGATTTCTATAAGTGATATCGCCACCGACGATATGAGTAGCGGAGATTTGTTTTGGAAATATGATCCCTAGGATAAACAGAAATAAAAAATAAAATATATTTTGATGTTTCATATCTTTAAATTTATAGTGTTGAGTTGATTATTTGTAATTTACTTTCAATATCTCTACTCTTCTTTCTTTAGCAGCATTGATATTATAAATAGAGTTACGTTCGTCTTTCATATCTGCTACTACATTGGGCTTTGCTGTGGTATCACCATAAGAGACATCTTTAAGGTTTAGTGTACCATTGCTTAGGTATTTTTTAAGCATGCCACCATTAAATGATGACAATTCATTTTTTATAGAATTTACTCTACGCTCACTTAATATTTTATTGTAATCAGAGTAGGATCTTGGAGATGCAAAACCTCTGACCTCCAGTTCTAATTTTTCGCCCATTTCCATTCTTTGTATAAGTTGGTTCATAAAGGCAATCAATTTATCTTTTCCTTCTTTTACATCAGAGTCAAAGAAAGTGTTGATTTCAATTTCTGCCTTTACTTTTTCACTACCAGACAAAGGATGGGCATAGTTTGAAATATATGCTGGTTTTCTATTTAAGTATTCCAATGCAAGGTCTACATATTTTGAACTCGTTTGTGTAGATCTGCTTCTTGGATTTGGATAGTCATTATCAAAATACAATGAAATCGGAAGCAGTTCTTGCAGCGTAGGCTTAGCTAAGTACATCTCTTTTTTAATGGTACCTATTGCAGATTTCGAGCTAAATTTATGTATATCAGTGGTGTATCCATCTTTTGTAGCAATAAGTTCATATTCCTGACCAGGCTTTATTGAAAAATAGAAGTCATTACTGTTTTTATTATCTACGGTTATGGTCTTCAAACTATTATCAGAAAGATTTTTTAACTGAATAGTGGTACCTAAGAGTGATTCTCTACTGTTTTTGTCGAAAGTGTAAACTTCAAGCTTTAAATCAGGAGTACCTAAATAAAGACTTTTTGATAACAATTTTTCTCCTGTATTAGCTTTGAATACGTCAGATGCAATGGTGTATCCATCCTTAGTTGCTACGATTTTATAATTTTTGTTTGCCTCAATCAAAAACTGTTGTTTGTTTACTTGGCTTGGATTATCCACACAGCTTAATTCCTTTCCAGTGTCGGCATCTATCAAACATATTCTGGTACCATTAAGAGCTGATTTGTCACCTTCAAAAAATGTAAGTACATCCAATTCAATACCGGCTTCTATCTCTAAGCCATAAATATCCATACAGCAAGCTTCATAGCTATCATATTGAATGGCAGAGCCTGATCGATTGGAAGTAAGATAGCCTTTTGTGCCTGATGGATCCAAAAATAAATAGAAATCATTCATACTCGTATTATATGGTGCAGGCAATAAGTACACTTCTTTACTTCCATTTGTTAATTTGAACAAGTCAAATCCCCCAAAACCTTCTCTTCCATCTGTACTAAAATACAATGTTTGACTTTGATTATGGAAAAAGGGAGTAATATCGTCTCCAGAAGTATTTACTGCTTTCACGCTTTCGGGCTTTGAAAATGTATTGTTTCCCATAACATCTGCACTATATATATCTTTTCCTCCCAAGCCATCAGGTCTATCCGATACAAAAAACAAAAGTTCTTTACCATTTACATTGCCTATAGATGGTTGTGTATTTGAACTATTTGAAAGGTTTATGGTTTCTGGTAGCATTTGTTCGTTGGAAAAATTGCCTTTATTATCTACATCACTGCTATACAATTTGCATTGTTGAGCCCACCCATCTATATAATTACAAATGGAATAGTATACTTTATTTCCACTTTGGTTAAAGGCAAAATTTGCAACGGATTCGTCTCTGTTATTGATATAACCGGATACGGTTGCTGGCATCATCCCTTGTTTTTGCACTAAGGTTTTGGCTATTTGTTTGTATTTTAAGGTTTTTGATTTTGCATCAAATCTTAAGCTTGAAAAATAAAAGTCATTGTTAAGTAAAACAGGGGCGAAATCAGCATCATCAGAGTTGACATCCTTTCCCAGCCTGTTGACTTTTACTTTGTTATCTACTTGATTGATGAGGGTTTTAGCTTTGGTCGTGGCTGCCAACTGTAACTTCGCTTTAGCGGTAAGGTTTCCATCACTATTAGAGTATTCGGACAAATAAAGTTTATAATATTTATTGGCATCATCGTACTGGCCCAATTTGTGGTACATCTCGCCTAAGTGAAAGATAGCATCCTGATATTCATTGGATTTTAAAGTGTCCAAAAGATATTTGTATTTAGAAGCTGCATATCCATAAGCATTGTATAGGCGTGCTGAGTTTGCCGTTTTGTATACTATACTTGCATCGTTTTTATCTCTCTTTAATGCTTCTTCGAAATAAACTAAAGCCCCTATGTGGTTGCCTTGTGCATATGCTTCCTCAGCAGCATGGACAAATTGTTTTTTGGACTGAGCAACAGCGGCATCTAAAAAAGTGAAAAGTAAAATTATATTGATTAAATATTTTATCATCATATTATTTTTATGTGGTAAACAAACCTAGATTATAGAATAGTGCAGTTTTTATATCTAAATGGTCTTACGTTTTTGATGATGTGTCTTACATGCAATTCATAAGCTCCTCTTCGTGTATTGAGCGCTTGATTGAAAGGTGTACCATCGGAGTCGATATTGAATCCAACATACCATTGTTTATATTCAAAAGCAATAGTGGGTATCAATGAACCTGAAGTCCTATACCCAAGACCTAAATGCAACTGAAGTTCTTTGTCTGGGTTTTGGTTTAGATAAAATTTTGCTAATCCTCCTAAAACAGTCTCATTATATTCACTTTGGATTTGATGTAGTGCATGCAACTGAAGGTCCAATTGATCTGTAAGCTTGAAGTTTCCTACACCGCTCATTGTATATCTTCTCGGCAACTTCGTGCTTTCTACTCCATAAAATGATGCTTTGGGCTCTATAAGGTGCAATGCCGCAATACCAAGATCTAAATGGGTTCTGGTTGATTTTTGATATCTATAATTTACTCCCAAACCGGTTTCCAAGTAATGGATTCGCTCAGTGTTTGCAAATAGCTCTTCGCTTGGCAATGATGTATCAAAGTTGTCACCATTCCATTGCTTGTCCCAACGAAGCGACTTGGTATCAAAGCCTTTGGTAGCATAACCCAGGTTGGCCCCGATGCCGACTATATTTTTTTTGTTTAAAAACTTATGAATTGACCCATTCAACCCCAAGTTTAAGAGGGTGAGTCTAGAGTCTCCTTGTTTGTCGTAATTAAAATTAAAGCCTAAACCATAAAATAATGTCTCGTTTTTTGAAGATGGAATATTTTTGTCATATGCCAAACTGAAGGTAGTCCAAGGTACTGGTACAAATCTCCATTGGTCTCTCATACTGAATGTAAATCTGTGGTCACCATCAAAAACCCCTGTGAGTGCAGGATTTAAGTTTTGAGGCGAATTGTAAAATTGACTATAATGTAAATCTTGGGCAGAAATACTTAACCCAAAAGACAAAAACATCAAAATATAAAATTTTTTGTAAAGGTTTCTAAATGTCATAAATGAATATTTAATTTTTATGTGACGGATGATATTCTAAATGTCACATATAACAGATATTTGTTAATAAAATATTAACAAACACGTATTCTGTTCAATGTTAATAGAATACATACAAAGTTAACTATAAACAATAATATAAATGTAAAATATTTTACAAAAAAAAGCCGCATCCAAAGATTATGGAAGCGGCTCCTATCGTACCTTGAAGAAATTAGGCATTTAGTTTTTTAGTGTGAAAACTGGCTCGATCATTTCAAGAGATCCAAATTTTGCTTTTTCACCATAAATAGCTACTGAACTTATAGGCAGATTTACAATGACAGACTTTGCTTTAAAGCTTTTATCCTTTAGATATTCAATATCAGTTTCTACACCATCTATAAGAAACAAAGGTTTGTTTTTAATATCTTTGTTGAAAGCTGCATTTATTATCTGAAGAGATTTATCTTGTTGGTCAGAGTAATAACCTTTATCTTCATCTAGTGAATTGTCTTCGTTTTGACTTTCTGATGATTTAAATTTGACCACGATTTGATCGTTTTTAATATTTGGATCTAAAATTTTCAATTTTCCAGTCGAATAATTCATCTCATAATCTTCGCCTTCCGCCAGAGTTTTATTATCGTGTTGAACGATTACTTCGCCTTTATAATAAGTTTTGATATTTGGAGTTATTCCTGGAACGACTAATGAAACATCTTGTTCATTTTTTGCTTTAAGGTTAGGTTTTGAAGAAGACAAATCACCTATACGTCGGCTATATTTTGCATCACTTTTTTTAATTCTGACTAACGATTGATTAGAATCTTTTGAATTTGTATTATCATTCATTCCAATACTCTTTTCATCATCTGCAAGAGCAAACTTCACTGGCAATGTATAAACGACATTTACCGATTTTCCCGATTGCTTTCCTGGTATCCAAGATGTTGACATGTCATTGGTAGATAGTAATACTTGTTTTACAGATTCTCCACAACCACCACCTATGTCTCTCAATATACGAATGTCTTGGATCTTACCTTCGGTATTTACAATAAACTTGGCTACACATTGTCCTGCGATACCTGCTAGTCTAGCTTCTTTCGGATATTTTAGGTTGGAGTAAATGTATTGTAGTAGCTTTTGCTCCGAACAAGTATTACGTTCTTTTAAATCGGCAATTTCTTCACAGCCTGGAAATCTGGGCATTTCTTCAGCACGAATTAAGATGTTTTGTTTCTCTAGATCCGTGTAATCAGGATCTTCTGTTTTTTTACTCTCTATGGTTGTATCTTTTGCACTTTCAGAAATAGAAGTCGAATTTACAGATTCTTTGCACGAAAATGTGATAAAGAGAACACCGATCATGGGTAATGCTAGCGCATACTTCCATAAACTCAATACATTGGTTTTATTTTTAGTCATCATGATAATACGTTTTTTAATTTGTGAATGAAAAAATTGATTGGTCAGCGCCAATTCTAAGCCCGATTGCGACTTGCTGAGCAATAACTCCGTGTAGCTACTTACAGAATTTTTGCGGCAGATTAGATCGTCGGCCAAAAACTCGTGTGCCTGGCGCAAGGCACGCTTATAAAAAATCATCACCGGATTGAACCAAAAAAATGCATGTACCATCTCTGCCAACAGGACGTCCACTGTATGCCACTGACGGATATGTATTTCTTCGTGTTCGAGAATCGTGTGTATGTGATCTTGTAATGGTACATGCCGACTGACATAGATACCTTTGAAAAATGAAAAAGGTAGATGCACTGCTTCTGTGGTTATAATGCGATATCCATTGAAATCTTCTTTCTGACCTTGTTGGTAATATCTGAATATCTTGGATAATCCATACATCATTTTGAGCATTACGACAATGATACCCACAATATAGATTACCCACAAAACATTGACCATCATCGCTTCCCAATCAAAAACGCTTACTTCATTATCTGCAACGATATACGTGATATCGCCTGCCAAATGACTCCAATGCAGCACAGGTACCGACTCCTCCGACAACACCAACAAAGGTGCTAAAATCGGTATCATCAATGAAACCAATATCGAGATCAAAAGATATATTCGATTGTACTTAAAGAAAGTCAACTCCGATAGTATAAAATGATATACTCCGTACAAGATGATGAGACAGACTGATGATTGGAGAAGATAGGTGAACATAATCGCTATTTTTTGGATGATTTATCTGCCAATTCTTGTTTGATACGTTCGAGTTCGCTCAATGTGATATCATTTTCTTTCACCAAAAAGGAAACCAATTCATTGACCGATCCTTCAAAATAGTTGCTGACCAGTTTACTAAGTGAAAATCTGGAATATTCCTTTTTACTAATCACTGGAAAATATTCGTAGGTTTTGCCGTAGGTTTTATGGTCAACAAATCCTTTTTTTTCAAGTATTCTCACGATAGAAGATACAGAAGAATGAGGCGGCTTGGGATCGGGCATTTCATCAATCAGCGCACTCACTAGTGAAGGGCCTTTATCCCAAAAAAGCTGCATGATCTCTTCTTCTGCTTTTGTCAATTTCTGCATTATACAATATTTATTCTTTAAAAGTAGATATGATTTACAACTAACGTTACAAACGTACAACGTATTATTTAGTTGTACAACTATTTTTACAGTTTTTTTCGAAAAAGATAATTTTTACCTAAAAAATTAACAGCTTTAACTTGTTTTGGTCCGAATTCCACTACTTTTGTCCATGTAAAATTGAATCAATGAACAAGTTTAGTGCTGCTAAAATATTTGGACCTGACGGACAATGGATAGTAAATAAAGTGATCGTTACCGATGATACCGGTAAGATATTATCCATAGACGACGTATCTGCTCATGATAAATCTTCAATCAAATTTCTACAAGGTGCCATCATACCTGGAATGGTCAATACGCATTGTCATTTAGAACTGTCTCACATGAAAGGCAAAGTAGATACAGGTACGGGTTTATTACCATTTTTAAATAAAGTAGTCAGCTTCCGAGACATAGATCAAGATATTATCTTGCAAGCTATACAAGACGGTGATGCAGAAATGTATAAAAAAGGAATAGTAGCCGTAGGCGATATCTCCAACAAACTCGACACTGCCATTACGAAATCAAAAAGCAAACTGGATTACTATACCTTTGTAGAAATGTTTGATTTTTTGCAGCCGAGCATGACCACGAGTACGATCGAGCAATACAAACCTGTGATGGAAGGTCAAAGCACGGCTAACCATAATCAAAAAAGCTACGTGCCTCATGCACCCTACACCGTAAGTCCGGGATTGTTTCAATTTATCAACGAAAATAACACTCAAGGTCAAACTATCAGTATTCATAATCAAGAAACTCCTGATGAAGATCAACTTTTTCTTTTAGGAATTGGCGGCTTCATGGATTTCTACAAAGGATTTGGTATGAATCTAGAACATTTTAAGCCTACAGGTAAAACATCTTTGCATTATGCCATAGAGCATTTAAAGCCGGACTTTAAGACCATATTTGTTCATAATACCATGACTACTAAAGATGATATATTGGCAGCCAAATCTTGGAACAAGGATATCTTTTGGGCGACATGTCCCAATGCCAATCTTTATATAGAAAACAGATTGCCCAATTATCGGGCATTTTTAGAAACTGATGCTATGGTGACCATCGGGACAGATAGCCTCACCAGCAATTGGCAACTGAGTATTTGGGAAGAGATCAAGACTATATGTCAATTTCAGTCTTATGTTCCGTTGCAAACCATCCTAACTTGGGCAACCATTAATGGAGCTAAAGCATTGGGTTTTGATGATAGATTAGGGTCCATCGAAGTAGGTAAATCGCCAGGTTTGGTTCTCATTGCAGGTGATTTGCAAGAAACAAAACATACAAGCGCTTCTAGAATTATTTAATTATCATTCAAAATTGTTGTAATAAACGACAAATATCAGCCGTTAATTGCGACACATGAAAATTAATTGCTATTTTTGCAGCAAATAGTAAGTCATTATGTTAGGCAATAATATCAAATATCTTCGCAATAAGCATAAACTATCCCAACAGGAATTGGCCGAAAAATTATCGGTTCCCAGATCATCGCTCAGTGATTATGAACGAGGTCATACTCAAGTAAGTATAGAAAACATTATCAAGTTAGCTGATATTTTTAATGTGAAGATAGACGATCTCATTCGGTCCAATATGAGCCACAAAGATCTGGAAATCATCAGAAACAAAGATCTCAGAGTTTTGGCCATTTCTGTAGATGCTGATAATAATAGCAATATCGAGCTGGTAGAAACCAAGGCTGAAGCTGGATATCTGGAGTCATTTGCTGATCCTGAATACATTCGGGACTTACCCAAAATCGCTTTTCCCAATATTCCACAAGGTACTTATCGTGGATTTGAGATCCACGGAGATTCTATGTTGCCCATGGAAAGTGGTAGTATTGTGATCTGCTCTTTTGTAGAAAGCTTGAGCGACATCAAAAAGGATAAGACTTATGTGATCATCAGTAAATCAGAAGGAGTAGTATACAAAAGGCTAAAGCCCGATTTTCAAAATGAAAGGTTGATATTGATTTCGGACAATGATAATTACTTACCTTATGACATTTCATTAAACGAAGTGGCAGAAGTGTGGCAATATTATGCACATCTGAGTTTTTCAGATAGCCGTTTTACATTTAATCAAATGCTGGAAGACAAATTACAAGATATACAAAAGAAAATTTCAGAGATACATCAGACTGTGGTGGTGTAGAATTCATATTTTTTTAAATTTTTATTTATAACAAATTTGACAATAAAAGACAGATTAGCTTTAATTACAAAACCTATTGAGTGGACAGGGGATCTTTCAGATGATTGTACAGCCCTTTGGGCAGGACTCATGTTACGTGCTGAATGGATGAATAAAGATTATTGGTGGTGGGCAGTATATGACATGGAAGCTAACGAAATTACAGTTGATGATTCAACCAACTATTCAGCAAGTTTTAAAGGTGGACAAATTGCAAGACAAAATGCTGAAAGTGTTGCACAAAATTACATTTTTGAACTAATAAAGAAACAATGTAAAAATCAGTTCATTATTAATGATGCCTTTAAAATAACAAGAATTGGATTAGTATTAGTTGGTTATATTTTAGAAGGTTCATTATCAACAGGAGACAAAATAATTTTCATTGCATTAAATAAATTGTACGTTCGTCAAATAATTGACATTGAAGGAATGACCGTTGCACAACCAAGTAATATAAATAAAGGGCTCAAAATACAATGTGAAAATGAAACAGAAATTGATAAGTTAAGAAATTGGAATCCAAATAATTATTTAGCAATTGTTTTTAACTCTGAATAACAGAATGAAAGCTTATAATTAACAAATAATAATTTGTCATTTCTTAAAAAGTAATGGTTTATAAAAAATTATTTGGAAAGTAATTTGTAGGAAAAATGCCCACACAAAAACTACTTCGTGCAGGCATTTATAAAACTTGATTAAAGTCTTACTCCTTTACAAACTTTAGACTCTGTACTCTATCTTTTGTAGAAAGTGTCACCACATAGGTACCAGATGCGATATTTTCTGTGGGTATGAATGTCTCAGTTCCACTTAGATTTTGCTCATAGATTACCTGACCTACTATGTTTTTGATAGAAACTTGATATGAATTATGAATATCAGCATTGACTCTCAAATTTAAAAAATTACCTATAGGGTTTTGAACTATAGAAAACAATTCATGGGTTGGAGTCAGGTCATCGATATCAGACAATACTCTTTTGCCATTACTAAACCATACGGCCCATCTCTTGGCACTGGTAAATAAGGTTGGGTTGGCAGCTGGCTCGATTTTGTTTGTTTTCAACGTGGCAACACCAATATTGGTGCTTGTGCCAGATGCATTGTCATTATCAAAAAGAATTTTGTCGTCTTTACTACTATAATTGGGATAACCCAAGGTATTGTTAGAAAAAATTAATCCTGTCTTTCCTGATTCTATATTGGCGGCTATTATGCTGTATTCTTCATCTTCATCTATGTAGTCAAATGCTAAAATATAAGGACTATTTTTAGAAAATGAAGGGTTGCCTATACTTACTCCTTTGGGCAGTGATGAGTATAATTTAGATACCTCACCCAATGAAAATGATTCAGATTTATTATTCCAAACCTTAATAAAACTGATGTCCCAATAGATAATATTTCCTGAAGTTGCAGATTTGATTTGGTTTTCAGCATCATAGACTATGTATTCACCTGAGTGATCAAATTCCATGGCATCTGCATAGTTTACATCACCTGTTGTGACTCCTTGGGTATAAGTCGGGTTATATAATTCGAAAATATTTCTAGTCACATTTGCTCCACCAAAATAAAATACATAAAGTTCATTGGTTTGGTCAGTGGTCAGTGCAGCTATTTTAAATCCGTCTTTAGATATGATTACATTTCTCCAAACAGGGTCGCTGCTCAACACTTCTTCTTTTATACCTACAGGGTTTTTTGTCCAGTCTATAGTGATGTAATACATTTTATTATCTTGGCCGATGAAAACGATTTCTCTACCATCGTCAGATACGCTTGGTTTGGAAAGGACTGCTTTGGTAGAAAGTTGGCCCAATTGCTGGCCATTAGTATCAAAAATGAAGACGCCCGTATTGTTTGCACCAGTCATAAGTACAAATTCCTGACCAGGATTGGTGCCTAAATCTGTCTCATAATCCCCGCCAGAATCACCTAAAATACCCACTTCATCAAAGGCTTTTTTAGCAGCATTGACTTCGGTTGTTGAGTATAAATCTTGTGCTGCCTTAACTACAGCCACACGACAATCAACGAATTGTGAAGACTTGGTTAGATAATTATTCAAGGCACGATAAAACACTTTTTCGGCTTTATCTTTACCAACAGCAGTGGCAAATTTGAAAAATGCCCAATTGGGTATACCACTATTTATATGCACACCGCCATTATCTTCATTGCCTTTGTATCGTTCGCTGTAAGTCCTTGGCTGCCATCCAGCATTAAAATTATTGGTGGCGGCTCCATTGTGTGGGTCTTCCATGCTTCTTAGAGCTCCTGATGGAAATGCAGACGTTTTCACTACGTCTTCACCGATTTTCCAGTCATCACGATCTATCATCGATCCGAATATATCTGCAAAAGATTCGTTGAGTGCTCCGGATTCTCCCTGATATTCCAGATTAGCTGTAGATTGGATTACACCATGAGACATTTCGTGACCTGCCACATCCAGTCCACGGGCTAATGGTTGAAATGCAGCGTCCCCATTACCATAAAACATGGCCTGACCATTCCAAAAAGCATTACCCATAGATTTACCATCTTCATCAGCCACATTGATAAGAGATATGATGTTACCACCAGTACCGTTTATAGATTTCCTATTGTGTACATTTCTGAAATACTCAAAGGCCAAACCACCATTGTAATGAGAAGACACCCCTGTTTTGTTGCTCCAGGCATTGTTGGTAGATGTCACATGATCGTATCTAAAGTCATCCTTTTGGGGAGAAGTATTGAAGGCATCAATAGTCCAAATCACACCGGTAGGATCATTTGGTAGACTTGATGGCGTAGAAGAAAAAATATCTCTGGAACCATCTATCAAATAATATTTGGAGCCTACTTGATATGTATTGATAAGCCTGTTTACATTAAATAAGTCTGGGGCATTAGCCGTAGCTTTACCGTCCAGCATGGTATTTTGTGATGAAGAAGTCATATCTACGCTTTCGCTTTGTGAGCATACTTCGCCAGATCCATGTTTATGATTATGAAACTTGCAAATACTTTGAAATTTATGAATGACATCTCCTGTACCTGCATGAATAAAATATTCCCATCTATCTATGAGATTTTTGTAGCCAATGACATGATAAGCCCTGTAATACTTCCCTACAAAAGGATAAACTACCAAATTACTTTGCGTATTGAGGTCTCCTATCTGTCTGATATCACCCAGATATTTTACTTGTGCTCCTGCATCCTGTCTGAATATAGATTTGACATCGTCATGTGAAAGTACCACATCATTCATATCGGCATGGATAGATGGATGATAATTACCATTTAAAAAATCTACATCATTTCCGTTATGGTGTAAAATAATTTCTGCTCCATAAACCGGAATCTGTCCTGCCATTTGCTGCATACGTACGTGAGTCATACCTATGTCATCCTTTTCTACTTTCACTATGCTAAACTCTTCATCTGCATTTTGGATCTTCATCATGGGCGCAGCATACGAAAGATAATGTTTAGCCTGACTTTCTATAGTTGCTCCTTTAAGTGCATATTCTTGAGAGAGCTTTCCTTCTATGTATGCGGGTACAGATTTTTCATTGATTACTCCAGGCTTAAGTCCCGTCTTTTGACCCATTAATGAACTGACGTCCAAGGTTTTAAAAGCTACATTGAGATCGGCATTTGTGCTAGTTTGCTCATAAACTGGTTTTTGATTAACATTCCATTGGGTTTTGTCCACTTTTGATGAAGAAAACTCTATCTTTTTAAATTGACCATGTAAAGTAAAAACCAACAAAAAATTTAGTGAAATAAATAATGTGTGTTTCATTTGAAATCTATTTTGAAGATTAGAAAGATTATTTTTGAGTATTTAGTTTTTTGACCAAATTCATTAGAATGGTATAGTACGTTTCGATTGTTTTATTTGAGAGTGGATTGGAGCCCCATTTGATACTGTTTTTGTGATCCCCAAGATTCATCTCTACAAAATAATATTTATTTCCTGGTTCATTAAGTTTTAGATTTGCCAAATCCATTTTTTGGTAGTTGCTAAATATCTGAGCGGTCATTGCCTTGGGAGCACTGCCTATCTTGGTCACAGCATCTCCTTCATTAGAGTATATATCTCCTTTTTTTGTCAAAAAATATTTGGATACTCTGCCGGTAAAGCCACCACCCGAACCGAAAGCCACGTATTCTTCCTTGGTATTTTCAGGATCAAACATTTGCTTGTTGGTTTTGCACGCCATCATCAAAATGATAACAGTTAGTGTAATTAATATTGATTTGAAACTCATGTGCGATATTATACTCTTATGACTTATAAAATCCTTTAAAGTTACTAGCTTGACCTGAAAATCATTTCATTGACAAAGCCAGCCAGCATCAGCTTTTTATCTTCTGTAATACTACATGCATTCAAATGTGAAACGGCAAGATCACGGTAAGCTTCTATGACCTGACGAGTATATTCTTCCACATTAGTATCTTTAAAAATTTGGGTGACCGAAGCTATCTTTTGGTCTTCACTTACGATTATTTCATTTTTATATAGGAATCGTAGCGTATCTTGTTGTTTTTTATCAGCCAGTTCCAGTGATTTTAAGTAAAGATAAGTCTTTTTATTTTGGAGGATATCTCCGCCTATTCGCTTACCAACTTCAGCGGCGGTACCAAATGTATCGAGAACATCATCCTGGAGTTGAAATGCGATTCCAAAATACTTGGCAAACTCGTAGAGATGTTTTTGATCCTGATCAGATGCGCCAGCCACAATTGCTCCCATTTGTATAGCTGCAGCGATAAGCACAGATGTTTTCCAGGTGATCATATCCAGGTATTCAGGTATAGTCACATCATTTCTGGTTTCAAAATCCACATCCAATTGTTGACCTTCGCATACTTCAAAAGCCATTTTATTGAATGTATCCAATAGTTTTTTGACTAAAATCGGGTCTTCATAATCCAATAAATACTGATATGCCTGTATCATCATCACATCTCCTGTCAAAATAGCCGTATTCAGATTATATTTTTTATGGACAGTAGCTTGGCCTCTACGAAGGTCAGCATTGTCCATCACATCATCATGCAACAAAGTAAAATTGTGAAAGACTTCCACAGCCATTGCGGCATTTAGTGCTATTTTGACATCTCTATCATAAATTCCTGCACCAATGAGTGCAAATAAAGGTCTCAGTCTCTTACCACCAAGTGACAGGATATAGTCAGCAGGTTCATATAAGTTGCGCGGTGACCTGCTGAGTGGATGATGGGCAAGATGCTGTTCAAAGATATTCCTGATTTGGTGTATATAGTCCATACTTAAATTTGTCAATACAAAGGTAGCAGTAAAATTCATTGAAACATCATTTTTTAACGATTAAGAATTTTTTTGCTTGATAATTTAAGATGTTATGGAGCTAAAGATTTTGGCTTTGACCCTTTGTCATTCACCAGCTTTATCTTGCTGATTGGGCGGAGTCAAAATCACGATAAGGTTAATATTATGCCTTAAGCTGTCGTTCAGCCACTAAACATCCCTTGGTGATTGAGCGTAGTCGAAATCACAATAGGATAATGCTGAGATCAAGATAATGAAGATATATCTGATATTTAATTATGTTCATCTATAAAAGTATGATAAACCAAAACAAATTGGCCACTTTTGTCATTATTTTGTAAAATTTAACAAAATGAGATATATTTTAAGTATTGCCATTTGCTTGGCAGTAACTAGTTTATGGGCACAGTTTCCTATGGGAGGTGGCAATAAAGGCCCAGTGATCAAAGGAAAAATAGTCGGAAAAATCATTGATTCACTCACCAATGAAAGTGTCGGCTTCTCTACCATCACCCTTAAGAAAAAAGGAAGTAGCATTGTTCAAGACGGAGTACTTTCAGATGATAACGGAGTGTTTACCTTGGAAAAAGTAGCCAATGGAAAATATGACATCTATATCTCATTTTTGGGTTATACAGAAAAAAAAGTATCGGTAGAAACAACCCTGAAAGACCCGGATCTCGATATAGGAAATATCGTTTTAGCTCCCACCACTATAGTTTTGGATGCTGTGGAGATTAAGGAAGAGAAGTTATTGGTAGAAAATAAAGCAGACAAACTCGTTTTTAATGCCGAAAACGATGCTTCGATAGCTGGCGGCGACGCTACCGATGTACTCAGAAAAGTACCTATGCTATCTGTAGACCTTAATGGCAATGTGTCCTTAAGAGGTTCTCAAAATGTAAGAATATTGATCAATGGCAAACCTTCAGGTATGTTTTCGTCCAATGTAGCGGATGCACTGAAGATGTTTCCGGCAGATCAGATCAAAAAAGTAGAAGTCATCACATCGCCTTCTGCAAAATACGATGCTGAAGGTAGTGCAGGATTGATCAATATCATCACCAAAAAACAAAACATAGAAGGTATCGCAGGTAGTGTAAATGCTTCTATTGGCAATCGTCAAAATAGCCTTTTTACCAATCTTAACGCTGGAAAAGGTCGTTTAGGCGTCAGTTCAAGTGCTGCTGTTTTTTACAGTGTGCCCGTAGATGGTATTACAAAATTTGATCGATTGGATAAGGTCACGGAAGGTATCATTTCACAAAGTGGAACTCAAAACACCTCACGCCTTGGTGGCAACGGTTCTGTCAGTGCATTTTATGACTTCAACGGCTACAATAGTATCAATAGTTCTATCAATTTTAGAGGATTTGGCTTTGATGTCAATGGTGGACTAGATGGTAAAATCAATCAAGAAGAATTGGTCAATGAGTTTAAAAGAGTCAATGAAGGCAACAATTTTTTTGGTGGATATGACTGGAATACAGACTATACACGCAAATTTGAGAAAAGAGAAGGTCAGGAACTTAGTTTCGGAGTGCAATACTCAAGACAAAACAACAATCAGGATTTTGACATTATGGAGACACACACATTGTCTCTACTTAATCGCGATACCAAAGTACAAAATGACGGTATCAATCACGAAACGACCTTGCAGGTAGACTATACACACCCATTTACCAAAGCCGTCAAGTTAGAAACGGGTGCCAAAGCTGTAGTCAGAAATATCATCAGTGATTATCAGACAGAGCTGTTTGATATTGGCAGTGGATACACTCCATTGATTGAAAGATTTAAGTATGATCAGGATGTCTATTCAGGATACGCTTCTATGAATTTTATTGTTGCCAAAAAGTATAACTTTATAACAGGGCTTAGATATGAAAAGACAGAGATAGCAGGTGCTTTTGACAAGTCTAAGGAACTCAATTTTGATGATATCAATTACGAAAACTTTCTTCCCAATTTTACAGTGAGCCGCACATTTAGCGGATTCCGCACGTTAAAATTGTCCTATAGTCAACGTATCCAACGCCCAAGTCTACAGTTTATCAATCCATTTAACAATAACGCAGATTTTATCAACAGAACAGTGGGTAATCCAATGTTGGACCCTGAACTGGTACATCAGATCGAAGTAGGATACAACTTTACTTACAAAGGATTTACCACATTTTCGTCGATCTTTTACAAATATACTGATGGAATCATAGAGCAGATATTATCATTAGACGAAAACCAACTTTCGGTGAATACCTTCCAAAACATAGGTTCCAATAATTCATTTGGTCTCAACACCTTCGTCAGTAAAACGGTCAATCTGGTCACCCTGCGTACTGGTGGTAATATAGCAACCTACGATGCCAAAGGTATAGTCAACAATATGCCCGCTGAGAGAAAGAGTTTTGAGTACAACATATTTGCCAATGGCGAGATTAAGATCACAGGTACCTTCAAAGCTGACTTTTTTGGGTTTTTCAGATCGCCGGTCAGAACGATACAAGGTGACAATCCTGCCTTTACGATTTATGGTATGGGCGTACGCAAAGACTTCAAGAATTCCAGCTTGGGTCTGACTTTGATCGAGCCTTTCCACGCAGACAAGTTTTTTGATTCCAATATAGATACAGACACGTTTAGGCAGACATCTTCATTTAGTATTCCATTCAGATCTATCGGTGTCAACTTCCGCTATAAATTCGGAAATGTAGACTTCAAAGAGCGCAAATCCAAGGTAAAAAATACCGACCAAAAACAAGGACAAGATACCCAAGGTGGTGGTATAGGTACCGGAAATCCGGGAAGTTAATTTACAAAGTGACAATAGCGGTCGGACGATGCATAGGCGTCCCACCGCTATGAGTTTGTCATAAATGTCATCTAATAAAAGCACGTGGTAAGACTATTCAAAGGCGTACTATAACTAACAATTTGCCATATCATACCGATGGGATGCCCCGAAGTCATCCTATCGGAGTCTAAATAAGTCTCCACAGCGACAAAATCAAAGAAAAAAAATCTCACAAAATATTCGTTTTCAAAACTTTGATTTATCTTTGTCATAAATCAAACGGAAAGATATTGTTCTGATTAGAAAAAGGCGCTCCATTTGATTCTTTTTTTGAAAACTTATCAATCAAATGGATATGAAAAATGTAATCGTACTTCTTTTGGCTTTTTGTCTTAATGGCTATAGCCAAATAATCAATTTTCCTGATCCCAATTTTAAAAATGCATTGGTGAAAACTAAGTGTGTGGATACTGATGGTGACGGTTTTGGAGATGCAGATGTAGATTTTAATAATGATGGGGAGATAGATGTTAATGAAGCAATATTAATCAAAAGATTGATCGTAAATAATCAATTAATTTCGAAATTAGAGGGAATACAACATTTTAAATCATTAAGCTACTTAAATTGTTACAAAAATCAGATTAAATCCCTAGAATTATCAGGATTAACTAATTTAGCAATATTATATCTTGGATTCAATGATTTACAATCATTAAATTTATCAGGAATGACAAATTTAAGACATCTACATTGTGATAATAATCAGATTGTATCACTAAATTTAACTGGATTAGCAAATTTAAAATCATTACATTGTGACAACAACTTACTTTCATCTTTAAATTTATCTGAGTTTACAAAATTAGAAACTTTGAATTGCTCTTCTAACCAATTACCTTTGTTAAATTTATCTGGATTACTGAACTTAAAATTGTTATATTGTGACAATAACAAATTCCTAACTCTAAATTTAACGGGATTGCCGAATTTAGAATATATAAATTGTTCATATAACCAAATACCATCTCTAAATTTATCTGGATTACTGAACCTAAAATTGTTATATTGTAACAATAACCAATTAACAAATCTAAATTTATCAGGATTGACAAAATTGGAAGATTTAGATTGTTCTTCTAACCAACTTTCATTACTAATATTATCTGCATTAACAAAATTGGAATATTTAGATTGTTCGTCTAATCAACTACCATATCTTAATGCATTAGAACTAAGTAATTTAGATTATATTAATTGTTCTAAGAACCTAATTTCTTCTGTAAATCTTTCAGGGTTGACAAATTTGGAATATGTTGATTGTTCCTCAAATGAGCTTAAGCTTTTAAACATAAAAGGTATTTCCAATAATCATACTTTACATTTTAGACGTAATCCAAATTTAACTTATATATGCTGTAATTTAGAAAAAATACAAGATGTAAAAAATAAAGCTAAATCTTATGGTAATAATTGTGAAGTAAACTCATATTGTACCTTTACACCGGGAGGAAAATATTATATTTTAAATGGAAATACTATTTGGGATAAAGGATTGGATGGTTGTGATGATTTAGATTCTGATTTTAAATATATGAAATTCGAGTCATTGTTAAATGGAAATTTATCTGGTGTTAATATTTCAAACTCATCAGGAAGGTATTCCATCCCGGTCTTCGAAGGCACTCTGACACTTCTACCAATTTTAGAACACCCTGACCACTTCGAAGTTACACCAACAACATTCACAGTCACTTTCCCATCTACATCCGACACCATCACCCAAAACTTTTGCATCACACCCAAAGGAATCCTAAGACAAACCAATATCACTGTTATCCCGCTCTCTCCACCAGCAAGACCAGGATTCGATGCATCATACAAAATCGTGTGGGAAAACGCTGGCAATCAAATAGAAAGTGGTACGCTCAATTTTACTTATGATGAGACATTATTGGATTATATCTCAGCGACCCAGACAGCAGCTCAAATAGCCGACGGCATCGTCAAATGGAATTTTACTAACCTTCTCCCATTCGAAAAGAAAGAAATCACCGTCACACTTAAAGTCAACAGACCCACAGATACACCAACTGTCAATGCAGGCGATAAGTTATATCTCACAGCATCTATCCTAGACAATATCTTCACGCTCGAAAATACTGTCGTCGGCTCCTACGACCCCAATGACAAGACTTGTCTCCAAGGCGATCGCGTAAAACCAGACATGGTAGGCAAGTACGTAGACTATCTCATCCGCTTCGAAAACACAGGCAACTATGCCGCAGAAAACGTAGTCATCAAAGACATCATTGATACCAAAACCTTTGATGTCAGCTCGCTACAAATCACCGATGCCAGCCATGAAGTATATACCCGTATCGAAGGTAACAAAGTAGAGTTCATCTTCGAAAATATCCAGCTCCCCTTCGACGATGCCAATAATGATGGATACGTAGCTTTCAAGATCAAGACATTACCAACACTGGTCCTAGGCGACTCACTCAAAAATTTGGCAGACATCTATTTTGATTATAATTTCCCGATTCGGACCAATGAAGCCCAGACGACAATCGCATTGCCAAGTTTTACTAAGGATATTGCTACTGAAGTCAATGTATATCCTAATCCGGTCAGAGATATTTTATACTTGGAATCAGATGAAAACTGGAGCAAAGCGGAAATCTTTGATATTTCAGGTAGGATTTTGAGATCTGTGTCCTTATTTAATCAATCTATAGATGTGAATGGTTTGGAAAGTGGGACGTATTTTATGAGATTGAAGGATGAGGAGAAGGTGGGAGTGGTTAAGTTTGTGAAGATGTAGCTTAATTGTTTAAGGTTTAATTGTTTAAAGTTTAATTATGAGAAGTTTATTCATTTTGATTTTGTTGGCTTTCAGCTTTGTGGGACATAGCCAGATTATCAATTTCCCTGATCCCAATTTTAAAAATGCATTGGTGAATAGTAAGTGTGTGGATACAGATGGGGATGGTTGGGGAGATACAGATGCTGATTTGAATGATGATGGAGAGATCGAAGTGAATGAGGCTTTAATGATTAAAAGTTTAAATTTTATAAGTATGAGCTTTGAAAGTGCAGAAGGAATACACTTTTTTAAATCACTTATTAAGCTATATTTTTTTCGAAATTTTAATTTGACTTTATTAGATCTTCATGGATTACAAAATTTGGAAATCTTAGATTGCAATAATAATAGAATAAATAATTTAAATCTCCAAGGTTTAGTAAATTTAAAATTATTAAATTGTAGTTATAATCGTATTACAGAATTAAATATCGATGTATTAGAAAATTTACAATCGATATACTGCAATAACAATGAAATAAAATCTCTTGACTTTACGAATTTTAATAAATTAGAACTAATAAATTGCGATGATAATAAACTTGAAACAATAATAATCCAAGGATTACCAAATTTAGTCCAGCTACATGTTAAAAATAATCAATTAGTTTTTCTAAATATTAGAGATTTAAGCAAGTTAGAGAGTGTAATTTGTAATAAAAATAAAATTAGTTTGATTAATTTGAAAGGTCTGCTTAATTTAAAAGAACTTCATTGTAGCTATAATAAACTAGACACAATAGATCTTCAAGGATTGAAGAGCTTGGTTTCTTTATATTGTAGTAATAATATTCTTAAATCTATAGAATTTAAAGGATTAGATAACTTGTTATATATAGATATTTCATTTAACGCTATTTCAAAATTAAACCTAAAGGAATTAAAAAAGTTAATAGGCATTTCTTTTCTTGGCAATTTTATTGAGTTCATAGATCTACAAGGTTTGCCTAATTTACAATCTTTTAATTGTAATTTTAATTTATTAAAGTCATTAGATGTTACAGGGTTAAATGAACTAAAAAGCATTTATTGTAAATATAATCAAATTAACTTTTTAAATTTTCAGAATTTAACAAATTTATATGAATTAGATTGTAGTTATAATCAACTTAAATATTTAAATATTAAAGGAACAAAAATTTATGGGAATAATTCAAAATTTTCTGACAATAATGATCTTTTATATATTTGTTGCGATGAAAGTAAGATAGACCACATTAAACAAAAAAGTTTACTAAATGGGCAAAACTGCGAAGTAAACTCATACTGTTCATTCACTCCAGGTGGAGAATTTTACACAATTCGTGGCATTAATAGTTATGATGAAAATAAAAATGGATGCAACGACCAAGATTTAAAACTACCATATTTTAAATATAAAATCACAGACGGAGGTACTTTAGGATCTTTCTACTCAAATTCCACAGGAAACTACACCATCCCAGTCCAAGAAGGTACCCACACCATCACTCCAACAATAGAATACCCAGACCATTTCGAAGTAACACCATCATCCTTGACGGTAACTTTCCCATCCACCTCCGACACCATCACCCAAAATTTCTGCATCACACCCAAGGGTATCATCCGACAAACCAATATCACAGTCATCCCACTAACACCACCAGCTAGGCCAGGATTTGATGCATCTTACAAAATCGTATGGGAAAACGTTGGAAATCAAATAGAAAGTGGTACGCTCAATTTTACTTATGATGAGACATTATTGGATTATATCTCGGCTACACAGACAGCAGATCAGGTAGCAGATGGTATCATCAAATGGAATTTCTCCAATCTCCTTCCCTTCGAAAAAAGAGAAATCACCGTCACACTTAAAGTAAATAGACCCACAGATACACCAGCAGTCAATGCAGGAGATAAGCTATATCTCACTGCATCCATCTTGGACAATATCTTCACACTCGAAAATACCGTCGTGGGCTCCTACGATCCGAATGACAAGACTTGTCTCCAAGGCGATCGTGTAAAACCAGACATGGTAGGTAAGTACGTAAACTATCTCATCCGCTTCGAAAACACAGGCAACTACGCCGCTGAAAATGTGGTCGTCAAAGACATCATCGATACCAAAACTTTTGATGTCAGCTCGCTGCAAATCACTGATGCCAGCCACGAAGTTTATACCCGAATCGAAAGTAACAAAGTAGAGTTCATCTTCGAGAATATCCAACTACCTTTCGACGATGCCAATAATGATGGATACATCGCTTTCAAGATCAAGACACTACCAACACTGGTCCTAGGCGACTCACTCAAAAACCTGGCAGACATCTATTTTGATTATAATTTCCCGATTCGGACCAATGAAGCACAGACGACGATCGCATTGCCAAGTTTTACTAAGGATATTGCTACTGAAATAAATATTTATCCTAATCCAGTCAGAGATATTTTGTACTTGGAGTCTGATGAAAATTGGAGCAAAGCAGAAATCTATGATATTTCAGGTAGGATTATGAGATTAGTTACCTTGTTCGGTCAATCCTTAGATGTGAGTGAATTAGAAAGTGGGACGTATTTTATGAGATTGAAGGATGGAGAGAAAGTGGGAGTGGTTAAGTTTGTGAAGATGTGAGTTTAATTGTTTAATCGTTTAACGTTTAATTGTTTAAAAATATAATTATGAGAAGTTTATTGGTTTTGATTTTGTTGGCTTTTTACTTTTTTGGCTATAGCCAGATTATCAATTTCCCTGATCCCAATTTTAAGAATGCATTGGTGAATACTAAGTGTGTGGATACAGGGGAGATACGGATGCTGATTTGAATGATGATGGGGAGATAGATGTTAGTGAAGCATTGATGGTACCAGATCTAAAGGTCTCAAAAGCAAGTATCACTTCATTAGATGGCATTAATAATTTTATTAATTTGAAAGGCTTAGAATGTGAATATAATCTACTAACCTTTTTAAATGTATCAAAATTAAAAAAGTTGGAATATTTAAATTGCAGATATAATAGTATTGCAATCTTAAACTTGGAAGGACTATCTAATATAAAATTATTGTTTTGTTCACATAATCAAATAAACGCTTTAGATCTTTCAGGGTTCAAAATATTAGAAGTTTTGAATTGCAATTCAAATAAACTCATAACTTTGGATTTAAAGGACTTATTGAGTTTACAAGATTTAAGCTGTAGCTATAATCAGATTACCCATTTAGACCTTAAAGGCTTGGTCAACTTAAAATATTTAGGTTGCAATAATAATCAGCTTGTTAAGTTGGATTTGAGAGAATTAATTTACTTGGAATCTGTGAGATGTAGTTATAATCAACTTATTGAATTAAAAGTAGAGGGATTGATAAATTTAACTGAATTATTTTGTTCTGTAAATCTTCTCACCTCTTTGGAAGTTAATAGTTTGGTCAATATAAGGTATTTTTTAGATTGTTCCCATAATAAACTAAGTCTATTAGACACAAGAGCATTGAAAAAACTTAATAGATTATATTGTAATAATAATCAACTAAAATCTCTTTTAATAAAATCTGGAAATAATGGTTTAGAGGTGGCATTTAAAAATAACACAAATCTTGAATATATTTGTTGCGATGAATTACAAATTAATAGTATTGTAACCCTTGTTAAACTCTTTGAGTTGCCAAACTGTGTTGTCAATTCTGAATGTAACACAACTAAAACGTGGGACATTTATACAAAAATCAACATCTTTCCCAATCCTGTTACTACCATCTTGTCCCTTGAAATAAAAGAAAACTGGAATAAAGCTGAGATCTTTGATATTGCTGGTAGGATTATCAGGTCTGTTTCCTTAGATGGTAATTCCTTAGATGTGAGTGAATTAGAAAGTGGGACATATTTTGTGAGATTGAAGGATGGTGAGAAGGTGGGGATTGTTAAGTTTGTGAAATTGTAAAGAGTCTTTTATTGTAAAAATGATAAACAAAACCATTCGTATTGATGGTATAAAGTTAAGTTATAGATCGTCTAATAAAAAAAATCTTAAAATGAGAGCATTAAACCTTTTTGTAGTTCTATTATGTCTAGTTTCTTGTAATGATGATACTAAAATAGATGAAAATATTGTTGAAGTTTATAAAAATAGCGGTTTTGAGTTTGTTGGAAGAATTGTAAATGATTCTTTTGCAATTAATAACGACTATAAGTTCAATACTCTTCAAATAAATTATGATAGTGACATTTGTAAAGTTTTACACAGCAGTTTGAATAGTAACGTTTCTATAGCCTCTTTAAGTAAAAAAAATAAACTAATTTATTGGAATGAAATAAATTGTACTATGCCTGTAGTACCAAGAAATCCATATGATATGAGATATCTGAGTGGTCTAGAAATATCAAATAATATGGCAATGGGAAGATTAAGTACAGTAACATACCCCCCAAAATATACAGCGATCAAGGTATTTAGCGATGCCAACTACATTCAGACTTCTTACCTAACATATTTTCCCAATTTTATTAGTGAAAATGATATTGCCCTCAGTTATTATGCTAATGTAAAAAAAATAATTGTAACAACTTTAAATGCTGGAAATTATAAACAGTATGAAATACCACATAATTCTGTTGGCACAAAAAATGTATATAATTTTGTTAGAGAAAAAGGTAAAAATGACCATGTTTTGATCTTTGGAATTAATGTACCCGATTCGATGCAATATTTATTACTTTCTAGATTTGATATTAATAATCAAAGTACGTTAATTCCACTAGATTCTATTCAAATGGGTAAATATTGTACGTATTGTCAACCGATAAAGTTAGAAAATGTCGAAAGCAAAGGTGATAATTGGTTTATATTTGAAGCAAAAAAAGACTATAAAAAGGAAAATATTATTGTAAAAATTGGAAATGAAAAGCTGAATATTTATAACGAAAGCGTTGACTGTTCTGGTATCGAGTACGACAAATATGGTCAAATAGCCTTATTCGATAATAAAGTTTATGCTATTCAACAAACCAACAATATCAGAAATCTACAGTTCTTTGATAATGGCAGATGGAATAACGTTCCTAATCCAATATTTAATAATCTTGAAATTCCCACGGATTTACAAGTTCAATTTATCAAATCTACACCAAAAGGTTTGGTTGTTACATATAGTGGCGAAATAACAACCAACCCTTCAAAAAAAGAAGGAATTATTGATGTTGTTTTAATCCCAAGATAATCTTTCGGCACATTCAAAAGCCGAGAATGGACGTTCAAAAGCAGCCAATGAACATTCAAAAGCAGCCAATGGATGTTCAAAAGCAGCCAATGGACGTTCAAAAGCA
>CAZGMB010000001.1:0-165575 GCA_964526715.1 uncultured Aureispira sp. | reverse complement strand
GCCAATGGACATTCAAAAGCAGCCAATGGACGTTCAAAAGCAGCCAATGGATGTTAAAAAGCCGAGAATTATAATTGAAATGGTGCTTACTACCGGTCAAAGACCGTAAGATATATTTCTTTAAAGTAGATAAATCTGCTCATCTCGTGTAATTTTACAAAACCAACAGTCTTTAGTACTTTCTAATATTCATGCCTATTTACAGAATAAAAATTTTCATATCAAAAAATACCCATTTTGATAAATCATAATCCCATCTGCCCAGATTTCGCCACCCTCTTTCATGTTGGCTATCATGTCCCAATGGATGGGTGATTGGTTTTTTCCGCCAGTTTGTTTGTAGGATTGGCCAATAGCCATATGTATAGAGCCTCCTATTTTTTCATCAAAAAGGATGTTTTTTGTTGTTCTTTGGATGTTGTAGTTGGTACCGATGGCTACCTCTCCAAAATACCTGGAGCCTTCTATCTTAAAAATATCATCTAGAAATTCCTGACCTTTGTCTGCTGTCCACGTGACTACTCTTCCTTCTTTGACGTGTAGCGTTACACCTTGGACCTCATGCCCCATATAGACTGTGGGAAAATCAAAATGCATATAACCATTTACCGTATCTTCTATCGGACCGGTAAATACTTCGCCACTTGGCATATTAGACCTTCCATCAGAGTTGATCCAGATTCTGTTTTTTACACGGAAAGTGATATCCGATTTGGGATTTTTGTATCTAATGTAATCACAATTATTGAGATAATCCACCGCTTTTTGCTGCGATGCGCGTACTTCGAGCCATTTTGACGCAGGGTCATCAGCTGAAAGGTGACATGCATTAAAGACAAAATGTTCGTACTCCTCTAAACTCATGCCCGCTTCCTGAGCGGCTGCTTGAGTAGGAAACTGACATAGACATCTTTTGAGACTTCGGTCAGCAATTCGTTCAGCGTAGATTTGATTGACTATGTTGAGTGCTTTTTGTCTTCTTCCCGTTTTTTGCGGATCGTTTGCTTGATCTTCTCTGACATTAAAAGGTGCCCTGATGACTAAATAAGCATCATAAGTGGACATCATCTCTTCATAAGATGGATTGACATAATCCAGTTGGTCTTCATTAGCTTCAGCTATGAAGATTCTGTTTTGCTCTCTGAAAGTCATCTGATACTCCACAATCGCTCCTTTCCTAATCGCAAGACGGTATATTTCTCTGAGTAGCGGCTCGGCCAATGTCGTAGTGCTAATGTATAATTTTTCACCTGCTTTTATTTCCAGACAGTAATTGACCAGTAAGTCTGCGTATTTTTCCAGAACATTTCTATTCATTTTAAAAGCTTATTATTTTTTAACCAATTTGTGTCTGAGACCATTGTAAGACTTCAGAATAGCTTTGGCGCTTCCTACGGATAGCGGTGATTCGATAAGCAAAGGAAGTTTGTTACCATCATTAGATACATAAATCTGCATCATATTGCCTTCTTTAAAGACATTTCCGGTCACTAGATCAGGTATGACTTTGATGGCATCAAAAGTACCTAGATCTTTGATTTCATAATTGTCATATTTGCCTTCATATCGCACTTTGATAGGATATATTTTTTCGTCAAATAATATTTTGGTCGGAATTTTGTCTCCGGGACGATACTTGCTGACGTCTATATTTCGCATAAAGTACATAACAGAAAGCAAATCATGTGTACACTCGTCAATGGTCACATATTTCCTTTTGGCAGTCTCTTTGGTGGGTCCATTGTAGCTTACAGCATGTTTTTTATCATGATGGAATGATAAGCTATCGTATCTGCGATAATTTCCTTCTTCTACTTTGCGAACAAAGCGACGGGGAAACATCGTCTTCTTATCTATCACACTATGGAAGTAGTCCCGTACCTTGAAAAAAGCATCGTAACCTTTGTACGTCTTTCCAATTACCGTGATTTCATAAGTATCTGTGGTCTCTTTGATGTTGAATTCTGCTTCGCCTGCAGGTACCCACACAAACTCCCAATTGTAGTATGCTTTATAGACGATTTTTTCGCCACCTTTCATGGCTGTATTGGTGATAGAACAGCCATCATTTAGATCATGCATGTAGCTGTCTGTTGCATTGACAAAAATAAAGATCGTCAATCCACTAAACAAGAATACACATAAATGTCTAAATGCTTTTAAAATCATAAAGCAATCCTATTTTGATACTAAACTATAACGTAAGCCTTACTCGTGATATTTCACTACCTTCCAATATTTATCAAATCCTCTCCACCAGAATATTTAAACTCACCTCTTCTGTGATCTCGATACTTTCACCAGTTACATCATCAACGATCTCGATAGACTCACCTAAAACTTCATTTTTGATATATGCTCCGTACTGATTTACTGCGCTTCTGATGATTTCATGATCCTGTATCTTGATAGCAATTTTGTCTGTCACATTAAAATCGCTTGACTTTCTGATATTTTGTATACGGTTTACCAATTCCCTAGCGATGCCTTCTGCTATGAGATCTTGGGTAAGATTGACATCTAGTGCTACCGTAATGTCCCTGTCTACTGCAACCTGCCATCCGGGTATTTCGTCAAAACTAATCTCCACATCTTCTGCAGTGATCATATATCGGTCGCCTTCAATCTCTAAGATGTGCTGATTGGTTTTTTCTAGAGCAGTGATCGCCTTTTGATCCATCTCTTGTATAAGTTGAGCACCGGCCTTCATGTGTTTGCCCAAGGTTTTTCCTAGGGTTTTGAAGTTGGCCTTTACTTTTTTATTGATAAAACCATCAGTATCCGTGATATATTCTATCTCCTTTACGTTGACTTCAGAAAGTATCAGCTCCTTGACCGCATCTACTTGGGTTATGAATTCAGGATTTAATATTGGCAAAAGGATTTTGGTCAATGGCTGTCGTACCCTGTGCCCTTCTTTCTTTCGGATAGATAATACTAATGATGAAATACGTTGTGCATAATCCATTCTTTGTTCCAAGTCCAAATCTATAGAAGCCGGATCATACGATGGGAAGTCAGCCAAGTGTACGGACTCATGAGTTTCCAATCCTGATGCTTCGTTAAGGTTTTTGTACAACCAATCTCCAAACATTGGAGCTACCGGTGCCATAAGTTTTGCGATGGAAGACAAACATTCGTACAGCGTCTGATAAGCAGCTATTTTGTCCTCACTATACTCACCTTTCCAGAATCTACGACGACAAAGTCTTACATACCAATTGCTTAGGTGCTCATCAACAAAAGTCATTACCTTACGAGTGGCATTGGTGGGCTCATAGTCACTGAGTTCTGATTCCACATCTTTGATGAGTGAGTTTAATAGCGATATGATCCAACGGTCTATTTCCTGTCTTTTTTCGAGAGGAATACGCGCTTCTTTATATTCGAAGCCATCAATATTGGCATACAATGCAAAAAATGAATAGGTATTGAATAGTGTTCCGAAAAACTTCCGTCTTACTTCGTCGATACCTTCCAGGTCAAATTTGAGATTGTCCCAAGGCTGTGCATTGGATATCATATACCATCTTGTAGCATCAGCCCCATAGGTCGCGATGGTTTCGAATGGGTCAATGACATTGCCGAGTCTCTTGGACATTTTGACACCATTTTTGTCTAAAACTAGTCCATTGGAAACCACATTTTTGAAGGCTACGTTTTCGAAGACCATACTCGCAATTGCATGCAATGTAAAGAACCATCCACGAGTTTGGTCTACGCCTTCGGCAATGAAATCTGCAGGAAAAGTGATACCTTTTTCGATAAGGTCTTTATTTTCCATCGGATAATGCCACTGAGCATAAGGCATCGCACCAGAATCAAACCATACATCAATGAGATCCAATTCTCTCTTCATCGATTTGCCAGAATCGGAGACCAAAACGATTTCATCTATATAAGGTCTATGCAGGTCTTTAGGTACGGATTGATTTAATCCTAAAGCAGCGTTTGCTTTATAAATAGCTTGCTCCAAATCTGCAATGCTTGATATACATTGTTCTTCTGTAGCATCATCAGTACGCCATATCGGCAATGGAATACCCCAATATCTGGATCTGGAAAGGTTCCAATCGTTAAGGTTTTCCAGCCAATTGCCAAAACGCTTCTCTCCCGTATGAGCTGGCTTCCAATTGATTGTTTTATTGAGTTCGATCATTTTGTCTTTCATCGCTGTAGAGCGGATAAACCAACTATCCAATGGGTAATATAGCACAGGCTTATCAGTACGCCAACAATGCGGATAGTTGTGAACATACTTTTCTACTTTGAAGGCTTTGTTTTCTTCTTTGAGTTTGATGGCAATCTCTACATCAACGGATCTTTCTGGAGCTTCTCCATCTTTATAATATTCATTTTTGACATACTTGCCACCTATATCTTCTAGATCTGCTCTGAATTTCCCTTGCAAATCTACCAAAGGAACAGCATTTCCGTTATCATCCAATACCAACATAGGCGGTACTTCTGGGGTGGCTTCCTTGGCAACTTTGGCGTCATCTGCCCCGAAAGTGGGAGCAGTATGCACTACTCCGGTACCATCTTCTGTGGTCACAAAACTACCACCGATCACTCTGAAAGCATTTTCAGTGTTTTGATAAGGTAACGCATATTTCAAGAGTTGCTCATATCTAACACCGATCAATGCTTCGCCCTTAAATTCCGTAATGATGATATACGGTATTTTTTTATCTGTAATCTGGTATGATAGTACGGCATCGATGCTCTCTGCTTTTTCGTATTTACCGGCAAATTGTTTTTCTACTAATGCTTTGGCCAAGATAACATTAATCGGCTTGAATGTGTATTGATTGTACGTCTTTACCAAAACATAATCGATCTTAGGACCTACGGTTAGCGCAGTATTGGATGGAAGTGTCCATGGTGTAGTGGTCCAAGCCAATATGTAAATGTCTCCTTGATCTTTTAAAAAAACAGGAAGTGTCTCCGGCTTGGTCAAAAACTGAGCTACCACTGTAGTATCCGTAACATCTTTGTAGCATCCAGGCTGGTTCAATTCGTGCGAACTCAAACCCGTGCCTGCAGCAGGTGAGTATGGCTGTATGGTATATCCTTTGTACAAAAGATTTTTTTGGTAAAGCTGTCCCAAAAGCCACCAAACAGACTCAATATATTCATTATTAAAGGTAATGTATGGATTGTCCAGATCTACCCAATAACCCATTTTTCTGGTGATATCATCCCATAGGTCTTTGTATTGCATGACCGTTTCACGACACTTGGCATTATATTCGTCTACGGTGATTTTAGTGCCGATATCTTCTTTAGTGATGCCTAGTTCTTTTTCTACAGAAAGCTCTATCGGAAGTCCATGAGTGTCCCAACCACCTTTTCGTTCCACACGCTTACCTTTCATGGTCTGAAAACGGCAAAAAATATCCTTCACAGTCCTACCCATCACGTGGTGAATACCAGGCTTACCATTGGCAGATGGTGGTCCTTCAAAAAAGACAAATGAATTGTCCTTTGATCTTTGGTCTACACTTTTTTGAAAGATTTTTTGGTCTTCCCAAAACTGTCTGATGTGCTGATCTATCTGTGGAAGATTGAGTTGTTTAAGATCGTCATTATATTTTGCCATGTTCAATATTTATGATGCTTTGCCAAATTATCTTTTGAAAATATGCAAAGGTCTTGTTTCAGTGAATAAAAAATGTCCGCAAAGTTAAGAAAAATTAAATAATCATTTTGTAGAAAGCAATGTATGAATATGCAGACTAATCCATCCCGTACAAAAAATGACTTATTTCTCTAGCGCGTGCCCCTATGGGTAAGTTCCCAACTATACGCAGTTTCGTATATACGCATTTATACATAATCAAGTTATTTGATTTAAATAATTGAATATCAATACATTACAACATAATAAATTTTATGTAAATTTAGGAATAATTTTCAAAAGGCCTATTTATTTAGCAACATTTTTGTTGTTATGTGCTTGCAACAATAGTTTTATTGTAAATCCCTACTTCCCAATACAAAACTTACTAAATTATAATTTCCTATAAATCATCCTTAAACACCTCGCCTTTTATAACGCTTAAAATGAAAAATGTTTCCCAAATATCCACCGAAACAAAATGAGATGACAGTACGGAATCCATACCTTGAAAGGACTTTTTGAAGACAAAACTTGGTTTCCTCTTTCTTTCTATTCCTGCAACTTTTTCCCAAAAGCTAAATCACCCGCATCTCCCAATCCGGGGACAATGTACGACTTGGCTGTAAGCTCTTCGTCTTCGGCAGCTATCCACAAGTGCGCTTTGGGAAATAAGCGTTGCATTTGTTTTACGCCGTATGATGATGCTATGATCGATACGATGTGAAGTTGGCTGTATTTACCAAACTCTTCCAGTGACTCTATAGTCTTTTGGATAGATGCGCCTGTGGCCAACATTGGATCGGAAAGGATCAATACAGCTCCTTCTAAATCGGGGCATGTAACGTATTCTAGATTGATTTCAAAGGTGCCGTCTTTGTGATTTTTTCGGTAAGCAGCCACAAAGGCATTGCCTGCATCATCAAAATAATCTAACAATCCCTGATGCAATGGTAATCCGGCCCTGAGAATAGTACACAAAACAATCTTCGTATCGGGCAATAAAGCCTTTGCAATTCCTAAGGGTGTTTCTGTTTCCTGCTCTTTATATGGTAGCAATTTACTGATCTCATATGCAAAAATATTGCCCAACCGCTCCATATTTTTTCGAAACAGAAGTTTATTATTTTGATAATGAACGTCTCTGAGTTGAGCTACAAATTGGTTGGCAATGGTGTTATTTGAAGAAAGGTTATGTATCATATACTTTTTATAAAATAATGTCGTTTGTATTAAAATTGAAGCACACAAAGATGAAACATTATTACCAGAAATCAATTAAATATTTGTTAAAAAAATAAGTCTAAAGCAGCGAAAAATACTTTTCAACCATTATATAAATACTGTTAACTCTCAAAATTCTTATAACTTAATCAATGAGTTTTTTATGACTATACAAAGAAACACCTTATCTATAATGACAATAATGCTTGTTTGTCAATTGATTATAGCCCAAAAAGTAACCATTTCAGGATATGTTGAAGATATATCATCAGGTGAAAAATTAATAGGTTGTAATGTGTACCACTATGCTTCACAAAGTGGTACTGTCACCAATACTTTTGGCTTTTATAGTATTACATTGGACAAGTCCAGCAATATTGACTTGGAAGTATCCTACATTGGATATGCTACAAAATCAGTAAGTATAGAAGGCCATAAATCTCAAAGCGTCAATATAAAATTGAAAGGCGAAGTCGTTTTTGAAGAAATAGAAATCACAGCCAATAAAGATAAAAAAATAGAAACAGAGACTCAAATGAGTACCATAGATGTTCCTATATTGCAGATAAAAAAGATTCCAGCGCTTATGGGAGAGACTGACGTTTTGAAGGCGCTCCAACTTTTGCCTGGAGTGCAGTCCGGAGGAGAAGGACAAGCAGGATTGTATGTTCGTGGTGGTAGTCCGGACCAGAATCTAATATTGCTGGATGGAGTTCCGGTATATAATGCCAATCATTTATTTGGTTTTTTCTCTGTCTTCAATGCTGAAGCGATTAAGGATGTCACCCTAATCAAAGGTGGTTTTCCCGCCCGTTATGGTGGCAGACTCTCCAGTGTTTTGGAGATCAACTTGAAAGATGGGCATCAACAAGAATTCCATGGTGACGTATCCATTGGCTTGGTTGGTTCCAAGCTGACATTAGAAGGACCCATAAACAAGGGCAAAACATCATTTTTGGTTTCTGGACGGAGGACGTACATCGATGTTCTTGCCAAACCTTTTATAAAACAGAGTTTTTCTGATAATGGATCAGATGGTGATGCTGGATACTATTTTTATGACCTAAATGCCAAGATAAACCATACTTTTTCGCAAAAAGATAGGATTTACCTTAGTGTGTATGGCGGAAATGATAAATTTTACTTTGAGCAAACGGATGCCGAAAGAAATGAAAATAGAGACTTTACGGAAAATGGTCTTGGATGGGGCAACCTAACTGGTGCACTAAGATGGAACCATATCATCCATGATAAGCTATTTATGAACACTACACTTACCTACAGTAAATATAAACTTAATACTGGTGTTTCTTTGGGTACAGAATTTCCTGACAAAACCAAGGATTTCATTTCATTGGGTTATCTATCGGGTATCAGAGACTATGCTGCGAAAATAGACTTTGATTATGTGCCTTCTCCAAGACATTTTATACGATTCGGTACCAACGTAATCCTCCATGAATTTAATCCTGGACAGTTTAATCTTGAACAAAAATCTGTTTCAAATAATATTGATTTTAAACAAACAATAGGGCAACCTATAAAACAGGCAACAGAGTTGGCTTTGTATGCAGAAGATGACTACGAAATTACTAAAAAATTTAAAATCAATGCAGGTCTTCACCTTTCAGGATTTGCTGTTGACGATGCTTTTTATACTTCGCTTCAGCCCAGACTAAGTATGCGATATTTATTGCCAAATGACATAGGCTTGAAAGCTTCATTTGCTACCATGAGACAATTTATCAACCTTTTATCATTTGAAGGTATAGGCTTACCTACAGATTTATGGTTGCCTACCACCGCACGCATCAAACCTCAAGAATCGTGGCAGGCAGCTATAGGAGCAGCTAAAAGCATTGGAAAAGATTATGAAATTTCTATAGAAGCATACTACAAAAAAATGAATAACCTTATTGCTTATAAAGATGGATCTGGGCTTTTCGAACTTACAGATTGGCAGGATAGGGTCACTCAAGGGAAAGGTGAAGCTTATGGTCTAGAGTTTTTCTTACAAAAGAAAACAGGAAAATTGTCAGGTTGGATAGGATATACTTTGGCTTGGAACAATAGAGAATTTAATGACTTGAATCAAGGGAGAGCGTTTCCATTTAGATATGACAGAAGGCACGATATTTCTGTGGTAGCGATCTATGAATTGTCAAAAAAAATAAACCTGTCGGGTACATGGGTTTATGGAACTGGCAATGCTGTCACTTTGCCTAAATCACGGTATGGTACAGTTGAAACTTACGGTAGTCAAAACTATACTTATATTAATAACATAGAGCAATATGGTGATCGAAATAGTTATAGGATGAATGCCTACCATCGGCTGGACGTAGGTGTCAATTTTATAAAAACCCGAACAAACAGAACCAGAACATGGTCTATTGGAGCCTACAATACTTATGCCAACAATAATCCGTTTTTTGTTTATTTTGACAATGATTTTGATACTAACAAAAGAGTATTAAAACAAGTGAGTTTATTCCCATTAATACCTTACGTTACCTATTCACTAAAATTCTAATTATCAAACCATGACGATTTCTAAATACCCTAATTTATCCTTTTTAATCTTCCTTATTTTTTCGTTGTCATCTTGCGAGAATTTTTTTAACACTACCTTAGACCTCGATCCACCTCCATATGATAAATCTTTGGTAATAGATTGCGTAGCTCATACAGGTCAAGACACTGTAGAAGTGAGAATATCACGCAATGCTGGTATTTTGGAAAATGTTGATGTTTACGAACTTGCATTAAATGATGCCGAAGTCTTTTTAACTATCAATGGCTCTAAAATTGTAGGTGAAAATTTCGACCCTGTCTTTAGTTCTCAAAGTAGAAACAATTACAGATTTGTGCTACCAAAATCATTAAACACCAATGATAAAGTTGTCATTGAAGCTATGCACAAAGACTTTGTCAATGCATCGTCAACTCTTCATATCTTACCAAAAAACGAAGTGCTTTCTGCTACATTTAATGAAAATGGCGGACTAGATAGAGATGGTGACGAAAGAAGCAAAGTTACTGTGAAATTTAAAGATGAAGTCGGTAAAAATTTTTATGCTGTTCAAATTCTTGCACCAGATTGGAATAGCCAAAGTGGCCCTACATATCTTACCAGTCTTGATCCTTCTGCTGTAGAATCCTTCGAAAGTACTAGCATGCTTCTATCTGATGATGGTTATGATGGAAAAGAAAAGATCATTGAATTTCAAATATATAGACTGCCTAAAGAATGGGTTGAAGGTAAGATGAAATTAGTATGGTACAATATTTCAGAAGACTATTATAAATATAGCCGATCTTTACTGGCTTATAAAAATACGGTGGACAATCCTTTTGGAACTCCCGTACCCGTAACTACTAATATTAATGGTGGAACAGGCATTTTTGCCATACATAATTACCAGATTATTGATGTAAAATAAAGTCAGTTCTTTTCATTTAAACAAAGAGTCAAAATATTTTAGATAATTTCTATTTGTAACCTATGTAGCCAATACTGTCAAAAAGACCCTGTACATTTGTGTCGTAATTTTTTAAAAATATTTAAATCAATATCATCATGAATGTAGAGAATTTAATTTTGGAGAATAAAGGTACCATAGTAGATGTACGTACTCCTGGAGAGTTTATGGGAGGCAATGTGGCAGGATCTGTCAATATTCCATTGAATGAAGTTCCGTACAGACTAGACGAGTTAAAAAATATGGCGTCTCCACTCATTCTTTGCTGCGCATCTGGCAACAGAAGTGGCCAAGCCGAAGGCTATTTATCTGCCAATGGTATCAGTTGTGTCAACGGAGGCTCGTGGATGACCGTAAATTATTATAAATCTTTAATGCCCGTAAGCTAAGTAAATGATGGATACACTTTTAAAAAACTGGCACTTTGTAAGAGGGTTGCGGTTAGGCTTAGGGGTTTTTCTAATTTATCAGGCTGTAGCAGGTAAAGATCAAATGATGGGATTTTTTGGGGCGTTTTTGTTGTTTCAAGCAGCAACAAATACAGGATGTGGGCCATCAGGATGTACACCTCCTATGACTAATGATAAAAATGATGATGCGCCCATTGAACCAGAATTTGAAATCATTAAACCAAAATAAACATGGAATCGCACATATATAATGTTAATTTAAAATGGATAGCCGATCGCATAGGTGAGATATCATCTCCCGAACTATTGGACACCATAGATGTAGCAACACCTCCTGAATTTCCCCATGGTGTAGATGGTGTATGGTCTCCAGAACACTTTTTTACTGCCGCCGTTAATGGTTGTTTTATGACTACTTTTCTAGCTATTGCAGAAAATTCTAAATTGGAGTTTAAGTCCTTTACTTGCTCATCTGAGGGAAAACTTGAAAAAGTAGATGGCAAATTCATTATGAGTGAAATTGTACTCATGCCAAAACTTGAGATTATACATACAGCCGATATGGATAAAGCCGAAAGAATTCTTCAAAAATCAGAAAGCGCTTGCCTGATCTCCAACTCCATCAAATCAAAAGTTATTTTAAAAACTGATGTCATAGTTGTTTAACTAAAACTAAGTCATAAAAAAAGAGGACGAATTTAGATTAAATTGGCCCTCTTTTTTATTTAACAATGGTATTTTAATAATACCTTTTATGTTTAAAAATTACTTATTTCACAAACTCTAAACTCCTAGTTATAAAATTAGAAAGCTCTTCACCTTTGAGCATGCCTTGATTCAATAATGCCAAATCGTGTAGATATGTAGCAAAGTCCGCTTTCTTATCTTCGCTTTTCATCTTTAAGAGTTTTTCTGCTACTAATGGATGATTAGAATTGACAACAACATTGTGACTGTCTGGAAACATGTTCATATCCATACCTTGCATGGCTTGCATTTCCTTCATACGACGCATAAACTCAGGTCTGGTGATCACCACAGGGTGATCTGTTGGCGACATAGCTTTGAGTTCTACTTGTCCTGCACCGATATTTTTGACTGATTTAGTAAAAATATCTTTTACTTTATCTTGATCAGCCTGACTCAATACAGATTCTTTGGTCTCATCTTTTTGTACCAAATTATCAGGTGTCTCAGAGTCCACCCTTACAAACGTCACTTCATGGCCTTTGTACTCAATATGTTGCATAAAGTGATTGTCAATAATGGTATCCATTTCCAGAATATCATAGCCGTACTCTTTAGCAGCTTTGATGTAGCTGTGTTGGGCTTTTACATCATTGGCATATAAGTAAATCAACTTATTGTGTTTATCGGTTTGATTAGCTTTTACCTTTTCTTTATATTCTTCCAATGTAAAATGTTCATTGTCCATATTTTTCAACAAAGCGAAAGACATGGCCTTTTCATTAAATTTGTCATCAGAGATCATACCGTATTTTACAAAAGTACTGATTTCCTTCCATTTTTCTTCGTAACCCTTACGATCGGTGGTAAACAAAGAATGCAATTTTTCAGCAACCTTTTTGGATATGTAAGTATTGATTTTCTTGACATTTCCATCAGACTGCAGATAACTTCTCGACACATTCAGTGGAATATCCGGTGAATCTATCACACCATGAAGGAGCATCAAAAACTCAGGAACAATTTCCTTGACATCATCGGTGATAAATACCTGATTGCTGTAAAGTTGGATTTTATTTTTTTGAACTTCAAAATTATTGGTCAGTTTAGGGAAATATAAAATTCCAGTGAGGTTAAATGGATAATCTATATTCAGGTGAATCCAAAATAACGGAGGCTGACTGTAAGGATGCAATTCTTGGTAGAAATTTTTATAATCGTCATCGGTCAGATCAGCTGGTTTTTTCTTCCATATAGGATGAGGATTGTTGATGATATCATCTACTTCTGTTTTGATTTCCTGTTTTTCATCTCCTTCGCCTTCCCAAGTAGATTCTGTACGAGTACCAAATTTGATCTCTACAGGTAAAAACTTACAATATTTATTAAGTAACTCTCTGATTTTGCCTTCTTCAAGATATTCTAGACTTTCTTCGTTGATATGAAGGATAATCTCAGTACCTCTTTCTGTTTTGTCGTGTGACTCCAGAAAATATTCAGGATTACCGTCACATTCCCATCTTACTGCTGGTGCTTCTTCACGGTATGATTTGGTGATCACTTCTACCTTGTCAGCAACCATGAATGCTGAATAAAATCCTAATCCAAAATGACCTATGATGGTAGCATCATCTTTATATTTGGACAAAAACTCCTCAGCTGATGAGAAAGCCACCTGATTGAGATATTTGTTGACTTCGTCTTCGCTCATCCCGATACCTTTGTCAATGATGTGTAAAGTCTTGGCGTCCTTATTGATTTTTACTTCAATCTTCGTATCTCCTAAGTCGCCCTTAACTTCTCCTTTTTGAGACAGCGTTTTAACTTTGGTTGTAGCATCAACAGCATTGGAGACAAGTTCTCTGAGGAAGATCTCGTGGTCAGAGTACAAAAACTTTTTGATGATAGGGAAAATGTTTTCCGCCTGTACGGATATATTACCTTTTGCCATAATTATAATATTTTGATTACTTCATACCATGGTCAAAGCACGTGCCATTTGCATTTGCTATGTCATTTTGACAGAAAAAATGACAACAATGTATTCAAACATCTTTTAATATCGGTATAATTTTTAATTTTGCATAATTAAACATTATTATGAGACTGTTATCTTTGGGGATTTTGGGTATTATGATATCTTGCAGTGCCCCTAAATTTATGGGACTAGCTGGAAAAACTTTTGTCAACGATCAAAAGAAAACTTTACCGTACAATATCTACTATCCTGACGAATATTATCAACAAAACACCAAACTACCGGTACTTCTATGGTTGCATGGCGCGGGCGAGCGTGGCGATGATAATGTAAGTCAATTGATACACATAGTACCATATTTAGCTTCAGACATTGTGCAAAGCAAGTTTCCATCTATCATTATTGCTCCTCAATGTCCCAAAGAAGATTATTGGGCTCCTGTAAAAAGGGGAGAATGGACACCTGTTAACCAAGGCCAAGTCACTCCAGCTATGAAACAAGTTATACAGCTTATGGAACAAGTACTGAAAGACCCAAAAATCGACCAAAATCGGATATATGTGGGTGGGCTATCTATGGGAGGATTTGGAACTTATGATATTTTATCCAGAAAACCGGAGTGGTTTGCTGCAGCTGTACCTATTTGTGGAGGCGCTGATTTGTCCAAAGTATCAACCATAAAAAATATCCCATTATGGATTTTTCATGGAGCAAAAGACGAAGTGGTTACTCCAGAGCTGTCTAGAAGTTTAGTTAAAGAATTGAGAAATCTAGGCGTAAACCCACAATATACTGAATATGAAAATGGAGGTCATGATGTTTGGAACAGAGCTATCAGAGAGCCTGAATTGTTAAAATGGCTATTTGAACAAAAGGGAAACTAACCCTGTCAGTTATCCAAATATAGATAAGAAATCTATACCTTTGCACATCATTTATACACAAATCTTCGTTGTATTAGCAGTAAAGATATTCTATAGTTTAACATTAATTCATGAAGATACTTGATTGGTACATCATCAAAAAGTATTTAAGTACTTTTTTCTTTATCATGTTGCTCATCACGATGATCGCAGTATCTATCAATTATTTTGAGTGGATAGACAAATTTGTGAACTCAGGCCTAAGTTTTCCAGAAATATTTGTGCAGTACTACATTTATTTTATCCCTTACATTAATGGATTGTTGTGGCCACTTTTTGCGATGCTTGCCGTAATATTCTTTACTTCAAGAATGGCCAAAAACTCTGAAATCATCAGTATGCTAAGCGCTAAAATCAGCTACTCCAGGATCATGAGGCCGTACCTCATTGGAGCATCTGTAATTGGGGGTCTTCTTTGGTTTGGAAATAATTATGTCATACCCAAAAGCAATGTTCGCAAAAATGCCTTTGAAGTAAAGTACA
This sequence comes from uncultured Aureispira sp., assembly GCA_964526715.1. Lineage (GTDB taxonomy): Bacteria > Bacteroidota > Bacteroidia > Chitinophagales > Saprospiraceae > OLB9. The sequence goes on along the minus strand of CAZGMB010000001.1, from coordinate 150,768 downwards.
TAAAACCATCACTTCAGTCAACGCTGAATCATAATATCCATTTTTGGATTTCTCCGCATGAAAAAATTTACATCAGAAGCTACTCTAGTTATGATAGCTCTGGAAGGTTTTTCAGATTGGAAAAATTTAAAGATAACCAGCTTGTTTATGTGCTTAAAGCCAATAAAATTGAATACATAAGAGCCACAAACAAATGGAAACTAGAAAACTGGGAAGAGAGAACCTTTAGTGAAAAAACAGAAACACTGCTAGCCAAACCTAACAATTTTATAGACACATCTTTCAGTTTTGTACCTGAAGACTTCACCCGATATACCAATCAGATGGAGCTTATGACATCAGGTGAACTCAGTAGATTCCTTCAATATGAACAAGACAAAGGATTGGATTCTGGAAAAAAATATAGTATAGAGTTGTACAGACGTACTGCAGAGCCATTTACCATTTTTATTCTTACATTAATAGGAGTAGCAGTAGCATCCCGTAAAGTCAGAGGTGGAATGGGTTTCCATATCGCTGCCGGTGTGATCATAGGAGCTACATATGTTATTCTCTCCAAGTTTAGTACTACTTTTTCTACCAATTTATCACTCCATCCCATGCTCGGGGTTTGGATACCCAATATTATGTTTTCTATTATAGCTTGGTATCTGATCAAGACTGCGCAGAAGTAAGTTATTTGTAGAAATTATCAACTATAACCGTTTTTACCCACCCCAACCCTCGCTAAAAAGGGAGGGAGTAAGATTCGTTCTTTGAAGTCAATATTTTTTTATAAAGTTTAAAGATTAGATTAAAATCAACATCAAATCTAACGCAATTCGTCACCCTTCCCTTTGAAGGGAAGGGACAGGGATGGGTATAAAACATGATTAGTAAATACATTTACTTCTCTTTGATTTCTCTATTTACATCATTTAAAACTGATAAAATTTTTGCTTTTTCATCTTCCTAATTTAATAGTACTTCTTCATTAGTAAATCTTAAAACCTTGTATCCTAAAGATTCTAAATCTGCTTGTCTTTCTACATCATATTCTTTTTGTTCTAGATGAATTGGTCCATCTATTTCCAAAATTAACTTGTATTCAAAGTTGTGAAAATCTACCATATAATACAACTTATTACCGATTACTTCTTTGTAATTTATTAGAAATTACCTATTAAACTTTAGGCCATGTAGTTTTCTGTTTCTTAATCTTTCCCAAACAAATTTCTCAGCTTGTGTTTGATTTTTTCGATTATCTCTGGCAAATTGGAGCGTATCTAATTATTTCATAAGCTGATTCAGTATTTATAAACATTAGAAATTACATCACCTTTCTCCTGACATAAAAGCAAAAACTTCCTTCACATTTTAGTTTTTGAATATCAGGTCTGCCATCTAGTTCTGTATGATTTACTTTGGTAACAAAATACACATCTTTATCTATTTTACCATCCAGCAGCCATAACTTATCTTTGCTTTGGGCCATATCTCCCGGTTTTATCTTTTTATAGAAGTATTGTGCATAACTTTTAAACCCTATAGTTTCGACATATACATCCTGATTTTCTAGTGATTTATAAAAGTCAATAGCAGGCCCTTGGCTGTATCTTTCGATGCCTGGCAAAACCCAAAGCAATGTCATCAAAAGTGTAGAAGCTATAGATAAAGATATTGTTGTGATTACGTAAATCATTCTTCTTTGGATCCAAAAGTAAAGAGAAAGCACAAAACCTAATCCAAAAAATATCCCGATCGTGGGCTCGTATCCTGTCCAAGAGTTGGATATATCTAATGCACTTAAAGCAATCTTATCATTTATGTATGGCTTTAATAAATCGATATGATTGATCAAATAAAAAAATGCAATAAATAAAGCCGTCCAAATGAAACCTAGAAAGGTGTAGACCCAAAATACAAATCTGCTGATTATTTTTTTGCCTACCACAACATCATATATATATTTTGCAGCTAAAAAGCTCAATGGCAAATACGTCATCGATGAATAATGGACAATCTTGGTAGTACTAATACTAAAAATAATCATGACCACCCAAAATAAAGCAATCATCCAGATTTTAAGATTATTTCCAGTCTGATCTTTTCCAGGAATAAGATAAGGCAACCCAAAAACTGATATCGGAAAACAACCCAAAAAAACCACTACAAAATGATAGTAAAATGGCTGACCATGCCCAGCAACAGGTGTTGTAAATAGCTCAATTTGATATTTTATAAACTTCATCAAAATATCAAATCCATGAAAATACACTTCTGCACCTAACCATATAGCAATCAAGCTACTAAAACCAAGAGTAAACATAAGTATTGCTTGCCATACTCTTGAATTTTTTAAAAATCTGATCGTCGTATTTACGATATTCTTAAATGGTGATCCTTCAACGTTTTTTGAATTAGACAAAAGAAGCCATATCGAAACCAAACCTGCGGTACAAATAACAAGCAAGAGTCCTACAGGACCTTTAGTCAAAAAACTCAATCCACTAAAAAGTCCTGCATACAAAGCTGATTTTGTATTGATTTCCAAATCCTTAAATACCTTATAAACATAATACACAGACATGAATATAAAATAATTAAACACCGGATCAATGATACCTGACTTAAAATACAGATGTGGCAATATGGAGCCAAAATACATCAGTGACCACAACCAACCAAAGCTAACATCTTTCATCAGACGAAGTCCAATATGATATAATGTCACTAAATATATCACACCAAACAGTGCATTGGGAAATCTTGCAGCAAACTCATTGACACCAAAAATTTTCATGGAGATGGCCTGCATCCAAAAAAACAATGGAGGCTTTTCCCAAAATGGAATATAATTGATTTGTACGGAAAGGTAGTTTTGTGTTTCCAGCATTTCTCTAGCAGACTCTGCAAAATTGACTTCATCCCAATCAAAAAGATGGACACTACCCAAGCCTATAAAAAAGAATAATGACAACCCTATCAGTATAAGAAGTTGGTTATTTTTTAAATATAAGATGTATTTGTCCATTCAGAAATCCTTGATTAAATGAAGTTTACCAACGAATCAGTTTTATCCATAAGTATCCAAATATAGCGAAAGCCAACAAAAAGCCTAGTCTCCAAACCCAAGTCATAATATGGTCTTGCTTGGCCTCTAAATCTGATGCCATAATCAAACTTTTACCATCATATCTCACTAATGGATTTAAATAAATCGCACTATTCTGATTTCTAGCTACTACCCTAATGTAAGTATCGTTATTCGCAAAAGTATAAGATGCGGTATCTTTTTGTGTACTTTTTTGTTTTAATGCACCATTTTGGCCTATAAAATCAATATCAGCTGGTTTTTCCAAAACTACTTCAAAACTATTTTCGCCTGTCTTTTTGCAAGAAAGCAATTTGTTTTCTGCTTGTTTGGTAAAGGATTGGGTCGCGTAGTTTTTGCCATTTTTAAGATTTAAAAGTATTTCTTCAGGTTTGGCGCTAAATATATTATTCCATATTTGGAAAATCTCAGGGTCTTTGATATCATGAATATCATCATTTCCTATGATCCAGGAGAGTCTTCCCACGGAAAGCGCACGATCCCAATACTCTTCTGAATTTCGGTAATGATTGAGCACCTCAATAAGATGATATCCCGTGAGCTGCTCCATGTTTTCAAAAGTACGACCACCACCAAATTTTGGATGAGCTATCGCAACGATATCAGCATTTGCTCTAAGTTTGTTTGTGATAGTTTGCTGATGTGAAGAAGATTGCCACAAAGGAAAATCCCAAAAAACTACATCCTTGGCATTTATGGCCAAATAATGCGCCTTCTTCATACTATAACCATGCTCATAAACAGGAAAAATGATGATAGATTTTTGTCCAGTATATGGACTTATTTTTTGGTAGTTGGAAAGACATGCGACATCATAACCTTTTTCAATATAAGCTTCTATGACTTCGTTTTCGGTATTTTTACCATTGGTGGCTCCTGCCCAAGCTTTACTGTGTGCATGAAAGTTGGATTTGTAAGATTTTATTCCTACATCATCATATGGGTTATATATTTGTTGACCTGAAAAAGGGGCTGTTTTAGGAAAATCGTAAATAGCTGTTCCGGCATAAAGTATTAAAAACAAACCGATGGCACCCAAGAGTAATGATACTATCAGTTTTATGGAGATCTTGGAAAAGGTTTTTAAAATTCGCAACATGCAATTAGAATTACTTACATTTAATGCAAGTATATCTTAGAAGATGCAAAGATACTACGATTTAGTCAAAAGCAGGGTGTTTTATAATGAAACCTAACTATCAACTTTATATTTTGCCTATTTGATAAGATCTGCTGTCATTTTTTGTATACGATCTACAAGTTTTTCAGAGCTCATTTTTTCCCTAAGTCTGTCCACAATTATGGGGAAAGAAAAAGGAGTAGCTTTTTCAGGTTTGCAGATGATGATATGGGCATTTTGGATGGTCTGAAGGCACTTTCTCATTCGGTTTTCTTCGAGCTGGAAAGCCATAACTTCATCGTAGGTTTGCATAAAAAGCAAATGATCAGGTTCGTACTCTCTAAATACATCAAAAAGCAATTGACTACTAGCTTGAAGATGTCTTTCTTTCTTTTGTTTGCCTGGAAATCCCGTAAAAATCAAACCGGAAATTTTGGCAATATCCCGAAATTTTCTCCTAGCCATCTCCACACTATTGATACTGGATTGAATATCTGACGTTAGATTTTTAGTATCAAAAAGTGCCTTGTTTATCACTAGATCTACGTCAATCTCTCTATCTGAAAGCAATTCAAAACCTAAATCATTCATAGCTATGGAAAATGATATCGGATATATCATACTGATCCTTTTAGCAAGTAATGCAGCCATTCCTTCATGAACATTTCGTCCTTCAAAAGGGTACATCAATAAATGAAAACCTTCTTTACTTTCAAAATATTCTACCAAAAACTCATCTCTTTTGGGAATAATCGATCGCTTTTCTTGCATTTCAAAAATAGGAACCAAGGCTTGTATTTCTTTATCTTCTATAATATCTTCAGTATACTTGTAAATTTTCTCCTTCAAGACTGTAGACATTTGCGAACTCAATGGCATACGACCACCTTGATAAGATGGTATTTTTCCACTCTTAGCGTTGGAAAGTCTGACTTGTGCTACCATATCTTTGATCCTGACCAACTCTAATGCTCTACCTGCAAACCAAAAAACATCTCCAGGTGCCAGTTGTGAAACAAACCACTCTTCTATGACGCCAATATGAGTACCTTTTACCAACTTGATAGACATCAGCCCTTCTGAAACTATCGTACCAATACTGAGCTTGTGCCTGAGTATCTGTTTTCGGTCTGTAACTCTGTATTTACCATCTTCTTCTATGATTATTTTTTTGTACTCATCATATGCCTGAAGAGATTGACTACCATAGACCAGAAAACTCAAGACTTTATGCCACTCATCCTGGTCTAGGGATGCGAAACAATAAGTTTTTTTAATTTCGTTCCATATCAAATCAGGATAAAAACCTTCTGAAACAGCTAGCGTCATCAAGTACTGAATCAAAACATCGAAACTTCTGATATAAGGTATTCTATCCTCAATTAATTGATTGTCGATGGCCATTCGTAAGCCTGCCGCTTCTATCAGCTCTAAGGCGTGTGTAGGCAAAAACCAAATATGACTAGAAGCACCGGGCTGATGGCCACTACGACCAGCACGTTGCATAAATTTAGCTACACCTTTGGGGCTACCTATCTGTATGATGGACTCTACGGGTCTGAAATCGACACCCAAATCCAAGCTAGAAGTACACACGACGGCTTTGATCCTTCCTTCGTGCAAAGCTTCTTCTACCCATTCTCTGATATCTTTGCTTATAGACCCATGATGCATAGCTATTTGTCCGGCCAGATCAGGTTCGGTTTCCAATAATTTTTGGTACCAAATTTCGCATTGTGCTCTGGTATTGGTAAAGATCAGGCTAGATTTACTTTTTTGGATGATTTCTACGGCTTTGTTAGCCATTTTGATACCCAAATGTCCTGCCCATGGAAATTTTTCCATCTCTTCAGGAATGACGGACAAGACATTGATTTCCTTTTTAATATTTGCCTTAATGACCTTTCTGAGACTTTCTTCTTTGGAATAAAGCAAAACTTCTATGGCTTCATCCATATTACCAATCGTAGCGGAGATACCCCAGATCCTAAGATGGGGACATAATGCTGACAACCGGGAAATAAACAACTCAGTTTGGACACCACGTTTTGAGCCGATGAGTTCGTGCCACTCATCCACAACTATACATTTTACTGTTTGCAGCATTTGTGTATAACCTTTCGAAGTCAGAACCACGTGAAGGCTTTCAGGTGTGGTGATGATAATCTGTGGCGGCTTTTTAAACTGTTTTTGTTTGTGATCAGACGAAGTGTCACCGGTGCGCACTTCTACTCTCCAAGGAAGTTCCAAGCCTTCCACCGCTTTTTGGCAGGACAAGTATATTTCTTTGGCCAATGCCCTGATAGGTGCTATCCAAATCAGTTGCATACCTTCTGGAACTTGAGTTTTATAGTTTTTATGATTTTGAATATAATTTGCCAATAAACCCAAAAGACCTGCATAAGTTTTTCCGCTTCCCGTAGGCGCATTGATCACGCCAGAATATCCTTTATCATAGGCTTTCCAAGCTTCGATCTGAAACTCCATCGGCTTCCAACCTTTTTCTTTAAACCAGCCTTCTACAATTTTGATACCTGAGCTCAATGGTGGGTAATTATATTTTTAAGATATCATAAGATTACAGAAAAATAGACAATGTGTTCAAATGGTGTGGCAGTTTTAAAGAAGATAAATTAATCTTGAGCAGAACTAACTCCCAATTTCAAAACCCAAGCGTCATCTGATGATCCACATACTTCTGCGGATTTTCTAATGATAGTAAGTGTTTTTTAACATCCAGGCCAAGGGCAAAACCAGTTAGACTACCATCGGAACCAATGACTCTATGGCAAGGTACAATGATTGGGATAGGATTTCTACCATTGGCAGTAGCTGCAGCTCTGATACATTTTGGATCACCCAGGATATTTGCCATTTGAGCGTACGAAATGGTTTTGCCGTATGGTATTTCAGTGAGAGCTTGCCAGACTCGTACAGAAAACTCAGTATATCCTTCCAAATCCGTTTTTACAGAAAATTGTCTGAGTTCTCCAGCAAAATATTGGGTCAACTCTGCTGCCGCTTGACGTGTGTTCTGATTGGGTTTATCAATTACATGGTAAGTGTCGACAATCTTGATCCATCTGATACCTATATCTGATGCTCCAATGATCCAAGGACCAAAAGGTGTCTCTATATTTTGGACATACACATTTGGGTTGATATCACTTTCTGTCAGCAAAGAAGACATTTTCCTGGCCATTATTTACCAAAAATAGATTTGAACGATTGATATCTTTCTGGATTTATAGCTTTGTACTTTTCAGGAAATGAAAAATATATGGTGATATGCACCGGAATCGTGCTCAGTTCTTTCATTCCCGTTTGGCTCAAAATCACTTCCTTTGACCATCCAGAGATAGCTTCAATGTCTGACCACGAATCCACTACATCAGGGTAAATAATGTCTTTTTGGGTAGCTATAAAAGCTTCTGCAAAAGCATGGTAACCTACATTATAATAATCTTGTGGATATAGTACCGCATTAGTCAACTGTTCTAAAGATAGGATGATAACGCCATCTTCAGTATCGACTTCCACATTATGCAAATATTGATGTCTGGGAGTAGGAAAAGGATGTTTATACAAAAAAATTCTATCCATGTCACCCATCAGGTAATCCTTTCTGTTTAAGGTCATGATCAATCCATGTGCTGCCACCATACATTGGATATCATGAGGTACATCTCTATGTTCTGAACCTACTGACTGAAACAGCCTGCCTTCCAAATACAAAGTCATTCGGTTTTCAAACAACTTTTTAGCATCTTCGCTTAATAAAGTATATGGGTTAAAATACTTGGTCAACCAATCACGAAGCTTATCATCAAATTTAATTGGGTACTTAGTCAGCCACCAATGATCTAGTGGTCCATGAAAAACATAAAGACAAACTAGCAACACCACAGGAATCAAAATGTAAATAGAGTCACTCTCAAAAGGCGACACAAAAATTCTATACAAAAAGTATCCTCCTAATACCAATAATGGAAATGATAGCGCTTTGGAAATAGAATGTATCTGCATCTAACTAAGGTTATTTGGAATAAAACGTATTCCCGCCGAAAAATGTTATTGAAAGTTTCAATGTGAACCAAAAATGTAAAAAACAGAACTGCACATTAAATAAAAAAAGGGATAATTTCTAAAGAAATCATCCCTTTGTGGTACCTCCCAGATTTGAACTGGGGACACATGGATTTTCAGTCCATTGCTCTACCAACTGAGCTAAGGTACCAAAGCTCTTTTTGCGAAAAGCGACGCAAAAGTAATCGGTTTTTTATAATTACAAAAACTTTATCGCTTTTATTTTTGATAAAATGTCAGTACGCTCATAAATATTTAAATAAAATTCTACTATTTCTTCATCTCTTTCCAAGCATTGATGAGTCCATTGGTAGAACTATCAAAGGCATTGGTGGGTGCATTATTTTCCAATTCTGGAATGATTTTACCCGCAAGTTGCTTGCCAAGCTCTACGCCCCATTGGTCAAAACTGTAAATATTCCATATCACACCTTGCGTAAAAATTTTGTGTTCGTACATGGCTATGAGCATACCCAAAGTCTCTGGATCTAATATTTTTACCAGTATAGAATTGGTAGGTCTATTGCCTTCAAAAACTTTAAATGGTACCAAATCTATATATTCTTCTGGTTTTTTTCCTGATTTTTCAAATTCTTCTATGACTTCTTCCCTTGTTTTACCTTGCATCAAAGCTTGGGTCTGAGCAAAAAAATTGGACATCAATAGGGTATGATGATTGCCCAATGGATTTTGAGAAATAGCCGGCGCGATAAAATCACAAGGAATTAATCTCGTACCTTGATGCATGAGCTGATAGAAAGCATGCTGACCATTAGTTCCTGGTTCGCCCCAAATGATAGGACCAGTTTGATATTTTACTGGGTTGCCATTTCGGTCTGTAGCCTTACCGTTGCTCTCCATATTTCCTTGTTGGAAGTAAGCTGCAAAACGATGCATATACTGATCATATGGTAGGATAGCTTCAGACTCAGCTCCGTAAAAATTGGTGTACCAAATTCCGATTAACGCCAGCAAAACTGGAATATTTTTATCCAAGGGCGTTTTGAGAAAATGTCTATCCATTTTGTAAAAACCGGTAAGCAAAGATTCAAAATGTTCATAACCTATGGCCAAAGCAATAGAAAGTCCTATGGCTGATGTAAGGGAATATCGACCGCCTACCCAATCCCAAAACTCAAACATATTATCTGTATCGATACCAAATCGCGCTACCTCTATTTTATTGGTAGATAAGGCGACAAAGTGCTTCTTGATATGTTCTTCGTCTTTTGCCACTTCCAAAAACATCTGCCTAGCTGTGTAAGCGTTGGCCATGGTTTCTTGAGTGGTAAATGTCTTGGATGCTATTAAAAATAATGTGGTCCGCATATCTAGACCTTTGGTGACTTCCGCAATATGACTAGCGTCTACATTGGATACAAAATGTACATTGAGACGTGATTTGTAGGGCTTGAGTGCTTCCGTGACCATGACTGGACCCAAGTCTGACCCACCGATACCGATATTAACTATATCAGTGATGGCCTGACCATTGTATCCTTTCCACTTTCCGGATATTATCTGGTTTGTAAAGGTTTTCATCTTAGCTTTTACGGCTTTGATTTGTGGCATCACATCCTGACCATCAACATATACCGGTTGACCAGATTTATTTCTTAAAGCGGTATGCAGTACTGATCTTCCTTCTGTGACATTTATTTTATCACCATCATACATTGCTTTGATCGCTTCTTTGAGCTTGCAAGATTTGGCCAGTTGGACTAGGGTAGATAATGTTTCTTCGGTTATATTATTTTTAGAATAGTCTAATAAAATATCTTCAAACTTTATAGAGAACCGCTTAAAACGATCACTGTCTTTGGCGAAAAACTCCTTGATATGGGTATCCTTATTTTGTTTGTAAAGCTTAGTAAGTTTTTTCCATGCGGTAGTTTTAGATGGATCTATCTGATGCAACATATTTTGAATTTGATTTTTAAATTTGACCGCAAAGGTAAAATAAAGTTTAGTCTTCTTTTTAAACTTGTATAATTTTACAATTTTTTAAGATCAAACATGATGGATTCGAATTATTCACAATTGAGTTCTTTCGAATGATTAGATACGAAGACTATTCTTCTTCAAACACTGCATACCCAAATTCTAACCTACCTCTAAAATTAAGTGGTGGTTGTCTCCTAAATCTAAAACCTATTTCAATATCAATTTTTTCTTTGGTCAATTCTTGTTTCAATCCTGGAAAGGTACCGCTTAACATTCTAATTTCGCTTCCTGTATTAAACTGCACAAAATCGAGTCTGTAAATCTCTATTCTCCTACCTGTAGGAGTGATAAGATTGACAATTACATCTTCTACAAAAGCCATATCCTCATCTCCAAAACGAGACTTTATCAAACCAAAAGATGGATAAGCCACTAAAATACGTGATGTATCAACGCCCCTTTGATCAGCATTTTGTTTGTAAAACACTGGAATATCTCTGATGATCACAAAATTTCTAACCAAATTACTACCCGATGATATTGTATTTAAATCAAAGTCAGCATCTAACTTGACGTCATATATAGGCTTTGCCGATTTTTCACATGAAAAAAAGGAAGTAATCCAAATTAGAAAAAATACAATCTTGAATAAATTTAAATTCATTTTTTAACTATGGTTTGAGAGCAAATTCTGGTTGAATAACACATTTCCAACTGTATTTATTGTATTGTGGGTACTATTTGACATGGACAACACATAAAATTCATACCTTTGACGCTACAAATATAAGCATACACTATCACATCACATGCAGGGTATTAATCCTAATTTCGAAAACAAATCCAAAAATGTAAGACCACTTTCTTACTATACTGAAGGTTTGCAGGCTGGAAATAGGTTTGTACTTAGTGAATGTATCACCTTGGCAGAGAGTCAATTAGAAGAAAAGAGAAAATTAGCAACACAAATTCTGCATCACACCAAAACATCTGCATCTACAATACGTATTGGTATCACAGGGACACCTGGCGTAGGCAAATCTACTTTTATAGAAACTTTTGGACTTTATTTGATAAAACAGGGACATAAGCCGGCAGTTTTGGCCATAGATCCTAGTAGTCAAGTTCATAAAGGTAGTATATTAGGTGATAAAACCAGAATGCAGTATTTGTCTGCCAATGATAAGGCCTATGTCCGGCCTACAGCATCAGGCAATGTCTTAGGTGGAACAGCAGCGTTTACGAAAGAAACTATACAGCTTTGTGAAGCAGCAGGCTTTGATGTCATCATTGTTGAAACCGTTGGTGTGGGCCAGTCAGAAACTGAAGTAGACTTCATCACCGATGTTAATTTGCTATTGCTGCAACCAGGAGCAGGAGATGACATTCAAGGCATCAAACGTGGTATCATGGAAAATGCCGATATTTTTATCATTAATAAAGCAGATGGTCCACAGCTCGAATTGGCCAAACAAACCCGTATTTCTTATCAAAATGCCATTCAACTTTTTCATCACGATATAGCAGGTTGGTTATGTCCTGTTTTATTGGCTTCATCTATGGAGAAAACAGGTTTTGATACTGTTTGGAAGGCTATAGAAGACTACAAAAAGATATTGGTAAGTTCCAAAAAATTTTGGACCAATCGTACAGAACAGGAAATTCGTTGGTTTTCTATGAGATCTGCTGCGCTGATTCAAGAATTGGTTTTTGGTAATCCTTCTGTAAAAAAACCTTTTGAACATCTTACTGAAAAAATAAGATCTGAAGAGATATCCGGAAATACGGCCATACAGGAAATGGAAAAAATCTTCAATAAAATAATTCAAAAATAATAATTTAAAATATCGTTTGTGAGATTTGTAGTCGTAGTATTGTCCAGTATTTTATCTTTTTATAATGTTTCATTCACACAATCTGAAATTCCCAATCCTTTGGATAAAAATTTTTTCCAAAGCCCGGTGGATTTTGATTTTCGCCTTTCCGGCAATTTTTGTGAGCTCCGCGAAAGCCACTTTCATGCTGGAATTGATATTAAACCTTCTGGTAAAGGAAAAGATTATATTTACAGTATTGCTGACGGATATATATCCCGTATTAAGGTGTCAGCTAACGGATATGGTTTGGTTCTGTACATAGATCATCCTGATGTGGGATACACTTCACTTTATGCTCATTTGGACTCCTTCAGTGATCAAATAGCGAAGGTAGTACGCCAATATCAAATGAATTTGGAATCCTGGGAAATAGACATCCTTCCTGATCCCTTTGTATTACCAGTAAAAAAGGGAGAAATCATAGGTGTGATGGGCAATACAGGGTATTCTTTTGGTAATCATTTACATTTTGAAATCCGAGATACTAAGTCTGAAAACCCTATCAATCCGGTACATTTTGGCATACAAACTCAAGATAAAACACCGCCATCATTATTGAATCTTGCCATACATGGGCTCAATAATGATGTTTACAAAATTTGGGAAAGAAAGATCTCGTTAACAAACTTTTCTGGAAGCCAAATAGCGTTTTCAGATGCTATTGAAGTGCCGGCATTGCAAGCAGGAGTTAGTATCCAAATGTATGATCGCACTGATGGTAGTCACAATAAACAAGGCATTTATGGTTTTCATCTTTATATTGACGATGTACTTGCTTATTCTTATCATCTGGATAGGATTTCATTTGGTCAAAATAGACAAGTAAATGGTTTTTATGATTATAAAGAACGAAAAACCCGCAAGAATACATACTACCTTTGTTATAAATATCCTGGGTCTGACATGGATTTTCTGAGCCATTCAGGTGATGGTATCATAACTTTAAGTCCTGATTCAGAGAAGAAAATACGTATAGAAATAGAAGATTTTTCTAAAAACAAAAGAACCTTGATTTTCCGACTTAAAGGAACAACTCAGAATACCTTGGATCCGACACCGTCACCTGCCTCTACTTATATCAATGCAAAAGATAGTGTAGTGATGTTTCAAAAAAATCTTGTTATCCAATTTGGCCCCAAAAGTTTATATAGAAATATTGATTTTACCCTGGACACCATAGCCAGAAACGGTAAAGAAAGTCAATATCGCATTCATCACAAATATGAGCCTATAAAACAACCCATCTCCATAAAAATCAAGCCAGAACTTTCAAATAAGGATATGTCCAAAGCTATCATTGTAAAAGAAAATGGTGGACGATTAAGTTATGGTGGAACTTGGAAAGAAGGTTACCTCGTTACATCTATTGACGAATTTGGAGTGTACGGCATAGAATATGATACTGTCGCTCCATCAATAAAGCGAGTTCTTTTTTCAACAAAGGCAAATAAATTGAAGAAGTTTCGATTTAGTGTAAGGGACAATTTAGCTATCAAAAGTCGATATGCAAATGACGTGACAATAAAAGTATGGATTGATGGAGTTTTTATTATATCACCGTATAGTGCAAAGACTGATATTTTAGAAGTACCTATATCTGATATTAGACCCGGTACTCACCAACTCAAGATTGAAGTCACCGATCATTCCGGAAATAAGGGAATCTTTACTTCAGCTTTTTGGAAATAGTCGAGCGTATTTGTTTTGGGTTAATATTTTAAAAATATGGAGAAGTTCATACTGAAGACAAACTTTGATTTGGCCCATTTAAGATGACAAAAAAATGTTGTGCGCAAATATCTAAAAAGAGTTTTCAATACTTTCGTTATAAATCATTAACTTTGCAGATTTAAATACAATAAGATCAATACAATGGGATGTAGTAGTTGCAGTGTGGATTCTAATGGTACACCGAGAGGATGTGGCGATAAAGGCCATTGTACCTCAGGAAGCTGTAATAAGCACAACACTTATGACTGGATCTCTGCCAAAGATATTTCTGACCCTTCTGCCTACCATGTAGTGGAAGTCAGTTTCAAAAAAGGTTCTCACAAAGATTTCTTTTTTAATGACCCGATGACTCGATCTGTAACGGGAGACATGGTGGTGGTAGAGACCGCAAGTGGATACGATATAGGGCGCATTTCGCTTTCAGGCGAATTGGTTAGGCTCCAAATGAAGAAAAAATTTACCTCTGAAGAGCGTGTTGCCCACAAAGTCATAAGAAAAGCTAATGAACGCGACCTAGAAAAACTGGAAGAAGCCAGAATGTTAGAGAAAGAAACCATGGTCAGAGCACGCGTTATAGCAAGAACGATGGGTTTAGACATGAAGCTGGGTGACGTAGAGTATCAGGGTGATAAGAAAAAGGCGACTTTTTACTATACTGCAGAAGGTAGAGTAGATTTTCGCGAGTTGGTCAAAGAATATGCCAAAGAGTTTAAAGTCAAAATAGAAATGCGCCAAATTGGTGCGAGACAAGAATCTGCGCGAATTGGTGGCATTGGCTCATGTGGAAGGGAATTATGCTGTTCTACCTGGCTTTCAGATTTTAAATCTGTAAATACTGCTGCTGCAAGGTATCAAAATATAGCTATAAACCAAACCAAATTATCAGGCCAGTGTGGTAGGCTTAAATGTTGTCTCAATTATGAGCTCGATACTTATCTAGATGCTTTAGAGGATTTCCCTGAAGACGCTGACGTTTTGAAAACAAAAATAGGTACTTTGGTATTGGTCAAAACCGATATTTTTAAAGGCTTACTCTACTATGTGTACGAAAACAATGACAAAATGCGTGGTATTTTCATATCCTTAAGTACTTCAAGAGCCAAGGATCTGAAGGCTATGAATAAGAAAGGTATTATTCCAGATGATATTGCATCAGAAGAAGTAGTAGCTGCACAAGTGATTAGCGATCCTGATGATGAAAATATGGACCATGGATATGAAGATGTAACCGGCCAAATAGAGCTCCGAAATGAACCTAAAAAGAAAAAGAAATCTAATAAAGGTGGCAAACCTGGTGAACAAAGGCATCAAAGAAATGAAAATGCACCTTCAAATCCTACTCAAAACAGACAAGGACAAGGCCAGCCAAATCAACAAGGTCAACCCAAACCCCAAGGTCAACCCAAGCCACCAACTCATCAAAATAACCCAAGGAGTAATAACCCAAATCAGGCTCCCAAACCAAATAACAACCCTAACCAGTCAAACAATACTGGTCAAAATAATAATAAACAGGGTGAAAATACTGGTGTAAAACCGCCTCAAAACAACCCACCGACTGAAAATAATAATCAGGCGAATAATCAAGGCAACCCAAATAAAAAGAAAAAGAAATTTTTTAATAAAAACCGTAAACCAAAAGACGGACAAGGATAAGCAATAGAAGTCATGAAGTACGATGTAGTAGTAATAGGATCAGGACCAGGCGGATATGTTGGAGCTATTAGGGCAGCGCAACTGGGATTAAAAACAGCCATCATCGAAAAATATAACACTCTCGGTGGTACTTGTTTGAATGTAGGGTGTATTCCATCAAAAGCATTATTAGACAGTAGTGAACATTATCACAATGCTGTGGACCGATTTGGAGAACACGGGATTGATGTTAAAGATGTAAAGATCAACATGAAGCAAATGATCGCTCGCAAAAATGAAGTGGTGGAACAAACTTGTAAAGGTGTTGAATTCTTGATGAAAAAGAATAAAATAGATATCTACACCGGTGTTGGTTCGTTTGTCACTAAAAATATTATAGCCATAGACGGCGCTGATGGTCAAAAGCAAATACAAGCTGATAAAGTTATCATTGCTACAGGCTCAAAACCTATTACTCCTGAAATGTTCAACTATGACAAAAACAGGGTGATCACTTCTACGGAAGCATTAAATATTGATAAGGTACCTGCAAAAATGGTTGTCGTAGGTGGCGGAGTCATCGGTTTGGAGTTGGGTTCTGTTTTTGCACGTTTGGGTACATCCGTAGAAGTAGTTGAGTTTATGGATAAGATACTTCCAACTATGGATAGTGATTGTGGTAAAGAACTCATGCGTACCATGAAAAAATTAGGGGTGACTTTCCATCTTGGTCATGGAGTCACCGCAGTAAAAGCCAACAAAACATCTTGTACTGTTACTGTCAAGAAAAAAGATAGTGAAGATGCTTTTGACATCAAAGCAGACTATTGCTTAGTAGCTATAGGTCGTAAACCTTACACAGACGGGTTAAATCTCGCAGCTATAGGAATCCAAACAGATGAAAAGGGCAGAATTCCTGTAAACGACCACTTGGAAACATCCATACCAGGAATTTATGCCATAGGTGATGTGGTACGTGGAGCTATGTTAGCACACAAAGCAGAAGAAGAAGGTATCTTAGTTGCAGAATATATGGCTGGACACAAACCACATATTGATTACAACTTGATTCCGGGAGTTGTCTATACATGGCCTGAAGTAGCCGCTGTAGGCAAAACAGAAGAAGAACTTAAGTCTGCTGGAATTCCATATAAAGCTGGAAAATTTCCTTTCAAAGCTTTGGGTAGAGCAAGAGCAAGTATGGATACAGATGGTATGGTCAAGGTATTGGCACACGCTGATACTGACGAAATCTTAGGCGTACACATGGTAGGTCCTAGGGTAGCTGATGTAATCATGGAAGCAGTAGCGCTTATGGAGTTCAGGGCAAGTGCTGAGGATATGTCACGCATATCTCACCCACACCCTACTTATACCGAAGCTGTTAAAGAAGCTGCCTTAGCAGCCACTGGTAACAGGGCCCTACATATATAGATAATGGATTAATTTGGTTTTATTTTAAGCTGTACAATTAAACTAATTGAGCAGAAGTTTTGTTCTTTTTGTCAATTAGTAAAGAATTTTAGCATTATGAAATCATCTTTTATTTTTGCTTTTGTTTTTTTATGGGGGAATTTTTCTCTTGCACAGCAAAGTAGTTTTTCGGTAAAAATAGATAAGGATACCATGTTTACGGATGAAATTCTTAAAGTAGAATTTTACATAGACAATCTTGTGGGCAACTTTAAAGCACCTGACTTTTCTGGATTCAGGCTAGTATCAGGACCAAACACTTCATCGAGCATGAGCATTATCAATGGAGAAGTAAGCCAGAAGAAATCATATACTTACATATTAATGCCTGATGAAATAGGAGATTTGGTCATCGGCAGTGCTGTTTTAAAAACAGATGATGATGTTATAGAAACCCATCCCATCTCTATTGTAGTGGAGGACACAAACGGTAATGATAAAAACAAAATTAGAAAACAAAAAACGTACAAGAAGGAATTTGATGGAGATATTTCTGAATCTAAAAAAGAAAGGTCAAAAAATAAGCGAGTCCTCAAAAAAATTTAACATGCGTTTTTCTTACCAAAGCACTGTCTTATTCTTACTTTATTTATTTATTTCATTCGCATCTTGGGCGCAATCAGGCCCATTTTATATGCAGACTGATAGAAGTCAGATTCTGGAAGGAGAGACTTTTATACTAGAAGTTACACTGGAAAATATCGATTCTGAAAATATCAAAATGCCCGATTTGAATCCTTTTGAGATGGTACAACCTGTGGCCACATCTCGTTCTGTATCCATCATAAACGGGAAAAAATCATCATCAATAAGTTATAAATATTTCTTATTAGCTACAAAAGCTGGGAAATACAAAATATCACCTGCAACTATCAAAATTGGATCTAAAACTATTCAGTCTAATACGCTAACCGTAGAAATACTAAAATCTTCTGCCAAGACTGCTTCAGTTTCTGCGAGCTTAAAAGATGATATTACTTTAGTACTAGAGTTATCATCAACTAAGGGTTATATTGGTCAACAGCTTGTACTAGATTACGTGATTTATACTCGAAAAGACATTGAATCATATAATATTGTTGATGCCCCTGACAAAGAAGGATTTTATGTACAGCCTTTAAATGATATCAGAGATTCTGGTCGTCGCAAAAGCATAAATGGTAAAGAATACTATACTCAAGTAGTACGGCGAGAGATACTTTTTCCTCAGAAAACAGGTACTTATACCTTAGGCCCATTAAATATGGATGTGGATATCCCTGTCGATAATGGTCAATCTTCTTTCTTTTTTCGCGAAACAAAAAAGGTAAGAGTAAAATCAAATACGCTGAAGATAAATGTACTGCCTTTGCCTGAACCTACACCTAATGATTTTTGTGGAGCTGCAGGTATGATAGATATGGTTTCTAAACTTCAGAAATCTACGGTAAGTGTGGGTAAAGCATTTGGTATCACCTTGTATATTGAAGGATATGGAGATCCAAAAACTATCAAGGCTCCCAAATTTGATGTACCTGATGGTCTCGAAAAATATGAACCATCTTTGACCAATGAAGAAACTGTAGTTCAAAACGACAAAATACTTGTACGAAAACAATACGAATATCTCTTCGTGCCTAAAAAAGATACCGTTTTTACTATTACACCTCAACTGTCTTATTTCGACCCGGTAAATAATAAATACCAAAAAGTCATACATGAAAAACTAACCATCAATGCTGTAAAAAGTGATAGTGAAATCACAGACGGCACCAATAGTGGTGAGGATTATACCAAATACATAAAAGAAAGCACTCAAGTTTACAATATTAAACAAAAAGCTTGGGGCTCGTGGTGGCATATAAGCTCTATTTTGGGCATCATCTTGGCTACATTAGGAGGTGTTTTTTGGAAGCGCAATACAATTATTCAAGAAAAAAGTCAAAAAGAAGAAAACAACAAAGCTGGAAACATTGCCAAAAAAAGGCTAGCTAAAGCGTCGTCATTCTTTAAAGATAAAGATGCCAAATCTTTTTACGAAGAAATTGCCATGGCTACTACAGGTTATATTTTACAAAAATACGAAATTCCAAATACACAGGCTTCAATATATTCAATCATTCAAATCATGAAAGAAAAAGGAGCCAATGATGAGATCACTCACCTATATCAGTGGCTGCACCAACAATCCGAAATGGCAAGATTCGCAGGTAAATATGGAGACTTGTCTGAAGTGATGCAAAAGGCCGAGTATTTGATTACCTCATTAGAAAGTTAATACTCCTTTAAAAAAAGTTCTTAATATTATTCAAAGCTGATTTAGTAAACAACCATCGAGGTGATGTCCTGTACATGATTTTAAGTTCCGCCCAAAAGCTACTTTTTTCATCCAAAAAACTCAAAACATCCTGAATTCTATTTTTGCTAAAAATAGAAGAAAAGACCTCTGCTCCCTTACTGTTGTCTCTCCATAATACATCGATAAAGATCAGGTCGTAGTACCAATGCCTAGATTTTACTGAAAATTGTCTTAGGTCGTCGTTTAGTTTCAAAAAGTCGATCAAATTTTGACTATATTCAGTGATTCTTTTAAAAGTAAATCCGGTACTAGGTTTAGTCCATCCCCCGGCGCTACCTATATTCATGATATTCACTGAGTTGTTTTTTTCAAAAGGATAGCAAGTCATTGGGATATTACCTTGTTCTTTTTCAGTAATTTTGTAGCGCGTTATGCCGAGTTGCTTAATGTACTCAGCGATCTCTATTTCATAAGTCTCATCTCGTAATAAATCTGCTGAAAAAAGCGTGTATTCTATCAGAGCTTCGTTTTTTGAAAAAGGTAGAATATACATAAATCTGGTATTTCCTTTTTGCTCCACCGTAAAATCCATAAAAGTGGCGCTATCAGCGGAAAATAATTGATCTTCAGTTTCTATAAACCATCCAATAAAATGCTGCTTTAAGTATGGAAACGAATTATTTTGATGCAGCATTAATGGATTAAAAATACTATTTAATACTTTTTTGCAGCTAACGGTTATATTTTTACATTCGATTTTTACTTGATTTTTTTCATCATGGACTGCAATGATGTCGTCATTTAAAAACTCAAAATTCTTTTTGTTTTTCAACCCTTCTAAAATAGACCGATAAAAATCTCCACTTCGGATCATTTTATAGCTGTAGTTTTCCAAAGGAATCTTTTTATTAAATATGTTTGATTTGAAAATAATATTACTCCATTGCTTAGATAATATTTGATCCCATTCTCCAGGTCCATTTTCCCAAAAACACCAAGTCCTATCATGGGTATTTTTGGCATCTTTATCTATGAGTAAAATTCGTTTTTGATCAAAATAAGGATCCTGACTCATTCTATATGCGCACAGTAGGCCCGCAGCACCCGAACCAACAAATACAAAATCATATATTGTATGAGAAATCATAAGTGATTGACAAAAAATGAAACAATTTGTTCAATCCTGATTACATAAATACCTTTGGTCAAGCATTTAAAAATGACTTGATTGCATTTTTTGCAAAATCAGATAGGATCAACTTGCCACTCATCTCTGCCCTTTGCTCAAGCAGTATATCCCAATGATCTGTACCTTCCCAAAATACTTTTTTGAGCAGCATCAATGCTTCAGGACTTTTTTTGATCAAAATTTTAGTGAAGTGGTCTATATAATCATCCAATTGCTGCAACGTGTCGAATGATTCTGTAAACAAACCTTTTTGTTTGGCCCACTCAGCCGTCTGCCATTCGTCAGCATTGATGGCCATCTGACTAAAAGCTGATAAACCTACCTTACGCTCTACCACGGGACCAATGACAAATGGACCGATACCTACAGCCAACTCAGATAATCTAACAGATGCAAACTTAGTGGCCATACAATAATCGCATGCTGCTGCCAACCCTACACCGCCTCCTACGGCTTTGCCTTGAACACGACCTATGATGATTTTGGGGCACTTTCGCATAGCATTGATCACACCAGCAAAACCCATAAAAAATGTTTTACCATTTTCAAAATCCTGTATGGCTGCTAACTCTGTAAAGCTTGCCCCGGCACAAAAAGTACGGTCGCCTTCACTCTTTAAAACGATCAACAAGGTATGTTGATCTTTTCCAGCCGTTGTGATTGCATCTGCAAGTTTGGCCAATAAATGGCCTGGCATGGAGTTTTGTGCCGGATGGTAAAATGTTATACTTGTGATTCCATTTTCGAAATGGGTAGATACATGTCCTTCCATACTCAATATGTTTGGGTTTTATAATCCGCCGTCATCATCACTTTGGATGCCTCTGTTCAGAAACTGCAATAAAGGTTTAATGTCTTGAAAATACTTGACCACCGTAGGGACTAGTTTTTCAGAAGTGACCAGTGCGTCTGTTATCGTTGCTGTAGCAGTAAAGCTTTTTAATTTTAGATATTCTATAGCTGGATCGTCCGCGCTATATCCTTTGGGTGGTCTACTCAATTTGGCACCACTTTCTATATCAAGATCTCCGTAAGCATTAGAAAAATCTTTATTTTCAATGATATTTTTTAAATCAGGGTAGAAATAATGTATTTCCTTTCGGACCTTTGATAATAATGGAGCCTCAGGCATCCACAAGCCGCCACCTACAAAACACTGACCTATCTCTATGTGTAGGTAATACGCTGCCAACATGCTTTTTTTACCACCTGGATGCAGCGCTATACCCAAATTGGTTTTATAAGGCGATTTATTAGTTGAAAAACGTATATCTCGGTTGATTCTAAATATACAATCCTTGGCAGTAAGCATTTCCAAGGATGCATCATATTTTTTCATTTCAAAGAGTAGGCTATCTGCCAGACCTAGATATTCTTCTTTGACTTTTTGATATCTCTTTTTATTGGCTTCAAACCACTCCCGGTTATTATTTTCTTTTAAATCCTGGAGAAACTCCAAAGCAGCACTAGTCAACATATCCGATAATAAATTAAAACCTAAAACCAAATGAAGCTTGAAAACCCACATTTGTATCAAAATGTTTTGCTTTTACACCGATATTATTGGCTTCGTCATAGGAATTTTTAAGAAAATCCACATCATCATTGGTCACGTCTCTGAGTCCAATATCATACCTGAGACCTACATAAAATCCTTTATTGATAAAATAATTGGCTCCACCAGTAAGTCCAAAATCAAAAACCCTGTATAAATTTCCAGTTTTATCACCTTCTGACATATTGTAGTAAGCGCCAGCATCTCTAGCCAGTCTAGTCACTTTCCCATTTACCCATACAGAAGGCCCAAAAGGATTGGATGATCCCCTGACGACATCTTTATTATAATTATGAATCAACCCTTGTTGAAAAAAAAGACTATCATTACTGTGAACAAACTCCATAGTGCCGTTTCCTTTAGGTCCTATAAGAAAGGAAGCATATGCTCCTGCAAATAACTCTAGTTTTTTGCTTGCTTCCCATTGTAAAGTAATCGGAACAGAGATATAAGCATTGGAAACTTTCATATTGATTTTGGTCTGTCCTGTCTTGGCAATGAATGCATTACTCAGTGGAACTCTGTAATAAGATCTGCCCTCATAACTGTAATTGGTACCTATTTGAGTATAAAGCAATTCTCCTTTTACGGATAAGTTTTCAGCAAATTTGTAAGCATAATTTACACCGAAGTGAAATCCATTGGCCAAAGAAAATTTTTCATTTACGCCTTCTTCTGTAGGTCCCGAAAACTTGGTATAGTTTAGTCCTGCTCGTATACCAAAACGCTGCGAAGTAGCTTGACAGACCACTATGGTCATGATCATCATAATAAACAAATGTCTCAACATGAAAATTTTTGTTTCTAAAAATGTGCAAAGATAACCTTAAACCATCAAAAAAGGTACTATATCGTTAATTTATAACACAATACATTTCAATACAGGTTTCATCATAAGATTAAACGCTGTAACTTATTGATTCGCTTGTTGGCGATTTCTAAAAATTATGTTAAAAACCTGCTGATGGAAATCCTTTAGGATTGGCTCGCACTCCACCACCAAAAAATTGCTGATCAGAAAAGTAACGAATATTGTAATAATCCGGACCAGAGTAAAATCGAAGAAATAAAGACAAGTCTGACCATTTCCTGAAAGGTTGTAACTCTAAAGAAAACTGATATGATGACTTAGTTTGAAAACGGCTGCCACTACCAGTCATGAGATCAAATCTTGTCCCTAGCTGCATCCAAGGATAAATACTAAATTCATTTTCGAGTATAAACCTATTGAAATAATAAATTTCCTTTAGATCCGCTTCCCTACCAAAACTAAAATGATGCTCCATCGAAAGTCTACCGCATGATGTAAATCGATTTCTTGTAGCGCTCATGTCATTCCACTGAAATCCTACTTCCGCATAATCAGTGGAAAAATTTCCGGTAGCAAAATTGATTCTTTTGGTTCCCGGTACAAAAAATTCGTCTTTTTGTCCATTGCTGTGATGCGCAAATCGATAAATGAGATAAGTATGGTGATTGGGTGTGATAAGCCAGTTGGTTACCTTACTTCTTGATAAAGAAGCTAAATTAATTTTATGAAATGCAGTGATCGTAGGCATGAATGAAGGTGTTTTTATGGGTAAACTCTCAGCATCCGCCATCCTAAGAATAATTTTGGGTGAAATAGATAGTGTGAGCTTACTTTTTGCACCAAATCTGATGAAATAAAATGGAGCAATCTGCGCTTCCATAAAAGTAGTCTTGGTCGTTTCTGTAATATTTGGGTTTCGTGTTGGAATATTGCCTCGCATCACTTGGATATATGATCTATCACTGATCATATGAAGCCTGTTGTTGTACTCAGCAT
Organism: uncultured Aureispira sp.; assembly: GCA_964526715.1. Classification (GTDB taxonomy): domain Bacteria; phylum Bacteroidota; class Bacteroidia; order Chitinophagales; family Saprospiraceae; genus OLB9. The sequence continues at coordinate 126,979 of CAZGMB010000001.1, read as the reverse complement.
CTTGACCCATAAGAATATTAGCGGTCACCAAATATATAAATAAAAAAAATCTCATTTTATACAATTGTTATTTCCAACACAAAAATAGTAAAAGATTCCAATTCACGCCATTATATCCTTATCTGTCGGAAATAGCTTTGCCTACTTGACGTTTTGTATTTACTTTGTTGGCAAATATGGATGTTATGAATAAGTCAGTTTTTTATTATTTGCCAGTTATGTTCTTAATTAGTGGATATTTTTATTTTTCACATTGGACCAATCAAAATTGGAATGAAGCTGTAAAATTTGGTCAAAAGGTCGAATATGATGAATTCGGTAAACAAGTAACTAAGTTAAATGTCCAAGAAGCTCAAGAAGATGATTTCTACATCGTAATCGACAGCCAAAAAGTCAGAACATTTTTTAAAGTATTGGGGAAAACTAAAGACAATGAATTGGCTGTACAGTATGGTATTGATAGCAAAATATTACCAAATACTTTGAATTATAATAGTTATACTGAAAAAAACTCTTACAATTTTGGAAATTTTTCTTACTCAAAGGTCACCAATTGGGTTGAAGAGATCATAAATAATTATGAAAATTTTAATGAAAGAATTACCCTTTACAGTCAAGATCAACTTGAAGCTATATTGTGTAATAATATAGTGATGGGCTTTACAAAAAATATAGAAAATGACTCGAAAAACCTATTTATGACAGAAAATTTAGGTTGGGATTTAAGGTGGCGATTTGCCATGGGAGATCCATTAATCTTGTTGCCTATAATTTTTATTTTATTTATCCTTTTTTGGATAGTTGAAAAATTAAAAAAGTTATATTTCACAGAAAAGCGAAATGTGTTTTACTATATTTTGGCAATTTTTGGAATCACAATTTTTTCCTACTTCTTTGGTAATGATTTGAGAGGTCCAACTTATAATGGTGGTTCTGATTGGTATGGAATAATCTATATTTTTACCAGTTACGTAATCACATATCTATTAACTGCCCATTTCAAGCAATACTTCAATAATTATAATTTTGCAAAACGACAGTTTTTATATTTTTTCACCATTATTTTTATAGGTATATTATGCGAAATAGTAATAAAGTCAGCGGTAAACTATGTTTTTTATACTAATAACCCATCTAACGAGTTCAAAGAAGGATTGTCAACAACTATTTTTTGGATATTTACTGGCTCTTTCAAAAATTGGCTCATGATTGCAACAGCCAATTTCCTAAACAATCTCATTGGATATATTTCTTCTCTACGTCGCAAATCCAAACAACTACAAACCGTCACCTCAGATGCACAGGTATCCGCAGATGCACTGCTGCAATCAGAAGCCCATGTCAATACTCATTTCCTGTATAATTCGCTACATGCCATCGCCGCTTTGGCACCCGTAGCTGCTGACAAAACCGAAACACTCGCCCTCTCACTAGCCAAATACTACAGATATACCACCAATAGAAATGACGAAAAATGGATCACTATCAAAGAAGATGCAGAAGCAATGACATCATATCTCGAAGTAGAAAAAATCCGATTGGGCGAAAAACTGACTTATGCTTTCGATGTATCAGATGATATTTCTGGTGTCAAAATACCCAAATTCTTGCTTCAACCATTGGTGGAAAATGCCATAAAATATGGTTATGACGTGGATAAAGACACCACAAATGTTAAGCTTTCTTTCCACAAACTGGATCACACCATCTTAAAAATATCTGTTTGTGATAGTGGCAAATCTTTTAGTGATCAAATGGAAATAGGCACAGGAATCAGGCAAGTTAAAGATTTGCTGAAACGATTTTATCCTGAAGGACACACGATTAGTTTTGTCAATGAACCTGTGAAGTGTGTGGAGATATTGTTGAAAGTAAAAAATTGAGAAATGAAAAAGGTATATATTTATAGTTTAGTTTTGATAGCTGGAATAGTTTCATTGATTGCTTGGGATTTGTATAAAGAAAACTATCGAAAAGATTATCATTACTGGCAAAGAGACTGGACATATGAAAGCTCAGAACCCAATGATTTTGCTGTACTTGTAGATAAAAATACATATAAAATTACATACTTTTTGGTTGTAGGTCATACACAAGATCATCGATTGTGCATCAGATATGGAAATAATCCTAATCTCATTGATCCTGAAAATCTGGGCAGAAGGAGATATATTAAAGAAGGTGTCGAAATACATACATCAGAGTATTGGGTTTCGGAAATTTTTGATAACAAAAAAGCATGGAGTAAGGAGTTATCCATTATTACTCAAGCCAAGATTTTAGAGTTTATTGAAAAAAACAAAGTTTTTTATTATAATAGACCATTAATAATAGCTGATAATATACCTATTCCTGATAATATAATTATTATTTCTTTTAGACTTATAACAATAATAGGTTTTTACTTGATTGTTTTTTTTGTAGTATCAACTCATGGCTTCCTAAATGAAATTCATCAAAAAACAGCTTTAGTTTTTATTTTTAGTGTATTAATTTTTACAAGTTATGGTTTATCATATTTTTTTAGAGGAGGCACAGCCAACTTACTCTTTAATATAAATCTCTTTAAAAACCTCTTAACTTTTATAGGTTTATGGTTTTTATTAAAGTGGATCAATAAGAAATGGGCTTATATTGATTTTGGACGGAAAGAAACAATCAAATTTGTATTCATTGCAATCTTTGGTCTTATAGTTGAGTATTTTGGGGATCAAATTGCAAAGTATATTTATTTCAATTTTACTGAAGGAAGTCAATATAAGCGATATTCTATGTTTGCAAACGGCATGGGTTTTTATCCATTATGGATCTACTTCGCTGTAGCCAATTTCATGAGCAACCTTACATTTTACATCTTAGACCTTAGGAAAAAAGAAAAATTATTCAAACTCCAAAAATCAGATGGAAATATATCTTCATCCACTCTTGCATCCATTCAGTCCCGTATCAATCCACACTTCCTTTACAATGCGCTCAATAGTATTGCATCATTAGCTCGCACAGAACCACGAAAGACCGAAGAAATGGCACTCCAGTTAGCTAAATTTTATGATCAATGTAGAGACATCAAATCAAAGCCAATGATAACATTAACAGAAGAGCTAGAAATATTAAAGTCATATCTAAAAATCGAAAAAATCAGATTTGGTGACCGGCTTCAGGTTTCATTGCCCACAGAAATCGAAATTATGGATAAGTTGGTACCTTCTTTTACCTTGCAACCTATTGTAGAGAATGCCATCAAATACGGATATAATACAAACGAAAATGAGATCAAAATTCGCATTACAGCTGAGACAAATGGAAAGTCACTTATACTCCGTATTTATGATGGTGGTCCACCTTTCTCAGATAATTTACACTCAGGATATGGGCTAAATAGTATTTCTAAAAAACTCAAAGTACTATACCCTGAGCGACACTCGATAAGTTTCATCAATGAGCCAGAGAAGTGTGTGGAAATGGTGCTTGAAAAGGAATATTAAAATTCAGTTTAAACTTCCAAGGTTTCATTTAAATATGATAACTTTGCTAAACTGTTTTGATTAGTTTTGCATGAGTACTATTAATTCTTATCACATTGAAGGATTTATTATTTATTTTTTTGGCATATTAATGTTTACCAATTTAATTATTGGTATAATTCAAATTTGTAGTGCACTAATTCGTTACTTTTTTTGCAAAGAAAAATATCCTGGATTTAAAGATAAATTGGTCGTTTATTTAATGAGCGTCCTATTTTACTTTATTCTTCTGTTTATTTTTTGGCAAGTTTTCAATGTTGAAAGGAATATGAATTCTTATGAAGAAATTCTTATGTTTTATACACTAATTTTGCCATGGCCATTAGCTATTTATTATTGGAAAATAGTTTATTTCAATAAGGATAAACTTAATGACAAATGAATAATTAACTCCATTTAGGTCAGAAATTTGTACATTACAAATTAGACCTTTCAACTAATAAAGCGAAAGAACCTTCACTATTTTAAATATTGTTAATCTCAGCTACAGTATCCTAAAAAACGCCTACATTTGTTTTCACGCCTTCCATTTCACACCCATATATCCCGTTTCGTCAGAAAATGTTTGGATACCTCACCTTAAGATTGTTTCTTTGCTACCATGTACACTGCTATCATCATAGAAGACGAATATCCTGCGCGACTCCGCCTAGATCAGATGTTGAGTCATCACCAAGGTACTATCAAAGTACTGGGTCATGCAGACATAGGGAAGACGGCCATAGAAATGACGAATAAATATCGGCCTGATGTAGTTTTTCTGGATATTCACCTTCCAGATATGAATGGTTTTGAAGTATTACAGGCACTAGATTATCATCCGATGGTGATATTTACGACCGCTTACGCGGAATATGCTGTCCAAGCTTTTGAAGTGTTTTCGGTAGATTACTTAGTCAAACCATTTGATGATCTACGGTTCAAAAAAGCCATTGATAAAATAAATAAGTTCCAACACGTGGTGCCTGAGCCTGATTATGCAAAAATGGCCAAACTTTTTTTCGATGCCCAACGCAAACCAAAACAAACATCTCTTGCCGTAAAATCAGGTCAAAAAATCCTACTCATCGACTATGAAGATATCACTCACCTCAAGGCTGATGACAAGTATGTAACGGTATCGACAGCTACCAACAAAACCTACCTTTGTGAAAAATCATTGGGCACACTAGAAGAAAGTCTCCCTGAGCACTTCATCAGAGTACATCGTTCATACATCATTAATAAAACTTGGATAGCTGAGATACATAGATATTTCAAAGGAAGATTGATGTTGGTAATAGATGATCCGCAAAGGACAACCGTTATTACATCTGATAGCTACACTCAAGATGTAAAGGTCGCATTAGGAATATAAAAAGGTATTTGCAAAAAGTTCTGATTATTTCAAATGTCACTCATGCCTATCTCCTTTTCTGACTTTAAAAACATGAAAAACATGTGGAAATAAAGCATGGATAGCATCCCGAACAGCACCTTGAGAACCAGGTAAGGTAATCACCAACGTATCTTTTACAAATCCTGCTATTCCACGAGAAAACATAGCAAAAGGCATCCTGTCTTGTCCATAACTGCGCAATCGTTCCATTATGCCGGGCACTTCTATATCTATCAATGGAGTAATAGCTTGTGGTGTTACATCTCTCGGAGACAGTCCTGTACCACCTATAAAAATAAGTAAATCCACACCTTTTGAGACGATATCTAAGGCTAAATTTTTAATTTCTTCTATTTCGTCAGGTACTATTGTAAATGTCTCAATGGAACAACCTAAAGCTTCCAATTTTTCTACCATTAATTTACCAGAAGTATCTTGATTGATACCTGAAGAAATGGTGTCTGAACAAACCACTACCGCACATCTAAGTGCTTCAATACCAATAGATTTTATATCTGATTTACCTCCTGTTTTAGTTTCTAACTTGATAAAAGAGATCTCTACATTTTTATCAATAGGTTTGAGCATGTCATATAGCGTAAGTGCTGTGATGGCTGCTGCATGCATCGCTTCCACTTCTACTCCCGTTTTATATACGGTATGAACTTCTACTTCGATTTTGATGGTGAGACCTGCTATATGATGACGTATATTTGTGTATTCTACAGGAAGTGGATGACAATCAGGTATAACATCAGCTGTTTTTTTGACTGCGAATAGACCGGCCACTCTAGAAAACTCAAGTACATCACCTTTGGGTATGGCCTTGGAGACGATCATGTCTATGGTTTCAGGTTTGGAAACAGTGACCAAAGCCGATGCAATGGCTTTTCTTAGAGTGTTATTTTTGTGGGTAATATCAACCATTATCTGTTTATTTTCCAGGTTTGTGATCCATTATCAAATATTTCTTCTCCCCAAATGGGTAACTCTTCTTTGATTCTTTCTACCAATTCTTCGCAAGCATTGATGGCCTCTTTTCTGTGAGCAGCAGAAGTGAAAACAAATAAACAAATCTCACCGACAGCCACCTGTCCCAAACTATGGTGCACATGGAGACAAGTGAGTGGATATTTGGCAAATATATCTTCTCTGATAGTTGCCATTTTTTCAAGTGCCATCTGTTCATATGCTGTGTAATGTATTGCTATGACCTGACGGCCTTCTTTGATATCTGCTCGTATTTGGCCTAAAAAAATGTTGTGTGCCCCTATGTCTGTTTTGACACTGTGCTTTTGGATGCTATCCATGATGAAGGCAGGAGAAATAGCTCCTTCCGTAAATATATCTTTAATTTTATGACTACTCATATTTGGTGATTGTTAAAGTTGTTTTGCCAGTTTAGGATACCTTTTTCTAAACTTAAAATAGTTTTCATTGCATATTTGGTGGTCAATGTTTTGGCTGCTTCAAGGCTCCTTTTTCCAGATTGACAAAATAAGACAATGGTACTCTGCTCCAAGACGGGAACGGACTTTTCCCAAGTTGAAAGTGGATATTTTAAGTGATTAAAACTGTCGATTTCCGGTATTTCAGATAATTCTCTCACATCAACTATAGCAACATCATCCCGATCCAAATAATGATGAAAATCTGTCGTTTTCAAGGTTAATGTAGTGTCAGCATTACACAAAAGCTTATAATCATGATTTTTGAAAGCGACCTTATCAGATGGTATCTTCTTCAAATGCTCGCCAGATGATTTGATATTAAATGTTTGCCAATGATTGGTAAGTAAATTGACCGTTTGCAATTGATTAGTCAATGGATTTCCGATTCCTGTGATCAACTTTATGGCTTCACTGGCTTGAATACTTCCTATAATACCTGGTAAAACCCCCAAAACGCCAATTTCAGCACAATTTCCTATCTCATTTTCCATAGGCGGATCAGGAAATATATCTCTGTAATTGGCCGATTTTGCACCATTATCCATAATAGCGTTAAAGACCGCAACTTGCCCTTCAAAATTGGATACAGCTCCATACACCAAAGGTTTTTCCAATAAAAAACAAGCATCATTGATCATGTATCGGGAAGGAAAATTATCTGTAGCATCCACAACGATATCGTAAGTATCTATAATTGCCAAAGCATTTTCAGTACTCAGCATCGATAAATAAGTAGTAACATTTACCTCCGGATTCATTTGATTTAAATAATGAGCAGCTCTTTCTACTTTGGGTAGGCCTATATCATCTGTTTTGTACAATATCTGTCTTTGTAGGTTAGAAAGGCTGACCACATCATCATCTATGATACCCAAATGACCTACGCCCGCAGCAGTCAAATACATCAAGACAGGGCTACCTAAACCACCTGCACCTACTACCAATACTTTGGCGGAGGCAAGTTTAGCCTGCCCTTCAGTACCCAATTGGGATAGTATGATTTGTCTTTGGTATCTCTCCATTATTTTTTTATTGGACTTGCAAACTTATTAGTAAGTAAAAATAATCTGCCACTAAGGCTCAAAAGCTCAATGGATGCAGATATGAATAAATATCAACAATGTAACCTATAGATATATTTAGTGTCTTGGTGCGTTTAACGCTGTTGCGCACAAGTCGTGGAAAAAATTCGACTTCATCTTAAACACTATCCACCCGAAAAAGGTGGTAGCAAAGCCACTTCTGATCCTTCGCTCAATGTCACTTTTTCAGAAATCAGGTTTTTGTCTACGGCAACTCTAAATGACAAATCTCCCAGAATAGGAAATTCATCCTTCAATTTGTCTAATAAAATATCACTATCTTCGACGCTTTCGATCTCCAAATAATCAGCTTTCAATTTTTCTTTTAACTGACCAAAGAGTAAAATTTTTTGCTTCATAACACGACAAACTTACTGATTTAACAACTTAAATACGGCTATGGAAAGCACTATACTTAAGACATATTTTAATGCATTATGGTTCAATTTTGAAGCACCCAAAAACGAACCCAATGCGCCTCCTGCAAATGCAATCACCACATACAGATAAATTTGATGGTCAATATTCACTCCTTTGGTCAACTGACCACCCAAACCTGCCAAAGAATTGACAAAAATAAATATGGCACTAATCGCAGCCGCTTGCTTTTGATTCATACCATAAAATAATATCAATATAGGTGATAAAATGATGCCGCCTCCAATACCTAAAAGTCCTGACAATAAGCCGATGCCACCACCTATCAGCAATGATATCTGAAGTGAAGGAGAAACATTTTTATTGCTTTTCAAATCATCAAAAAACAACATTCTGATCACTGCAAATATTAAAAATATTCCCAATAAAATTTTGTAAATACGGCTATCAATATGGATCATTCCCCCAACAAATGAAAGTGGTATAGACGCCAAGGCAAATGGTAAAAACGATCTAAAATGAAAATGGCCGCCCTTGTAAAACTGTATAAACGCCACCAAAGAAACAAATAAATTCAGCATCAAGGCTGACGATTTCATAGTATCAGCTTGCATCCCAAAAATAGCCATCAATGCCAGATATCCACTTGCACCTCCATGACCAACGGACGCATACAAAAGTGCCACAATAAACAACAAAATATAAAAAATCAATACTTCCATATTTATGATTGATTACGGCAACAGGAGAATGTCCACAACTGATCCAGATGCTATTTTGGTAACGGATTCATCTACCTTAATGAGACAATTGGCATCAGTGAATGAACTCAATCTAAATGACTCTTGCCCACTTAATAATTTGACTTCACCGTTGGAATTGTAGCCTTTTAGAAAATGTGCCAGATTAGCATTTTTTTCGTACCCATTCTGTAATATTGCCTGGGTCCAAGTTTGCTGCTGATTGTGAGATAAAAGGTCGATAACACTAGAAACATAAATATAAAAACAAGTCAAAACCGATGCCGGGTTGCCGGGTAGTGCAAAAATAGTGGTCTTTCCTTTGGTTCCAAAATATAATGGTTTCCCTGGTTTTTGTTTGACTTTATAAAAATGCTGTTCCACATGATTGAGCTTAGCTGCCTCCCAAACAAAGTCGTATTTGCCCACACTGATACCTCCAGTCAGCAAGACTAAATCACTCGTTTCCATGGCTTTTTTTAATGATTCAGCTAGTGTATTCAGATCATCTTTTGCCCAAAATACCGTTATATCTTTGATACCTTTTTGATATAAGGCAGCAGTCAAAACAAATGAGTTGGAATCATAAATTTGTCCATACTCCAGTGCAGTACCTGGTGGTTGCAGCTCATTTCCGGTTATAATAAGTGATACTTTAGGACGAGGGTACACTTTAACTTGAGTAATGCCCATGCCTGCTAAATATCCGATGGTGGCAGGAGATAGAAGCGTTCCTTGTTTTATAGCTAACGCTCCAATTTTGATTTCTGCTCCTTGGAGACGTATGTTTTGGCCTTGAATTAGGTTTTCGTCTGTGATGAATAATTTTTCATCTTGTATGCTTGTTTTTTCCTGCATGACGACGGTATCAAATCCATCAGGCAGTGCTGCACCTGTAAATATCCTGACGGCTACTTCTGCGTTTTTATACTGAGCTGGTTGTTCTCCTGCAGCCACTTCTCCACCGATTACATAAGCGTTTTTGACTTTATCGTCTCCAAGTTTTATGGCGTATCCGTCCATGGCAGACTGATTAAATCCCGGTATGTCTATGGGTGAGAAAATATCTTCGGCAAGGACCAAGCCCAAACCATCTGAGATTGGCTTAATTTCTGGACTTAGTGGCTTGATAGTATGGTGTATTGTATCAATAGCATCTGTAAATGAAATCATGGTTTTACTCATTAGTATCGTTTTTATCCACCTATGGTGATCATACTTCTGTTCTCAATCAAATCGGCATCTACATGGGTGAAATCAGGTTCGAATTGTCCACCCAGTTGTTTGGCTTTGTTATGAACACTTTGTTTGATCAGCGGTAGTACATCGTCTCCCTTGCGCAGTGCAGTCAACAAATCCGTTTCTACTTTTGAAAACAAACAATTTTTGATCTTGCCGTCTGCTGTTAGCCTGAGTCTGTTGCAGTCACCACAAAAATGCGAACTCATCGTACTGATGACCGCAAAAGTACCTGCATATCCTGGTATCTGATATCCCTTGGTAGTGGCGTGTTTTAGTCTGGGAATCGGTATAAAATCATGTTGAGTGCTGATGATTTGGAGTATCTCATCTAAAGTGACCACTTTATCACTACTCCAATGATTGCCACTAAACGGCATAAACTCAATAAACCTAACATGTAAAGGAAGGTCCTTCGTCCAAGTTATAAATTCCAAAATTTCATTATCATTAACACCCTTCATGACAACTACATTGACTTTCATGTGAAAACCTTGCAGCAGCCCCATCATGATATTATTATAAGTAAGCTCAAACTGATCTCTTTTGGTAAGTAAAATAAATTTATCAGCTTGCAATGTGTCTAGACTTACATTTAGGGAATGAAGGCCAGCATCTCGAAGCACATCGATAAATAAATGCAAGCGGGTAGCATTGGTTGTCATGGTCAGTTTTACCGGTAAGGTAGCGAGCGCCTTAATGATATCCGCAGCTTCTTTTCTGACTAAGGGTTCGCCACCGGTTAGTCTGATTTTATTAACACCTGCATCCACAAAAATTTTAGCTAGAGTAAGTATTTCATCTGGCTGCATCAATTGGGACGCTGAGGCAAATTCATAGTCATCTTCCGGCATACAATACGTACATCTCAGATTGCAATTATCTGTGAGTGATATTCTTAAATAATCGTGTACCCTACCGAAAGTATCTGTCATTATGTATGTGCCTCTGTTTGTATTAGTTGATGGTAATCTTCTTGGGTATCAATATCAAACTTTCCTTTGGGAAAATCTATATAAGTCACCTGATTAGGAAACATATCCACCACTTTTTTGGCTCCCTGTCCACCTTTCAATTCCATCAAGTAAGGAAACAATGATTTGTGAAATAAAGTTGGCGGACCAGACGTATCGCCGTAAAGGCAATGAATGATTGACTGTCCAGAACTACGATATTTTATAACCATTTCTTGTAATATTTCCGCTGTCAAAAATGGCTGATCACACAATACTAATATAACCGCTTCTGTCTCAGGATTTGTCTTTAATACTCCGCTCAATCCACATCGTATCGATGATGATAAGCCTTCGCTCCAAGCCATATTTTCAACTACTTTTCCTTCATAAACATTTACCCGAGCCAATATTTCTTCTTTGAAAGCGCCAAGAACCACAAACGTGTCGATGTCTAGCAATTGCGTCAAATCTATGGTATGTTGCAACAAGTTTTTACCATGATACTCGAGTAGTTGTTTGGGACTACCTAGGCGTGATGATTCGCCTGCGGCTAGGAGGATTATGGAAATCTGGTTGGATTTGAATGACATGATTTAAGATTGCAAATTGATTTTTATTTCTAGAGACCAAATGTAACTATTTTAATCTTTTTCTCTATTTTTAATCATAAAAGATAACCCAAAATGGACTTTTAAAGTGTGAGATTCAGATTTTTAATTACTAAAAACTTTAAAAAATCTCTTATATTTGGATTAATATTGGATACTTGGATTAAAGCGTTATACAATCAAACGCATAAAATCACTTTTTTTACAAATTAAACAATATGAACATAGAATCTCGTAAATTAGAGTTTATTAAAGAATTTTTAAAACTTCCAAGTGAAGATACAATTTTGCTTTTTGAAAAACTTTTACAAAAGGAAAAACAATCAATATCTCTAAAAGTACTTAAACCAATGACTGCAGCAGAAATGGATAGTCGGATGGACCAATCCGAAGCTGACTTTAGAAACCATAAGTTTAAGACAAGCGATGAACTCTTAGCTAAGTATAAGTAATGTATTACAATGTTATATGGTCTGAATGGGCTGAGATTCAGCTAGATAACAATTTTTATTACTATTTTAGAGGAAGCTGGTATAAATATTGCAACCCAACTTATTGAAGATTTAATTTTATCCCCAGAAAATTTGCAAAAAAGCCCTTATATTTGTCAAGATGAACTGTTATTGTCTCATAGAAATATCAACTACAAAATAATCTTTGCTATTGATGAATTAAATAAAACAATTAAAATAACTGATGTTTTTGACACTCGTCAAAATCCAATTAAAATAAAAAGAAACCGTTAAATCAATTAATAAAGTTTTAGATTTTCAATTCACTTTAATCTCACTCTCCTCCAAAAGTATATCTAATTCCCCATAAATGTCTTAAGATTATATCACTTGGACTTAGCGACTCTGGATCAAGAAATTGTGGTGTCACTTCAATAACAAAAGACAATTTTTTAACTTCTTGCAATGGAAAAATAATCAACTGTAAAGGAATTTGTAAAGCGTTTCCTTCCAAATTAAATAACTCTCCATTTAATCCAAAACCTATTCGAATTTGATGGTATTTTCTAGCATTAAACCCATAAAATAATTGAATTTCAGCGTCTGCTTCATCTAGAATATTGTTAGTAAATATCCTAAATTCACCATTAATTTTTTTATATAGCTTTGTTTCAGCACCTACTGCAAAGGTAGAATAACCAGTTAAAGTCAATTGTGCAAAAGCTGAATTTATGAAAATACATAGTAAAGGAATGAATAAACACTTTAACATTTTGATTTATATTGATTTCTAACTTCAAAAATACTACTTAAATGCAATAATCAAAAAATATGAAGTAGAATTTTAAAGTTCAAAACCACATTTGGCATAATATTAGCTATAATATTAATGTGTAATAATTATTATTCACAATTGTTTACAGTCAAATAAAAGATCATGAAAACATCTTTCGTATTTTTATTTATTTTGTTTTTCGGTTTCTTTACCGCCAAAGGACAAGATTATCAAGTTTGGAATAGTACTAAATTTACCTGGGAAGGCGCTTTCGATGGAAACAAAGCCGTTTGGAAAGGTGGTGACACGCTGAATACTTACAATGTGGGCGGCTTGGATATTAAAGTAGCCCTTCTAGATACCTTCAAGATGAATACCACACCAAACAATCTATCAGAATTTAATGACTTTACCAAGAGTAATGCTTTTTTTGGTCGTGGTAGCTTGGCTTTACAGATGAAATCCGAAAACTCTAAGCAATCTGTATGTATGGAATACAGTTTCCAGAAGCCTATTGTCTTAGAAGACTTTTATCTATATGACATAGATATGAAGCAAAATACGACTAATGCTCCAAGTAGTTGGCTAGATAGTGTAAATGTATTTGCATTTAATCAGTTAGGAGTAGTCCCTGTAGATCTTAATTATCTGACTGAAACACCAGCATTTACTATCCAAGGTCAAACAGCCAAAGCAAAATATCGACGTGGTGTAGATGGTGACCTCAGACACACAGACGCCAATGGTGCACTGAAACTTAGTACAAAATTACCTATAGAAATGCTTCGATTTTGTTTTGCCAACGGATCAGAAGATGACGGTATCAGCAATAGTCATGCCTTAAAAGTGACTGAATTTAAATTTAAAGAAGTAGTGGGTAGTGTATCAGGTAGTGTATCCGACCGTAAAAATAATAAAATGCTCAGCGGATATGGCATTAGACTCATAGACCCAGTAACCAATCAGGTAATGGTCAACAAAAACGGTGACTTGATGCAAACTATTACTGACGAAAATGGTCAATATAAATTTGAATTTTTGCCAATGGGGCCGTATAAAATAGTAAAATCCGATCAGGAAAATTATGATAGTGACAATGACATTGATGGTGTGGATGATGGTATCATATCAGTTGTTTTAGAATTAGCAAGAACAGAATCCACGGGCAATGACTTTTACGAAAAACCTCAAGCGCCACTTCCAGTGAAGCTAAGCAAGGTCAATCTTGCATCGCTAGGTAATCGAAAATACAATATTTCTTGGGAGGCTGCAACAGAAATAAATTGTGATTTTTATACCGTTAAATCCACAGTAGACCATAAAAATCATGAAATATTAGGGCAGATAAAATCATTTAATCGACCACAATCTAGTTATTCTTTTGATTTTACTTATGACTTCAAATCTTCTAATGTGCTGTACATTAATCTTTCTCAAACCGATTTTGACGGTACCGAAAATGAGCTGTTTTTGGGTAAAATAACCGGGGAATTAGAAGATTATGAAATGACATTATCTCCAAATCCATTTAAAGATATCATTACATTGGTATTAGCGAATCCAGATGTATTCGAAAATGCCACCATTTTGGATGTAAATGGTAAGAGTGTTATGTCTGAAAAAGTAAGCAGTCATACTAATACCTTAAACTTGCAGGATTTGCCGCACGGAGTATACTACCTGCAACTTACTGGGAAAACGACGGTCACCAAAAAAATTGTAAAACTTTAAATCGATGCAATTAGTGTTTGATTGCCTGTAACTTTGTCGTTGAGGTTTACCAAAATCTTGGAGTCCAAAGGCAAATACAAATCTACTCTAGACCCAAATTTAATAAAACCCATTTCTTTGCCTTGTAGTGCTTGATCACCTGCTTTAGCATAGTTTACAATTCTTCTAGCAAGGGCACCTGCCACTTGTCTGAGTAAAATTTTTTTACCTTGGTTTTCATAACAAACCGTAGTACGCTCGTTTTCTGTAGATGCTTTAGGATGCCATGCTGCCAGAAATTTTCCTGGATGATATTTGGAATACAAAACCTGTCCACCTGAAGGATACCAATTGATATGTACATTGAGTGGTGACATAAAGATAGATACCTGAATACATTCTGTCTTTAGAAACTCCGGTTCCATTACTTTTTCTATAACCACCACTTTACCATCACATGGCGAAAGTACATTTTGGTCATTGACCTTTGATACTGCCCGATCAGGTTTTCTAAAAAATGAAACCAAAAACAAATATAATAATATACTGATCACCAATAAAAATGGGAATAACAAAGGTACATAAGTATAGCTAAAATAATTTAATCCGGTCAACACTATAAAACTTAATAATAAAGTTGGAGTTCCTTCTTTATGAATGGTCATAATCAACGTGATTTTCTATTGTTTTGTTAAAAATTGGAGCAAAAATAACACAAAAGGCAGAATATATATAAAACTATCAAACCTATCTAAAATTCCACCGTGTCCCGGCAGTAAATTGCCAGAGTCTTTTACTTCAAATTTTCTTTTGACAGATGACTCTACCAGGTCTCCCAATGTCCCTATAATCCAAGCAAAAGTAGCAATGACAACCCAAAAAATTCCAGCACTGAGATTCTCTAAAGATAGATCATGAGTAAGCTGAGGAGCATACCGGCCCAAAAAGTAAGCTACGACTAGAGTTATACCCGCACCCAAAAATCCTTCCCAAGTTTTTTTAGGAGAGATCCTTTCCAGTAGCTTGGTCTTTCCAATACGTGAACCAAAAAGATAGGCAAAACTATCACTCATCCATATCATACTCAATACACCCAACCAAAAGTAACCTGAATATTCCTGCTGATAATACACATGAGACATAAAAAGACCAATAGGCAAGGCAAAATAAAGTACAGAAACAAGCCAATATGTCCGTTTATGATTGATAAACTCTAGAAATAAGTTTACAATGCCAGCTATCATGGCTAGACAAGAAATGCCTGCTAAAACCAAGAATGCAGGATTAGAAGGCGGCACCGAAGTTACTATTAGAAATATGATAACAGCATTGCTTAATATGGATAATCTAAGCTTCTTTTTTACTTTTTGAAATACCATACGAACATACTCATAAGTAGATATCATAGCCATTATACCTGCAAATACCAAAGTGCCTGGCTTACCTGATAGCAAAAGCGATATCACTACCAGCCCAAAAATAGTAGCCGTTATGGTTCTTTGTTTCAATACTTGATTTTTATTCATCAGTAGATTGTATTTCTTTTTAATGAAATGAAATTTATATAAAACATGGTAATGCCACAAATCATAAGTCCGGACAATACTCCCCACAATGAAATTTCTCCACTAGTTGTCTGAGCAGCTTCTTTGGCTTGATCACCAGCAAGATAATAAGCTATAGTAGCCAACCCATTATTGATCATGTGTAAGATAATAGGTAATATCAGACTACCTGAAAAATGATAAGCATACCCCAAGATGACACCAATTAAAAATTTAGCCGCAAAACCAGTGATCTGGAAGTGCAAAACCGCGAAAAGAAATGCGGTAACCCAAATTGCTGTGTGGGCACGATTGGTATATACATAGATTTCTTTTTGAACGACGCCTCTGAAAAGTAATTCTTCGCCCACAGCAGGAATGACTGCCATGATGACCAAATTGATCAAAAGATCCACAAAATTATCCATATGCAATAGTCCTGTCAATGTATCAAAAGCACTTTGATCCATTTGGCTCATAAAATCAGGTAGATCCAAAGTCTCCAGATAAGCTGCTACATATCCCATCAATGGATACAAGGCATAAAGTGCTATAGGAAACAACAATAGATATCGAGCGTCAAAATGCTGTAATTGAAGGTAGCCCAAAATATTTTTTCGGTAAAAAATCCATAAAAATACCAAGGGAGCACAGAAAAATATGAGTAAATGATTGAGACCTGTGATAATTTTAAGTACAACAGTGTATTCGTCATTTTCCAAAAGCTGCAAGATTTCTTCTCTGTTTCCTAAAGAAACTCCGAAATATGAAGATGCCACCAATAACAATGCATTTCCAGCCAGAAAAAATACTAATATAATCACTATTAGCGACAGTATTCTGATATAAACACTGGAATTCAAAGGGTAAAGTGTTGGTTGATGCGGCAAAGGTAAGAATTATTAAATTAATTCCAACATATACAGCAAAGTACGATATCATCCGTGCCAATAAATCAAAAAAAAGCCACTCTGACGAATGGCTTTATGGGTTGGTTTAACAATTACAGGTTTGAATCATATTAGATTCATTTTATATATGACAAAAACTGTGCCAAGGGTGAAAATGAATATTTTATTTTAGAAATATATATTTTTATATATTTGTGATTGTAGCTCGTTGTTTATATTTTTTCCTTTATAAATCCTATGTCATTTGAATATTTAAAGTCGTTCAAATGTAAGGTTGTTCAAATGTTCGGTTGTTCATTCAAATATTTCAAATTAATCATTTTATCTTTAAATATGCTCACACACATCCATCCCAAACTCCCCATGAGAGATGCTCAAATAACCAAGTCATTTTACAAGGAACAATTGAAGTTCGATGACGTCACGGATTATGGTGATTACCTTATTTTGAACAAGGACAACATTGAACTCCATTTTTTTCTATTTAAAGATTTGGACCCAAAAGAAAATTATGGTCAGGTTTATATACGTACTGATGATATCATATCTCTACACCAATCCTTTATCGATAATAATGTAAATATCCATCCCAATGGTCAATTACAAACCAAACCTTGGGGACAAAAGGAGTTTTCTTTACTGGACCCGGATCATAATTTGCTGACCTTTGGTCAAAGTGTCTAAAAAGTTTATTGCCACTAAGTCTCCAAGACTCTAAGGTGCATAATTTTGAGATTAGTGATTCTTTTTGGTTTTTTACCTTTTTAGCAAAATTATACTTTTCGGAGTAGATTTTATTCTGAAATTTTGATTTATATTGTGCCAAAATAAAACTGAACATGTACAAGTTTTTTATTCTAATGACCATTTGCCTTGTTCTGAATAGTTGCGGTAGTGGAAAAAAAGCATTAGATGGTACTGGCGCTCCACATTTTACCTGGGATAATGCCAATGTCTATTTTTTGCTTACCGATCGCTTTTATAATGCCGACAAAAGCAATGATTTTCAACATCCAGTACCACCTGCACCTTACCGAGGATATATGGGTGGTGATATCAAAGGTATCACCGCCAAAATCAATGAAGGATATTTTGACAAATTGGGTATAGATGCGATCTGGATGACACCATTATTACAAAATATAGAAGGTTATGTAGATGAAGGTACAGGTATATCTTATGGATTTCATGGTTATTGGACCAAAGACTGGACCAAAATAGATACTCGGCTGGGCACTGAAGATGACGTACGTGAAATGGTAAAAGCAGCCCATAAAAAAGGTATTCGAATCTTGATGGATGCTGTGATCAATCATACTGGCCCGGTCACACCTACAGATCCTCAATGGTCCAATGATTGGGTGCGCACAGAACCCAACTGTACCTACAAAGATTATAAAACAACCATTGAATGTACATTGGTCAAAAATCTTCCGGATATAAAAACGGAAAGCAAAAAAGAAGTGACCATTCCGGTTGCCTTAGCAGAAAAATGGAAAAAAGAAGGCAGATATGATCAGGAAGTCAAAGAACTGGATGCTTTTTTTAAACGCACGGGTTATCCAAGGTTACCATATTATTATATCATCAAATGGCTGACGGACTTAATCCGGGAGTTTGGTATCGATGGTTTTCGGGTAGATACAGTAAAGCATACTGAAGAAAATGTGTGGAAAGACCTGGAAATAGAATCAAGTAAAGCTTTTGAAGATTGGAAAAAACAAAACCCAAAAGATAAGCTGGACGATCAACCGTTTTTTATGGTGGGCGAAGTATATAATTATTACATAGGTGCTGGTCGATGGTTTGATTTTGGAGACCAGAAAGTAGATTATTTTGACAACGGTTTTCACTCATTAATCAATTTTGATTTTAAATATGACGCCAATAAAACTTATAGCGAACTTTTTAATAAGTATGCCCATATTTTGGGTAAAGACCTTCAGGGTAAATCTGTAATGAACTATATTTCGTCGCATGATGATGGTGGTCCTTTTGACAAAGAAAGAAAAAGAACTTTCGAGTCTGCCACCAAATTGCTACTTACTCCGGGACAATCACAAATATACTATGGCGATGAATCTGCCAGAAGTCTTTCCGTTGCTGCCAACGGTGATGCAACATTAAGGTCATTTATGAATTGGGATGAACATTATCAGGAAGCCAATAAATCACTAATCAAACACTGGCAAAAATTGGGACAATTTAGAAAAAATCATCCTGCCGTTGGCGCTGGCCAAAACATAGATTATGGTCATAATGTGTATGGGCGAACATATAAAAAGGATAAGTACACGGACCACGTGGTGATAGCAGTAGATCAGAAAAAAGGACCTAAAATCATCCAAACCGGAACTCATTTTGCAGAAGGCCAATTTGTCATGGATCGATACTCGGAAATATCTGCTCAGGTAAAAAATGGAAAAGTTGTGATTAATAGTCCTTACGACATTGTGCTGCTAGAAAGCATTTCTAATAAACTTCTAAGTAATAAATAGTGTATTAACCCAAAAATTGGTTTGATATTTGCAGTCAGAAGATAAATGATTTAAGTGATGACAGAACACCATCTCAAAGAGCGCACCCAAGCTCAAATATCACGGGCAGCTATTCAGCGGCTCTATGTATCCATGAGACATTTATTTTTAAGAGGCGGATACAAACCTTTGGGCGTCTCTGGAGAATCCATGATACAAGCCATGCTTTCTCTAAAACCAGAAATTTACGGATCTATAGCTGACGAAGAAAAAGTAGAACTGGATGGACTCTTGTATATTTTTCAGCGGTTGCCACAAGGCATCGAACAGTGTAGATATATCAAACTGATATCTAGAGAAGGATACGATCACTCTCATTTTGAAAAACACGTACCGCCAAGGCGGAAGAGAGATTGCTACCGAGTAGACGAAGAGCAAATGTTTATTGAAATGACCCGAGGAGGTAGTGATATCTATGACATACTGACTCATCTTACTTTCATGTATATTGAAGCTGAAAAAATTCGTAAAAACAGCATGGACAGTAAAGGAAGAAAAAATCGTTCTTGGCTCATGCTTGAAAACCTGATAGCACAAATCAATGCAGGTGAAGAGATCAATGTAGAAATCGGTTTTACTTATCTCAATACTATACTTGGAAGAACATACAATGAGATCGAAAAAGCCTACTCCAGATTTGAAAAGTCCAAAGAAGTCAATAATCTTTTTGAAATCACCTATTGGCTGGGCCGACTGAGCATGGATGAATTTCTTACCCAAACGGATAGAGAAATCACCTTTAGTCCGGCATTGAGAGATAGTTTGGGACATCATATTTATGGCGAAAAATGGGCCAATAACATCAAACAGATGCTTTGGGACCATAATCTTTATCAAAGGCCGATCCACATTATATCTGCAAATCTGCACAGCGTCATGAATTGTCTATACGCCAAAGCCGCACTAAGCAAAAAGGTAAAATATGAAAATCTAGAGCAATTTGCCGAAATTCTCAGTATGAGCGAAAACTCAGAATTAAGAGATGTTGTCCAGAAATACGCGCTTCAAAACGGAATGTTGGAAATTTCTGACACGAGCGGAACCAATATAGGCGTTCAGATTTTTGATACCTTTAAGCTTGATGCAAAAAATACTGCCGACGAACTTCATTTCAAAAAGAAAACTGAAGACTCAAGTCCAGTAATCATAGTCATGGATTATGCTTTTGGTGAGCAAGCCTACGAAACCATGGACGAGCTACTCAAACCCTATATCTACGAAGGAAACAGACATCCGATGAATGTCATTTCTATAAATATTATGGGTAAAGCAGGTATACTTGAAGGTGATAAAGGAGACATCATGATACCCACTTCTCATGTTTTCGAAGGTACAGCAGACAATTATCCCTTCCAAAATGCACTATCTGGAGATCACTTTAAAGAAAGTGGATTGGGTGTGTATGAAGGTACTATGATTAGTGTCTTGGGTACTTCATTACAAAATAAAGATATCCTAAATTACTTTCTAAAATCATCATGGAAAGCAGTAGGACTCGAAATGGAAGGAGCACACTATCAAAAAGCCATACAGGCTGCTTCTTTGATTCGACACAATATCAAGCCAGAAGTAGTCTTGCGATATGCTTATTATGCTTCGGATAATCCACTGGAAACTGGCAGTACGCTGGCATCAGGTAGTCTCGGACTAGATGGTGTCAAGCCGACCTATCTGATCACGCTGGAAATGCTCAAAGCTTGTATTCAATAATTAATTTCGATATTTTAAATCATTATTAAATCCTTGTTTATGAAATCAAATTTTTTAATTGCTTTATTGTTTATTTTAATTGGAAGTCATACGTATGCTCAGGACATAGTTGTAGATACGTCCAAAATGATGCCTTCAGATTCTTCAATGACTACTGCTTGTTGTGCCAATAGCTATTGCAATATAGTTTCAGTAGGTGGTAAGTACTATTTCAATACCTTGGGTAATACCCGGACACTTTTGGGAGATAATGGCTTTCTAATGGACCAGGAAGCCTTTGAATATCAGCTCAGATTGTACAACTTGCCTAAAATATTCTATTTCCAACAGTTGGGTACCTTGACCAACACCAACTATGCCTCTGTAACCGGTATAGGTCTGAAAGAAGATTTCAGATGGAATGTATTTAAAAACTCAAAACATTTTGTACTTGCTCCTTATGTAGAGTTTGGTGGTGGATACTACCGCATGAATATCGTCAAAGGTGTAGGACCTAATTCAATAACATCAGTTTTGAACTCGTCTGTAGAAAATTACTTTGTTGATAATTTCGTATTATCTGGAGATGTAGGTTTGGATTTAGGATTTGGTTTTGACATAGAAGACAAAAGACTCAACATCATATTTAATGGTGGATATATCACCAATGTACCATCACAATGGAGATTGGCAGGTTCGCTAGCATTCAGAGAAAAAATAAATTTAGCCAGTCCATATGCAGGAGTGACCGTACGTCTAGATATGAACTGCAGCAAATCTTGCGAAAAAGGATGTTGTAAGTAAGCATACTTATTTTCAAAAAACAGAAAAAAGGAAAGCACCATTTAGATCAATGTTGGTGTTTTCCTTTTTTATTATGATAAGCTAACCTATGGTATTGCATTATACTAAAGCTAACTGACCGCGACAAAAAACACAAAAAATCTCATCACAAAGCATTAGCTTTTAAAACTTTGATTTATCTTTGTCATCAATCAAACGGAAAGATATTGTTCTGATTAGAAAAAGGCGCTCCATTTGATTCTTTTTTTGAAAACTCATAAAATCAAACGGATATGAAAAATGTAATTATTCTCTTGCTTTTGGCTTTTGGTGTTAATGGCTATGGCCAGATTATCAATTTTCCGGATGCAAATTTTAAGAATGCATTGGTGAATACTATGTGCGTGGATACGGATGGCGATAGTAAAGGTGATGCTGATGCAGATTTGAATAATGATGGGGAAGTGGATGTAAGTGAAGTATCATTAATTAAACATTTATATATTGACTCAAACAATATCCAATCAATGGCGGGGATCGAATATTTTAAAAATCTAAAATCCCTGTTTTGTCGGTACAACAAGCTTGCAAGTTTAGATTTAAGAAGTTTGAAAAATTTAGAAAGCTTAAATTGCTATGGCAATAATATTTCCTCATTATATCTTTTTGGATTGAATAATTTAACTCTGTTATATTGTAGTTATAATCAAATTTCTAACTTGGATTTTACAGGTTTAAAAAATTTGAAATCTGTATATTGCTACTATAATCAGATTACTTCAATAGATGTCTCAATGTTGAATAAATTAGAAGTTTTGCATTGTGGAGGTAATTTACTCACTTACTTAAACGTTTCGAATTTGAGTAATTTGAAAAACTTAGCATGCGATTTTAATAAAATTACATCGATAGACCTTTCAGGTTTAATTAGTCTGGAATATTTAGGTTTGTCAAATTGTCAACTAACAAACTTGAATGTCAATGAATCGATAAACTTAAAATCCCTAAGTTTATCGAAAAACCTTCTGAATTCCTTGGATGTCTCAAAACTAAAAAAATTAACGCATTTAGGCTGCTCTGACAATCAACTTACATCATTGGATTTGTCAGAATTAACTAATTTAGTCACTCTGGACTGCTTCTCTAATCATCTCAAATTATTGGAAGTATCTATGTTGAAAAACTTAAAGCAGTTAGATATTTCAAAGAATCAACTTACGTCTTTAGATGTGTCAGGGTTAAATAATTTAACTTCTTTGTTTTGTAACGAAAATCAACTCTTATACTTATTCATAAAAACAAAAAAAATACTTTCTCCTTTTAATTTTAAAAAAAATATTGATCTAAAGTATATATGCTGCAATGAAGAAAGCATCGATGTAATAAAAAATATAGCTATTGCAAATGGCCAAAACTGTGAAGTTAACTCATATTGCTCTTTTACTCCAGGTGGAGAATTTTATACAATTCAAGGGCAAAATTTTTATAATGTCAATAATACAGGGTGTAACGATCCAGAATCAAAAATCTCAAACATTAGATATAAAATAAGCAATGGGAGTATTACCGGCAACTTTATTACTAACTCCACAGGATCCTACACTATTCCAGTCCAAGCCGGTACCCACACCATCACTCCAATATTTGAAAATCCAGACTACTTCCAAGTATCACCATCATCATTCACTGTCACCTTTCCATCAACATCCGACACCATTTCCCAAAACTTCTGCATCACACCCAAAGGCACCTTCCGTCAAACCAATATCACCATCATCCCACTTACACCACCAGCGAGATCAGGATTTGATGCACAATACAAAATCGTATGGGAAAATGTAGGCAATCAGATAGAAAGTGGTACCCTCAATTTTACGTATGATGAGACAATATTGGATTATATCTCTGCGACTCAGACAGCAAATCAAGTAGCTGATGGTATCGTCAAATGGAATTTTTCCAATCTACTTCCTTTCGAAAAAAGAGAAATCACGGTCACACTCAAAGTCAACAGACCCACAGATACGCCGGCCGTTAATGCAGGAGATAAGCTATATCTCACCGCATCGATCCTGGACAATATCTTCACGCTAGAAAATACAGTCGTCGGTTCATACGATCCTAATGACAAAACCTGTCTCCAAGGCGATCGTGTAAAACCCGACATGGTAGGCAAGTACGTAGACTATCTCATCCGCTTCGAAAATACGGGCAACTACGCCGCAGAAAATGTCGTAGTCAAAGACATCATCGATACCAAAAGATTTAATGTGTCTACGTTACAAATCACCGATGCAAGCCATGAAGTTTATACCCGTATCGAAGGCAACAAAGTAGAGTTCATCTTTGAAAATATCCAACTACCTTTCGACGATGCTAATAATGATGGATATGTAGCTTTCAAGATCAAGACACTTCCTACCCTCGTCCTTGGCGACTCCCTCAAAAATCTGGCAGACATCTATTTTGATTACAACTTCCCGATCCGTACCAATGAAGCACAAACGACGATTGCTTTACCAAGTTTTACCCAAGATTTCAATACAGAAGTCAATGTATACCCCAATCCTGTCAGTGACATTTTATACATTGAGTCTGACGAAAACTGGAGCAAAGCTGAAATCTTTGATATTTCAGGTAGGATTTTGAGATCTGTGTCCTTGGATGGTCAGGCTATAGATGTAAGTGGATTAGAAAGTGGAACTTATTTGGTGAGATTGAAGGATGGAGAGAAAATAGGTATGTTTAAGTTTGTGAAGATTTGAGTTTAAAAGACAAATATTTAGAATATAAATTTTTAATCTTATGATTTAATCTTAAATTGTGGCTTATTATAAAAATCATAAACATCAACGGAGTATAACAAAATCTAACAGTATAAAAATGAAAACTTATATACTTTTGGTAGTTTCTTTCTTTTGGTGCTTAGATTTTTTAAATGCACAAGATCCGTCATTTGGTTTCAACAATAAAACAAAAAAAATTGATGAATGGAACACTTATTTAGACCTTCGAAAACAAGAAACTCTGTCTAAATATAAAGATTATAAATTTAAAAATGAATTAGAGAGATATTTAACTGAAAGGCATCAAGCGTTGATAAATAAAATTAACGAAGGACACTTTTATTTTGATCAAAAAATTGAATCATATTTCCAAAGAATTTTTAATGAAATATTGAATAATAATACCTTTTTAAAAAATGAAAAGGTAAGGTTTTTGGTATCGCGATATAACTGGCCAAATGCTAGTTATATAGGCGATGGCGTGATTATTTTTAATATAGGTTTGATAGAGAAGCTAAATTATGATGATGAGATTGCCTTTATTATTTGCCATGAATTGGCGCATTATTATTTTGAACATTTAGATAATAATTACATTGCTAGTCTTAACAATTTTAAATCGAAAGAAACTAAAGAAAAAATAAAGGCCATTAAAAAGTCAGAGTTTGGAACTTACACCAAAGGAGTTACACTTTTTAAGGGTTTTATGTACGATTCAAGAAAACACATCAGAGGCCATGAATATCAAGCAGATAGTTTAGGACTTGTACTGCTAGAGAATGCAAAATATAATACAATAGCAGCAAGAAATGTATTATATCTATTAGATACTATTGACAATACAGGTGTCCAAAAGGTAATAAAATTGGATTCAATTTTTAATTTTGAAGAATATCCATTTCAAGAAAGTTGGAAAAGTGAACCAAAACAAATGTTTTCTACTCGTATAGAAAAAAATGATAGTTGGGATGTTGACTCTATAAAAACACATCCCGATTGTTTGAAAAGGATAAATGCATTAAAATTACAATATAATGATGAACATATTTTCACTGTAAGTCCAGAATTGGAATTTATCAAAAAAAATATAAAATATGAGTTGATTTTATTTGAATGTGAATTTGGAGATACGGGAAAATGCTTGTTTAAAGCATTAGAATTACTAAGAGATATGCCTTCTGATTTGTCAGCTTTAAGCATAATAAGCAGTAGTTTTGAAAAAATTATTGATGCAAGAAAAAACCATAAATCTCACGAAATTATAATGAAACCAAGCGAAACCCAAAATGATCGCTTAAAAGAGTTATTGACTATTCTGTCTAATATGCGATCCATAGAAATGGCAAATGTGAATTACTATTTATTGAAAAATGCCTTTATAAAATATGATTATTTACGTAAAAACGAAGCATTTTTAAAGCTTATAAATAATGCTGCAAACATAAGTCAGAAAACTTCTGACTTTGAATTAATTAAAAATATTTAAAATAAAATCTTAAAAAATGAACACAAACAAAAATTTTTTAATGCTATTAATGGTGTTGTTAAATCTACATGTAGCTAATGCTCAAAGCGAAACATTTGAAGATATACTAAGTGTACAAATCAGAAATGTGGGTACCATTCAAAATAATGATGAAGTGACAGGTCACTATATTTTTTATAAAACAGAAAAACTAGATCGAAAAACGTATAGCTATAAACTATCCATTATGAATCAAGATTTAACAGTGGTTAAGAGCATTGAAAAAACAGGATCAAAGTCATTGACTTTATTAGAATCAGTTTATAATGGTAATTCTATTATGCTAAAATATTTAGATATCAGCAATAAAGAGTTGGAGTTTGAAATTTATAATTCAAAAGGTGATTTAAGCTATTCAAAGAAGATAAAAATTTCAAGTTTCGAAATAGAGTCTATCTCTCAACTCAAAGATAATGATAATGAATTGGTTTCACTTGGGATGTCACCAATAAGTTCTAATGGATTTATTGACATTGCTGCTACAAAAAATAAAGATTACAAATATGAAGTGAGATATTTTGACAATACTGATTTAAATAAAAATTGGGTGATAGAGTCACCAAACACAAAAGGTATAGAAACCGCAAATTTCATTACAGCAAACGATAACAAAATAGTGTTAAGTGTTATCAAGAGACCATCGATTCTTAGTATGAAACAAAAGATTTACACAACAATATTGAATACTAAAAATGGTGACATATTAAAAGAGTTCGATAATGAAGAAATTGGAAACTATCAATTTTTTAGTGGTTCGACGGTCGATAAAAACAATATTAACTTAATTGGAAATTATTTTAAAAAGGAAGATTCTGCATTCAAAGACTATCCCGCGGGTATGATTTCCATCACTCTGACAGACAATAATGAGCTTATCGACAAAAGAAAGTCATCCTTCGGGCGTTTAATCAGAGGCAATTCAAAAGATGATAACCCAGGAAATTTACATTTTCACGACTTTATTCGTACGGATAAAAATAAAATTTACGTAGTAGGTGAGTACTTTAAAAAGAAAGCTGATGGTTTTGGAATTGCAGCTGCTGCTATGGGAGGAAGTGCATCTTTAGTAAAATTGAATATTTATGATTTTGTTGTTGCTGAATTAGATTCTAGTTTAAAAGTACAAAAAGTAAAGATTTTTGATAAAAAAAGTCATTCTGTTACTTTACCTCCTGGATCATCATTTTTAGGTTCTGCTCTTTTGGGAAATTATGTAAAAGTTTTAGGAGGGTTTGATTATAGCTACACACAGATAGTTAAATCGGAAAAACCATATTTTATTAGTACTTATTTCGACCGTAAAGATGAAAAAGACAAGGAACCAAAATTTAAAATAGTCAGTAACATAGATGGCACTTTTGTAGAAGACGCGATAAGTCTGAAGACAGAAGCTGATGACATCAGTGTTTCTAAGGCAAAATCTGGTTTCATTCTGATTACAGAGTATTTTAAAAAGGAAAAAAAGATGTCATTAAGACTAGAAAAAATAAATATCTAATTGCTAAAAGAATTCAATATAGGAGTATTCAAATTGCAAAATAAAATCGTATTAAAGCAGATTAATTCTCGTGCTTTTGGGTTTTTGTCATATAGTTATTGGTCAAACAATCAATTTACCTGATCCCAATTTTAAGAATGCATTGGTAAATACGAAGTGTGTGGATATAATGAAAATCATATTTTTTATTTTTAATTAGATTTTGTCTAAATAAATTAGGAAATTAATTTTACTGATTATACTTTTGCGTTTAATTAGATTAAATCCAAATAGTATGAGCCGTTTGTTACTTTCCTTTTTGATGTTTATTTCTATAAAATCCTATGGTTTGGGTAATATGGGAGTCCCTGATGTTGATAGATTTAGTAATGTCAACCCAAGTGATACGACCCACCTTTTTAATGAAGATTCACTTCGTCTCCTTCAAATAGAACCCATCCATATTATCGGAGAAAAGTCTAAATCCATGGTCGGTTCAGGCCAATATATCAGCATCCGAAAAATTGGCATCCTTAACCAACCCAATATAAACAGTGTGCTGCGCACCATCCCTGGCATCAATATCAGAGATGAGGAAGGATTTGGGCTCAGACCCAATATAGGAATGCGTGGCACATCAGTAAATAGAAGTACCAAAATCACCCTCATGGAGGACGGCATCTTGATCGCTCCTGCGACATATGCAGATCCTTCCGCGTATTATTTTCCCACTTTTGCCAGAATGCATGGTGTGGAGGTACTTAAAGGAAGTAGCCAGATCAAAAACGGTCCATACACTATCGGAGGTGCTATAAATTTACTTTCCACTCCGATACCTGATGTTTTCAAAGGATTTGCCCAGTTATCTTATGGCAGCTTTGGTACTAATCAACAAAGAATATGGGTAGGAGATAGCCGCGAAAATTTCGACTACGTTTTTGAAGTCAACAGATTGGCGAGTAATGGTTTTAAGCAATTGGATAATGGAGGAAATACAGGTTTTGATAGAAGAGATATCATGGGCAAATTGCGCTGGCATACTAAAGAAGGGGCACATGTTCCACAGTCAATCACTCTAAAATTTGTCCAATCCAGCGAAGTCGGAAATGAGAGTTATCTAGGACTGACCTTTGATGACTTCAATATCAATCCATATAGACGATATGCTGCAACCCAAAAAGACATTTTGGACATGAAACATCAGCATATTTCACTTCAACATACTATCATTCCATTTAAAAACTTTGCTGTAAATACCACCGCATATTATACCCATACTTTCAGAGATTGGGCCAGAGTCAATACCATAGGAGGCCAAAGTCTAAATAATATTCTGTCCAGCCCTGAGATACATCAAACGCCATACCAAATCATGGCGGGCCAAGAAGATGGAAACATTGATTATCAAAGTGCTGCCAGAACCTTTTTTGCACAGGGAATTCAGTCTTATGGCCAATACTATTTTAAAACGGGAAGCATTGAACATAAAGTGCAGCTCGGAGTACGTCACCACATAGATCAGGCCGACCGCTATGCAACTAGATCTGTGTATACTATGACTTCAGGAAAAATGATTTTGACTAATGCAGGCATCCTCGGAAATCAAGAAAACCAAATCCGAAATGCCACAAGCACAGCAACTTATTTTAGCTATGACTTATCCTACAAAAACCTTAAAGTGAGTCCAGGAATCCGTTATGAGAACATCCACTTCGACATCCAAAACTATGGAAATGCTGATAATGGACGTATAGGCCAAAATCTAAGATCAGCAGAAAACAATATTTCTATTGTTCTTCCAGGTATAGGTTTTCATTACGATATCAGACACCAAATGAGTGTTTTTGGTGGTATTCACCAAGGATTTTCGCCTCCGGGCATGCCATCTACTTCGTCATCAGCTCGACAAGCTGATGTAGAAACTGCCATCAATTATGAGATAGGGTATAAGTATATTAATGAACGTCTGAATGTAAATATTACTGGATTTTATAGTGACTATGACAATATATTGGGTTCAGACAATGTCTCAGGTGGTGGCGCAGGTACAGGAGATATATTTAATGCTGGTAATGCGGTAATTAAAGGATTGGAACTCAGTATGGATTACCAAATAAAAATAGGAGAAAGTAATCTACCCATGCAACTTGCATATACCTTTACCGACGCAAGATTTAAGGAAACTTTTGTCAATGCCGGTGGAGATTGGGGTAGTGGTACTATTATGGCGCAGGACATGATCCCTTTTATAACACCACACTTATGGTCCGGTAGTTTGGGCTTTGACTATAAGAAATTCAATATTATACTTTCAGCCCGCTATGTAGGTGCTACACGTACCAATCCAGGTCAAAATATATTAATTTTACCTGATGATAACGTACTTTACAATGATGTGAATGCCGTAGGTGGTTTTATGATCCTTGATTTATCAGCCAATTATATGACAACTAAACATACAACCTTATTTACCACCTTAAATAATATCACCGACGATAAGAGTATCGTAGCCAATCTCCCTAATGGATATAGACCCAATATGCCGTTTGCTATTAATGCAGGGATAAAGTTAAAATTTTAGACCTAAATAATTTCCAACCGTCACCCTTTTCTTTTAATATTGTGGCTTCAAATAAAATGTGATCTATATGAAACTCATCTCTTGGAATGTAAATGGCATCAGGTCCGTAGTTGGAAAAACCTTTTTGCAGCAGTTTGCCCAAATGGACGCTGATATATTTTGTTTACAAGAGACTAAGGCTCAGGATGACCAGGTAGCAGAAGCTTTGTCTGGATTGAATGGATACCATATACACAGCAACTCGGCAGAGAAAAAAGGATATTCTGGAGTGGCAATTATATCTAAAGTAGAACCCATTTCAGTAACTCGGGATATAGGCATAGCTGAACACGACAATGAAGGCAGAGTCATTTGTGCTGAATTTGAAAATTTTTATATGGTCAATGTTTATGTACCTAATAGTGGCGAAGGACTCAAAAGATTAGATTATAGGTCTGAGTGGGACGAAGATTTTTCACAATATTTAGCTGGTCTTCGAGCCAAAAAAAAAGTAGTTGTTACAGGAGATTTTAACGTAGCACATCAAGCCATGGACTTAGCAAGACCCAAAGAAAATTACAATAAAACATCAGGCTACACCCAAGTAGAAATAGATGGCATGGACAAAATATTGTCCAAAGGTTTTACAGATTCGTATAGACATTTACATCCAGAAAAAATTCAGTACTCATTTTGGAGCGCACGTTTTGGTGCTCGTGCCAAAAACCTGGGTTGGCGTATTGATTACTTTTTAGTGGACGAGCGAATGACTGACAAGATATCCGACGCATTCATTCTTGATCAAGAATTGGGATCAGACCATTGTCCTATTGGTTTGGTTTTGGGGTAGTTATTATTTCCCAAATATCTTTTCCAATACCCTATTCATTTCTTTTTTGATCTCATCATTACACAATCTGTAAATACTACCTTCGTGTGGTTGACTTGGAGTATGTGCATTGGTATAATCGAATACAAAACTTCCTTCTGAAACTTGATTTCCTACGATTTTGTAAGCATCCCTAAATGCAACGCCCTTCATAACCAATGCATTGACAGCATCTACGGTGAATAAATACGAAAATTTAGGATCCGATAAGATGTCTTCTTTGACCACAATATTGGACAACATCAATTTGACCATTTCTATACAAAATATCAACTCATCTATAGCTGGAAATAAAATCTCTTTGGTAAGTTGCATCTCTCTATGATATCCCGAAGGAAGATTGGCACAAAGCAAATTCAACTCGTTGGGTAGCGACTGAATGCGATTGCATTTTCCTCTGATGAGCTCAAAAACATCAGGATTTCTTTTGTGTGGCATGATCGAACTACCCGTAGTAAGCGATTCTGGAAATGAAATAAAACGATGATGCTCATTCATATAAATGCAACAATCCATGCTCAGTCGTGCCAAAGTAGATGCTACAAAAGACAAGGCTGATGCTACTGCTCGCTCGCCCTTGCCTCTACCCGACTGTGCATTGATGGTATTCCAGTGTAAGGTCTCGAAATCAAGAAGATCAGTGGTCATTTGTCTATCCAAAGGAAACGTACTGCCAAATCCTGCACCACTTCCCAATGGATTTTTATTGATGATTTTAAATGCTCCTGCGACCATCTCCATATCATCAACTAAACTTTCTGCATATGCTCCAAACCACAGCCCAAAACTTGACGGCATGGCCAACTGTAGATGGGTATAACCAGGTAAGCTTTTGTCTTTATGAGTTTCGCTCAGTGATATCAATAGCTCAAAAAGACTCAATACTTCAGTACTGACCTGCTTGCATTTTGCTCTCAAAAATAGTTTAATGTCTAGTGCTACCTGATCATTTCTGGATCTGCCTGTATGTATTTTTTTGCCGTTTTCTCCTATTTTTTGTGTCAACATCCATTCCACCTGAGAGTGTACATCTTCTATGTTTTCTTCTATAGCAAACTGACCCGAATCTATGATATCAGCAATTTCTTGGAGGCCATCTGATACTTCAGTTAATTCATCTTGAGTAAGGACACCGATTTTATGGAGCATTTTGACATGTGCCATAGATCCCTGTACATCATATTTTGCCAATAGGATATCAAATTCTTTATCTCTTCCCACAGTAAATTTTTCTACCATACTATGGCTTGAATCGCTTTCTTTTTTTTGCCAGATTTTCATGATGATTCTTATTTATAAAATGAAAGAAATTAAAGAGATATAATCCTCTATTCCTTGATGGATTTCTTGGATGTAAATATATTCGTCAGCAGTATGACTTCTTGCGGAGTCGCCTGGTCCCATTTTGAGAGCAGGCATTCCTACCAAAGCTTTGTCTGAAGTTGTGGGAGAACCATAAGTAGAATTACCTAAACTAAGGCCACTTTGTACCAGTATATGCGCATCTTTGATAAGACTGGATTTGATTCTAAAACTTCTAGGTTTTACTATTGATTTGATGTTTTTTTGAATAATTTCTACAATTTCTTCTAGAGTGTAACATTCATTTACACGTACATCAATGATAAAATTACAACTATCAGGGACTACATTGTGGGCTTTGTTTTCTGTAGATATCGAAGTGACCGACATTTTGACAGCACCAAGAAAATCAGAAACCTTATCGAATGTATAACTTTGAATCCACTCTATGTCCTGGAGCGCTTTGTATATAGCGTTTTCGCCTTCTTCTCTAGCTGCATGTCCTGCTTTACCAATGCTGACTGCGTCTAATACTACAAGACCTTTCTCGGCAACGGCCATCTGCATTTTTGTAGGTTCGCCGATAATAGCGCAGTCATCCGGATGATCTCCCAATGGATGAATGGCTCTAATTTCTTGGATAAACAAATCCATACCATTAAGTCCTGAGATTTCTTCTTCTGCTGTTGCTGCAAAACAAAGATTGTATTTTAAGTTTTCGTGATTGTTATAATACATGAACGTGGCTAACAGAGATACCAAAGGACCGCCAGCATCATTACTACCTAGACCATACAATTTTCCATCTTCAATAGTTGGAGTAAATGGGTCTCTACTATATCCAGGATTAGGTTTTACAGTGTCGTGATGCGAATTTAGCAAAATCGTAGGCAGCTCAGACCTAAAATGTTTATTGAAAGCAAAAACGTTGTTCTTAATTCTTTGGTTTGATATGTGATTACGATCCAAAAATGAAGATATAATATCAGCCGTTTTATCTTCTTCTCGACTAAACGAAGGTGTACTGATCAGCAATGATAGCAAATCTATAACTTGGTCCTTAAGTGTATTTATGTAAGATTTGTCCATCAGTCTTTCATAATTTTAGTACCACCGATTCCATTTACCAAGTTTTTGATTTCGCTAGCATGACCAATGATGACGGTTTGTACACCTTTTTGGATAGTCTTCAAAGCATTATCTATCTTGGGGATCATTCCTGTATGAATCTTGCCTTCGGATTTTAGTATGGCTACTTGGCTATCATTAAGTGATTTGATGACTGAGTTTTCGTCATTGACATCTTCTAAAACACCTTTTTTATCAAAACAATAAATTAGCTGAACTGCTTCTTTTTCTGCCAAAGCTGAAGCAATACTTTCGGCAATAGTATCTGCATTGGTATTGAGCAACTGACCTTTAGTATCGTGTGTTATTGGAGCTACTACTATTGTTTTTCCACTTTGAAGCAAGGTCGACAGAAAAGATGTATTGACTATAAGATGATCCCCTACCAATCCATAGTCGATATCCTTAACGACTCTTTTTTGAGCACTTATCAGATTTCCATCAGCACCACAAACACCTATCGACTCACAACCTAGAGACTGTAATGAAGCTATCAAATTTTTATTGATCAGTCCAGCATATACCATCGTAATGACGTCAAGGGTAAGTGCATCTGTAATCCTACGACCATCTACCATTTGCTGTGTAATGCCTAGCTTTCCTGCTACTTCAGTGGCTATCTTACCACCACCATGTATCAAGATTTTAGAACCTTGGATAGATGCAAAATCATTCAAAAACTGTTGGAGTGCTTCTTTATTATCGATGATATTTCCACCTATCTTTACGACGTGTATCATATCGATGGTTTTAAAATTTCACTTAAAACAGCTTGTGCAGCCCAAACTCTATTGGTAGCTTGAAGTTTTGTGATACAGTTTGGACTATCTAGAATTTCATCACTTACCTCTACATTGCGACGGACGGGAAGACAATGCATCACTTTTGCATCATGAGTCAAATCTAGATGTTTTTGAGTCATCATCCATGAAGAAGCACCACTCATCACTTTTCCATAATCCTGATAACTACTCCAGTTCTTTATGTATACAAAATCGGCATCTTGGAGTGCTTTTTCTTGATCATACTCTATCATAGCACCATCGGTATAAGCTGTGTTCAATTCAAACCCTTCTGGGTGGGTAATTACAAAATCTGATTCGCTCCATGCATTTACCCATTGTGCAAAACTATTGGCTACACATTGTGGTATGGGTTTGATATGTGGTGCCCAAGTAAGTACAATTTTTGGCTTTCTTTTCTCTTTAAAAGTTTCTTGAATACTAATAATATCAGCCAGACTTTGCAATGGGTGCAACGTAGCACTTTCAAGACTTACGACT
Organism: uncultured Aureispira sp.; assembly: GCA_964526715.1. Lineage (GTDB taxonomy): Bacteria > Bacteroidota > Bacteroidia > Chitinophagales > Saprospiraceae > OLB9. The sequence continues at coordinate 92,272 of CAZGMB010000001.1, read as the reverse complement.
GGCTTATGAGCGTATTTTTGAAGACTTTTGATGATGTGTTCACTATAATCTACAGCCTTGTCCACTAAGCCAGGAAATGTTCTCAAACCGATCAAGTCAAAGTACTCGCCCAAGATAGGTGCGGCGTCTTTGATGTGCTCAACGGTTGCTCCATCCATGATTGCACCATCTTCAAACTCTAACTGCCAATTATCCTTACCTACATTGAGCACGTAGGTCTGCATACCTAGGTTTTCAGCTGCTATTTGGGTACTAATCCTAGTGCGTAGGCTTGGATTCATAAATAACAAACCCATCCTTTTTCCTTCGCCTATATTGTGATCTACAAGTGGATTTTGCTTATAAAAAATCCCTTTTTGCACTAGACTTTTGATATTAGCCACATCATGGGTAGAAACAAAGTTTAGCATATTATTTATTATCGATTAATGTCTGAACAGATGTTAAAAATTGTTGGCAGTCTTTTCGGCTTATCGCCAAAGATGGAAGTAATCGGATCACATTATTTTTGGCTTCTCCAGTAAATATTCTGAATTTTTCCAATAGCTCTTTCTTAAGATTGCTATGAGCATCTATCATCTCAAAACCGATCATCAATCCTCGTCCTCTGATGGTTTTTACTTGTGGCAATGCTTTTAATCCTTGTATTAGAAAATCTCCTTCAGTCTGAGCATTGGTGAGTAAGTTTTCCTTTTCTATGACTTCCAATACCGAAATAGCAGCCACACAAGCCAGATGATTTCCACCAAAAGTAGTACCTAGCATACCTTTTCGTGCTTCAAATTTTGGAGCACAGATGATTCCTCCCATTGGAAATCCATTGCCCATTCCTTTGGCCATCGTATAAATATCAGCAGATACACCAGCTATATCATGAGCAAAAAACTGTCCAGTACGACCATATCCACACTGTACACTATCAGCTATATAAACAGCATTATACTGGTCACAAAGCGATCTGATGGCTAGCAAAAATGCGATATCAGCTTCTATGATGCCTCCTACTCCTTGTATGCCTTCCACGATGACGGACGATATCTCATTACCGTATGTTTTAAAACAATTCTGAAGTGATTCTATATCGTTAAACGGAAGTTTGATGACGTTTTCTGTTTCGTTTGCAGGTGCAATGATCGATGGATTGTCCGTACATGCAACAGCTAATGAAGTTCTACCATGAAAGCCGCCACTAAAAGCAACCACTTTTTTGCGTTGGTTATGAAACGATGCTAGTTTTATGGCATTTTCATTGGCTTCTGCCCCAGAATTACACAGAAAAAGACGAAAATCATGTTTACCACAGACTCGACCCAACAATTCTGCAAGTTTTTGCTGCATCGGGATGATGACTGAGTTGCTATAAAAAGCAATATTTTGTAGCTGATCAGATATCGCTTTTTGCCAATGATCGTGCAAGTGACCAATGCTAACGACCGCATGACCACCGTACATATCTAGATATTGATTTCCAAGATCATCCCAAACGTAAGACCCTTTGGCTTTATTGATATTAATCTGATTGATACTATAAACGTCAAATAATTCCATGTATTAAACTGATATTTAAAATGCTAAAGCTTTAAGTGATAATCCCGTTTTTTCGCCCAACCCAAACATGATATTCATGTTCTGAACCGCTTGGCCAACTGCACCTTTGAGTAAGTTATCTATCACAGAGTGGATTACGACTTGATCACCTACTTTTTCGATATGAATAATACATTTGTTAGTATTGACTACTTGCTTAAGATGTAGCATATCCTTAGACACAAAAGTAAAAGACTCTTCTTGGTAACAATCCAAGTAAATCGCGTACAAATCATCTATACTTATGGATGATGTTGTCTGTATACTGGCTAAAATCCCTCTTGCAAAATCTCCTCTCCAAGGCACAAAATTCAAATTAGGTTTTTGCTGACTATTTCCTACTTGATGTATGGTCTGATTGATCTCATCGAGATGTTGATGAGATAGCGTTTTGTACGGTTGTATATTATTGGTTCGCCATGAAAAATGTGACGTTGCTGACAAAGACTGTCCCGCTCCAGTAGATCCCGTGATAGCCGTAGTGTAAAAGTCTGCTTCATGCCCATTTTTTAATAAGGGTATGATGGCTAGCTGTATGGACGTTGCAAAACAACCCGGATTTGCTACTGCATTGCTGTTTTTTATAGCGTCACGGTTGATTTCAGGAAGGCCATAAACAAAATCCTTATCTTGAAAGTTAGATGTAGCTGCAAGTCTAAAATCATTGGACAAATCTATAATTTTCGTATCCTTATGCAAGTCCAATTCTGAAAGTGTTTGTCGACTTTCACCATGGCTTGTACATAAGAAAACAACATCGACATCCTTATCTATACCTTGACTAAAAGTCATTTCACAAGTACCAAATAAGTCTTGATGCACTGAATAAATCTTACTACCCGCATTGCTTTTGCTTTGCGCAAATACGAAATCTACTTCTGAATGATCGATCAAAAGTCTAATCAATTCTCCACCTGTATATCCAGCGCTACCCATGATTCCTGCTTTGATCATATTAAGAGTATTTTATCTCATTGACTAAATGAAATATGGACGTTTGATTTCCAAATATTTTGGTAAATCCTCTTACGTCTTCTCCGGTCCAAGTATTGTTCATCTCACCGTACGAGCCAAACTTACTGCTCATCAGATCATGATCAGATACAATTCCTGTCACTACAAATCGGTATGGCATGAGACAAACAAAAACCTTACCAGTAACCATCTTTTGAGAATTGGTCAAAAATGCTTCGATATCTCTCATTATTGGATCTAGGATTTGTCCTTCGTGCATCCAGTTTCCATAAAACTGAGCCAATTGATCTTTCCAGCTCAGCTGCCATTTGGTCAATACATGTTTTTCTAAAGCATGGTGCGCTTTGATGATTACCATTGGCGCTGCGGCTTCAAATCCGACTCTACCCTTGATACCTATGATCGTATCTCCCACGTGTATATCTCTGCCTAAAGCATAAGGTGATGCAAGATGCTGTAAATGTAATATAGCGTCTGTTGGATGCTCAAAAGTCTGATCATCGATTCCTTTGAGATTTCCTTGCTCAAAATGTAAGGTCAAATCCATGTTTTTAGTAGCAGTCATCTGAGAAGGCCAAGCATCTTCAGGTAGCATACCATTGGAAGTAAGCGTTTCTTTGCCACCTATACTAGTGCCCCACAGTCCTTTATTGATAGAGTAAGCGGCTTTTTTAGTGTCTATATGTACACTTTTATTTTGGAGATAATCGATCTCCTCTTGTCTGCTGAGTTTCAAGTCTCTGATCGGAGTCAATATCTCTACATTGGGTATCATCATGCGAAGGATCAAGTCAAATCTTACTTGATCATTGCCCGCTCCCGTGCTTCCATGAGCCATTACATGAGTACCTAAAGATATAGCGTGCTTTGCAATATGCATGGCTTGACTAAGTCGCTCAGCACTTACACTCAGTGGATAAGTATTATTTTTCAATACGTTGCCATAAATCAAAAACTTTACGATATCATCGTAATAAGAGCGGATTGCATTTATATTGGTATGTGATTTTACACCAAGATTATAGGCATGTTGGGTGATTTTATCTAGTTCGGCGTCATCAAATCCACCTGTATTGACCGTCACCGTATGAACGTCATATCCCAGCTCATCGGTCAAATATTTAACACAATACGTGGTATCTAATCCACCACTAAATCCTAGAACAATTGATTTTTTATTCATGCTTTTATATAAATTAAAAGATGTTTGCCATTAATGATGCAAATACTTTACTGAACTTTGACTTTTCTTTGGTTAGTCCCAAAAGTTCATTCAAGTACTTAAATTTTTTGATTTTCATAAAACGCTCATAAACTGGAGCATTTTCTTCAAAATCGTTTTTAACTTCTTCCACAGGTGGATGATCTTTCGGGTCATAAAGCATCGCCGTGCAAAGGCAGTTTTTGCGCTCTTTGGCAGTGAGTATATCAAAGTTTACACAACTCTTGCATCCTTGCCAGAAAGTCTCATCTTGAGTCAATTCACTGTAAGTAACGGGTTCGTAGCCTAAGTCGCTATTGATTTTCATGACAGCTAGTCCTGTAGTCAAACCAAACAATTTTGCATTGGGATACTTCCTTCTGGACATATCAAATATCTTTTGTTTGATACCTTTAGCTATACCTGTTTTTCTAAACTCAGGAGAGACTATAAGTCCAGAATTGGCTACATAATCCCCTTCCCAAGTCTCTATATAACAAAAGCCAGCCCACGTACCATCTTTAGTGATAGCTATGACCGCTTTACCCTCTTCCATTTTTTTGGAAAGGTACTCAGGGCTTCTTTTAGCGATGCCTGTACCTCTAATTTTTGCTGAGGATTCCATTTCCTCACAAATCTGCAAACTGTACTTCGTATGAGTACTATTTGCTTCTAATATCAATATATCACTTGGATTATCAGCCATTTTTATAAAACGGTTTGAAAATGAAAAAATAAAATAAGTGGCTTGAAAAAAGATATTGCTAGTGGTAAGCAATAAAACAAAAATGGAAGAGTAGTACTAGACGCGCCTATGCCCTAAGACTGATGGAGCAAAATTTGTAGCTAAATCCAGAAAACATATGCATCTAGACAAAGGAGACTGCCTATGATGATTTGATAAATAATATGTTTTCTTTATGACCATGTAATATGATGTATTTATAAATACTATGTGAATACATTGATAAAGCAAAAATAGTTCCATTTTCAAATATATTTTGATTTTTTTAACTTTTTTATTCACTGGATTATAAAATATTTAGAGTTTTTTTTGCCTGATTGACAATTTAATGTTTTTCGTCGAAAAAAAAGACACGTTAATCTATACGTTGATCATTTACTAAACAGTGTTTATTAACTTTGCGTTGTTATTTAAAATAAACAATATGGGGCTTACAGAGCGCAAAGAGCGGGAAAAGATGGAATTGAAAAATTTAATTCTAGATGCTGCACAAAAAATTTTGTTGGCACAAGGTCAAGATGGCCTATCCATAAGGAAAATAGCCGATGAAATAGAGTATAGTCCAGCGACTATCTACCTTTATTTTCCTGATAAAGATGCTATTTTGCACGAATTGATGGAGATGGGATTTGGGGTGATGAATGAATATATGAAAACTGCCTATGCTGAGATTGATCCAGTAAAAAGAATACATAGCATCGGTCATGCTTATATCAGATTTGGGTTAGAAAACAAGGATTGGTACGAACTTATGTTCAATTCTGACAAACCTATGAAGCATATCGAAAAATGTTGTGAAGACTGGGATCAAGGTATGGCTATGTTTGCTTTTCTTACCCAAACTTGTCAAGAAGCACTAAAAAAACTGGAGATAAAAAATATTGAAGAAAATATTTTAGCATTACATCTTTGGAGTAGTGTACATGGTTTGGTCAATCTGTACCTCACAGAAAGACTAGAAATTATACAGAGAAATAACAGTTCAGCATTGATAACCAAAACTTTGGATGCTATTATTCATACTGTTTTTAGAAAATAGTTTTAATCTAAAAATAATCCGACATCAATTATAAAAAACAACTTGTTATGTCCACAAACATTAAAATATTAATTCTCACTTTGTTAGTAAATATTGCAAGAGCTCAGGACTTTTCACCATTGGTCAGTATAGCATGGGAAAATAATCATGAGCTAAAAGCCAAAAACTTCCAACTAGAAAGTGCAACAAAATCCTTGCTTGAAGCTAAAGCTATGTACGGCCCTGATGTAAAATTTGGTATTCAATATACCTTGGCAGCAGGCGGAAGAAGCATTGCCTTTCCCGTAGGAGATTTGCTCAATCCAGTTTATAGCACGCTAAACCAACTGACCCTATCCAATGCCTTTCCACAAATAGAAAATGTCAACGAACAGTTTTTGCCTAATAATTTTTATGATGCACGTTTTCGAGTAACTCAAGCCATCTATTATCCGGATTTGGCTATCAACAAAAAACTCAAAATGGAAATGTTGGAACAAAAAAACCTGGAAATCAAAGCTTTCAAGCGTTTGGTTAGCAAACAAACCATGCAAGCTTATATTCAGTATGTGATGTCCCAAAATGCCATAGATATTTACATGTCTGCGGATACATTGCTACAAGAAGCTAAAAGGAGTACTCAAAGTATGATCAGAAATGGCATAGCCTTGCCGACTGCCATGTCACGGTTAGAAAACCAATCTGCCGAGCTATTGTCTCAAAAAACAGAAGCACTGGGCAATCAAAAAAATGCCGCGGCCTATCTTAGATATATTTTGGGTATAGATGAAGCGTCTGAAATTGCTAAAGTAGATGGCATAAAGGATTTACCATTGGTACCTATCACAGGCTTGAATGAAAGAGAAGAATTGATGCAGCTAAAACAAGCTGTCAAAATGCAATCCTTGAGCATTGAAAAAGAAGACAATTATTACTATCCAAAGATAGGTGCTCAATTGGATGCAGGAAGTCAAGATTTTGACTTTGGGTGGCAGCCTTATGCCCTTTTTGGTATCAATATAGACATGAATATTTATGATAATAAAAAGCATAATCATCGGAAACAAGCTGCAAAAGCCGATATAATGGCAACTGAATCTATCTATAATCAAGTAGAAAATCAAATCAAACTACAGCAAGATGTAGCCTTTGAAAACTTCAATACTGCCATCATCCAAGCCGAAGTTTTTCAGGCTAGAATCAAAGCAACACAAAAAATATACAATGAAGTTTTTGTAAAATATAAAGAAGGAAGTGCCGGATATATAGAGTTGATCGATGCTCAAACCCAACTGACACAAATCAAACTTCAACACCTACTGGCAAAAAATAATGCGTGGATAAAATGGTCTGAATATATCTATGCAACAGCCATTTTTCCCATTAATTAAATAAATAAATCATAAAATCAAAAATAATGAAGTTCATTACCATTATCATCGCACTCACAGGTATTTGCTTTTTTGCTTGTAAATCTGAGCAAGAACCCACCTCTTCAAAACCTAAAGAAACAGTAAGTCAAGTAAAGATACATGAAATAGAAACCATACAGGAATCCGAAAATATAAAAGTGCTAGGCATTGTCATGAGCGAATCTGAAGCTAGACCATCATTTAAAACCGGTGGTATTATCAGTAAAACTTTTGTAAAAGAAGGTGATTTAGTCACTAAAGGCCAACTCCTTGCAACCCTCGAAATGGAAGAAATCAATGCCCAAGTAAAACAAGCTGAAGAAGGGTTGCAAAAGGCATTAAGAGACAAAAACAGGGTCAACAATCTTTTTAAAGATAGTGTGGCTACCCTGGAGCAATTTCAAAACGTAAACACAGCATATGAAATGGCCAAGAGAACTTCTGAAATCGCAAGCTTCAACCAAAAGCACTCTGTAGTAAGATCACCTATAGCTGGCAAAATCATAAAACAAATCATGCACTCCGGTGAAGTGACTGGCCCAGGAAACCCTATATTTGCTATCTTGGGTGTTGGAAATAAAGATTGGATCATAAAGTCAGGCCTTACAGACAGAGATTGGGCTAGAACTAATGAAAATGACAAAGTAAATATTATGCTGGACGCCTATCCTGGCCAGGTTTTTAAGGGGTTGATCTCAGAAAAATCATCTGTAGGAGGCAATACCAGTGGTACTTTTGATGTCAATATTCGATTTATTGATAAACCCAAAAATCTTGCAGCGGGCTTAATCGCTAACATCTCCATCACCTCTGACCGCAAAGAAAAGTTTACTGTGATCCCAGTAGAAGCATTAGTCAAATCAAATGGCCAATCTGCCACGGTTTTTACTGCACAAGATGGAAAAGCCAAACTTACCAACATTAGAATTTCAAAGCTGTTGGGCGATAAAGTTGCGGTAGCTTCTGGTTTGGAAGGAATATCAAATGTGGTCACTATAGGTGCAATGTACTTAGAAGACGGAGATAATATTAAGTACTGATTTGAGTGATTTGAACAAAGAACACCTTAAATGACAAATGACTTGAACGATTTTAAAGTTAATTAACAAATCACTGATCACTAGATTACCAGATCAAAAATATCAATATGGGATTCAATAAATTTTTTGTAAAAAATTGGCAATTTACCTTAGTCATATTTGCTGCCGTAATGGTTTTGGGCATCAACGCTCTATTAAATATGCCGAGGGGTGAGGATCCACCTTTTGGTGCGCCTATATTTTCTATAGTAGTAGTATATCCGGGTACCAATCCCACAGACATGGAAAAACTAATAGCCGACCCTATAGAAGAGGAATTATACCAGCTTACAGATGTCAAAAAAATCAATACTACAATCAATGATGGTCTTATCGTTATGTTGGCTGAGTTTAATTTCGGGGTCGATGTAGAAACCAAAAACAATGATGTTATACGAGAAATTAACAAAATAAGACCTGACTTGCCTGATGGTATTGTACTCCTAGATATCAAAAGGGCTGCATCAAGTGATGTGGTCATTTTACAATCAGCTTTGGTCTCCGATACCGCTACGATGGAAGTGATGAATAGATATGCGGAAAGTCTCGAAAAAGATATAGAAAGAATCAAAGATATCAAATGGGTAGAGATACAAGCTTCACCTGAGAAAGAAATTCATATTGATCTTGACTTAGATAAAATGGCTGCCATGCAGCTTGGACTTAATCAAGTAATCGGTCTCATCCAAGCTAATAATATCAACATTCCAGGTGGCGACATTGATTTGGGAAGAAAAAAATATAATATTAAGACTACCTCTGAACTCAAGAATATTGATGATATTGAATCTACTATTGTACAGGTAACTCCACAAGGCAAAACCGTAAACCTGTCTCAAATAGCTGAAGTATATTACAAAAATGAATCCGCTGACCATATCGCCAGACACAACAATAGAAGAGCTATATGGATAAATACCGCCATGAAAGATAAAAGAAATATTATTTCTGTACGAAAAGATTTGGAGGTGGTTTTAACAAATTTTAAAGAAAAATTGCCCGAAGGCATCACTTTGGAAAATGCTTTTGACCAAGAAAAAGGAGTCAAACTCAGACTATCAGGATTGGGTCGGGACTTTGCTATTGCTATATTTTTGGTTTTACTTACTTTGTTACCTTTAGGTACGCGGGCGTCAGTAGTAGTGATGATTTCCATTCCACTATCATTAAGCATAGGGTTATTTATGTTGGATGTACTTGGATATACACTCAACCAGTTAAGTATCGTAGGAATGGTAGTTGCCTTGGGGCTTTTAGTAGATGATAGTATCGTCGTAGTTGAAAACATAGAAAGATACATGCGCAAAGGTATTTCAGCACGTGAAGCAGCTGTATCTGCTACCAATCACATTATGGTGGCCATATTGGGATGTACAGCCACATTATTACTGGCCTTTTTACCGTTGGCCAATCTTCCCGAAGGCTCTGGTGACTTTATCCGTTCATTGCCTATGGCTGTCATGCTGACGGTATTGGCTTCATTATTTGTTTCGGTAACCATTATACCATTTTTATCATCTATCCTTTTGAAAGCACATGAAAACGCAGCTACCGGCGATGGTAATTTCTTCTTTAATGCTTTTAAAAAGTATGTAAATAATCCATATCAAAGATTACTGGAGTGGTGTATGAACCACAAACTGATTACTTTGGCTATTGCCGCTAGTATATTCATGTTATCACTTCTATTAGTACCCGTTTTAGGTTTTAGCTTGTTTCCAGAGTCTGAAAAACCCATAGTTACAATTGATATAGAGACAGAGCCTGGATCAAATTTGATATATACTGACAAAGTAGTCCATAAAATAGAGCAAAAACTGCTTACATTTCCTGAGATAGATCATATCAGTGCCAATGCAGGTAAAGGTAATCCGAGAATATATTATAATGAGTTTCAGCGACAAAACTCTTCTAATTTTGGGCAGATCATTGTTTATCTGGATTCAAAAACCAAAGTACCTGAAATCATCAAATTTGCAGATAAGGCCAGAAAAGAACTTGCAGACATACCCGGAGTAAGAATTGAAGTAAAAAGGTTTCAACAAGGTCCGCCGATCACAGCACCTGTAGAAATGCGCATCCTGGGTAGTAATTTGGATACCTTAGATCAATTGAGTGCCAAAATAGAAAAGCTTGTAAAAGCAAGAAAAGGAACCATGTATGTTCGCAATGACTTGAAATACGTAAAATCAGATGTCATCGTAGAAGTAGATCACAAAAAAGCTGGTGTCTATGGCATCAACAGCGCTGAAATAGCAAAAACAGTAAGGCTAGCCATTGCAGGCCTAGACATTGGTGCCATCAGCAATAATGAAGGTGATGAGTTCAAAATGAAAATCTCATTGTCTCAAAATTCAGAAAACGCTCTGGAAATGTTTGATAAAGTTTACATTACTTCTATGAGTGGTGCTTTGGTTCCACTTAAGAATATTGCCACCTTATCATTACAACCATCTGCTTCCATCATTAGGCATTTCAATAAAGAAAGATATGCCTTAGTCAGTTGTTTTGCAGAAAATGGTACCAATGTAAATCAGCTTACGGATGATATCCTCACCGATATATCTACACAAATCGTCTTGCCTGAGGGATACCGAGTTGTAGCAGCAGGTGAACGAGAATCACAACAAGAATCCTTCGGAGGATTGGGAACGATCATTATTCTTACCGTTTTTGGATTATTAGCCATTCTGATTTTAGAATTTCGTACATTTAAGTCTACCATTATTGTACTCAGCGTTATACCAATGGGTATCATCGGAGCTTTATTGGCACTTTATGTTGCTGGTGAGTCTTTATCATTTGTAGCGACTGTAGGTATTATTGCTTTGATGGGCATCGAAATCAAAAACTCTATACTGATGGTAGATTATACCAATGGCCTTCGCGAACAAGGAGCAGGTCTATATGAAGCAGTCATGGATGGTGCTGAAACCAGATTTTTACCTATACTCCTGACATCTATGACGGCTATAGGTGGGCTTACGCCTTTGGTGTTAGAAAATTCTCCGCTAATTAGTCCTTTAGCCATTGTTTTAATTGGTGGACTGATTAGTAGTACTTTACTGAGTAGATTAGTAACACCGGTTTTGTATTATTTGATACCACCGGAAGTGAAAAAGTAGTTTTTTATCTATAGTGATACTTTTACAACAAAAAACACGTTTATCAGTATATTGTATATATTTGTCGTTTTATTATTTTTTATTAACCTATTAAATTAAATATTTATGAAGCAGTCCATTTTAGTTGTAGTTGGTATGTTTTTAATACTTTTTACATCACAAAATATAGCAGCACAATCGCCAGAAGCTAAGCTTAAAATGGCCGAAAAAGAAATTAAAGTAGCCGAAAAAGAGTTACAAAAAGCTGAAAAAGCTGTAGAAGTTGCAGAAAAAAAGTTAGAAAAAGCAAATGCCGACTATGATGAAGGCAAAAAAGCCAATGCACGCACCGCTATGCTTAATGCAGAAAAAGCTTTGGCTGTGGCCAATAAAAATAGAGATAAAGCCCAAAAAGCAGTTGAAAAAGCTACAGAAAAAGCCGATAAAGCAGCGGCAAAACTAGAAGAGATGGAAGCTAAAATAAAGGCCAAAGAGGAAAAAGAATCTGAAGAAGAAGAAGGCGGAATCTTTATTTAGAACGTTGTGATTTTGACCCAAAACTCATTAATTTTTTGTTAAAATTTAGTTTATTTGTTATCTTTTACTTTTATACATGTCTATAATACTGTAAATACATTTCATAACAAACAAAAAATATTTATCATGAAATTTTCAATTTTTATTCTCAGCATTTTCTGCTTTGGCTTATCAGTGTCTTCAAATGCACAATCACAAGGCAAAGATAAAGCACAGATCGAAGCCAGAAAAGCAGAAAAAGAAGCTGATAAAGTAACCAAAAAAGGTCAAAACGAAGCAAACAAGGAAGTCAAAAAAGGCCAAAAGGGTGCTGACAAGGAAATTAGAAAAGGCCGAAACGAAGAAAACAAAAAAGCTAGAAGAGGTCAAAAGCAAATTGACAAAGCAGCCAGAAAAGCCAATAGAAACGAAAAAGTGAAACCGTCAGAAAGAAAGGAAAAGGAATCACTTGACAAAAGCAGTAGTTCGTAATATTTATCGAATAGAAAAATTTTAAATAAAGCGGAAAAATAAAAATTTATTTCTTCCGCTTTTTTATTTCTATAAATCATTAAATAAAAAACTTTAATATCTTTATATACTTATTTAAGTAAAATTCCTGACCTTTGCACCCATATGCAAGAAGTAGGTTATTCATATTTAGACGAGCTCAATGATATCCAAAGGCAGGCCGCATCGTGTATCGAAGGCCCTGTAATGGTCATTGCCGGTCCTGGGTCAGGCAAAACACGAGTGCTTACTTATCGGATAGCTCACATGATACATTCTGGGGTACCACCTGGTCAGATACTCGCGCTTACATTTACCAATAAAGCAGCGAGAGAGATGAAAGATAGGATAGAGCGCGTGGTAGGACCAAAAGCACAGCGCGTTTGGGCAGGTACTTTTCACTCGCTTTTTGCACGTATCCTCAGGGTGGAAGCACATCGCATCGGATATCCCAATGATTTCACCATATATGATACTGACGATACTAAGAGTGTCATCAGCGAAATCATCACACAAATGAATCTGGATAAAAAAGTATATGCTCCTGGCGTAGTCAGAGGTAGAATATCTGCAGCCAAAAGTAATCTCATCACACCCAAAGCTTATGTGGCCAATGATGAGCTTATGGCCTATGATCGTATGAACAGAAGGCCGCTCATTCATGTCATCTATGAAAAATATGCAGCTAAATGCATGAGAGCAGGAGCTATGGATTTTGACGATCTTCTGCTGCAAATGTTCCGACTTTTGTACCAAAACCCTGATAATATCCGTGAAAAATACCAAAGACAGTTTCAATATCTTATGGTAGATGAGTTTCAGGATACCAACTACTTGCAATACGAAATTTTAAAATTACTCTCCGTTTATCCGGGCAGTAATCACAATATATGTATCGTAGGCGATGATGCCCAAAGTATTTATTCATTCCGAGGAGCGACGATTGAAAATATATTGCAATTCGAAAATGATTTCTCTGAACTTCGCACTTTTAAGCTTGAGCAAAATTACAGGTCTACACAGTTTATTGTAGGCGCCGCCAATGAAGTCATCACACACAACAAAAGACAGATTCAGAAAAAAATCTGGACCGACAGAGACTTGGGGCACAAAATCAAATTGGTCAAAACGATGACCGAAACAGAAGAAGGAAAACGTGTAGCTGATACGATCATTGAGCAAAAAAACAGATTTAATCTTGCTAATAAAGATATAGCTATTTTGTATCGTACCAATGGTCAGTCTAGGATTTTTGAAGAGCAACTTCGCAAATATGGTATCACGTACCGCGTTTATGGTGGTTTGTCTTTTTATTCTCGTAAAGAGATCAAAGATTTGATTGCCTACATGCGTATCACAATCAATGATAAAGATGATGAAGCCCTAAAAAGAGTTATCAACTATCCACGTCGCGGTATCGGTGAGAGTACTATTGAGCAAATATCCCAACTTGCTGATGATAATGATATGAGTATGTGGGAGGTACTCACTAAAATAGATTTTAATAACCGTTCACGTAAGAATATCGGTGAGTTTGTACAACTCATTCATGCCTTTAAATCTAAAGTAGCCAAGTCCAATGCTTATGAATTGGCCGATTATATTTATAGAAACAGTGGTATCGAAAAGCTCCTCAAAGAAGATAAATCTCCAGAAGGTTTAGGAAGGATTGAAAATATTGTTTCGTTATTGGATGGTATCCAAGAGTTTGTGCAAGATGACGAAATACAGGTAGGCGAAGAAGGGTCTACAGATAGGAGTCTTTCTGCCTATTTGCAAACCATCTCACTCATGACAGATGCGGACCAAAAGGAAGAAAACCCCGATAATGTCACGCTGATGTCTGTGCACTCAGCAAAAGGCTTGGAATTTAAATCTGTTTTTGTAGTAGGTCTAGAAGAAAATCTGTTTCCTAGCTATATGGCACTGCAAGATTCTAATGATGTGGACGAAGAGAGACGACTTTTTTATGTAGCTATCACACGTGCAGAAGAGCATCTTTGTCTCACGTTTGCACACAGCAGGTATCAATATGGACAGATGAGATACAATGATCCCAGCAGATTTTTAGAAGAAATCTCTGAAAACAATCTGGATTCTATTATATCGATCACCAAAAAACCAGAATTTCCAGAACCTAAGATTTTGGGCAATTTCAAACCGCTAGGTTCTAAAAAACCTATGATCTCAGTAAATCCTGACGATTTCGTCGCAGCCAATCCCAACGATATCAAGCCAGGAATGGAAGTCATTCACCTCAAATTTGGTCAGGGCAAGGTACTTGCTGTAGACGACCGTCTAGTTGCTACTATTTTATTTGATGGACTAAATGACACGCCAGAAAAACGAATCATGCTCCAATTTGCTAAGTTGCAGATTGTGGAGTAGGTTTAAATGATCATATTTTTAAATCAATTACTCTGTTTGATCTTCGACTTCTTTATTCGTATTATTGAATCTCATTAATACCGTCTTCTTTACTGTCCTACCTCTTTGTGATCTTATAGACTCTGGAGCGTCAAAAAAATAATCTGCCGAAACTTTAAAAAATTCAGTGGAAAAGTAACTTTCCAATTCTCTTGGATATTCTGCATTTTTCCCATACTCAATTTCAAATAGTTTATAATTATTTATTTTATCAATATTGAAGATATACTTTTGCCCTTTGGGATCTAGATGGATAAGTTTTTTCTTTCCGTTTACTATGATAATATTCTCTCCTTTTGGTAAAATTATGTTTTGTGAACTATCTGAAAGAATTTCAGTAATTATAAAATCCTTTGTCCGACTATAGTATTCGATTTTAGCAGTTTTTATGGTACCGTTATCAATCATCAAGCTACAATTTAAGGAGCTCAGAATAAAGAAACTAGTAAACCAAGAAGCTAATAAAATCCCAACACATATAGAAATTTTATTTCTTTTAATAAAATTAGCACTTTGACTATAAGATGCTTCTTTATGTAGATATTTTATATATAAAAAGTAACAAAATGATGGAATACCAATTATTGATACTGCAAAAATTAACCATGTTGGTATTGTAGGGAAGAAGTTTATTAAAATTCCTAATGGAATTCCAAAAACAACATTGACTATTAGGCTAGTTAATAAAACTCGAACCAATGCAAATTTCATAATTATGAGAGTTTTGGTTTTATTTTGAAAGCAAATATAAAAGAGTTCTTTAACTCTTCTTCAATCACAAAATAAAAAATCAGGTTTTTCTTAAAAATTTTTCACAAGAAGCTTTGAGCTAGTCCCCAGACCTTTAAAATCTAAAGTAATAATATACACACCTTTTACTAATAGTTCTACAGGCAATGACATCTTTTGGGTAATATTTTCGGACACACTTAAATACATCTTACCAGTGATATCACTGATAGTCACACGATAAGGCAACCTTTCCCCAAAAGTCAATGTCAAAAAATTGGAAGCCGGATTGGGAGAGATGGTCCAAGAATCTTCTTTTATTGTCTCAGTAGAAGATGTATTGTCTGGTACAAAACCAATGGCATCCAAAGCGGGTTTAATCTCCGGATTTTTCATAAACATCTTCCACAGGAGCTCAGTTCTATGGTTTTGAATCATGGCCAAAATAGGTCCTTGGTCTATGGCCAAATAAGAGTCTGCTACCCAATTTTGATTGCCATTGAACGCATCATAGAATCCATTAGGTCCAAATAATCTTTCGCCTTCATCAAAATAAAAACAGCGTAGCGCAGCCATACTTTCTTTTGGTGTGTAAGGCATGGAAGACAAAGCGGCTGTAGGAGCTATGGTGCCATTGTCCCTACTTCCGGGCTCGTGGGCTAGATATCCAAATGGATTGTCTGATGCAGTCAGTCCCCAGCAATTTTCACTATACTTTTTATGTTTGAGTGGATTAAAAATACACCATCCACGATTTATTAGCGTATGATTTCTATTGTTGTCAAAATAGTTGGTATACTTATCTTTGATACCTTTTGGGTCAAAGCCCAAAAATGAATAATGTGCAAAAAACAAAGGACCACCATAGGCAGGACCCACAAAAAGCTTGTGTCCAAACCAGGTATTGCCATTTTTATAATTATTGGCCGCAGCCCATCCTGAATGATAATAACTAGCGGGTATAGCATGCGTAGGTGATGCAATAGCTAGCAAATAAACAATCAGAGCTTCGTTGTATCCTCTTAAGGGAAAATTCATCTGCCAGCCAAAATTTGGGGACCAATGCCAATACAATACTCCAGAATTGTTTTTGGTATACCAATCCCATTCGACATCTTCATACAGTTTAGTAATGATCTGTCTGATAGCTTTTTCAGTATTATTGTCCCCATCAAAAAACTGACGTGCTGCCAACAGCCCTTGCATCATAAAAGCGGTCTCTACCAAATCTCCTCCGTTATCAAACTGACTAAAGGGCACTACTTTCCCTGTACGCCCATTCATCCAATGAGGAAAAACCCCATGAAATTTTTCAGCAAACTGAAGGAAACTAATGATTTTTACGATTCTGTTGGCTCCTTCAGTACGGGAGATATATCCATTTTCTATCCCTACCAAAATCCCCATAATACCAAAGCCAGATCCACCTGTAGTGACGATATCAACGCTTTTGTTTCTTTCTCGCGCCATGCCTGATATGGGATGCGCTTCATCCCAAAAATACCTGAAAGTATATCGCTGTACCATATCCATAAGCTGCTCATCGGACATTTTGTACTCTGATGCCTTTATGGTGTCCGATACAGCCAATGACTGATTGAGTCCGGATAAAGCTTCGACATAATAGTAAAAGGTATCTAACCTATTCACAGGACTAAAATCCATGTATGTTGTTGTCGTCACCGTTTTAACAGGGAAAAAATTATTATTGTCTGATGATCGCATGATTCGGAAATACTCCGCTGTGGTTAGATTTTGTGTTTCCCATTTGAGCTCAGTATGTCGTTCGTAGGTACCAGATTGGATGATACGAATATTTTGTCCTGTCAATAAGAAAGGAACAAACACAAAAATCAAAAATCTAATCATGAACCTATTAGTAATTCGTTATTGGAAATGAATCATTAGAAATCAATAGCCTGGATTCTGACTCAAACTGCCACCACCTAAATCTATTTCTGTTTGTGGTAATGGAAAAAGTTCATGTTTATTGGCCACGAATGGTTTTCCAACTTTAGTCATCACCTCATTCTGAATGCCCCATCTTTGAAGGTCGAACCATCGGTGTTGCTCCATAGCTAACTCTGATCTTCTTTCTCGTCTGATAGCGGTGCGCAAAGCATCTTTATTGGTAATTGTAAGATCCTTCAGGATAAAAGTATTGGTGCCACGAGCTCTCTTTCGGGTCATATTGACATATTCGAGCGCTTTGGTCACATTGCCCAACTCATTGGCTGCCTCTGCTGCAAGTAAAATAATGTCTGCATAACGAAGCAATCTAATATTTCCTGGTCCATTGTCTTGCAAACCAGGATGCTTGCCTACCCAAGCTTTTTGGTTAAATCTCTCATCTAATATCTCAGGATTATCCTGCACAATAGTAGATCCATCAGGTAATACTTCGCCTACATATATGATAGTGGCCTGCCTGCGTGGATCACCAGGTTCATAGTTGGCAATAAGATCATCGCTTGGCCTGTTAAATCCCCATCCTAGATTAGGCACGCCGCGCACACCTTGTACCATATTGAATGGGGTAGCTCCAGAACCCACTATAGAAGCTTGCAATGCCACAGAACCTATTTCAAATATACTTTCAGGTCCATTTTCTCCAGCTTGTGTAAATATCTGATTGTAGTTTTGCATTAAGCTATATTCACCACTACTAATGATTTCCTCACACAAGGTGAGTGCTTTATCATATTTTTTGTCAAGCATATATAATTTTGCCAGAATTCCTTTGGCGGCACCTTTAGTTGCTCTTCCGAGTTCCTCCGATTTGTACTTACTTTTTTCAGGAAGCACTGATATTGCCTCGGTCAAATCCTTTTCGATCTGCGCATAAATCTCAGCTTTTGCATTTCGTTTAGTTGTAAAATATTGGTCATCTGTGAGTTGCGTCAAAACCAAAGGAATATCTCCAAACCATTGTACTAACCTGAAATAATTGAACGCTCGGAGAAATTTCGCTTCTCCAATGAGTCTTTCTTTGAGTGCATCTGGCATATTGATGTCAGGTACTCGATTGATCGCAATATTCGCTCTAGAGATAGTTTGATAATGTCCCCTCCAAATAGTAGAAAAAGTCTGATTGGTAGCATCAAACTGAAAGTCATCCACTTCTTTGAGATAAGGTCCGTCATTTTCGGTACTGCCTTTGTCTGCATCATCACTGACGACGTCTGTTGCACCTAAATAAGGTAAACCACAATATTCCCAAGACCTGAAGTTAGCATAGATAGCATTCGTAGCCCAAACAGCGTGTTCTTCATTCTCAAAAAACGTCTCCGCAGTAAGATTTCCTTTAGGGTTTCTGTTTAAAAAATCATCAGAGCAAGATGAAAAAACTAAGACGATAATTACAATAAATATATTTTTCATTTCTTAAATTTTATACTATTACAAATAATTAAAACTTAGTCTCTAATCCAACCTGAAAAGACTTTGCTATTGGATAAGACCCATTGTCAAAACCTACCTTGAAAGGACTTCCACTATTAGGAAACTCCGGATTATAACCTGTAAACGTTTGTCTGGTCCAAAGGTTGGTTCCTGATACAAAAATACGGAAGGATTCAACTTTCACCTTAGAAACCAATGAAGTAGGAAGGGTATATCCTAGGCTCAAAGTCCTCAATCTAAAAAAAGAACCATCTTGCAAAAATCGATCACTTGGCCGATAATTATGGCCTCCATTAGTGACCCTTGGCTCAGAGTCTGATGGATTATCAACGGTCCATGCATCTGCTACTCGTTTTTCCCAATTATACACAGCAAATCTAGAAGTTTCTTTTTCATTAAAAACCAAATTGCCATGAACACCCAAAAAGTCAGCATTGAAGTCGATACCTTTATAACCTGCACCTACATTAAAACCATAAGTTATCTTGGGTATGGGACTACCTAAATAAACTCTGTCTTCTGCATCGAGTATGCCATCATTGTTGGTGTCAGCATATTTGATATCACCCGGTTTTTCACTTCCAAATTTAGGACTTGATGCTATTTCTTCAGCGCTTTGGAAAATTCCTGCAACCTGATACCCGTAAAAAGCACCGATTGGTAAGCCCACAGTAGTTCGTGTAGCCGGCTCACCGTTGATAAATGCGTCAAAAATTTCATTTTTACCTTGTGCCAATGCTTTAACCTCATTATTCACCGTAGAAAAATTTGCTCCAATGTTGTAATCAAAAACACCTGTTTGTCTCCAATTGAGCCCCAACTCGATCCCGCTATTGAGCACTTCAGCCGTATTGACAAAAGGATTTGTCTGCGAACCTACAAATGCTGGTATAGGTACATCAGCTATAATATCATAAGAATATCTTCGGTACCAATCCATTTCAAAGCTTAGGCGCTCTTTTAGAAAACCCGCCTCAAATCCTATATCTGTTTGATTGGAGACTTCCCATTTAAGATTTGGATTTGAAATGGATAGTTGAGTAGCTCCCTGATTGACGCTTTCACCTGAACCCAATACTGCATTCAGACCACTATTGATAATGGCAGATGTAGGATACCGATTGGTTAGAGCTTGATTACCTAAAATACCATAACTTACCCTCAACTTCAATCTGTCAAAGGTGTTCAGATTTTGAATGAATGCTTCATTGCCCAGATTCCAGCCAACACTGGCTGATGGGAAATATCCAGTACGATTATCGGGTGTAAATCTGCTGGAACGATCTACTCTCAATGACGCTGTAAATAAATATTTATCCTTTAATGAATAATTGGTTCGGAATAATAAAGAAACCATAGCTTCGTCGGATGCTTCTCCAAAGTTGGTTTGAGTCGTGTCGTTTCCTGCATTCAAATAATATAATTCGTCAGATACTCCCGGAAAACTAAGCCTGCCTGCCCCTGATTTTTCAAATTTTCTTTCTTCGGCAGTATATCCAACTAATACCCCAAGAGTATGGACTTCCCATTCTTTAAGGTAATTTAAGGTTTGCTCCCAAATCCAGTTTATATTTCCTTCGCGTAGATTTCCTAAACTGTTTTCTCTGTTTAACTGTGATGCACTGACCTGAAATACAGGTAAAATTTCTCTTTCTTTTTTGTCATCCACAAAATATCCAAAGTTAGTCCTGAATTTTAGACTTTTGAACAAATGTACATCAGCAAATAGGTTACCCACTAACTGTGTAGCATTTCGAAACTTATTACTGCGATAAAACTGATCTGCAGCAGGATTGCCCAAAGCTAAACCAAAAAATGTAGGATCTGTAAATGATCCATCTTCTTTATAAACAGACAAAACGGACGGAATTCTATATGCTGCATTAATGACATTGGGCCCTAATTGTTCTTTGATGATGGAATAAGACGTATTATTTCCCAACGTGAGCCAAGGTTTTAGTTTCATTTCTGTATTGAGTCTGAATGCACCCCTATTAAAAGAAGTGTTTTTGAGAATACCTTCCTGATCAAAAAGATTAGCGCTAAAATTGTAAGAAATGTTATCACTAGCACCGTTGGCACCAAACTGAATATTAGCCATGGGAGCAGAATGCATTACTTCTCTTTGCCAGTCTGTACCCTCGCCAAATACAGTAGGATCAGGATAAAACTGAGTACCTCTTAACTGATTATAAGCCCTAGCAAATTCTGTTCCATTGAGCAACTCGATATATCTTACGGGTTCTTGGATACCATAGTATGATGATAATGATAATTGGGCATTTTTCCGTTTCTTCCCATTTTTAGTGGTGATCAAAATAACCCCATTTGCTCCACGGCTTCCATAAATAGCAGCAGAAGAAGCATCTTTTAAAACTTCTATACTTTCTACATCCTGGGGATTGACACTACTAGCATCTTCGGTGATCATACCATCTATGACATAAAGTGGATTACTATTGTTTAATGTGCCCGTACCTCTGATTCTGATCACCGCTCCAGCCCCAGGTTGGCCTGATGTAGGTGCTACGTAAACTCCAGGAATTTTACCTTGTAAGGCTTGTTCCACATTGGGAGTTGTTACCCTTTCGAGTTCTTTGCCTTTAAGACTGCTTACCGCACCTGTGAGATCACTTTTCTTTTGCACACCATAACCTACAACAACTACCTGGTCTATCAATACTGCTGATTCGCCCATGTTGATGTCAATTGTACTTCGTCCATTAACCTGAATTTCTACATTTTCATATCCAATGTAACTAACCACAATAGTGGCATTGTTTGTAGACAGATTTATTTCATACTCACCGTCAACATTTGTGATGGTACCATTAGAAGTTCCTTTTTCTTCTATGGTTGCCCCAATCAATGTTTCATTGGTTACCAAGGCTTTTACGACTCCTTTTAACTTGTGTTGGGCACCAATCCATGACGCAACAAATAAAAGTAAAACAAGAACTATCAATCTAAAACACTTATTAAGTAACATGATCTTATTGATTTATAGATTATTTTAGTACAAAATTTATGGATTGAACATCTCTGGAATTGGTTCCAATCATTACTTGAAATTCGCCTGGTTCTGACTTAAACTCCAAAGCTTCATTATAAAACTTCAACAATTCTTCATTAATGGTAAAGGTAACTTCTTTACTTTCTCCAGGCTGAAGATAGATTTTTTGAAAACCTTTTAGTTCCTTAACAGGCCGGCTGATTGTTCCCACCAAATCTCTAATGTAAAGCTGGACAATCTCATTTCCTGCCATTTTACCTGCATTTTTAACGGATACAGTCACAGAAACGCTTTGGCCCTTTATCATGGTATTAGCACTGATTTTAGGTTTTCCATATTCAAATGAAGTGTAAGATAGCCCAAAACCAAATGGAAGTAAAGGATCATTGGGTGCATCGAGATAATTGGTTCTGAATTTTGGATAATTAGGTAAGTTTGGCCTTCCTGTATTCAACATACTATGATATACGGGTATTTGCCCCACATTGACTGGAAATGAAGCGGTCAGTTTTCCAGAAGGATTGACATCACCAAAAAGGACATCAGCCACTGCGTTTCCACCTTCTGTTCCACCAAACCAAACATCTAGTATAGCATTCATATCTCTCATTTCGTCAACTATAGTCATAGGCCTTCCATTGTATAATACCATGATGATTGGTTTTCCCGTTGCTTTTAATGCTGCTAACAACCTCTTCTGTGAAGGTTGTAAGCTAATATCTGTCAAACTGGAAGATTCGCCTGACATATCTGCTGCTTCACCCATGACAGCCACAATGATATCCGATTTACTAGCGGCATCGAGAGCTTCAACAATCATTTGATCAGGTGTCCTACTGTCTATGACTATTTCTTCTCCAAATACGTTAACTCGTTTAGCAAATGCTGCATCGTCTGATATATTGGCTCCCTTTGCGTAAATAATATTTGAAGGGTTTGTGGCAAGGCCCTTAATACCTTCTATTACTGTCACTGCCTTTTCATGATCACCAGATACGCTCCATGTGCCCAGCATATTTCTACGGCTATCAGCCAAAGGACCCACTAAAGCTATTTTAGCATCCTTTTTAAGCGGCAAAAGGTTGTTTTCATTTTTAAGCAAAACAAAAGAAGCTGCAGCTGCCTTTCTGGCAAATGCCCTATTTTCTGCTGACATGATTTCTTTAGTGGCTCTGGCCTCATCAAAATATTTGTATGGATCATCCAGAATACCTAATCTTTCTTTGGCTGACAATATTCGCAAACAAGCAATATCTAAATCCTTTTGAGTAATCTTTCCTTCTGTCAATGATTTTTTGAAAGTGGTCAAAAATCCTTCGCCAACCATTTCCATATCTACATTTGCTTTGAGCGCTTGGCGAGATACCTCTTGAAAATCACCGGTACCATGTTCCTGCATTTCCATTACAGATGTATAATCTGTTACCACAAATCCGTCAAACTTCCACTTCTTTCTCAATACGTCTGTAAAAAGAAATTTACTTCCCGAAGCTGGTACATAATCTACCACATTAAAGGATGTCATCACCGACCCAACTCCAGCTTTGATCGCTGCATGATATGGAGGTAAATATTCGTTAAACATTCTCACTTTACTCATATCCACTGTATTATAATCACGCCCACCTTCTGAAGCACCGTATAATGCAAAATGTTTGACACATGCCATCATTGTGGTTGGATCAGAAAGATCTTTTCCTTGATATCCTCTGACCATAGCTGCTGCGATTTGGGATCCCAAAAATGGATCTTCTCCCGAGCCCTCGGCTATTCTACCCCATCGTGGATCACGTGCGATATCTACCATTGGACTAAAAGTCCACATGAGCCCATCAGCAGTTGCCTCACGAGCAGCAATCCTAGCAGACTGCTCTATTAAATCCATATCCCAGGTACAAGACATGCCCAAAGGGATGGGGAAAATGGTTTGATGTCCGTGGATAACATCCATTCCGACGATAAGTGGAATACCAAGTCGACTGTTTTTAACGGCCATTTCTTGCGCTTGTCTTACTTTTGCTGCTCCACGAATACCGAAAATACCACCTATCTGACCATTTTTCATTTTTGACTCTACATCTTTGCTGACGATCTCGCCTGTTACCGTTCCGCCTGGAGTGATGAGGTTTAATTGTCCGATTTTTTCATCAATAGTCATTTTGGACATTAAAGTGGCTACCCGATTTGAAGCTCCAAGATTTTGATAATATTTTAAATTATTGGGTGGCGGAGTGGTTTTAGTCTTTTGCGACCACCCTGCAGATGAAATGATTAAGGTAAAAATTCCGATTAAAAAGACTTTATTTTGCATAAAATTATTTTTGTATTTTTTGGACTCAAATGTACGGGTTATTCTTCATTCTGATTGTTAAAATTACTTTTTAAGCCAACCGCCTTTAAAACCTGCCTTTTTCAAACCATTGATGATATAAGGATTTTTTTTCATCACATTCCAGATCAACTCGGTTTCATGATTTTCTATCATTAATAAAATAGGACCCTGGTCTATACCTAAATAATCAATGTCAAACCATCCATTAGGATACTTGGAATCTTTATAGGTCAGATTAAAAGCATCTTTAAATCCATACGCTCCTATAAGGGTTGGATAATGGGTTTCCCACATATATTTTAGGCATGCCTCTGATTCTTTGGGTGTAAATGGGAATGAACCACCTGCCGCAGTCGGTGCAATGGTGCCGTCATCGACAATCTGAATACTAGCAGCACCTCTGGCTCTATAGTCAAAAAACTGTCTTTCCTTGTCTCCTATGCTAACTGTTTTATTGATAGGTCCATCACATGCTGTGAGTCCCCATTGATCATGATGATATCCCTCCCATTTCATTGGATTTTGGATACAATATGCGCGATTGGACAAGGTTGCTTTTTGGGAATTACTGAAATAATCATCATTTTGAACTCTCATAAAACTGTCCTGAATACCCCGAAAATCAATCCATACGTGACTATACTGATGTCCAAACAATGGATCAAACTGGACATTTTTGAAACCGTAAAATGTGTCTACCGGATAGGTGGCACACCACTTGCTCCATGATCTTGCATCTATAGGATAGGTAGGAGAGCCCATGGCCATGATCAGTAAAACCATAGCTTCATTATAACCGGACCATTGACTTTCTATAAATCCTTTTTCAGGGTGCCACCCCATACTCATTACCCCATTTGGTTTCATCATCCATTGCCAATCTACACGTCTATACAAATTATCAGCAAGTTGTCTGATTTCTTTTTCGGTTGGGTCGTTTTCGTTGTCAAAGTATGACATACAGCTGAGAATACCTGCCATCAACAAGCCAGTATCTATAGAAGACAGCTCTACTTGCTTAAAACGATGTGCTTTATCTAATGTCAGAAAATGGTAAAAAAAACCTTTATACCCGCTTACATTAGTGGGTTCTTGTCCCTGTGGTAAATCCCAAAGAATTTTTAAAGTTTGATATACTCTCTTGGCACCTTCACTGCGGGATATATATTTGTTTTCAATTCCTACTATATATGAACTTAAGCCAAACCCTGTGGCAGCAATACTGGAAAATGTTTTTGTGGGAAACCTATCAAGTGTCTGATAGTTGGTGTCTATCGCATTCCAAAAGAAATCAAAAGTTCTTTTTTTTAGCTCACTTCTGGAATAACCAGATTTAACCACTTCCCTATTTGAAGTACAGGAAGTTATGCTCCAAAAAATAAATAAAGCCACTAATACACGTAACATAGACAATGTATTAAAATTAGAAGATAGGATGAAACCGTTTGCAAAATCACAAACACTATAAAATAGGGGAACAGCTTAAGAAAACTGTCCCCTATCTATTGTCTGCGAATTTATTTTACATTTTTACAAATCTGCTTTGAGCTATAGCTTGTTGCTTATCATTATATCCAAGAAGTATATAGGTACCTGAAGGAAGGTTAGACACATCTAAATGCTGTTGGTTATTATGATTGTTTGATATTCTTGCGATACGCTGACCGTATACATTAATAATGTCTGTTGACTGAAGAGCTTCTGCATTGTCTATACGCAACACATCTGTCACTGGATTTGGAGAAACATAAAGTTGTTCCAATTTTAATGGATCAAATACACTTGACTCTTGTCCACAATCACCTCCATCCAATCTGATATCATCAAAGTAATAAATTACATCTTCAGTTGGTAAATTAACAATATCCCAAATCAAAGTAATTCTGGCATATCTTCCTGCTGGGTCAATGGGTGTAGGTGATGCTGAAAAATCAAAGGTCAATTCTTCCCATTCACCTGCTTTGGTATTGGTTACAGTGTTGTCTCCAGAACCACCTGGGAAACCTTCTATTAAAGGTTTTTCAACTTTTAACGTGATTGCCCCAACTTTAGGACTCCAAACCTTCATTTTGATTTGAAGATTTTTATCGAAAGTCATGTATGATTCCAAATCTGTAAACATTCCTTGCCAAGGTTGTTCGCCAGAAGCTTTTTCGATGGCTTTACCTACCTTATCGGAAGTATTAATTCCTGTTTTGGAAGGATTGTCTACCATTTCAAATCCACCTGAATTGTCATTAGGGAAATATCTCCAATTTAAAGATGTAAATGCTGCATCATCAAAATTCATAATACAACCATTATATGGTGCGTGCGCCAATTTCAAATTGTCTATATAATAATCATCTACAGTTGTTGTTTCTACTCCACCATTGAAGAAGAAACATACTCTTTTGTGATCATTGGCCGCTTCTGATGAAAAATCTGCAGAAATACTATACCAATCATTAGCAGTTTTTACTTCTGACCATATTTCTTTAGCCGGGCTGCTACCTCCTTCCAATTTTAAGAGTACGGGTACAACAGCTTTGGATAATACTTGTAACTCTAATTGATTGAACACACTTAGGTCGATGCCATCTGGGAAATTAGCACATAAAGCTGACCAAGGTTGACCTGGCTGATCTTTATACAATCCTACTTTTACAGAGCTATTTGAAGATGTAAGTTTAGGGTTATTGACAGCTGATATAAGTTCAGCGCCTGCACCATACTCACGGTTACGCTGACATTCAAAATCATCTATGATGTTATTGATGGCCACAGTACCTTCACATGGATCTACAGTAGCAACACCTTGACGTAGATTATCAAAGAAGAACATCGCTCCTTCTTCTGCTACTGTTGGATTAAAAATCAGTTTTAATGATGCCCAATCTGTGATATTTTGAAAATTAGTAAAGTCAAATGACAATGTTTCCCATGCTCCTGGAGTTTTGATTTCTCTTTCTACTTCCTTATTTCCTGAAGTAGCACTTTCTAACTGCATGATAACTGTCTTGCTACCTGCAGGAGCCCAAACATCCAAATTGAATTGTGGCTTAGAAGAGATGTCTATCAAACCTGGGGCTACCGCAGCCAAAGTAGAGAAAGCGGATACTCCTTTAGTATATTTACCCACTTTAGCAGAAGCATTGACTCCCGTAGCGTCTGGATTATTAATTACCGCAAATTTTCCATGTATCAATTCTTGCTGATCTAACGGTTCCCAAGGAAGTACTGCACCATTTTCAAAATTTTCAATATCTTCTACTGTTTTTTCTCCCCATGAAAGATCGTCTATGTAGTAAACATCTCCCGGTACAGGATCATTTCCTGCATTAAAAAACAAAATCATTTTTTTGTGGCTAGCCAATGCTTGTGAGCTAAAATCCACAGAGTACTGCACCCATTTATTAGTTTCAGTTATGTCTATCCAAATTTCACTTGGCGCAGATGCTCCTCCTTCCAACTTTGCTAACACTCGAGTCGCTTTTGGAGACCATATTTTTATATTAAATTGGTTTTTTGTTTCTAGGTTTACCGGATTTTGGTAATCCCATAAAAGACCATTCCAAGGCTCACCCAACTGATCTACAAATTTTCCAACTTTAGTAGAACCATTGACTACATCGGGTCCAGGGTTTGCTATCACGGTAAGACTATCCCAACCATTGACATATGTAGCTGTCCTATTGCACTCGAAGTCATCAATCATCCCGTCAATAACAGTGGCACCTTCACACTCACCTTTGGATACCGCATAAAAATTGTCAAAATGATAGACATCTGCACTAATCTCTACTCCTGGATCAAAAAACAAGATAGCCTTTCTAAGGTGTTTGGCTGCTGCAACTTCTGAAAAATCAAAAGTATATTCTTGCCATGCGTTAGATAAACCAATATTAGCAAATCTTTCTACAGCAGGTCCATCTCCTTCCAATTTTAACAATATTTGTGTAGGAGCACTGGCATGCACTTGCAGTTTAAACTGATTTAAAACGGACATATCAATAGGAGTAGATCTCTCTGCCAATAATAAACTGTAGGCATGTGCTCCTGATTTCGTGTATTTACCCACTTTTGCTGAACTATTGACTCTATTTGGAGCAGGATTGTCTATAGGTGCTTCTAATGTTCCATCAAAAGCTTTCCAACCCATTTCGTTGCCAGTTTCAAAAGTTTCGAAGACATCTTTTGCTTCGACACCTCTGATATCATCAAAATAAAAAGTGCCTGCCTTTGGCGTTGTAAACGGATGGAAGGCCAATAATACCTTTGTATGTGCAGTCCCTGCAGCTTTAGAGAAGTCAACGGTATATTCTACCCACTTTTCTGCTTCGGTGATATCGATAAATTTTTCGATTGCTGCTCCGCCACCTTCAAATTTTAGCAAAGCTCTTGTTGGTGCAAACGGTGCCCAAATTTTGATTTTCATCAAATTGTTTACACTTAAGTCTGCAGGTGCAGATAATGTTCCAAGACCAAAACAAAAGTCAGCTACGCCATCGTTGACAAATTTACCAACAAAATCGCTGCTGTTTCCGTTTTTATCAGGATTAGCAATAGGCCCTTCGTATACCATTCCATTGAAAGTAGCCCAGGAAACTTTGGCGCTTCCACCTTCGAAGTCTTCGTAAATAGTCTGTGAATTTAGGGTACACCAACTACTTATTAATAAGATGTAAATTAGTAAATGTTTCATCATTTAGGAAATTTTGGTTGATTAATTAAATTATTAAAGAATACGCCATTAATCCAAAATAATAAACGTTACATCGTACTATTACGTAAATGATTGACAATGCAATATTTTGCTGTCTGGCTTAATGACAATGCAATATTAGTAAATTATTAACATATTTACCTAATTTTTTACTACGCCACGACTACGCCAAATACATTTTCGTACTTTTTTTTATTATTCCTCATAATTTTTAAAATAATCATTTAGACTAAAATCATTAGAAAGTCCGATTTTTTTCCGGAGTCTGTACCTCTTATTTTCTAATCCACGTATAGAAATGTTAAATAATGGAGCTATATCTTTAGATGACAAGTCCATGCGAAGATAAGCGGCTAATTTGAGATCATCAGGAGATAATTCAGGAAATTCCTTTTTTAATTTTTTAAAAAAATCATGATGTACATCTTCAAAACTCTCGTTAAATAGCTTTTTATCTTCCTGGACCGTCAGATTATCATTGATTTGTTTCATCATGATCTGAAAGTCCTTAGTTGTAAGAATCTGATCACCTGATTTTCTGATTTGAATCAACTCTTCTTTGATTTCTTGAAGTAACTCATTTTTCTGGATCAAATGCATGGTAGAATTTGCCAGTTCTTTACTTTTTACCAGATTTTCCTGCATTAATCTGTCGTTTTCCATAGCAATTCGTTGTTCGCGTAGGAGCCTTTCGTTTTCAGCATTCAGTTTTTGAGTTTGTGTCTGAAGCTGTCTATCAAAATATTTTTTAAGAAACCAAAGTAGAAACAAACAAAAAATTAAATATGCAAGATATGCCAAATTACTTTTGTACCAGGGTGGCAAAATGAGTAAATCTAGAGAAGTTAACTGCTTTTCATTTTTTATTTCGATGAGGTGTTTTCCTGGAGGAATATTGCTGAAAGCTATAAAGTCTTGTTGGTTTACTGAAATCCATTCACTTTGCTGCGAAGCAATCCTATACCAGTATTTTTTATCCGACAAGTACTCAGTATCGTAAAAATACAACTTAAAATCATTATCATGATAGCTTATTTCAATCTGTTCAGTTCCCACTGCAATGCAATGATTTCGGTGAGTAAGTTGCAAGGTGTGAATTTTTATAGGTTGCTTTGAAGTGCTTTTATCAGTTTCATCATTAAAATTTAAAATCGCGTATCCCTCACTTAGGCTGACTCCCAAACTCTTATCTTCCAATAATTTTATACTGTGATAATCTTTATTAATGGAAATGCTATATTTAAACTTTTTATCCTTGTTAAAAATGATTAAACTATCTTTATAGATCTTTGCCCAGATGTCTTCGCTAATATTTCTCAAAAAATAATCGCTGTCTCCTCTATTAAATTCTTTTTCTTCTTTAAATTTCTTGCTGTCTTCATCATAATAATAGTGTCTAATACCATCAAATAAAATTAATCTATTTTGATGAATATTAATATCTGGGTTTTGTATGTATCTAAGACCTTCTGCGGCACCTAATTTATAAATATTAACCACTTTATGCAGCGATTCGTCTAAGGTTAAGAGCGAAACACCCAAATTTGGACCTGTAACCCAAAATTGTCTTCTATTTTTCTGAATAATTTTTTTGACAGGTTCCGTAAAACCTGTGATTTTGTGACTAAATTTCCATCCTTGATCTAACTGATGAAACATAATCAGTCCTGTGTAAGTACCTTGTATCATCGTATCTTGTTCCCCATTTAAAATATGCAGAAACCAGCCTCCTGTCACATCGGAAATTTTAGTGGCCAAATCTCTTTCAATGATAAATGTGCCTTCGTTATGTCCACAAAATATAGAATGACCTACTTTTTTTAATTCCCATACCTGTCCTTGAGTTCCTTTTACCAATCTAAAGCCATCAGTTGTGATTGTACCTCCAATATTTGGTTTAGTTTCAACATAGTATAGACCTTGATTGGTACCTACATACAGAAAATTATTATGTTGCAATACACAATACACTGTCCCTAGATTGCCTGACTGATCTTTAAAATAAAGAATATTTTCATTTACTTTTATATGTGCAATTCCCTTATCTAATCCCAGCCAAATATGATTATCTATATCTTGCATTAAAGAAAGTACCGTATTGTTTTGCAGACCATTGGTAGATTTAAAATGATACTTAAGTGTGCCATCTACATCAAAAAACAATAATCCATCTCTGATTGTACCTATGATGACTTGATTTTGTTGGGTAATCAAGCTTTTATTGACCTGAGACTCTATGAAGTAATTTTGGTATAAACTACTCCAAATCCTGATTTGAGTACCGTCATACATAAAGATGCCATGCGAAGATGTGGTGACCAATAGCTCCTTATTACCTGGCAAAGCAGCAATACCCGTGACAGTCTTGTCTGCAAAAAAATGACTACCTTCGAGTTTTTCATATGTATCACTTTTTATTTCAAAAAGTCCATCTCCTAAGGCATGAACAATTTTCCTATTATTAACTATGTGTAGAAACATTATACTTCCTGGTAAATCAATCTTTTGAATAGATTTGCCGTCATATTTCATTAAAATAGAAAAAGATTGAAAATAAACATCATCACCATCTGAAGTAATATGCCAAATTTCTTCGTTGTTTAATGACCTATCTGGTACTAATGGGAGTAATGATGTATAATGATGTGCTCCGCATGCATCTCGGATCCAATATCCAAAATCACCATATGTACCCGTATATATTCGGTCACGGTGACAGTGTACCGAACGAATGATTTTATTATTATCAAAACTGTTTTTGGTCCATTGATTACCGTTAAAGCATAATAAACCATCTGTATTTGCAAAATACATCCATCTGTCTGATGACTGAGACACAGACCAATTTTGATTATGAGCTTTGTATTCAGATACTTTGTAGTTGATTAGATCAGGTATATGCTGTCCTAGCCCCTTACTCAAGAACCAAACTAGGATCAGCAATGACAAAATGAATCTAATCAACAGATTTCTTTTTAAAAAATATCTCTGCAAAATTAGTCATTAATTTGATTTGTAAGTCTAAAAGTAGTGATAACCAAAGCTATGATGAAAGATTTCAATAATAGATCACCATAAAAAATAGATTGACTCTTTCAAAATACCAATTACATAACCTTGCTTTGCTAATAATAAAGTAGTTTTGCGCTTCAATTTTTAGTATCCATGGGTAAAAAAAATAAATTAAAAAAATTTGGGGATCTCTTGTCCTACTCTAATGTCTATGAAAACTATGATCCCAAATATCCCAAATTACTCCTAGCAGAAGGTGTAGAAGCCGATATGAAAGGTAAATGGTCGTCTCACCATTTTGAAAATAGCAACCCTATCATACTAGAATTGGCATGTGGCCGTGGAGAATACACTGTTGCCTTAGCAAAAGCATATCCTGACCAAAATTTTATTGGTATTGATGTCAAAGGTGCCCGAATATGGCAAGGAGCTACGCAAGCTTTGGAACAAAACCTAAATAATGCGGCCTTTCTAAGGACCAGAATTGAACAAATTGCACTTTTCTTCGCAGCTGCTGAAGTAGATGGTATTTGGATTACTTTTCCCGATCCTTTCTTAAGAGAAAGCAAGGAAATGAAAAGGCTTACTTCGTCCCGATTTTTGGACCAATACCAAAAAATCATTAAAAAAGGAGCTACCTTACATTTAAAAACTGATGATCCAACCCTATACGATTTTACATTAGAAACTTTAAATAAATACAAAGGTGCTCAGATCCTGTACTCTAATGACGATATTTATAAGTCAGCACTAGACTATCCTGAATTAGAATACAAAACACATTATGAGCGCGAACACCTTGCTGATGGTAGGAAAATAAAATATATCAGATTTACAATAAACTAAACGGATTTCCTCACAAATTTAGTGAGTATGACGATGTGCTGATCATTGACTTTTCCTTCTATTTGTTCAGCATTATCCTCCACAAGGCTGATTCTTTTGACTACGGTACCCCGTTTAGCCGTAAAATTTGCGCCTTTGACTTCAAGGTCCTTGATGATAACTACACTGTCTCCTGAATGAAGTGTTTGTCCATTACTATCTTTATGAACTGTATTTGTAGCTACAGCCTCTGCCCATTCTCTAGTTTCATCATCCAAGTACATCATTTCCAATAAATCAGTAGCCCACTTTTGAGATGATAATTGCTGTAGCATACGATACGAAAAAACCTGTATGGCCGGAACGGTACTCCACATAGAGTCATTTAAACATCTCCAATGATTGCTGTCGGCCGTTTCGGGGCTTAGGAACTGATCTATACATGAATCACACATTGCAATTTGTTCGTCGATATGATGTCCTGTTTTAGGGGTTACCACAAAGGTAGATAATTCCGTTTTAGTTTGACATAGTTCGCAAGATCCACCACAGCGTTCTGTTAGTTCGGTCGAAAGGTTATTCATTTTACTCTAAGTTGTGTATATATAAAAGTGCAAAGTTAACTTTAAAGTGAAAATAAGTTAGTTTACAAAAATAATTATTTTTAATTCCCGAGAAATGTATCCATTAAAAAGAAAACATCGTGCAAACATTTTAACTTTATGTGTATAAATTTCCTTTCGATGCAGCCTTCAGAAAAACTTTGGAGATAATTTAGTACCTTTGTGATATCATGAGTAAAATCGTTACGATGATCAAATATCTTATATTATCTTTAGTAGCCTATTATATCATAGTACATTTTTTGGCTCCAAAAATAGAGACACCTAAGGATTCATCATTGGACCAAAAACAAAAAAATGAAAGTAAAAACAATCATGAGGATGAATATGTTGATTATGAAGAAGTAGATTAAAAATAAATTATACATCGTGGATTTCTCTAAACTAAAAAATTTTTCTGCTCAGTCTTTTTCATTTGACGCCAACTTCAATATTCTGGAGGAAACAGATGATTTTATCGTCATTCATAAAAAAAATGGGATTGCAGTTCAAGTCACAGATAAGGAAACAGAAGATCTAGAGACGATTTTAAATAATAAATATCCTGAAAAAGTGCATGTGCTAAATCGGATAGACCAACCTGTAACCGGATTAGTTATTTTTGGAAAAAACAAAAAGTTTGCTGCTGCATTTACAGAAATGCTCAAAGAAAGGACAGTAAAAAAAACCTATTTAGCGTTAGTTTCGGGAAGTCCTCAATCAGGACCAACAGAGTTAAAACACTATATCAAAAAACTTCATAATAGAGCGATGACTGCTGATGAGCCCGTAGACGAAAACTTTAAGGTAGCAGTTTTAGTATATACTTTATTACAGTCATTTGACAATTATCACTTGATAAAAATAGACCTTAAAACTGGACGATTTCATCAGATTAGAGCGCAGCTAGCCACCGTAGAAATGCCAGTAAAAGGAGATCTGAAATATGGCTCTCGAAGACCAAACCTCGATCGAAGTATTGGCCTATTATCGTATAAACTAGAGTTTGAACATCCTTTTACAGGCAAAACACACAGTTATGTCTCTCCTTTACCCCAAAATGATGTGTTGTGGGGCTTAGTAGATCTAAACCTGATCAGCTAATAAAATTAATATAATCCTGATTTTTTATACATGAGTAATAATTCTTATCCCACTTTTACTGATTTGAGCCAACTTGGAGAGTTTGGTTTGATAGAAACGCTCACTAAGGACAATCCCGTGGTACAAACAAGTACGATCAAGGCAGTAGGTGATGACGGTGCCATTATCAAAAATGAAAAAGAAGTCACTGTAGTTTCTACAGATATGCTTGTAGAAGGCATTCATTTTGATCTGATGTATACTCCACTAAAACACCTGGGTTATAAATCGGTCGTGGTCAATCTTTCAGACATCTATGCTATGAATGCTGAGCCTAAACAAATTACTGTTTCGGTAGCTATCTCTAGTAAATACTCACTTGAAGCCATGAAAGAATTTTATGAAGGTATTTATACTGCTTGTAAAATGTATCAGGTCGATCTAGTAGGTGGTGACACGACATCTTCGCCTAAAGGTATGATCATCTCTGTAACTGCTATTGGTCAAGCGAATGCTGATGAAATTGTATATCGAAATGGTGCTAAAAAAGGAGACATCATTTGTGTGACGGGTGATTTGGGAGCTTCATATTTAGGTTTGCAAATTTTGGAACGCGAAAAACAAGTATACCTCGAACATCCGGGGGTACAGCCACAACTTGAACAAAGCCAATACCTAATAGAACGTCAGCTGAAGCCTGAGGCGCAAAGAGGAGCTATAGCATACTTCCAAAAATACAACATTAAGCCCACATCTATGATCGACATTTCGGATGGGCTTGCTAGCGAAGTCATGCATCTGTGCAAACATTCTGGTACAGGCGCATTTATAGAAGAAGGTAAAGTACCGATTCATCCGGACACAGAGCGTACCGCACTGGAGTTCAAAATGGATCCTATCACTTGTGCTTTACATGGTGGTGAAGACTATGAGTTACTCTTCACCATAGATGAAAAAGACCTTGATAAAATCAGATTTATGCCCGAGGTTTTTATCATCGGCGAAATGACAGATCATGCTGATGGTGTCAAACTCCATACTACGGGTGGCAATATCTATGACATCTCAGCGCAAGGATGGAATCATTTTAAGGGATAAGATTAAGGCTAAGTTTGAGACTGAGATTATGTAATGCAATCAACTTTTGGGGTACTATTTCCAATCCAACAGCTCGATATCAAATATCAATATAGCATTTGGTGGAATGCTTCCTCTACCACCAGAACCATAACCCAATCTTGATGGGACTAGAAGTTTTCCTTTGCCGCCTTTTCCAAATTTAGGTATGCCTATTTGCCATCCTTCTATCAATTGAAATAGAGGAAACTCCACCTTATCTCCTTTATCAAATTCTTTTTGATCCAGAAAATATCCTCTATAGTTCATGATAACGGTATTGGATATAGTTGGTCTATCTGCACTACCAGGACTTTCAATGACATAATAAACGCCGTGAACTGTTTTTTCAGCAACGAGATTATTATCTTTGATATATTTTTCTATCTGTTCTATTTCTCTGTTAAATATGGTATTTGAATCTTCCTTAGAGCAAGAAGACATGAAGACCAAACCGATAAACAAAAAAAGGAGATGTTTCATATTTTAAATTTTAGGATGCAAAGATGGTGAGTTATCGTGAAATATTAAAATAATTAAGATTATTTCAATTTTCTATCAAAAGAAAACGTCTTAAACTATGTCTGCTAATTTACTGAGATTGTTGGGAAGTAAAATCTCTACAACTCATCTCCTCTAAGTTTTCTGTACCGCATTCTTGCATCAGACGCAAAAGTACTGCCACTATAGTCCAAAAATATTTTTTCGTATAATGGTTGTGCTTTATCTGGAGCATTGAGCTGGTTTTCATACAAATCAGCAAGCTCATACAATGCATTATCAGCTCTGATTTCTTCAGGATACTTTTCTATGATGGCATTGTACATAGTAATCATTTCTTCTGTTTTTCGCAATTTTTTGTAAATCTGTGCTTTGGTATAATACACATCATCATCCAGACTATGTTCTGGAAATACGATCTTGATGGAATCCAACTTAGCAATAGCTTCGTCAAATTTGTTTTGAAAAGTCAGTAATTCTGCCGTGGCAAACATCTGTAAGGTGGCTTCAGTTGTATCCATACCTAGATTGTCTAGGATAAAAACTGACATATCAATGGCGTCATTTGAGATCAGTTTTGAAGTAGCTCCTTTCAATATTTTAAATTGTTCTTGTGCCCATTCAAAATCTCCAGAATAATAACTGAGCTTAGCATTTCTATATCTCGCCATTTCGCCCACGACACCTTCTTTAAAATCTTTATCTACTTGACTAAAAAGCAGACTCGCTTCCCATCGGTCTCCATTCATAAGATAGTAGTCTCCTAATGATAATTTTGTTCGGGCGATAACTTCAGGATGTAATCCTCCAAAATTTTTAAGTTCTTCTAGTACCATAATGGCAGTATCGAGCTCATTAACATACAAAGCTTCGAAGTCAGCATATTCTTTCATCAATGTGGCTGTTTGGGTATTTTTACCCATCTCATCGAGAAAAGACTGGTACTCCATTTTAAGAGACATTAAGTCATCCTTGGTATAATTGAAATTGCGGGTGACCTTTGCTTTTTTGCTATTGAGCAGTCCTCGTTTGGCATCAAGATAAAAGCTGGTATTGCGTCCGTGATTTGTTACTATATAATTATATCCGTCTATGGCTATATCGTGTTCTTCTTCATTAGCCACAATCTCAGCAAGATTAAAAACCCTACTCCCGTTTTCGCCTAACTGGCGATCCAACGCCTTGGCTTGTCTTAGTGCTTTATCGTATTGTTTTTGTTGAGTAAAAGACCACTGAAGCATTTCCCCATATTGGTACATTTCTGGTTTTTCCTGCAATTTCTGATATAGCTGTCTCTGAAGTTCTGCATAATCATTTTTGTCAAGATACCTTTGAAGGGAAGATTGTACATTAAATGTAGAGTTTTCTCTTTCAGCTGCTATTAAATAATATTTTATCATGTTTTTAGCATCCCCTTGTCTTTTATATAAATTAGCAAGGTCGTATACGTACATATTTTCAACTTTTGCTATTTTTTCACCTTTTAGAAGCGTTTCTATAGCAAGTTCATATTTTGTTAAATTTGAAAAAGTATTGGCTAGATTAGAAATATTAGCCGGATCAGGATTTAGATTGTTAATGGCTTTTCTATATTCTTCATTTGCCTTTGCAGTCATACCTTGACGCTCTAGGAGATTGCCATTGGTAACATAGAGAGACACATCTCCTGGATTTTTCTTTAATTCAAATTCTATAACTTTTCGGGCATTTTCAAAGTCTTTGAGATCTAAAAGGCATTGAATGTAAAGATTGAAATAGGTTTTATTACCTGGAGACTCTGTATATAAGGCTTGATACAATTGGGCTGCTTTTTCATACTCACCTGAGTTGTAATATTCATTAGCAAGCTTATATTTTTGTTGTCCTATAACCGAAATACTTGAAAATACTAACGCAAATAGGATTACATTCTTCTTAATCATATATAAAGACATATTGATTTTTCTAATTTTAATAACCTTGACAAACATCAACAATACAAATTGAAATAAAGTTTCAACTTACCAACCCGGAATAAAGTTAAGTCCAAATCTAAATCTGCTGCCTTTTAGTAAAGTACGAGTATAATATGGCTCTACGATCGAAGAGACATCTGCCAAGTATTTACGATTGATTTAAGGAAAATCCATCAGAAACCAATTCAAAATGTCTAAATACTAATTCGAAACTGCTAATTACTTAAAATAATTTACTTAATTAATTATAATTTAATTATTTTTGCTTTTTAAAAATATAATAATTGTAAAAATAAATTTATCCAAAGTTTTCGTGGTTGCATTATACTTTCACAATCTTTTAAAATAAAATAATCTGTAATAAAATATGGCCCCAATAATCAAAGCATTCGTCATCACGTTAATAGCAACTACTATCATCTTCGGATGCTATGAATGGTTTTTGAGATCTCATAATTATACTATATCTTATGACGACGAAGGCGGTACTCTTTTCGCAGATATACGGCGGAAGGTGTACATGCCCAAGGACAAAGCCACTGTAATGCTTGGCTCATCGAGAATGAAGTTTGATTTGGATATCGATACCTGGAAAGAAAATACAGGAGAGACTGCTATACAATTAGCGAATGTGGGTAGTTCACCCATTTTGATCCTAAGGGATTTGGCTGAAGATCCAAAATTTGCGGGAAAAGTCATCATCGACGTTACGCCTTCCGCTTTTTTCGATTTGAAAGGTAATATGAGTCGAAGACCCAAAGAAAAAATTGAGTACTACAAAAAAGAAACCATAGCTCAGCGTTGGAGTTTTCACATCAATGACCTCTTAGAGTCTCAATTGGTTTTTCTGGATAAAGAAAATTTTTCGCTTTCGAGCATCTTAAAAAAATCTGAAATCTTCCCTAATCGAGAAGGAAAAAAAGAGTTTCCACCATATCCCACAGATTTTGGCAGAGTGACCAGAGAAAGACAGGAGTTGCTAGGATATAACTTTATGCATGATACCGCACAAATCAACCAAATGACTCGTGTATGGACCGAAACTACCTTAAAAAGTGATAAAAGAGCATCGACACCTCAGAAGCAGATTGATTCGCTCATCTTTGTATATAAGGAAAATATACAGAAAATTTTGGCAAGAAATGGCCAGGTGATTTTTATCAGACCACCTAGCAGTGGCAAAGCACTGGAAATGGAGACCCGGTTTTTTCCTGATGAAAAGTATTGGGATCGATTATTGGCCTTGACAGGAATAAAAGGCATAGATTTTAAAGACTATAATTCCCTTCAAAATTTTAATTGTATTGAGATGTCACATCTCAGCCAGCCAGATGCAGCAAAATATACAGCAGCATTGATCCAAATACTAAAAGAAGAGCAGTTTTTTTAGGTAACCAAATAGTCAAATAAAAGAAATATTATGGTATTCAACTCATATACATTTATAGTCTTTTTTATCATCGTGCTGGGACTTTATTATGCACCGTTTTCGTGGAGATTACGAAAGATCATCCTATTGGTGTCTTCATACATATTTTACGGAGTATGGAGTCCTCCTTTTGTCCTTTTACTATTGGGTTCCACGATCATTGATTTTGTAGTAGGCCAAAAGCTTAGTAGCGCTACAAATAATACTCAAAGAAAATTATGGTTGTCGCTGAGCCTTTTGGGCAATTTGGGTCCATTGGCTTATTTCAAATATGGTGGATTTTTAATGGAAAATTTCACTGTTTTAATTCAAAAATTTGGCGGCCAATATCAAGCACCTGTTTGGGACGTAGTCTTGCCTGTAGGAATTTCCTTTTATACTTTTCAGACTTTATGCTATTCATTAGATATCTATAATAGGAAGTATCCTCCCATGAATTCATTTTTGGATTTTTCGTTATTTGTTAGTTTTTTTCCTCAGTTGGTGGCAGGACCTATCGTAAGACCAGATGAATTGGTTCCTCAATTTGCTTCTCCAAAGTCAGCTACAAAACAGAGTTTTTTCGATGGCCTTTTTTTATTGACTTTAGGACTTTTCATGAAAGTTGTACTTGCAGACAGTCTACTGGCAGAGCCAGCCAATGATGTATTTAATGCTTCTAACAAAATGATGCACATTATGGATGCATGGTGTGGTGTCTTGGCTTTTTCAGGTCAAATATTCTTTGATTTTGGTGGATATTCGACGTGTGCCATTGGTATAGCAATGTGTCTTGGGTTTCATATAAGGGATAATTTTTTATATCCTTACGCAGCTACAGGCTTTTCTGATTTTTGGAAACGGTGGCATATTACTCTTTCCACTTGGCTTAGAGACTATCTTTATATTCCTCTGGGAGGAAATCGCCATGGAATTGTCAAAATGTACCTAGCACTTATGATGACTATGCTTATAGGAGGGCTTTGGCATGGTGCCAAGTGGACATTTGTAGTTTGGGGCGGACTTCATGGAATGTATTTGGTTATTGAAAAACTTTTGAAGAACCAGAAGTTTACATGGTCACTTCATCCTTTTGTATACGCATTGATTACATACTTTTTCGTATTAATCACTTGGGTATTTTTTAGGGCCGAGACATTTACGTCTGCAGGTAATGTCTTGATCTCGATGTTTACTAATTTAGGTGCCAAAAACGTAATATTAAATTATTTAAGCATTTCAAAAGTTATCATGATTACACTATTCTTATTGATAACGCATTGGTATATGAGAGACAAAAAAGTCATAGAAGAAATTGGCCAAATGTCAGTGTGGAAAGTAAGCGCCATATGGACATTTATGCTATCCATGATTATATGGAGTCAAGAGAGCACAAGTTCATTTATCTATTTTCAGTTTTAATTTTTCATTTGATGAGCCTTCAGGTATTATTATCGCACTACTAAATTACTGTAAAAATGACTTAATTTTTCATGAATGTGTGTTGTATTTACTTTTATCAGATCACAACCCACTTAGTCGTACTTACTTTTCCGGTATCGCTATCTTTGATTTGGATCAGATACAATCCAGGTTTACATGCGTTACTGTTTAATTCAAAAGTATGAGCATCTCCTTTGGGTCCGACGAATGACGGTATTCCTTCGTTTATATCTTTAACTTCAATCAAGTTTCCAAAGCTATCATAAATACTCATCAATCCGCTTTGGGGCAAGTCAGTGATTGTAACATTGAGCGTACCTGATTTACTATCAGCAGGGTTTGGAAAAACCGTTATTTTATCTTCATTAAAATCCAAAAGGGCATTTAACATTTCAAATCCAAACTCATAAATCGGTCTGTCTCCGTCTGTAAGGCAAGCTCTTTCTGTGGCTGGATCAAATCTTCTAGTTTCACCGTAAGGATTGTCTACTCTGATTTGTACCATCAGTTCATTAGGAATCAAGCCTTGGCTCAAAGGCAGCATTATTTCAGGTAAAGGAATACTGGTCCACGTTACAGAAGATAGAATTCTATGCTTACTGTTTAATGATGGGCTACCACCAGATGCAGAATACTTAAGTCGACTATAGAAGGTTTGGCATTCGTCATATTCCATACGTGTCACATAGATATAATGATGACCACCCACTACATAAGCCCTAGGGTCAGTAACTCCAGTAATGGCACCAGTCTCTGGATGTCTGATGATAAAATCTTCCACAACTGCTTGGGATGATGGATTAAAAATCAAATCTCCACCAATAGGATTTTTATCCTGTAAGACAGATGCATTTTCGCCAGAAAACCAGCTGCTTTCGCCAAAGAAAATATTGAGTCGTTTTCCGGTCTCCACATCTACCGCATATCCTGGGAAGTAACTCATCCCAACAGTACCATCTTGAAGTGGTTTACCGTCATGATCTATCGAAGGACTATTACGTAGGTCAAAGTTTCTGGCATTGCCTATAGTTCTAGCTGCTTCAGCCATGATGAGTTCATTGGGCGTGGTTTCTACTACGATGCATTTGCTCCATTTGGACTTATCATTGGTAAAAATGATATCTACATTATTTAAATCCCGATATCTCAGACTATTGACGTTTAAAGTTGCTGAAAAATTTGTTACTTCTCTGGGAGCAGGGCTGATATAAAAAGGCAAATTTGGGTCTGCAGCAAACCTTGTAGATAAAATGGGTACAAAGAAACCATCACCCAAATCGGTCAAATTCGTACCATCGTTGTTTTGTGATTTAGGAACGTCATCCACCAAATCATAAACACTGTACTCAGGTATATTGGGATGATATTTTCCTCCATCTTTTATGGCATTAAACCATTTTATATCATTACTATTTTTGTATGTCAATTTGGCGCCAATACCACCTTTTAGTGTTAGATCCATTACTCTACCTGGTTCGGCAAAGTTTTGAATGGAAATCGAAAAACCTAAATCTTTTAGATAATATTCCTTTGTATCAGATAGAGAAATACCTTTTAATATGACTTCCTGAGTATCGATATCCACAAGTTTCCAAACCGCATCTTCATCATACTCACACAAACTGCCCTGGCTATTTTGCAAAAAGCTTCCATCTAGTTCCAATCTGTATCTGGTTGGTTTTATTTTTTCCTGATCAATAATCTGGATAATAACAGGGGATTTATTGGGTTTGTACTTGATTTGGCCATTAAAGTTTGGCTGAAAGAATTTTTCATACATT
Organism: uncultured Aureispira sp.; assembly: GCA_964526715.1. Classification (GTDB taxonomy): domain Bacteria; phylum Bacteroidota; class Bacteroidia; order Chitinophagales; family Saprospiraceae; genus OLB9. The sequence goes on along the minus strand of CAZGMB010000001.1, from coordinate 49,791 downwards.
TCATCATCCATTTCGAGAAAAACACCAGGATTTCCCTCACCTGAAATTCGGGTGACTATCGGAGCTTCCGTCGACTCAGTAGTCATTTCAGGCCTAAAAGTATATACCTTAAAGTTCCTTCGGCCTTCAAGATAGGTTTTGTTTTGACCATATCTTTCTTCATTGTCAAATGGCCTCCAATTGTTGTGTGCATAACTCACCACAGCAAAATGATACTCTTTTCCGTTAATCAATTCTTCATCCAAAAAGTAGTCTTTTGATACTTTAAAAGTAGTCTTGATACCTTGATCTGAGCCAGCTACTGCAAGCTCAGCTACCCAAATAAATTTATCTGCCGCATTTTGATCAGGATTAGGTACTGTCTTCCATGTATAGATGTCTTTGATACCATTTTTGACATCAGTCTGTTCGATCAATCTTGCAAATTCCGCATTGTTTAGTTGGGAAGGAAGTATGTCTTTACCTTTTACTTGATATATCTTGTATCCTTCAAATCTGTATAAAGAATCAAAAGGTGCCCTGACATACGGTATTCCGGACCTAAAATTTTCTATATCTAGGTATAAATGTGATGGATTATCTAAAGTTAAGACTAATTCTCGGTCACCGGGAATAGCATTCATGCCGGGACAAGCTGGCAAAGCTATATGTACTGTATCGAAACAACTTTGCAAAACATGTTCTATGTAATCGTGCGCATATTTTAATCTTGTAAGATCAGGACAAGGCAGTGAAATATCTGATACTGAAAATATACCCATTGTCAATGAATTGGTGGCACCAGGTTGGAATAACATCGGACCAACAGACATGATAAAGGTTTTATCTCCCACAGGTATGTCTGCTGTACACATGGACCAACCATGACTATTATTGGGATCATCACCAAAAGCGAATTTTGTAGTGTTGGTAGATAAAGGATTATATCCAAAACCTGATTTGGTATACGGTGTCCCATCTGACCAATAACCACGTATATAGTTGTAAAATCCATCTTCTCTTCCTCTTTGAGGTGGACACATCCCTGAGATAAAATCCACCACTGCACAACTTTCCATATAAGTAAAGCTGCTCATACCACCTTGTACCATAGTGTCAAGATCACCTGTAAATGGTGGTGGATCCTGAATGATTTTTACACCATTTTGATCAAATACAAAACTTCCATCATCATTTCTTTTAAAAACTTTGGGCAGCCATGGCTCTTTTACGATGTCAAAGCCTAAAACTGGAATATCTGAACCGTAAGTGTTGATGCCGTCACAGTTTCCATTTTGGTCACCATCTAAGGCATCTTGATTATAAATATAGACCATACCTCTTGCAGGATCACAACCTATGTAATCATCTTTATAACAGCCCAAATCAGGATCTACCCACCATGAAAAATAGAGGTCAGCGATATCTTCATTGGCTTTATTGATTATCTTGTATTGATAAAACGTTGAATTATTCAATATATCAGCCGTATTATAAGCGTATGCATTGACATGAAGCTCCATTTGGATACTCGCTGGGCCAGATAAAAGATGAGGTCCAGCATTGTCATTGATGACAAAATAATTGATTTCTGATGGGACCTTAGTTTCTAAAAAGTGATAAGCAATACAATTGAAATCAATGTCAGCTACTATGGGATAGTCTCCTTTGCATGGGTCGTAAAGATCATCATGATCAAAATCAAAAAAAGCTGCCAATGGATGGTCAGGAAGTTTCCAACCCATTTTCCCTTCAAAATATTGATTTCCTTGTGCAGGCCAATAGAGAATGTCCTCTGGAATATCGCCACAACTTATAGGAATATTTTTTAAATCCAGCTTTCTTACATTCAAGAGGTGCCGATGTATACTGCTGCCTTTGACTGTAAAAATCCGATCCCATTGATCACAGGAATTGATATCTGCAGCACCATTAATGTCTAAAGGCCCTGCAAAAAAATCTGAAGCTATTTGTTTATAACCACCCGCAGCAAGCTTTATGTTATTCGACTTGTCTACACCTCCCATCCAAACGCTAGCCGCATAAATAGCAGCGACTGCCTTTTCTCCACTTTTGGGTATTGGTGTGATGTATTGTGCCTCGCTAAACAAAGTACCATCATTGGACAGTCTGGCCCTGACATTGTTTACAGCCATATCATACGCTTTTGTAGGCCTTTTGCACACGGTTAAGGGCTGAATCGAAGGTTCATTTTTTTGTATTTTGCACCATGCTTCAGTGGTAAATAACACTAAAACAAAAACCGACAAATTTTTCCAATATCTCACTTTCATTTTTTAAATGATTTGACTTTTACAACACAACCCATTTCGCCGTTCTCACTTTTCCAGTATCACTATCTTTAATGTGGATCATATATAATCCTGTTTTATAGCCAGTACTTTTGAGAACAAAGGCATGCGCCTGTCCTTTGGGCCCAACAAATGATGGTATACCTTCGCTTATGTCCAAAGTTTCCATTAAATTTCCAAAACTATCATAAATCTCTATACTTCCGTTTTGGGGCAAGTTGAACAAAGTGATACTGAGTCTACCGGAATTGCTATCTGATGGATTGGGTGTCACCTCCGTTTTGTCGTCCACGATATCAATGGCAGTATTTACACGCTCAAATCCAAATTCATATATAGGTCTGTCTCCGTCCGTAAGGCAAGCTCTTTCCATCATTGGATCATATTTTCTAGTTGAACTGTATGGATTATCTACTCTAACCTGCACTTTGAGCCCATTTGGAATCAAGCCTTGACTTAACGGAAGCATCATTTGAGGAATGGGTATACTGGTCCAAGTTACAGAAGAAAGGACTCTGTGTTTATTGTTTAATGATGGGCTACCACCACTTGCAGAATATCTAAGACGACTATAAAAGGTTTGGCACTCGTCATATTCCATACGTGTCACATAGATATAATGATGGCCTCCTGCTACATAAGCTCTAAGATCAGTAACTCCTGTAATCGCTCCTGTCTCAGGATGTCTGATGACAAAATCTTCTACCAAAGCCTGAGAAGATGGATTGAAGATCAAATCTCCACCGATGGGATTTTTACCTTGTAGGATTTCAGCATTTTCACCAGAAAACCAGCTGCTCTCTCCAAAGAAAATATTGAGTCGTTTTCCGGTCTCCACATCTACTGCATAACCTGGGAAGTAGCTCATGCCAATGGTACCATCTTGCAGCGGTTTTCCATCCTGATCTATGGAAGGACTATTACGTAGGTCAAAGTTTCTAGCATTGCCTATTGTGGTAGCTCCTGCGCCAGATATAAGTTCATTGGCCGTAGTTTCTACCACAATACACTTGCTCCATTTGGACTTATCATTGGTAAAAACGATATCTACATTATTTAAATCCCGATATCTTAGACTATTGACGTTTAAAGTTGCTGAAAAATTAGTTACATCTCTGGGTGCAGGGCTGATATAAAAAGGTAAATCAGGGTCAGCAGTAAATCTAGTGGATAAAATAGGCTCAAAAAATCCTGTACCCAGACTTGGTAAAATATCTGGTTTATAAATATTTGTATATGGGTTATTTATAGGTTTACTATTTACAAAATCATAGACATTGGTTTTTGAACCATCAGGATGATAAATTCCACCATCTTTTATGGCAAAAAACCACTTTGGGTTACTCAATGTCTTGTATGTCAGTCTGGCATCTATACCACCGTTTTTACCATACAATAGATTATATGGATCTGCATAATTGTGCCATGCTACCGAAAAGCCAAGTTGGTTTACTGCGTATTCATTGATTTTGTGCAAAGAAATATCATCCAATAGGATCTCATTAGTATTCATATCTATGAGTTTCCATACTGCTTTATCATCATAATGGCATAATGTACCTTGATTATTAGACAAGAAGTTTCCACTCACTTCGAGTCTGAACGATCTATTTTTAGCTTTTTCCGAATCGGTGACTCTGATCAAAAGTGGTCCAGCGTCGGGCTTGTATTTGATTTTGCCATCAAAGTTTGGTGATAAGATTTTTCCATACATTTGGTCCTCCATTTCCAAAAATACATTCGGGTTGCCTTCTCCCGATATTCTGGTGATGACGGGTTGGAGTTTATCATTTTTTATGTGATATTTGGGTGTGAAAGAAAAGACTTTAAAGTTTGCATTTCCTTCAATATACGGTCTCTTTTGGCCAGTTTTTGTTACAGGATCAAAATCTTTCCAATTATTATGTGCATAAGCTACGGCTGCAAAATGATAAACCCTTCCATTGATCAGAGGCTCTCCATTAGAAAACATATCTTTTTCGATTGTATAGGTTCTCTGTATACCTTGATCTGCACCATTGATAGCTAGCTCTTTGATCCATGTATTGGATTCGCCTATTGATGATGTGTTAGGTTTTAGGTTCCAATTGTAAATATTCCCAATTCCGTTTTTGATATCGGACTGACCTATTTCTTTGGCAAATGCCGGATCACTGAGTCCCGAAAAGCTAACATCTTTGTTTTTTAATTGATACATTCGGTATCCTTCAAATCTATAAAATGAATCCACATTTCCTGATGCACCAAATACTTTAGCTTTGAATTTTTCCTGATAATTATTGGAAGTTTCTTCATTAAATAAGTTCAGTTCGATGGCATTGGTTTTTTCTACAGCCTTAATTTCAGGAGCATCGGGTATTTCTACAGAAAGTTCATTACTACAATTGTCAAAAAATTCCTGAACCAATTTATCCGTGTATACCAATTTGCTCAAATCTGGACAAGGATATTTGATGTCAAATACAGTGAAGACGGACATAGTCAGATTGTTTGACTGTCCGGGTTGCATGATGGTAGGTCCTACAGACATTAACATCCTTCTGTCTCCGAGAGGTAGATTTGCCGTGCACATAGACCATCCGTTAGGATCATTGGGGTAGTCTGGAAAGACAAATTTTATTGAGTCCAATGCACCTGGATTAAATCCTGTTCCACCTTTTATGATTGGAGTACCATCTGCCCATAGACCACGCATGTAATTGTAAAAACCTTCTTCTTTTCCTCTTTGTGGGTCAGTAGTTGCTGGCGGTGGTGCACCTAAGCCAGAATTTTCGTGGTATGTAAAACTACTCATCTGACATCTTACCATTGTATCTGCATTTATTGTATAAGTTGGTAGGTCGATAAGCACCTTATTTCCATTGGCGTCCCTAACAAAACTACCATCAGGGTTGCGTTTAAAATTTTTGGTGCACCACATACCTTCTACAAAGTCAAAACCAATGACAGGAATTTCGTCATCATAAGTATTGGTACCGCCACAAGCTCCACCGTTAAAACCATCTACAGTATCCTCATTGTATATATAGGCCATACCGAGAGCAGGATCGCAACCAATGTAGTCATCTTGATAGCATCCGAGATCTGGATCTACCCACCATGAAAAATAAAAGTCATATATGTCTTCACTGGCTTTATTGATCATTTTATATTGGTAAAATGTCATGTCATTGAGTTCGTTTGATGTAGCATAGGCGTACGCATTGACATGAAATTCCATTTGTAAATTGGCAGGTCCTGAAAGTGATTGGGGTCCGCCAGCATCATTGAAAACAAAATAATTAATCTCAGCTGGAATCAACAGGCCTTCGTGATAGTAGCTGCAAGCGTCATCCTTATCTATCATAGGATAATCACCCTTGCAGGCATCATAAAATCCATCAGCATCCATATCAAAAAATGCGGCCAAGGGTTGATCAGGCAATTTCCAGCCATATTTTTCTCCAAAATAGATATTGCCCTGAGCCGGCCAATACAGCACATCTTCAGGTATCACATCACAGGTAAGTGGTTGGTTATTTAACTTGGCATCTTTGTAAAGTTGTATTTGCTTTTTGATGTTGGTACCAGATACTGAAAAGATTTTATCCCATTGATCACATTGTGCTTTTTCAGTAGTACCGTTTAAATCTAATGGGCCTGAGAAAAAATCATAACCTACTGATCTATAAGTAACTGCTGATAGTTTTACATTGCGAGATTTATCTACACCTCCAGCCCACATTCCGGCAGCATAAATACCAGATACAGGCAACTGACCATCCTTTGGCACTGGCGAGATATACTGTGCTTCATAAAATAAATCTCCTCCTGTAAGCAGACGTGCTCTCACATTGTTGACCTTCATTTCATATTGCTTGGTTGGTCGTACACATGCAGCTGATGCCCAACTTACAGATGTCATAAATATGCAGATAAAAAAGGCTATTCCCGTAATAAATTTGTTAAAAAGATTCATAATCAAAAATTAAGTTTTGTAATCAAAAAAATATGTGTGGTGTTCCCCTCTTCTTTCATCGTCTTTTTGCCTATTTATACCTTAACGGAGAATGTCTAACAAATATAAAGCTATCCATCATATTTCTAATCAATCATCATCTAAAAAGTAACCAAGTGTATCCAAGGCGACTCATTTTGATATCATTCTCTTAAAATATCATTTAGTAATAGGTAATGAATAATTTGTTTTACTTTTGACACTTAAAAATTCCAATTAAATGTGTCTTAAGTACATGACTTCTCTTTTTTTTATGATGCTGATGCTTAATGCTTTCGGTCAGACCAAGATCAAATCCCTCGATCAGTTGAAGATTGCTTTTGACTTTAATCAAAACCAAACGGCAACATATCAAGAAATCAGGACATTTTACCGTGATTTAGACAAGCTTTCTCCTTTAGTAACAGTTACAGATTTTGGTATGACAGACAGCGGTCATCCACTGCAAGTAGTAGTCATCGCCGATCAAAAACATTTCACTCCTGAAAAAACTAGAAAAGCGGGCAAAGCAATTCTTTTAATTAATAATGGAATACATCCAGGCGAACCCGACGGTATAGACGCGTCCATGCTTTTTGCAAGAGACCTGTGCCAAAATAAAGATATGCAGGCGTTGCTAAGTAAAGTGACCATTGTCATTGTGCCCGTTTACAATATTGGCGGATGTCTGAATCGTACCGCCACCAGCAGGGCCAATCAAAATGGTCCAGAAATGTATGGATTCAGAGCCAATGCCAAAAATCTGGATCTAAACCGCGATTTTATAAAATGTGATAGTAAAAACGCACTGAGTTTCAATCAGATTTTTAACCATTGGAATCCAGATGTCATGATAGATACACACACTTCCAATGGTGCAGACTACACATACACCATGACACTGATAGCTACCCAAAAAGATAAACTACAACCATCACTCAGAGACTTTTTATCTCAAAATATGTTACCTTATCTTTACAACGACATGGCCAAAAAAGGCTGGGAAATGATTCCTTATGTCAATACTCGTGGTCTCCCAGACAAAGGTATTTATGGATTTATGGATACTCCAAGGTATTCGTCAGGATATGCGGCACTGCACCACACCATAAGCTTTATGCCAGAAACACATATGCTCAAGCCTTATAAAGACAGAGTTTTGAGCACGAAAGAATTTATCATTACTACTTTTAATTTTGTTCATCAACAAAAATCTCAATTGCTCCAAGCAAGAGAAGCTGCTATAAAATATACCTTAAAACAAGATTCCTTTGCCTTGAGTTATAAAGTTGACGAAAGTAAGGTAGATAGTCTGCTTTTTAAAGGATATAAAGCTGCGTACAAAAAGAGTGAAGTCAGCGGATTGGACAGACTTTATTATGATAGGTCTTTGCCTTGGCAAGCCAAAATCCCATTTTACAACGAATACATTGCTTCATTAAAAGTTAAAAAACCTAAAGCTTATATCATACCACAAGCATACGATAAAGTTATTAATTTGCTCGTTACTAATGGTGTCAAAGTACAAAAACTTGAAAAAGACACCATCATCCAAGTAGAGATGTACAGAGTCGAAAGCTACGATTCGTCCAAAACACCCTACGAAGGTCATTTTAATCATTCCAATGTAAAGGTCAGTACCGAAATCCGAAGTAAGCAATATTACAGGGGTGATTTTATAATATATACGGATCAGAAAGCAGTAAAATTTTTGGTGGAAACCCTGGAGCCTCAGGCGCCAGACAGTTATTTCTGTTGGAATTTTTTCGATGGTGTTTTGGCTCAAAAAGAATATTTTTCTGACTATGTATTTGAAGATTTGGCCGCTGAATATTTAAATAATAATCGTGAACTTAGAGCAAAATTGGAACAAAAAAAGGCAGCAGATGCCATGTTTGCAAGTGACGGTAGAGCTCAGTTAGACTTTGTTTATAAAAATTCTCCTTGGTACGAATCCACTCATAGATTATATCCTGTAGGAAGGTTAGTAACCAAGTAAAATAGATTACATCATGAAAGTTTGTGGATTTTCCTTTATAAAAAACGCTATATTATACGACTATCCTATAGTAGAAGCAATAATGTCAGTATTGCCCATTTGTGATGCTTTTGTGGTGGCTGTAGGCAAAAGCGATGACGAAACTTTGGACTTAATTAAAAGTATCCAAGATCCAAAAATCAAAATTATAGAAACCATTTGGGACGATTCGTTAAGAGAGGGTGGACGTGTTTTGGCTGTTGAAACGGATAAAGCTTTTCAAGCTATTGGGGCGGATTTTGATTGGTGTATATACATTCAAGGAGATGAAGTTATGAGGGACGTCGATCATCAAACGATTACCGACGCTATGAGCTTGTACAAAAATAATACAAAAATAGATGGACTACTCTTTGATTACCTTCATTTTTATGGGTCCTATGATTACTTGGCAGCATCATCAAAATGGTATAAGCACGAAATTCGGGTCATCAAAAACAATAAAAAAATATACTCATATCGCGACGCACAAGGATTTAGAAAAAATGATAATCAAAAACTGAACGTGGCTCATATTCCTGCCAAAATTCATCATTATGGTTGGGTAAAACCACCAAAAAATATGATGGCAAAACAAAAAACTTTTCAAAAATTATGGCATGACGACCAATGGGTAAACAAACATGTAGCTGATAGCGAAGAATTTGATTATTCAGGCATTGATGTTTTAAAAAAATTTGAAGGTATGCATCCCAAAGTTATGATCGATAGGATCAAAAGGTCCAATTGGACATTCGCTAGAGATCTTAGTCACAATAATTTGACTTTAAAAGAGAAAGTCAAAATTACTTTAAAAAAGTATCTAGGATTAGACTTTTCTTATAAAAACTACAAGATCAAAGAAGTGTATAAAAACCTGAATTCTATGTAATATTTCAAAAATGTCATAAATATTGTCATTTTTGTGGCAGTTTTAACTTTCCAACTGTCATTTTGACTTAAAAATCAAAGTGGCAATAAAATTGATACTTAACATTTGGATAAAGTGCAATTCCAGGTTTTCTGGATGGGAAGTGCTTTATACAATCATTGTAAAACATTATGTTCAATAAAATAAAAGAGTTTATGTCAAATCAGGTAGAAGAAACTTCACCAAAGAAGGCAAAGAAAAAGAAGGGATCAGAAGATGTGCACACCGAACAAGAGAGTGCGCACTTACAAGAAATAGAGACTCTAAAAGCCGAAATCGAAGAAAGTAAAGATAAATATCTCAGATTGTTTGCAGAGTTTGACAACTTCAAGAAACGTAGTGTCAAAGAAAGATTTGAATTGATGAAAACAGCAGCACAGGAGACCATCACTTCATTACTTCCCGTATTAGATGATTTTGATAGAGCAAAAAAGAGTGCCGAAACTGGTGCTGAATCATTTAGCGAAGGTGTCCAGTTAGTTTATAACAAACTTTTTTCAACTTTGGAGCACAAAGGACTCAAGGCGATGGAAAGTACAGGTGTGGATTTTGATCCTGAGTGGCACGAAGCCATCACAGATATACCTGCTCCTACTGAAGAAATGAAAGGAAAAGTCATTGATACTATAGAAAAAGGATATACGCTGAATGAAAAAATCATCAGATATGCCAAAGTAGTTGTAGCCAAATAAAACAAAATAAAGAAATTGTAATGATGGGAAATTTAAGTCTTTGCAATTTTTTTGTACAAACAAATTAATATTTCTCTTACAGAAACCAATAAATGAAGCGAGATTATTACGAAATACTGGGAGTAGACAAAAATGCTGACGAAGGCACGATAAAAAAGGCCTATCGTAAAGTGGCCATGCAATATCACCCGGATAGAAATCCAGACGATAAAGTAGCCGAGGAAAAATTTAAAGAAGCAGCCGAAGCCTACGAAGTACTGAGCGATGCCAACAAAAAAGCAAGATATGACCGATATGGACATGCTGGTGTAGAAAATATGGGCGGTGGTGGCTTCTCGGGTGGAAGTATGAACATGGAAGATATATTCAGCCAATTTGGTGATATATTTGGAGATGGAGGAAGTCCATTTGACCAATTTTTTGGCGGCGGTTCGCGTAGGAGCAGCGGTGGTGGCCAAAAAGGAAGCAACCTGAGAATCAAAGTGGCTTTGACCTTGGAAGAAATAGACGCTGGTGTCACTAAAAAAATTAAAGTAAAAAAACAAGTTTCTTGCAAAACGTGTAATGGATCAGGTGCCAAAGATAGAAATAGCATTTCTACCTGTGGAACATGTGGTGGATCAGGTTATGTGAGACAAATAAAAAATACATTCTTGGGCCAAATGCAAACCACAGTGGTATGCCCTAAATGTAATGGCTCAGGTAAGTCAATTGCTGCAGTTTGTGGCACATGTCGTGGAGACGGACGCACCATGGACGAAGAGCTCATAGAAATCGAAATTCCAGCAGGTGTTCAAGAAGGTATGCAGTTATCCATGCGTGGCAAAGGTAACGCAGGTCAGGCAGGAGGCCCAGCTGGTGATTTATTGATCAATATCGAAGAAAAACAACATGAGCAATTTAGTCGTGACGGAAATAATGTTATTTATGATCTATTCTTAAATTTTGCTGATGTAGCTTTGGGCACCAATGTAGAAGTACCTACCTTGTCGGGAAACGTAAAAGTAAAAATCCCTGCAGGTACCCAAGCCGGAAAAATATTCAGGCTCAAAGGTAAAGGATTGCCTTCATTACAACAATATGGTAAGGGTGACCAACTCATCAATGTAAATATTTGGACACCAAAAGTGCTCACCAACGAAGAAACGGCTATGCTCGAAAAAATGAAAGATATGCCCAACTTCAATCCAAAACCCAACAGCGGTGAAAAAGGATTTTTTGAGCGTATGAAAGAATACTTTAATTAAAGCACTAAAAATTTAGATTTTGGCCAAAAAGAAAAAAATCATTACTGACCTTCTCATCACAGGCATTGCAGACAAAGGAAAATCTGTGGGTAGGACAGCCGATGGTCAGGTGATTTTTACAGACGGAGCAGTTCCTGGTGATGTGGTAGATGTGGTAGTTTTAAGGAAGAAAAAATCCATGAGCGAAGCCGTAATCACTTCATATAAGTCACTCTCAGCAGACAGAGTACATCCTGAATGTCAGCATTTTGGTGTATGTGGCGGTTGTAAATGGCAGCATCTCGACTATCAAGCACAATTGAGACACAAATTCCAAACGGTCAAAGATAGTATACGTCGTATCGCTAAGTTAAATGATGACATTGTGCAACCTATTATAGGGTGTGACGAAAATTTAAGATACAGAAACAAGCTCGAATATAGCTTTTCTACCAAAAGATGGATCACTAAAGAAGAAGCCAACACAGACTTATCTATATCGCAATCAGGTGCTTTGGGTTTTCATAGACCAGGATATTTTGACAAAATTGTAGACATTGAAAAGTGTCATTTGCAAGATGATCTGACCAATAAAATCAGAAATTTTATAAAGCAATTCGTTATAGACAACGATTATACCTTTTATGACTTGAGAGCTCATCATGGTTTGATGAGAAACATAATCGTTAGAAATACGACTCAAGGCGATTGGATGCTTATCGTAATCTTTAGAGATGCAGATATAGACAAGATTGAAAATCTAATGGCAGCTGTCAAAAATGCTTTTCCCGAGATCACTTCGCTAAATTATGCTATCAATGATAAAGTAAATGATACCATTTTTGATAAAGAAGTGGTTACTTATCATGGATTACCATATATCACCGAAAAACTCAGAGACGTTAGTTACCGCATAGGTACCAAATCATTCTTTCAAACGAACCCAAAACAAGCCGTGACACTTTTTGATGTAGCTGTGGATTATGCAGAACTTAAAGAGACAGATAATGTTTATGATTTGTATACAGGATTAGGCAGTATAGCACTATATCTAGCGTCAAAAGTCAAACATGTGACGGGAATAGAAGAGATACCTGAAGCTATTGTCGATGCTAATATAAATATGAACTTAAACGGTATACAAAATGCTACCTTTTATGCCGGAGATGTCAAACATTTGCTCAACGATGATTTTGTAAAAAAACATGGTAAAGCAGATGTCATCATTACGGATCCTCCTCGCACGGGTATGCACGAAAACGTAGTCCAAACCTTACTTGAATTAGAAGTACCAAGATTAGTATATATAAGCTGCAATCCCGCAACTCAAGCCCGCGACCTATTGCTTCTTTCAGATAAATATGATACTATCAAGGTCCAACCTGTAGATATGTTTCCACATACGCATCATATCGAAAGTGTAGCATTACTTAAACTAAGGACTACGTAAGATGGCACAAGCAGATCAATTTATAGCATTACAAAAGGAAATCATTCCTTATAAAAGGATATTGACACAAGCTGCTGATGTCATTCTCAATGAAAATGTGTCCAAATACCCCATTTTTGTAGTACATCAGCAAGAAATGGATATGGGCATTCCACTTATAGACGCAGGCAAAATGTTTCGATGGTCTGTAAATGCGTCCACTCTCGAAGAGTTTGTAACTAAAGAGATCATTTTTATGGACAAAGCTCAAGATTTTATTTCTACGTATAAGGATCCGGAGATTTATCTTTGTCTATTCGTACTTAGTGAGTTGGGTGCCCAATTTATCTTCATTACGAGAGCATAAATTTGATTTTCTTAGGCTACACTTTTACTGAATTTAAGTCATGTATTATTGAAAATTAAAAAATTGGCATAATTTATGAAATATTTTTGCTAAAGATATTGGCTTTTTAAAAAAGTATGTTATCTTTGCAATTGTATTAATTTGTAAAATTGTTTAACACCATAAAAATTAAGCGCTTATAGAGTATATATCTACACTAAAATAAGAAAATTTATTTAACCCATATTAAATACGTGTAGGTATGCAGCTTAAGAAGTTAAACGATCAGGAACTTATTTCCCTTTATCTTAATGGTAATCATTCAGCTTTCGAAACCCTCCTTCGCAGGCACAAGGACAAGATTTATACTTCCATTTATTTGTTTGTAAAAGACACAGAAACAGCTGAAGATATATTTCAGGAAGTGTTTATCAAGATTGTGGATACACTTCGTAAAGATAAGTACAATAATGAAGGTAAGTTTCTACAATGGGCTATGCGTATTGCATATAATCTTTGTGTAGACCACTTCAGAAAGTCTAAGAAAATGTCTATTCTAACACCTACAGATACTTTTGATATCTTTAAAGTGATAGAGTGCAAAGACGATCATATGGAAGACTCTATCATCAAAAGTCAGATACATAGTAGATTGAGATTTTTGGTAGATCAATTACCCGATGAGCAAAGAGAAGTAGTGATCCTAAGACATTATGCTGATATGAGTTTTAAAGAAATCTCTCAAATGACTAGAGTTAGCATCAATACTTCCTTGGGAAGAATGAGATACGCGTTGATAAATTTACGTAAAATGGTGACAGAAGCAGAAATGGTTATGTAAGGTTTTGGTTATATAAATTAGTAAATTAAAGAGGGAATAGAACTTTGGTGTTGTATTCCCTCTTTTTTGTACACATTGCAGACCAAAAATGCACCATAAAAATATATTTTCTCATCTTAACGGATAAAATAAAACCTAAATGAAAATATTAGTTTGTCTTATCTGTTTTACTTACTTTGTAGAATGGTCTGTATGTCAATCGACTACTCAGATAAATCTTTATTATCATGGCACAAAAATTTTAAGAGAAAGCTATTCGGTCAAGGAAAAAAATAATGCTATCAAATCTGGGGAATTTAAACAGTACTCTAAAGACGGAAATCTTATCATAGCCGGCCAATATAGCAACAGTGTTAAATCGGGCGAATGGTTTAGTTATCATGAAGACGGAAGCCTAAAATCAACATCTGCTTATATTGATGGAAAATTAGTCAATGATTACAAACTGTACTCCAAAGGAGGAATTCTTATTTTAGCCGGTCCATATATCAACAATATTAATTCAGGTAAGTGGCATACTTATCATGATGACGGCAGTTTGAAATTAATATCCGTTTACGATAACGGAACTTTAATAAACGAAACCAAACATGGCATTTGGACATCTACAGAAGAAAAAGGCAAAGTGAGAAAAGTTATAGACTATTCTAAAAGTACTGTACCAGAATACTACTATGACATTAGGTTTAATTATCCTGCGCTGGCTAAAGAGCATGGAATACAGGGTTTTGTTAATCTAGAAATTAATACTGACAATTTCTGCAATATAAAATCAATGATTGCAAAAGATAGTATTGGATATGGCTGTGAAAAAGAAGTTATTGTAGCTACAAGAGAATTGATCAAATACATGAAAAAATATCAGATAGATAGCTGTAGGAATTTAACCAAAGTCATTCCATTTAAGTTCAATTTATCTAATTGACACATCATATACTATCGAATTATAATACATATAACACTTTTTTATAGAATATTGCGCCTAAATTATAAAAATTGATGTAATTTTGCCATCATATGTCAGAATCATCATTTATAGGTCACAATATTGATATTGCCGCAACTCTATTGCGCAAAGGAGAAGCCGTAGCTATACCTACAGAAACTGTTTATGGTTTGGGCGCCAATGCACTGAACGTGAAGGCTGTAGCCAAAATTTTTCAAATCAAACAAAGACCCACATTTGATCCATTGATCATCCATCTTTCAGATTTTGAAAAAGTGAGTGATTATGTGGAAGACATACCTGACATTTTTAAGGTCCTTGCGGCCAAACATACACCAGGACCAATTACCTTTCTATTGAAGAAAAAATCAATCATTCCTGACTTGGTGACTGCAGGCTCACCTTATGTAGCAGTAAGAATACCGTCGCATCCTGTGATCAAAGCATTGCTTGAAAAATTGGACTTTCCACTTGCTGCTCCCAGTGCTAATCCATTTGGCTATATCAGTCCAACTACTGCACAGCATGTTGCCGATCAGCTTGGAAATAAAATATATTACATCTTGGATGGCGGTCCTTGCGAAGTAGGCCTTGAAAGTACTATCATCGGAATGAATGAAGATGGTAAAATAGAAGTGCTCAGAAAAGGCGGACTTTCAGTAGAAAAAATCATGGAAACTACAGGACCTTTGATTATCAGAGATACGTCTACTTCCAATCCAGAAGCTCCAGGAATGCTTACATCACATTATGCTCCGAAAGTACCTTTAATTTTGGCTAATATACGAGAACTACCTTTGAACATTAATCCTGAAAGAACAGGAATAATTGCATTCAATAATTTTGTACCCAATATCGCTCATAAACACCAGATTGTACTATCTCCATCATCACACTTTGGAGATGCCGCATTTCATCTTTTTGCCGGCATGAGATATTTGGATGGTTGTGATATTGATATCATCTATGCAGAGTTAGTACCTGAACATGATTTGGGTATCGCTATTAATGATAGGCTCAGAAGGGCAGCACATATAGAAAAAAGTGGGCATTAGAATTTATATTTTGCTCCGAGTCCGATGCCTTCTATCAAACTACAATTTTGGCATTTTAATAAGTCGGTTGAGACTTTTCCAAAGATGCTAAAGTTTTTATTGATGTTATAGTTTGCTTCTAGTAATACTTCGATTCTTGATGTTGGAATAAATGTACTTTTTAATTCTCTGTCTTCATAATTTGTGAAATGTGCAATGCCATGCTTCAAATCAAGACCACCAAAAAACTCAAACTTTTTCCAAGTAAGAAAGTTATATCTATACCCAAGATTTAACGAGATATGTCTAAATAGAAAGTTGCTATTATTTCTAAACCGATAGTTTGACTCTAATCCTATAAGTACACTATGCTTAGGCCTGATAAAGTATTCGTAAGCAGCCTCTAAATTTAAGCCTTTATAACCTCCATAACTTGGAGTAAGCCGAATTGCACGCTTAGCTTCAGGATTATATTGTGCTTGCATGCTGACGGTAAATAATAATAAAAATAAAAAAACAAGTGTTTTCATTTAACGTTTTTTTTGTGATGAAATAATAATTTTAGAACGACATGAAGTTTAGTTCGTCCTTCATGTTCTTTTATTTAAGAAAATTTTAAGTTTTTTCATTAGTTAATTTAAAAATCGATATCTTCGTTTTACCTAACCATTTTTATACTTAAATTCTTGAACTTCAACCATAAATAGAAACCAAAAAATATGAAATTATTTCCTTTTAAGGCCTCTTTTCCAAATATGGAGTTGATCGCTGCACCAGATATTTTTTTTGATACAGTATCCAAAGAATATATAAATTACCGTGATGCCGGATTCTTTAGTCAATCAGATAAAAAAGCACTATATATTTATCGGATAGATGGAAATCAAAGCTATACAGGCATCATAGGAAGTAATGAAATCACTGACATCGAAGATGGTAAAATACTAGGCCATGAAAATACCATTGCCGAAAAAGAACAAACCATGCTGAGTTTAATGATGACTCGTAAAGCCATGATCAAGCCAGTATTATTGGCCTATGAAGGTCAAGATACCATTCAAAAATTTGTAACGGATTACATCTCAAAATATCAGCCATTGTACCAAATACCAATGTCAGAATCCTCTGAAATTCATTCCGTTTGGGCTGTGACCGAAGAGTCAAAAATAGAAACACTGCAGCAGCTTTTTAGAGAGAATATAGACAAGGCTTACATAGCTGATGGCCATCATCGTGCTTCTATAACAAGTAGATTAGTGCGCAAAAATTATCTTCAAGATCATGATGATGATAAACATCCGGGCTTACTTTGTGCTTTTTTTCCATTTAGTGAACTGACTATATATGATTTTAGCAGGATTATTGTGTTTTCTCACAAAATGACTGATCTTACTTTGATGGCAGGTTTGTCTAGGTATTTTGACATCCAAAAAATACATCAAATTGAAAAACCAAAAGTCAAAAACCAATTGACTGTGATTTTACAAAATGAATGCTTTGTATTACATTGGAAAAAGGAAGTTTTATCTACAAGTGACAACAGACAGGTCATATTGGATGTAGATTTGTTTAACAAAAAAATAATAAACGAACTTCTTGGTATACAGGATATTAGGACTGCAAATGAAATAACCTATCTGGAAGGTATAGTTGGCATAGATCGCTTGGCATCTTTAGCAAAATATCCAGGGACAGCTGTTTTTAACTTTTTTCCACTTTCATTTACAGATGTTAAGCGTATATCTGATAGTGGAGGTGTTTTGCCACCAAAATCAACTTGGTTTGAACCTAGGATGAAAAATGGAATCTTGATCAAAGAGTTCTAATCTTACTTTTTCTTCATAAACTCACTTTCTTTCAAGGCCTTGACCCTATCTTTTGAAATCATTCTCCATTCTTTGTTTTGATGTCCACTATCTAAATACTTTCTATAGTAAGATATCGCTACACTTCCTTTTTGGGGGATTTGCTCTGCTGCATTGGCCAAATAGAAATAAATTTCGGGGTCTTCTCGATACTCCAGACTCTTTTGATATTGTTGGATAACCCTTTTATAGGCTTTTTGATGAGTATATATTCTTGCCAGACCTGCATGATATTGGGACATATTCTGAGAGATTCCAGCTTTTGATGCTTCTTGATAAAACCATTCTGCTTTATCGTACTCCTTTTTCTTTTCATGTGCCAAAGCTAGATAAAATAAAGCCATCTCAGGATGATTTTCGTGAAGCAAAGATGCCTGAAGGTAATGTATAGCCTTGTCCAAAGAGTCTATTTGTATGTAAGAAAACCCAAGCATTTTTTTAAAGGAATTACTAAGTTCTGTCTTAAAACTCAAATCTTGAAGCACTTTTGAAGTAGTTATAAAGTCTTTTTTCTTGTACGTAATTCTGGATTTCAAAAGACCTAAACTCACATTATTACTATCGATTTTCCATGCTTCGTTTAGTAGACTATCTGCACTAAGTACTTCATCTTCTTCAAAATACATTTCAGCCATAGCATAAACAGTCAATATATCTCGTTTATTGATGTTGTAAGCAGATTGAAAACATTGTCTTGCCTGATTTCTTTCATTTCCTCGTATGTAAAGACTTCCCAACTTACGAAGGTATACAGGATTTAAAGGAAATATTTTATTTAAAGCAATATTATATTTTATAGCTTTAGGCAAGTCTTCTTGAGTCTCATATATATGAGCCAGTTTTTGTATGACATCATTTTTATCGTATTCATGATGCTCTAGTTTTTGATAATATTTTACAGCCATTTGGTAATCTCCAAGTAAATACTGACACAGAGCAAGATTATTTAAAACATCCATTTGTAACGTATCCTGTTCGAAGCAGGAAGTGAGCATAGTTTTAGCTACGATATAATTTTGAACTTTCATCAAGGAATCTACATATATGCAAGGATTTTCTTGACTACTTACATGATTAATGCTCACCGTCAAAAAAAGCATCAGAGCTATTATGGTCTTCATTTGTTTATTTTTATTTAATGGTCAATAAAATATTTTAATCTGAAGTTAGCAACCTATAATTATAATATCTAGCTGAATTAAGACTTATATAGGACAAATATACAACGTATAATTCAGTCATTCAACTATTGTTTTAGTTTATGTTTAAGAAAAAAATTTGTTCAGTGATTAAATAAAATTTTCTTCCTTCAAGCTAACCCTTTTATATCATTTTTGCGTTTTAATAGGAAAGGCAAATTTTGACAAACAATTCTTTTATCGCTTTACTTTTAGAAAAACATCATCAGACACAGGAAGTTCCCACTACCAGGATGATTAGCCATTGGGCATATTCATTGTTGGAAGTATTGTTTCCTGAGGTTTCAGAAAAAAGACTTACTACTCACGATGAGTTAGAAAACGAATTGAATAAACTAAAACTAGAACTAAAAACACTCTTAATTAATACCAAAACTTGTGAAATAACCCAACATGATAAAATAGTCACATCTTTTTTTGATTCATTGCCAAAAATTTACGGCAGTTTAACAAAAGATATTGATGCTGCAATAGATGGTGATCCAGCAGCTACTTGTAGTTACGAAATCGTCAGGAGCTACCCAGGTTTTATGGCCATTTATATTTATCGTATTGCCCATTGTTTGCATACTTTAGATGTACCCTTTATTCCAAGGATTCTAAGTGAATATGCACATTCAAAAACTGGAATAGACATTCATCCGGCAGCAATTATTGGGTATTCCTTCTTTATTGATCATGGTACAGGAGTAGTCATAGGTGAGACTGCGGTCATAGGCGATAATGTCAAAATATATCAAGGTGTTACCATCGGTGCACTCAGTATCAGTAAAAAAATGGCTGGAATAAAGAGGCATCCAACTATTGGCAACAATGTCATTATTTATTCTGGTGCAACTATTTTGGGTGGCGAAACGGTAATAGGACATGGCAGTGTCATCGGAGGTAATGTGTGGCTGACTCAGTCGTGCCCTCCTGGAACAAAGATTTATCATAATGCAGATAATAAAATAATAGAAAGTGTATGGGTAGGAAAATAACTGACTTAGTAGGTCAAACACCATTGGTAGAAATCACCAAACTCAATACTAATCCAAATGTTAAAGTATTTGCCAAAATGGAAGGCCACAATCCTGGAGGAAGTGTGAAAGACAGGGCAGCTTTAAATATGATCTCGGAAGCTCTGAAGCGCGGCGATATACTAAATAACACAACTTTAATTGAAGCTACGAGCGGCAATACTGGAATAGCTTTGGCCATGATAGCGGGTACTTTTGGTATTCCTATAGAGCTCGTGATGCCTTCCAATAGTACCAAAGAACGTACACAAACCATGGAAGCTTTTGGCGCTAAAGTGATTTTATTAGATGATATCGAAGCATGTAGGGATTATGCTGAAGAAAAGTCGAAAAAAGACGATTACTATATGTTGGACCAATTTGCAAACAAAGATAATTACATGGCTCATTATCATACTACTGGTCCGGAAATATGGAAAGCTACCGCCGGAAAAGTAACCCATTTTGTAAGTTCAATGGGTACAACAGGTACGATTATGGGTACGTCTATGTTTCTAAAAGAAATGAATCAAGAAATACAAATCGTTGGTTGTCAGCCCACAGATGGCTCTTCTATACCCGGTATTCGTAGGTGGACGCCGGAGTATTTACCTAAAATTTTTGATCCAAGTCGTGTAGACCTGATTATGGATGTATCTCAGGAAGAAGCCACAAATATGGCTAAAAAATTAGCTCTACAAGAAGGAGTATTTTCTGGGATGAGTGCTGGAGGTGCCGCAGCAAAAGCGCTCGAAATTGCCCAAACATTAGATAGCGGCGTGATAGTATTTATTTCATGTGATCGTGGTGATCGATATTTGAGCAGCGATCTTTTTGTTTAGATTTTTACGAAAGTAACTTAGGTATCTTTGACTTCACGATGCAATGAGTAATTTTGAGCAATAAAATGAATTCTGATTTTGAGCCAAAAATATTTTTTGCCTATTATTTCTGTGTTTATTATCTGTCTTTCAATATTTTATATAGAATTATTTGTTGAAGACTTTGTGGTAGTGGTACCATTAAAAAAGAGTTGGGAAAAAGCAGTACCTCATCAGGAAATTCCACAAGGATTAGTTTCATTACGTGCCAGGGATTGTGGTGCTTGTCATGTTAAACACTATGAAGAATGGCAGAAATCAACTCATTCTCAGGCTTGGACAGATATGCAGTTTCAGGCTGAATTAAAAAAAGAATCCAGTCCATTCCTATGTATCAATTGTCATATTCCATTGCAAAATCAACAAGAGTACAAAGTGACCGGACTTGAGTTTGGCGATATTTATAAACCTATTAAAGAAAAAAATCCCCATTTTGACCCAGAGTTACAATCTGAAGGCATCACCTGTGCAAGTTGTCATGTAAGGAATAATACAATCATAGGACCTACAGGCAGCCAACTAGCACCTCATCCTGTGGCAAAAGACAACGCACATTTGTCCGAAAATCTATGTATTAGTTGTCACAATGCCATTGCAGTCGTAACCCCAACACTAGCATGTTCCTTCGAAACTGGAGACGAATGGAAACATGGCCCTTATTATGGTAAAAAAAATTGCGTGAGTTGTCACATGCCCGAAACCCATCGATCCATAGTAGCTGGAATGCCTGAAAGAAAAAGTCGATTTCATAGTTTTCCCGCTTCTGGTATCCCCAAATCACCTAACCATCATCCCGAAAGACTGGAAAGTTTAGAATTCAAAACTTCAAAGGTGAAGCCCAGTTACAAACAAAATGATAGTCTAAATTTTGTAATTACCCTTATCAATGCACATGCCGGACATAGAGTCCCTTCTGGCAATCCAGAAAGATTTATCATCACTAATATATGGATCATTGATGAAAATGGTAAAATCATAAAAACCCAGGTAAACAGAATAGGAGAACACTGGGAGTGGCACCCTGTAGCTGCAAAAATCAGTGACAATAACCTAAATCCAGGAGAATCCAGATCTTATATTTTTTCAGCTATACTGAACCAAAAAGGAAAATACAAAATAGAAATTCAGGTTTCAAAACATAGGCTTACTCCGGAATCAGCCAAATACAATAAACTGGGTAAGGAATATCCGCTTTCATTTATAGCATGGGAAAAATCAATCCCTTTCGAAGTGAAATAAATGTGCTGCCTATACCTTTATTGACTTCCACTTTCCTTTCTTAAACACCCAATATGCTACAATAGCGATGGCTGTTTCGGCTATAGGGACAGCTGTAAAAACACCTTCCAAACCAACTGATGTATGCTTCATAAAAAAGTAAGCCAACGGTATTTGCAGCATCCAAAACCCTATAAAATTGATCCACGTTGGAGTACTTGTATCGCCCGCACCATTTAAAGCCTGCATCATGACCATACCAATACCATAAAAAACAAATCCCGAGCCTATGATTTGCAATGCTTTAACTCCAATTTTTAATACTTCTGCATCATCTGAAAAGAAGGAAATGATAGGATTAGACAAAAAGATAAAAACCAAACTGACCATGGCCATAAACATTATATTGTACTTTGCAGCCAAAAGGACACTTTGTTCAGCTCTTTCAGGTTGGTTGGCCCCGAGATTCTGACCGATCAAAGTAGCAGCAGCATTGCTCAATCCCCATGCAGGTAATATAAAAAACACTACATTGCGTATCGCTATCTGATATCCTGCAGCCGCAGTATCACCTCCGGTATCAGCAACAATTCTAGTAAGTACTATCCATGATCCAGAAGCTATGATAAATTGAAAGGTGGCCGGCCAGGCTAACAATAATGAAGATTTGATGATTTCAAAATCAGGTATAATGGCTTTCCAATGAATCTTGATCACTCCATCTCCGCGCAATAAATGATATATTTGATAGGCTACGCCACTACCTCGACCTATGCATGTGGCAATGGCTGCACCTTCTAGTCCCCAACCTTTCCATGGTCCAATCCCATAAATCAGCAATGGGTCTAGGATGATATTCAAAATACTGGCTATCCATAAACTCTTCATTGCTAATGCTGCATTTCCCGCTCCTCTAAAGATGCCATTGATCAAAAATATCATAACAATGACTATATTGAATCCAAACATGATCCGTGTAAATCCTTTGCCTTGAGCAATCACTTGCTCACTTGCGCCCATAAATTTTAATAAATCATCTGCCATAAACCATCCAATGATTCCCATCAAAATGGACAACACTACTGAAATAATGATTACTTGAACCGCTGAATTTGATGCTGCCTCAAAGTTTTTTTCGCCAACTCTCCTTGCAATGATGGCTGTCGCCGCCGTACTAAGCCCTATAGCGATCGAATAAATAATGGTAATCAAAGATTCTGTATAGGCTACCACCGCAATGGCTTCTTTGCCAAGCTTCCCCACAAAATACATATCTACCAATGCAAAAACACTTTCAAGGCTCAGCTCCAATATCATCGGAATAGCCAACATAAATATAGCTAATCTGATACTCCCTTGGGTGTAGTCTCTTTCTTCACCACGTAAGGCTTCTTTAAATATTTTAAATATGTTATTTACTTTATTAACACCCATTTGTTGACTCCAAACAATTATAAAAACGCCTAAAGGTAGGTCGTTTCCTTCGACTTTGTCGAAAAATCTGCATAATTAATATGAAAATTTTAGGTAGACTCAAATTTATTTCGATATTTGTCGAAATATAAAATCACTTTAATTTTGAATAGTATTTTTAAGGCATTAAATGATCCTATTAGAAGAGACATTTTGGACTTGCTCAAAGACAAAGATATGAGCGCAGGGGATATTGCGGAGCATTTTAACATAGGTAGGCCCACTATATCTCATCATTTGGACTTATTGCGCCAAGCTGGATTAGTCACATCAGAAAAACAAGGACAATTTATCATCTACAGCATCAATACTACAGTACTCGATGAGATGCTACAGTGGATCTATCAAATCAAATCAAAATAATCATCACCTTTTAAATCAAAACATTATGAAACATTTATCCTTAAAAAATCTAATTTTAGTGGTACTTCTTTCTGCTCCCATCATTTACTTAAAATTGGTATATAGTGATCTTCCACAAAAAGTAGCTTTACATTTCGGTGCAGACGGGCAGCCAGATAGATATGGAGAAAAAAGTGAACTGTGGACGCCTATTCTTATCATGACGTCAGTTGCATTGTTTACGTACCTCATTGTAACCAATATAGGTAAGATAGACCCCAAAAAACAAACACTCCAATCACAGGAAGTTATGCAAAAGCTAGGTCTGACCATAGTAAGTTTTGTAAGTATCCTCACGATGTATATTGTGTACAGTAGTTATAATACTACGGATGGTAAACTTGTATTTATTATGATGGGTTTGTTTTTAGCAGCCATTGGCAATTTTATGAATAATATTAAACCAAACTACTTCGTAGGGCTTCGTCTGCCTTGGACACTCGAAAATGAAGATAACTGGCGCAAAACACACCATTTGGCGAGCAAGCTATGGGTTAGTGGTGGCTTACTCATCGCCATTTTAGCCATTTTTATAGCTCCAGGTTTGATGTCAAAAATCATGTTGCCGATTGTGCTTCTGATAGTCATCATACCTTCAGTATATTCTTACCAATATTATAAAAAAACAAAATAATGATGACCATTTTAATACGTTCACTACACAAAATAATCATATTACTGATATTGGCTTTACCGTTGCAAAGTCAGTCAGACATCACAGGCTCATGGCACGGCTTGCTGAAAATCCAAAGTCTACAACTCCGATTGGTATTCCATATCAAGTCTGAGGATGGATCATTAAAAGCGACGATGGACAGCCCAGATCAAGGCGCAAAAGATATCACCGTAGATCAAATATCTTACGAGGAAAATCAGCTAAAACTTTCTGTTAAAAGTGCAGGAATAAGCTATGAAGGTGTATTTGGTTCTGATCATATCGTCAAAGGTACATTTATACAAGGCCCGTATACTTTTCCACTTGACCTCACCAAAAATATACCAGAAAAAGAAATCATTACCAAGCCACAAGATCCTATTAAGCCCTATCCATATATGTCAGAAGACATTTTTTTTGAAAACAAAAAAGCTGGAATTACTTTAGCGGGTACTTTGACTATACCATTTGAAGATAGGCAGTATCCTGTAGTAATATTGATCAGTGGAAGTGGTCCACAAAACAGAGATTCTGAATTGCTCGGCCACAGACCTTTTTTGGTTCTTTCAGATTACCTCACCCGCAACGGAATAGCTGTTTTACGTTTTGACGATCGTGGTACATCATCGTCCAAAGGAAATTTTCAGTCTGCGACCAGTGCAGATTTTGCATCTGATGTCGAAGCTGGAATTGAATATTTAAAAACAAGAAAAGAAATAAATAAAGCCAGTATAGGTCTCATCGGACATAGTGAAGGTGGTTTGATAGCACCACTCGTAGCATCAAACTCAAAGGATGTTGCTTTTATCGTACTTTTGGCTGGTCCAGGCATTCCTGGTGATCAGATATTATTACTCCAGCAGGAATTGATAGGAAGAGTAACAGGGGTGAGCGAGTCGGACATGGCAAAATCCAAAAAAGACAATGAAGCTTGCTTCAGCATCATCAAAAAAGCCGAAGATGAAAGTAAAGTAAAAGCCGAACTTATACAATATATAACTCAAATGTTAGAAAACGACCCTAATCCACAGCTGCCGGCAGGTATGACCAAAGAAAGATTTATAGCGACACAAGTAAGTCAGTTGACCAGTTCATGGATGCAATTTTTCCTTACCTACGACCCTCAACCTGCACTTAGCAAAGTAAAATGCCCCATTTTAGCGTTAAATGGTGAAAAAGATTTGCAAGTACCGCCCAAAGAAAATTTAACAGCGATAAAAAAAGGACTTAAAAAAGCAAAAAACAAGTACGTCACTATCAAGGAATTGCCGGGTCTCAATCATTTATTTCAGGAAAGTGCTACAGGAAATCCTAATGAATATGCACTGATACAACAAACATTCTCACCATTGGCTATGGAAGAAGTATTACAGTGGATACAATTGTGGGTGAAGTAAAACAAGGATATAATGAAAATTAATAAATGGATGTAAAAAATATTGACACAGAATAGCTTTATCTTTATTAAGTTAAAATATAATATTTTCTTTAGACTTATTTGCGGAATAATTTTTTTACAATATATTTGCATCCTTAACAATCCATTAGTAAACCTATTAAAGCCAATATCTTATGTACTTCAAAGCAAAACACATTATTTTCCTTTTTGCTATCATATTCGTAGCAAGTTGTGCCAAAGAAAATGAACAGAAGCAACCCACAACAACGATGTCCAAAAGTGACGTGTACAACTTTATCACCGGAGAACTGACGCGTACCAACAAAGCTTTTGACTGGAATACTGCATCAGATGATGTCATATTTGCAGCAGGTCAGCATTCAGATGCTGTTTTTTCTATTGGTTACCAACCTAATGGATTTACAGGGGTAAAAGATAAAATTCATGAGATCGATTTGCAAGAAAAGTCATGGACAGATACCAGAATCATGATTGAAAAAATGATCATTCAATATGAAAAGACGGACAAAACACCGGAAGGGTTTTCAGTTTTGGCACCGACAGACAAAAAATTTCCGCACATTTATGCGGTCATCAGAAATAAGGAATTAATCTCCAAGCTCAGGACTATGCCGGAAGTACGATTTGTGGAACCATTGGGTTATAGCCTAGAGCCTGAAGTAACCAACCGATCTACATCAGGATGTAGCGGTACACCCAATCCAAATATAAATACAGCTGACTACACCGTTTTAAGTCCGCTTTCTAAAAGACCGTGGAACTTTGCAACACACAACATACCTACAGCATGGAACACTGCAAAAGGTCAAGGTATCACCATCTGCATTATTGATACCGGAGCAGGAGATAGTCAAGACAACCTAGGGTCTCAGTTTGCATCAGGTAATAGTACAGGTCGGACCATCACCAAAATGAGTACGCTATATTCGGGTTCACTTTGGTGGCAAACCCTGGACACGCCACATGATCAGTGTGGTCACGGAACTTCTATGGCTGGACTTGCAGCAGCTCCATGGAGCAATGATGGCAATGCAGTCGGTGCGGCTTATAAAGCCAACTTATTAACCATTAGAGCAGTAGAAGATGTTTTGATCAATACATCGAACGAACGCAATGGCGTGAGAGATGCACTCTACGTTGCGGGTAATAACAGTAATGTCAAAATCATCAGTATGTCTATTGGTTCGCCTATATCGAGCAGTACGGTGAGTGATGGTATCTATTATGCTTACAATCGTGGTAAAATGATATTTGCAGCTGCGGGGACTTCATTTTCATGGACTACTTGGTATGGTGTGATTTTCCCGGCATGGATGCCTGAGTGCATCGCCGTCACAGGTGTAAAGGAAGGCAGCACTAATGCCAAATGCTCCGTGTGCCACGATGGTGCAGAAGTGGATTTTACAGTAGTGATGGAGCGAACAGCCAATGCTGACAGAAACTCTATAGGCTTAGCTCTCACTGGAAACGATCCTAAATACATAGGCGGCTCTTCTTGTGCCACTGCCACTACTGCAGGTGTAGCTGCTATGCTATGGTCCAAAACGCCATCAGCCACGCGAACACAGGTGTTTAATGCATTACGAAATACGGCACAGTTTTATCCCAATGCGAATAGCAATTTAGGTTGGGGTAGAATTAATGCTTCTGCAGCGATGAGTAATATATAAAGACGTCACTATATTAAAAAACAAAAGCCACTCAAAGATATTTTGATTGGCTTTTGTTTTTTACACTGAGATATCATCAATATTGGTCTACTTGAAATTAACATCTTTCACTACGATAGGTTTCACTTCTTTTTCTTCTCGAGTTTTCGTTTTTTAGCTTTCTGATATCTATAATATTTTCTGCGTTCTTTGGGTACATAATATTGAATATAAATATCATCATCTTTTGATGGTTCTATATCCAGAAATTGCCAACTAATGGTTTTGTCGGACTTATTTACTATATTCCCTTTAGGAGATATTTTCTCTATCAAATCAAAATTTATATCATGTAACCTTAGGATGATGTCAGCTTTTTTAATGTCACCATACCATCCGGAGCCCGTATGAAGTATATAGTTGAAGTATCTATAATGAGCCCCATATCCGATACCTGATGGTAACTTATAGCTTACTTTGATATCTTTTTGTTCTCCTTCGTCGAATGTCGCATCCCAAACATACCAGGGAAAACTTCCATTCTCGACTTTGTCACTAAACTCTGACATTACATCACCAGAAATTCCCAGATCTTTTGAATATGAATCCATGTATGTATCGTAAAGCTTTTGTAATTCTTGAGGCACTTTTATATGATTCTTAGTTATTTCCTGGTCATCTACAGTGATGGTAAATCTGGATTTATCTTGAGGTGTATATCCTCCGAAAGACCAATATTGAAACTCCATTACCGGAAAACCAATCTCTAGGTTTGTTTTGTCCCCTTTATTCTCCATTTTGAAGTGACAAGTAACAAACGCTGAATCTTTATATAATTCAACTTCTACCAACTCCGATACCATCTGAATCTTACATTCCTTATGGCTGATAATCCCCTTAGCTGCGATGGGATTGGGAGCGATGTCAAATGTTGTCTTAAATGTAGAGTTAAAAAGTAGTGCGATGATTAAAATAAGAGTTTTCATTTTTTATATTAATTCTTTATTTCAACAGTTTAAAGCTAATGGAGCCACATCTATTACCTTGTCATAGCAGTCTGCCCAACTTAAATATCCCTAACGAAAATTTAGAAACTAAAGTTGCAATTTTATTGCTCAGAGATGTCATTATGAAAATTTCAGTTAAACAAAAGTATTTTTTACTGTTGCAAGTACGATTTTATTATTAAATGTCGTATATTGCGACGTTTTTATGTCGGATTAAAAGACATTTTGTTTTTACTTTTATTACAAATTCGAAAATAAAACATACCCTATGTACGATCGTGCCATACTCCATCTTGATCTTGATTCATTTTTCGTATCTGTAGAATGTCTCAAAAACAGCAGCCTACTCGGTAAGCCGCTACTCATCGGCGGTACATCCAATCGTGGCGTAGTAGCATCGTGTAGCTACGAAGCACGTCGCTTCGGTGTGCACTCTGCTATGCCTATGAAGATGGCACTTCGCCTATGTCCGCAAGCGACCATTATAAAGGGCGATATGGATAGTTACTCCAAATATTCGGGTATCGTCACCGACATTATCGCCGAAGATGCACCGGTTTACGAAAAAGCGTCGATTGATGAGTTTTATCTAGATCTCACAGGCATGGACAAGCATTTTGGATGTTTCAAGTGGTCGTCAGAATTGCGTCAGAAAGTGATCAAAGAATCAGGCCTGCCCATCTCTTTCGGCCTTTCAGTAAATAAAACCGTCTCCAAAGTCGGCACCGGAGAAGCCAAACCCAATGGTACCAAACATGTGCCCAATGGTACAGAAAAACTTTTTCTCGCACCACTGCCCGTAGCTAAAATACCGGGAGTTGGCGATCAGACACACAAGAAGCTCAATTTCATGGGTGTACGCACCATCGAGACTCTCAGTCAGATACCCATACGGCTGCTCGAGCGCGAATTTGGCAAACCCGGCCGTACCCTATGGGAAAAAGCCAACGCCATCGACCATACACCCATCGTGCCATACCATGAGCAAAAGTCTATGTCTAAGGAGCGAACTTTTATGGAAGATACCCTTGATGTCACCATGATGAAGCATTTGCTACTCGATATGGCAGATAAGTTGTCCTTTGAGCTACGCGCATCCGGCAAACTCGCATCTACCATCACCGTCAAGATCAGATACGCAGACTTCAACACTTATACCAAACAAAAAAATATCTCCTACACTGCCAATGATCGGCTACTCGGTCAGCATGTACTCGATCTCTTCGACAAGGTCTATGAGCGACGCCAACTCATCCGTCTCATCGGTGTCAAGTACAGTGGATTGGTACAAGGCAGCTATCAAATCAATCTATTTGACGATACGATGGAGCACATCCACCTCATGCAGCAGATGGATAGGATCAGAAGGCGTTTTGGTGCAGACTCTATCATGCGCGCAAGCGGACTAGTGAAGGCTAAGGTGTTGTATCAGCCGCATTTGCCACCGGATGGTGGGTGATGGGAATTGTATGTAGTGGAATCTACATTAGTTTTAGGGCGTTATTTGTTCTACTAAACTTGATTTTACATAAAACCAATCACCTTCAACTTCCCAAGGTTTCAAATCACTAATCAAAATCTCCAAAAAGTTATTGTAATCAAAAGATATGGTATTAGTGTCAGTTATTCTTTCGCTCAAAACAGGAATATTCTCTCCATAAGCGTACGATATTACATAAGGAATTTGGCACTTATCGATATAATTATCAAGATGGCATATATCTAGGTGATAGATTTCTTTAAATAAACTCTCAAATCTTGTCTGATGAAAATCTCTCCAAGTTTTCTGATCTGAAGGGTTGGTACTTTTTTCGATTCTGGAAGGCAGTGGAAATATATTCAAAGGCCTCCCGTCCATAGAATTATTTCTATAATCTACAGCTTGGCGGGCTACTTTTTCTACTCCATCTAGATTTTGTTTATTTAGCACATATACCAAAACCAATTTGGATGGCATCAACATCGTAGATATACCTGCAGTGTCAGCAAGGCCTGTTCTCGAATCTATCAGTATATAATCATAGATACTTTCCAAATAATAAGCTATAGATCTAAAAAGCGGTGGAGAGTTTTGATAAATTTCTAGCCAATTGATTTGGGCTAATCGTTTTGAATACTCATCATCAAATCTTCCTGCCTTTATGATGTCTAACTTAACTTTCGTTTCTTTGCCAAGAGTCAAGTCCTTTAGAATATATTTTCCAATCTCTTTACTCACCAACTCTTTTATTTCTTCGTCAAACTCCAATTTTTTTGAAGTAATTGATTTTGAAATCTTAAGCACAAAATCTACCAATCCTGGATTGCTTGGTTTGATTTTTCCATTAAAAAATGAGTGCAGCCCTGGTGCTTCCAAATCCCAATCTATGATCAATACTTTTTTACCTTTAAGTGCTAGCAGACATGCAGCGTTGATCAAAGCCATACTTCTTCCCACTCCGCCTTTATAAGAGTAAAAAGTTATCGTTTCACCATTTCTTCGCAATATATCTGCCATTTTATTTTATTATTGGAAGGTTTTGGGATTCTATAGAGTTTGCTTGTCTTTTTTGCGTTTTTACCCAATCAATAATTTTCGGATCATCGGGTATCTCCAATTTTTCTACTATATCAATTAACATATCTTCTGAAAGTTGGGAGATAATTTCATAATTATTAGACAATACATCACAGATATCTCTTTTAAGTTGAGTAACTTCCTCGCTTACAATGCTGTTAATTATAGAAGTTTCATATCGACTAAGATCTTTTATATTTTTGGTTCTAATGGATGAAGGTAAGTAAGCCGCACTACCACGATGCAAATAAGGAAAAATAAAACAAAATTGATCATTACCAAGTTTTTCCCGTATAGCTTTTTCAAACTCGATCGCTCTGAAAATTTCCTTTGCACACCATAAATTTTCAAGACTTAGATAGTGTGGAGTAATTATAAAAACGAAAGAATATGAACTTATAATGCTAGTATAAATGGCGATGTCAAACTCTCTTCCATGGTCTATTGACTGCTCATCAAAGAAAATCTCCCTTATATTTGTAGCTGTATGAGCTTCAGTTTGTATCAAATTCTTCAACAAACGCATGTAATCAAGTTCTCCTTGATTGCGTCTGTAACTAAAAAATGAAGAATACTTAAATGCCATACTTTAAAAGGGTATATACTAATATTTAACAACAAATGTACCATAATTTTAGTTTCAACATTATTTTTGAAATAAGGAAACCGAAATAACAATAACTATTTTTTTGGAGTAATGACATAGGCCTAAAAGACATCCACCAATCGATCCCCTTCAGCCCTGTAAGGTAAAAACCTGGCAAATAACTCTTCGCTATACCAGCCTACTTTCCTGGTTTTACTGACCATATCAGCGTGAAACTTGGTTTTATAAGCAAAGGCTTTCATTTGGGTGCCATTTTCCCAGACGCTAAAGGTAGCTTGATATCTGAACGGTAACTCTCCTACACCAGCGGCAAATAATGGCGTGTGCCCCTGCAAACTCTTACTAACGGGTGGCACATCTTTCCAAAACCGAATCATATCTTTCCACCGTATTGTCGCTCTGGTGAGCACTGCTACCATTTGGTCTACCTTGTATAGCGAAGGGTCAGCCGTGAATGGTGTAAGGCCACCCCAAAGTCCATGAACCATCGTAGTTTTCATGTAGATTGTTTGATGCTTATATGTATGTGATAGGTATTCTTTAAATATTGGTGATTGAGAAAAATATTTATTTGCGGATGATTCATCTTTCCAAACACACATCAAAGTGTACTGTCCTAAATCTGGCCACACACTAAATCCGTCACCACTTCCACTACCCATAAGCTTTATAAATTCCAAGCCGTCTGACCCTTTACATGCTGGAACAAACCTTGCCATACTTTTCAATGCAAAAAATTTATTGGCCCATCCTGAAAGGCGAAAAATGGTAAACGTGGTGATTTGATCCATCAAAATGTCAGATTTTTCTAAAATAAGAATTCATTTTACGAACATCATGCTATCCAGATTGTTTACGGCACAATTTTTATTTTGTAAATGGTATTCTCTCAGTCTAAGGATTTCATTAAATATAGTATTAAAACGAATTGTACAATGAATCAAAAAAAAGCAATAGTTATCGGTTGTGGTATTGCAGGCCTAGCTACAGCTATAAGGTTGTCCGCAAAAGGTTTTAAAGTACAAGTGCATGAAAAAAATAGTTATCCTGGCGGTAAATTAAGTCATTTTGAAAAAGAAGGCTTTCAGTTTGACGCAGGTCCATCTTTATTTACACAACCCGAACAAGTTACGGACCTATTCGAATTATGCGGCGAAAAAGCAGAATCCTACTTTACCTACACGAGAGCAAATCTAGCGTGCAAATATTTTTTTGAATCCGGAAAAACCGTGCATGCCTATGCAAAACCAGATGATTTTGCTCAAGAAATTGCGACAAAACTCGGAGAAAACAAAACCAAAGTACTTCAATATCTACAAACTTCCCAAAACACTTATCTGCATATTGGTCAACTATTCTTAGACTATCCTATCGGGAGTTTATTCAAATTACCTTTTCATAAAATTGTAAAAGCTTTCCAAGCCACCAAACTTTCATTTTTATTTAACGCTCTCTCTACATATAATCATAATCAGTTTTCAAAGCCGGAAACAGTACAGATATTCAATAGGTTTGCCACTTACAATGGTAGCAACCCATTCAAAGCTCCTGCAATGTTATCCATGATTCCGCATCTGGAGCAGAACGAAGGTACATTTTATCCATTCGGAGGTATGATTAGTATCACCAATGCCCTATATCTACTGGCCTTAAAGCAAAACATTGATTTTGTTTTCAATTCTAATGTGACAGCCATCCATGTGGAAGGTAAACAAGCAAAAAGTATTATCGCTAATGGTAAGGAGATAGACGCAGATCTTATTGTGTCCAATATGGATGTTTATTATACTTACAAATATCTTCTTAACGAAGAGCTTAAAGCTAAACATATTCTTAAGCAGGAAAGAAGTAGTAGCGCCATTATTTTTTATTGGGGTATGAATAGGTCATTTCCAGAGTTAGATTTACATAATATCTTTTTTACCCAAGACTATAAGAAGGAGTTTAGTGCTATTTTTGATACCATGGAAATGTATGATGATCCTACAATCTATATCAACATCACATCTAAAATGGAAGACAACCAAGCTCCACCTGGATGTGAAAATTGGTTTGTAATGGTCAATGCCCCACATGATATAGGTCAAGACTGGGAAGAATTAAGATCCTCATGCAAAACAAATGTTATCCAAAAACTCAATAGAATACTCAAAACCAATATTGCTCAGCACATTCAAACCGAAGATTTTCTTGATCCTCCTGCCATTGATTCCAAAACATCTAGCTACACGGGCAGCCTTTATGGTACTAGCAGCAATAGCAAATTCGCAGCATTCCTGCGCCATCCTAACCAAAGTAAAAACATAGACAATCTTTATTTCGTTGGTGGAAGTGTACACCCTGGCGGCGGCATTCCTTTATGCTTGCGAAGTGCAAAAATAGTTAGTGACTTAATCTCGTGATAACCCATTTTAACATTACATCATTCAAAAATGACTGAAGCAAGTAAAACTTTTTATATTTCCACATTCATAGCCATACTTTTCCATATATCAGGAGCAATAGGTATGCATACGGATGCCAGATCATGGTTTATATCTATGACTCCGCTTACGCTTTTGCTCATGTCGGCACTTATTTTATGGAATGAGAAATCGATTACTAAATCTTTATGGATTTATATTGCACTTTGCACTGTAGTAGGATTTCTTGCTGAGGTTATCGGGACGAATACTGGCTTGCTTTTTGGAAACTACGCCTATGGAAATCCTTTTGGATTTAAAGTAGCTGCTGTTCCCATATTGATAGGGATACTTTGGTTTGTTACCGTTTATGCCATTGGCAATTTAGTACTTTTTTTATACCAAATTTTATTTAAGAATCCAATTAGATCTGTTTTTGTAAATTTTGCGCTCATTGTATTGGCTGCGGCAATAACGACACTCTTTGACTATATCCTAGAGCCCGCAGCTATATCGCTGGGCTACTGGCAATGGCATCCTGATGGTAATATTCCTACGTTTAACTACGTATGTTGGTTTTTTATATCCGGTTTTTTGCAAGTGCCTTTTTTTATGAACGAAAGCCTAAGCCAAAAAATCAACCCCTTTGCTGTAATTCTGATATTTATTCAGGCTGCTTTTTTCATATTGATATTATAAAAAAGAGGGCAAAAGATTGAAATCCCTGCCCTCTTTGAAAACACTTTATTCTGATTCTTTATATTACTCCTGCAGTGAAAACTTCACAGGTAGTGTGTACCAAACAGATACCGGTCTACCTCTTTGTTTTCCAGGGGTCCATTTTTGTCCCAGTTTGTTCATGGCCATAACCACATCTGATGCGGCTGTACCCAAACCTGCACCTGGATCTCTAAGTACTTCCACTTTACCTATCTCACCGTTTTTGTCTACTACAAACTTGAGTACTACCTGACCTGATACACCATTTTCTCTGGCTATCGCAGGGTACTTAAGGTTTTTGTAGATGTACTCGAGCATTTTTTTCTCAGCACATTTTGCCTTTTCTTCGTTGGTACCGCTCATATCCTCACAACCTGGGAATCTTGGCATCTGCTCTGCACGAACGAAAACCTCATCCTCTACTGGTGCCGGTGGTGGCGGCGGTGGTGGCGGTGGTGGTGCGGCTGCTTTAGTGGGCTCTACATAATTTGGTGTTTCCTCTGGAGGTGGTATATGCTCATTTAGTTTAGTGTCAACCACTTCTGTATCTGGTACTTCCTCAATCACTGGTGGTGGCGGCGGTGGTGGTGGTGGTGGTGGCTCCGCGGTACGTGGTATATCCACTTCTACTTCATCTTCCAACACTAAAGCATCATCTGGTATAAATACTTTATCTTCGTATGTTGTCCAGCTCATGGCTACCAATGAAAGTGCTACAGCTGAAGCCATCCCAAAGTTAAAAAAACTACCTGAATTTTTAAATACATCCACTTCAGGATACTTAGTACGACTACTTAGGAATTGGTCTTTAGCATTTTGATTTGATGCTACTAGATGCTCTAGCCTAGTCGATCTATACTTTCGTCTAAAAAAGATGATCAAGCCGATGATCGCCAATATTAAGGCCAAGAAAGTCAGCGCGACACCATAACTTGGCACTTCTAATTCTTTGAACATAAGGTGTTAATTAATAAGATTTTTAAATAATATCCATCCAATCAATGAGCCCATAACATTTGCTACAATATCATAAATCTCAAATGATCTTCCATTAAAAAGGTAAAGTTGACAAATTTCCATTAATACACCAAAAGAAATTGAAAAAAATAAAATAATTTTTTTTTCAGGTTGCTTTCTACTCAATGCCATAGACCATAAAATAGTCATACCGGCATAAAATACTAAATGGGCTAATTTATCAAGTCCAACAATGTCCCATACATTAAAATTTTTAGCTTCTTGAGCTGATATCAATGATAAATATAAGATGATACCTGTCCACAAAATAGCCAAGATTAAGTATGTTTGGTCACTCAGCTTTCTGAGATTATCTTTTAGATGCATAGCAATATTGTTTTGGTGTGTGGTCAAGGAAAAAAATTTTACATATTTCTCCTATATTTACCACCTACCTCATACAAGGCATTGGTGATTTGGCCTAAGGTACAGACTTTACTTGTTTCTATCAGCTGTTCAAACAGGTTTTGGTTCGTTATGGCCGCCTTTTGTAAGGCAAGCAAATTTACAGAAGAAGTCTGATTGGCTTTTTTTAGATTTTCTACAGTGTGTATCTGGGCCACTTTCTCTTCTTCAGTCGCTCTGATGACTTCTGTGGGTATGATCGTAGGTGAACCGTCTTTGGACAAAAAGGTATTGACGCCCACGATTGGAAATTCTCCAGTATGTTTGAGTGTCTCGTAATACAAGGATTCTTCTTGAATTTTACTTCTTTGATACATGGTCTCCATAGCGCCGAGTACACCGCCACGCTCTGTGATACGATCAAACTCTGCCAAAACAGCTTCTTCTACCAAATCTGTCAATTCTTCAATGATAAATGAACCTTGGATGGGATTTTCATTTTTGGATAATCCCAATTCTTTATTGATAATCAGCTGTATAGCCATGGCCCTTCTTACACTTTCCTCTGTGGGTGTAGTGATGGCTTCATCATAAGCATTGGTATGCAACGAATTACAATTATCATAAATAGCATATAATGCCTGAAGCGTAGTTCTGATATCATTGAATGCTATTTCTTGGGCGTGTAGCGATCGTCCTGACGTCTGAATGTGATATTTCAACATTTGAGATCTAGCATTGCCACCATATTTATACTTCATAGCTTTTGCCCAAATTCTTCTAGCCACTCTGCCTATCACTGCATATTCAGGATCTACACCGTTACTAAAGAAAAACGATAGATTGGGTGCAAAATCATCTATATGCATGCCTCGAGAAAGGTAGTACTCCACAAAAGTAAAGCCATTAGATAATGTGAATGCCAACTGCGAAATGGGATTAGCACCTGCCTCTGCTATATGATATCCTGAAATAGATACTGAGTAAAAATTGCGTACATGGTGATCTATAAAATACTTTTGAACATCACCCATCAGCCTTAGAGAAAACTCTGTGCTGAAGATACACGTATTTTGAGCTTGGTCTTCTTTGAGGATATCTGCCTGCACCGTTCCTCTCACCGCTGATAAAGCCTTATCCTTTAGCTGCTGATAGATATCTGGTGGCAATATTTCATCACCTGTCAATCCTAAAAGCAGGGTACCTAATCCATCGTTGCCTTCTGGTAGCTGACCTTTATATTGTGGTCTATCCAAGCCTTTGGCATCATACTTTTCTTTTAACTTTTGCTCCACTAAATTTTCCAGCCCATTGGATTTAATATACCTTTCACATTGCTGATCAATGGCTGCATTCATAAAAAAGGCACAGATAGTGGCTGCAGGCCCATTGATCGTCATAGATACTGAGGTGGCTGGATCACAAAGATCAAATCCTGAGTACAAAATTTTTGCATCATCCAAACAACATATACTGACTCCCGAGTTTCCAATTTTACCATATATGTCTGGTCTATAGTCAGGGTCTTCTCCATATAAAGTTACAGAATCAAAAGCAGTAGAAAGGCGTTTTGCAGGCAGTCCAGAGGATACATAATGAAACCTTTTATTGGTTCTTTCTGGTCCACCTTCTCCAGCAAACATCCGTGTTGGGTCTTCTCCTTCACGCTTAAATGGAAAAACACCAGCCGTATATGGAAACTCGCCAGGTACGTTTTCCTTTAGATTCCACTTGAGTATGTCACCCCAATCTTTATATTGTGGCAAAGATACTTTAGAGATTCTAGTACCTGAAAGTGATGTGGTAAAGGGTACGATTTTTATCTCCTTGTCTCGGACTTTAAAAGCATATATATCCCCTTTGTACTTATTTTTTTTGTTTTCCCACTCTTCTAAGATTCTCTTATTTTCTCCCTGAATGTCATCCCATATTTGATCATGTTTTGACTTTAGTATTGACTTTATACTATCATCTCCAATGATTTCTAGGCTTGTTTTAAGACTATAAACTTTGGATGCCAAATCGGATTGTTGATCTACATTTTTGTCATAGTTTCTATTGTTTTCTGATATTTCAGATAGATACCTTACTCGCTGTGGTGGTATGATATATATCTTTTCACTATCTCCCGTTGGTAGATTTAGATTTGATGTCAGATCAGCGCCCGTTTTTTTATTGATGATTTCGATAAGTTTTTTGTACAAGGTATTGGTACCTGGATCATTAAATTGTGATGCTATAGTACCATAAACAGGCAATGATTCGGGGTCAGAATCCCAAAGATTATGATTTCTTTGGTATTGTTTTCGTACATCTCGCAGGGCGTCTAAAGCACCTTTTTTGTCAAATTTGTTGATGGCGATGATATCTGCAAAATCCAACATATCTATTTTTTCCAGCTGACTAGCTGCCCCATATTCAGGGGTCATGATGTACATAGATACATCTGAGTGATCCACGATTTCAGTATCGGACTGGCCAATGCCAGAAGTTTCGAGAATGATCAGGTCAAAACCTGCCGCTTTAAGCACATCTACTGCTCCTTGTACGTACTTAGAAAGCGCCAAATTGGATTGTCTGGTAGCGAGCGATCTCATATAAACACGATCGTTATTTATGGCATTCATTCTTATACGATCACCAAGTAGTGCTCCACCCGTTTTTCTTTTAGAAGGATCTACAGAAACTATAGCTATATTTTTATCCGTAAAATCTAAAAGAAATCGCCTTACTAACTCATCTACCATACTGGATTTGCCGGCACCACCTGTGCCTGTAATACCCAATACAGGCACAAATTTTGAAGCAGAAGGTATTTCACTTAAAACATGAATAAATTTTTCAGGATAGTTTTCAAGTGAAGAAATCACCCTGGCTATTTCGTGTTTATTTTGCGCGCTGAGTCTTTTTATCTGCCCATTGAGCTCATCACCAACGGGAAAGTCACATGTTTTTAGCAGGTCATTGATCATGCCTTGTAGACCCATGCTGCGGCCATCGTCAGGAGAGTAAATGCGCGTAATTCCATAATCATGCAAGTCTGCTATTTCGGTCGGAAGTATGGTGCCGCCGCCGCCGCCAAAAACTTTGATATGGCCACAATTTTTCTCATGCAGTAGGTCATGTATATACTTAAAAAACTCGTTGTGCCCACCTTGGTAAGATGTGATAGCTATACCTTGCACGTCTTCTTGGATGGCTGTATCTACGATTTCCTGGGCCGAACGATTGTGCCCCAAATGGATAATCTCTGCCCCAGAGCGCTGCATGATACGTCTCATAATATTGATAGCAGCATCATGCCCATCAAACAGTGATCCCGCAGTGACAATCCTTATTTTATTAGACGGACTATAAATTTCTTCTTCAATCATTTTTGATTTTATTTGGTATTAGGTAGCCGCAAATATACGACTTACTTTTATAATTACTGATAATAGAATGCTTTAGTGTAGTTGGCGATTACTCAAAGAAAAAATTACAAAATATACATTGTAGTTTTTTTAATATGTTAAAATCACAAAAAAATACACACATTTAACAATTTTTTTCGTTTTGGATATAGAAACATGATTATCTTTGATTTAAAATAAAATTTATCTCTCACTTTAAAACAATTTTTGAATATGAAAAATTTCCAATTTATCGCATTCCTACTAGTATTTTCTCTGATTTTTACAGCTTGTAACAAAGACCTTGAGTTTGCTAATCGCTACTATGATGAAGCCGATTATGAAGTACTGAACCGACACTTGAAATTGCCTGAATTACCATTTAATTACAACATTGACTATCCTGATTATATCAACACATTTGTCAATACCAACATTGACTATAACAGAGCAACTCTGGGAAGAGTATTGTTTTATGATAAGAGTCTTTCCTCTGATAAATCTGTGTCTTGTGCTACTTGCCATAAACAAGAACTTGCTTTTTCAGATAATGTAGCTTTCTCTCCAGGTGCAGAAGGTAAGGTTACGACTAGAAACTCCATAGCTCTTGGTTCTGTGATCAACTTTAGATTATATTATGGTGATGAGGTATTTAATGGTATTCCTTTCTTTTGGGATAACAGAGCGAATACAATACAAGAACAAAGCCGAGGTACTCTAGCAAACCCCAATGAGATGAATATGCACATGAGCCAGGTTCAAAGCAGGGTCAATAGTCTTGAGTATTACAAACCATTGACGAAAAAAGCTTATGGCAAAGAAACTTTAAGTCAGGAAGAAATTCTGGATGCTATTGCAGAGTTTACCAATTCGATAACCAACTATAATACTAAATTTGATAAAAGTCTTGATGTTTATTTTAACCAAACCCGAAGTACTAGTGTTCAAGGTATTTCTTTGGCAAACTTTAATGCAGAAGAAAACAGAGGTAAAGACCTTTATTTAAGTAACTGTGCTTCATGTCACGGTACAGTAGCTGGAAGACCTGGAAAAACAGAAGGAAATAATGGTTTGTATGCAAATTATAAGGATTTAGGTATGGGAGCCATCGATGGTGGTACTCCAAGATTTAAGATACCTACTTTAAGAAATATTTTACTCACGGCTCCTTACATGCACGATGGAAGTCTTAAGACTATTGACGATGTATTGGAACATTATAGTTCTGGTATTAAAAATACGGTGGGACTTAATCAAGAATTAAAAACTGGAAACGAACCAAAAAGAATGGCATTTTCTGAAAGTGACAAAAAAGCACTCAAGGCATTTTTTGCTACCATGACGGATGATGTAGTAACTTCAGACCCTAAATTTGCTGATCCTTTTATCAGATAATTCATTCGCTCGCATCTTTGATTCGTGTTAATATCTCTTTTTAAAATCAATTAGTTCTTTGTTTTTTATACACGATGTGGTATTGAAATCTACGTTTCAATACCACATCGTGTTTTATGTTAATGAAATTAGTTTGTCAATAGTTTTAATTCTGATATTTTCAATGAATTAAGATTGTGTATAGAAACTAACTTCTTTTTACTATCAAGTAATCACGATATAATTATGAAGTCGATTAATATTTTTATCCTTTTTTTGGCCTTTATTGCTGTTGTATCCCATTATAGCTGCAATGTCAATCGTGCATATCTAAATGGACAAGAAGGATTAGAAACAGTATATGCCAAAGACCAATGGACAGCTCAGGTTGACTATTTTGGTTCAGGCGGCACCGCGGGACTCCATGTAGATGGAAGTTACAGTCCTTTAAACAGGGTTGCCGTGCTTTATGATGGCAAAATGATTGGGTCACAATTGCATCAACATAGCCTTGCAGCAGGTTTTTACTTTAGTGACTACACTCCTTTTGAATTAAGCAGGCCATCTGTAAGTAAGGAGTTTATAGACATTGGCAGACATTTAGATTTTTATGCGGGTGCTACCCGAAATTTTGGACAAAATATTATTATTGAATTGCCACCATTATTTTCAGGAGGATTCACTCCTGTCCAGCAGTTTTTTGAAGTCAACTATACTGGCAACAGATACTTTGTTCAGGCGGGCGGGCATGTAAAATCCAAATATCTTGCATTTGATGCTACTTTAAGAAGAATATGGATAGACCCAT
The DNA here is from genome assembly GCA_964526715.1 of uncultured Aureispira sp. Lineage (GTDB taxonomy): Bacteria > Bacteroidota > Bacteroidia > Chitinophagales > Saprospiraceae > OLB9. The sequence goes on along the minus strand of CAZGMB010000001.1, from coordinate 8,073 downwards.
CCAAGATAGAAACATTTGGTGTAGGACCCACTATAGAAATAGACCCTGTCAACGACTTTGCAGAAAAAGGATATAGAGCTTATACTGAGTTTGCGTTTAAAATGAACTTTGGTGGACATTATAAGCCTTTTTACTTAGGCTTTAGTTCAAGATTTGGTGAAGAAACAAATTTTACCAGTTACGTTTTTTCACCACAAATAGTTTTCTTAGGTGCCAACATAAACCTGTATCACCTTTTTACAAAAAGAGCCCCTGCCAAGAAACAAGTAGACTATATCTATGAAGAAGAGTAAATAAGTCATGTTGAAAAAATCAGTTTATATATCAGGATCAATACTCATTTTATTTGCTTTAGCTTGTGGTTTTACTAAAGACTATAATTTCAGAAATATTTATTACTCCCATAATGAGTTTTGTATAAATATGCAAGACAACCCAATAGGCTACCCAAAGGAATTGATCTCAACAATCTCGATACCCTTTTAGAAAATTAAAAACTGTTGATGATTTGAAGGAATTCTTCTGCATTCAGAGACGCACCACCTACAAGCCCTCCATCCACATCCGGTTGGCTAAAAATTTCTTTAGCATTGTTTCCTTTTACAGAACCACCATATAGAATACTGGTGTTTTCAGCAACACGTTTACCATACTTCTTTGACAACATGCTTCTGATGGCTTGGTGCATCTCTTGAGCCTGCTGTGGTGTTGCAGTTTCGCCAGTGCCTATAGCCCAGATGGGTTCGTAAGCTATCACAATGTTTTTCATTTCTGTTGCAGAGAGGAAAAACAATGACTCAACCAACTGGTTTTTTACATGTGCTACATGCGTACCCGCTTTCCTGATTTCAAGTGCTTCTCCACAACAAAAAATAACCTTTAGTCCTGCATCAAGTGCCGATCTAAGTTTAGAAGCAAGTAGTGCATTATCTTCATGATTGTATTCTCTTCTTTCAGAGTGACCCAAAATAACATAAGGTATTTTTAATGCAGCCAACATATTAGGTGAAATCTCACCTGTAAATGCGCCTGAAACTTTATGGTGACAGTTTTGAGCAGCCAATAGAATTTTACTGCTCGCTTTGATCTTTTTCTTTAATGGATACAAGTGTGTGGCAGGAACTCCAAGAATAGTGACCACGTTAGGATCTCTATTTCCATCCTGAAGTTTTTGCGCTAATGATGTACCTTCTTCTATGGTTGTATTCATCTTCCAGTTACCTGCTGCTATAAATTTCCTTGCCATGTTGTTATTATTTTATAATATGGCGCAAAAGTAATGGATTGCTATGAACTTTGCAATTTATAGATTGAATATAAGAGCCTATCTTTTCTTAAATTCAATTATTTCTCTTCCAGCCACTTTCTAGCATTCACAAATGCTTCTGCCCATGGAGAAACTTCATCTGTCCGTCCTTCTGGATAGTAGGCCCAGTTCCATTGGAAAATAGATCGCTCTATGTGTGGCATCATCACCAAGTGCCTTCCATCTGCTGAGCACATCATTGCCGTGTTGTAGTCGGAGCCATTAGGGTTTGCTGGATAGGTTTCGTATCCATATTTAGCTACTATGTGATAAGATGACTCATCTTTGGGTAGCCAAAACTTTCCTTCACCGTGAGAAATCCAAACTCCAAGTTGTGTTCCTTCTAGAGTAGAAAGCATCACTGAATTATTGGCACTTATATTGACGGAGGTAAAACCACTTTCGTGCTTATGAGATTCATTATGGTGCATTTTGGGTTTGATATCATGATCAGGGTATATGAGTTCCAGCTCCATAAATAATTGGCATCCGTTGCAAATCCCAACACTTAACGTATCTGGACGAGCAAAAAATTGATCCAAAGCTTTTCGTGCCTTTTCATTATATTTGAAAGCTCCTGCCCAGCCTTTGGCAGAACCCAAGACATCAGAATTGGAAAATCCACCTACTGCACCAATGAAACGTACATCTTCCAAAGTCTCTCTGCCCGAGATCAAGTCTGTCATATGCACGTCCCGTACATCAAAACCAGCTAGATACAAGGCATTTGCCAACTCTCTCTCAGAATTGCTACCTTTTTCTCTGATGACTGCCGCTTGCAAGCGTTTTGCAGGGATTTCTGGTTTTTTTCCTGAGAAATGTGCTGGAAAGCTATATTCAAGAGCTTGATTTTTGTAGTTGTCGTATCTTTCTGTTGCCTTCTTTACTCCCGACTGACGCGTGTCTAGCAAGTACGAAGTTTTGTACCAAATATCTCTGTATTCAGCTATACTCAAAGACCAGCTATCATCATGATTTTTGACATTCAAGTGTGGAGTTTGGGTTACTTCGCCGATTTTTACACATGTGATGTTATGCTTTTTAAAGACTAACTCTATTGATGACTCAGCATTTTGGGTCACCTGAAACACCAAACCGATATTTTCAGCAAAAAGAAGTTTAACGGAGTCCGAAATACCTATAGAAGATAGATCAATGTTTAATCCAGCTTTAGGGTCAGAAAAACACATTTCCAATAAAGTAGTAATCAATCCGCCACTACCGATATCATGGCCAGCCGCTATTTTACCATCTTTGATCAATGATTGCAGAATATTAAATGAAGTGACAAAACTTTCACTATCTCTTATATCTGGTGCTTTGGTGCCTATCTTATTTAATGTCTGAGCTAATGATGAGCCTCCAAGCTCGTACTCAGAAAATGACATATTTATATAATAAAGTGAACCTTCGGATAATTTTACGGTAGGCTCTACTATTTTCATGATATCATCGCAATGTCCAGCAGCACTGATGATGACGGTACCGGGTGCAATGATTTCCTTGTCCTTGTATTTTTGCTTCATGGATAAGGAATCTTTTCCTGTAGGAATATTAATGCCTAAAGCTATAGCAAAATCTGAACAAGCCTTTACCGCAGCATAAAGTCTGGCGTCTTCTCCAGCGTTTTTACAAGCCCACATCCAATTGGCCGAAAGGCTGATACTTTTGATACTTTTTTCTAAAGGAGCCCAAACTATATTGGTCAATGCTTCGCCGATACTATTTCTACTACCTGCTTCTGCGTCTATTAAAGCACTTACTGGAGAATGCCCAATGGAAGTGGCTATACCTTGGTTATTTTCGTAATCCAAGGCCATCACACCACAGTTGTTTAGTGGTAATTGGAGTGGTCCGGTACATTGTTGTTTGGCTACACGACCACCTACACACCGGTCTACTTTATTGGTTAGCCAATCCTTACATGCCACCGCTTCGAGTTGCAAAACCTGAGATAGGTAGGTTTCAAAATGTGCCTTATCGTATTCCAGATTAGCATAATTGCTGGCGATGTGATGATCTTTAATGATCATTTTGGGACTTGACCCAAACATATCCTCCAATGCTAAATCCATAGGGTTTACTCCTTTGGTAGTTGAGCCTATAGTAAAACGATGGTCTCCGGTGATCACACCTACATCATACATAGGAGCTCGTTCTCTTTCTGCAATTCTGGCCAACAACGGTAAGTCGCTTTGGCCAATAACCAATCCCATTCTTTCTTGAGACTCGTTGCCTATGATTTCTTTGAATGACAAAGTAGGGTCACCAACTGGTAAAGCATCTAAATCGATATTTCCTCCTGTAGCTTCTACCAACTCCGAGAGACAGTTGAGATGACCGCCTGCCCCATGATCATGAATAGAAATAACTGGATTTTCGTCGCTTTCTACTAAAGCTCTAATCGCATTAGCAACACGTTTTTGCATTTCAGGGTTTGACCTTTGGATAGCATTGAGCTCTATTCCTGATCCAAAAGCACCAGTATCAGCTGACGAAACCGCTGCTCCACCCATACCTATACGATAATTGTCACCACCCATAACTACTACTCTATCTCCTGGTGCAGGTGTATGTTTTTTTGCCTGTGAAGCTTTTCCATATCCTACACCACCGGCCAACATGATGACTTTATCAAAACCCAAAATGCGGGCATCTTCTTCATGTTCGAAAGTCAGTAATGATCCCGTGATCAAAGGCTGACCAAATTTATTTCCAAAATCAGAAGCTCCGTTGGATGCTTTAATCAAAATATCCATCGGAGTTTGATAGAGCCATTGTCTTTCGGCTACTTTTTGTTCCCATGGTCTTGTTTTTTCTAATCTGGAATAAGATGTCATATAAACAGCTGTACCAGCCAAAGGCAATGAACCTTGTCCTCCAGCAAGCCTATCTCTGATTTCTCCACCAGATCCCGTCGCGGCTCCATTAAACGGCTCCACGGTGGTGGGAAAATTGTGCGTTTCTGCTTTTAGAGAAAGTACAGAATCAAACTTTTTCCTTGCATAAGACGATGGAATATCTCCTCGCTCTGGTGCAAATTGCACTACTTCGGGTCCTTTGATAAAAGCAACATTATCCTTATATGCTGACACTATGTCATTGGGATGAGTTGTTGACGTTTTCTTGATCATAGCAAATAGACTTTCTACTTTCTCTTCGCCGTCAATGATATATTTACCGTTGAAAATCTTGTGCCGACAATGTTCTGAGTTGACCTGTGAAAATCCAAAAACTTCTGAATCGGTCAATTTTCTTCCTAATTTCTCAGATAATTCATTAAGATAAGAAACTTCTTCATCGCTGAGTGCCAACCCTTCTTTTTGGTTGTATGCCTGTATATCCAAAATTTCCAAAATAGGTTCAGGCTGTATATCAAGAACAAAGATATTTTGATGTAATGATTCAAATTTCTGAAACAACATAGGGTCAAATTGGAGACCCTCCTGATAAGTTTCAAACTGCTCAATTCTCTTAATACCTGTGATCCCCATATTTTGGGTGATTTCTACTGCATTGGTACTCCATGGTGTGACCATGGCAGCCCGCGGTCCTATAAAATCACCTGAAAGACTTTCGGTATTGATATATTCTGCGTCGCCAAAAAGCCAACACAATTTTGCTATATTACCTTCAGAAAATGGCACATCTGTACTTACTGCAAAGGTAAGTAAAGCTTTATTTTGGAAAAAAACAATCATGGGTACTTAGATTTGATCTATCTGTACCGCAAAGGTCATGATTTACATCCAAAAAAAGAATTTAAAAGATGGAAAATGCGAAATTGCTATCATATTTGTTTTTAATTTATTTTTTACATGCTCTTCCATGACCATAAATAATTCACTCGTAAAATGCTCATATTTAATTTTTTTAATATGAAATACTTTCTATCTTTGTAAAAAATATCACTTATGACTGTGTTACGAATTTTCATTTTTTTCCTAGGTTTCATTTTTTATTTTAATGCATCAGGAGCTCACATAGTTGGTGGAGACGTCACTTACAAATGTATATCATCCAATCCCGTTACCAAAACAACTAAATTTACGATCACCTTTACCCTATATCGTGATGCAGCAGGTAATGGTGCTCCTTTTGATAATAACGCTCGTTTTGGTATATATGAGAGTTTCATTGGTTCAGGTTTTTGGACTCATGGACAAACGGTAATATCAAATCCTATAAACAGGGAAAATGTTCCATATAGTGACGCATGTGTGATCGTACCACCAAGTATAAGAATAGAAAGAGCTAACTATATTTTTGATATCGAGCTACCTTGGAGTGATAAAGTATATCAGATTACATATCAAAGATGTTGCAGAAACAATACCATTTCAAACATTATCAATCCGGGAGAAACGGGTGCTGCGTTTTATGTGGAAATTTTTGGAAATGCTATCCAGGAATGTAATAATAGTCCAATTTTTAAAAATTTTCCTCCTATTTTGATCTGTAATCAGAAGCAAATAAACTTTGATCATGCAGCATCAGATATGGAAGGAAGTGTACTTGAGTATGAGTTTTGCACACCATTGACCGCAGGAGGAACGGATGGTGCGACGACACCTGGGAGTGCGATTTCATGTACAGGAGTTACACCTTTACCCGACAATTGTCTGCCTCCTTACAAAGAAATTGATTTTTCACCTGGGTATTCTGCCCAAAATCCCATGAAAGGTAATCCAAAAATTGCTATTGACCGCATAACGGGGCTTATTACTGGAGTGCCGGATTTGTTGGGCCAATTTGTGGTTGGTGTATGTGTCAAAGAGTTTAAAAATGGTGTTCAAATAGGAAGCATCCGAAGGGAGTTTCAGTTTAACGTAGTGAATTGTCAAGGACTCTCTTCTACCAAAATAGTGGACCTTTGTAAGGGTGACTCTGTCATGATAAATGAGGTCAATTACCAAAGTGCGGGTATTTATACTCAAGTGTTCCCAACAATTTCCGGATGCGATAGTACCTTAAATATAGTAATTAGAGAAATTCAACCCAGTGAAAGTAAGCTTCAGTACAAGCTGTGTGATAATCAATCTGTGACTGTGAATGGTAATGTATACAGCAATTCAGGAGTTTTTGCCCAACTTTTGACCAATAAAGCAGGTTGTGATAGTACCATCAATATTACCATAGAAAAGTTTAGTTCCACTTCGTCAACACTAAATATCCAACTGTGTGATGATGAGACTGGTATAGTAAATAACGTCGTTTATGATAGCTCGGGTACTTTTACACAGGTACTATCCAACAGTAATGGATGCGACAGTACAATTACAATTATCGTCAATAAAGGCGTATCAGCGTTAAATGAAAAGAAATTTAGTCTTTGTGATCAAAACCCTGTATTGGTCAATGGGCAGACTTACAATTTGCCTGGAAAATATAGTCAACAACTAACATCAGCCAGTGGTTGTGATAGTACAATTAACATCATTGTCCTGCCATGTGATCAGAATATTTTGTATGATTTTGAAAAATGCGATGCACTCACACCTGAAAAAAGTATGATTTATGAAGAGTTTGTGCCTACTTATGTCAAAAACCTGGATTGTGGAAAAATTACTGCATCTAAAATATATCGTGACAATCCTCAGATGAACAAACACTCTTGTACGGGCGGATTCAATAATTCTAAAGCGATGTGTGTGAGTGCTTCTGCTTCGTGCAATTACACACTTGCATCGGTGACGCCAATAGTTATAACCTTTAGCATGGTGCCAAAGCCAGGTCAGCAAATTCAATTCAATCATCTGATCTTCCAGCAAATGTCACCAACAAATTATAATTGGATAGCTGGTCCTACAGGTCCTAATAATTATCCAACCAAGTACGGTATCTCTATTTTTAAAAATAATGTGGAAGTATTCAAGAAAACAGATGTAGCGGCAAGTAATAATTGGACGAGGGAAAAGTATGATTTCTTTGATGATAGTGCGTTTTCTACAAAAGATTCCGCTTTTTACAGAATAGAAATTTTGCCTTATTGTCCTATTGGCAATGGTGCACAAGTTAGCGTATGGGATATTGATGATGTTGGATTATATTTTTCATGTCAGGATATCGATAATAGAGTGATTAGTGGTAAGATCATGAATCCTCATGTTGAATTATCACAAGTAGACATCAGAAGAAAACTTCAAAATACCCAAATTATAACCCAAACTAAGTCCGATGGCACTTTTATGATACCCAAAAACAAAGTGGACAAAGACTACATAATAGAAGGCTACTACAATGAGAATACACTATTCGGAGTTACGACTTTAGATATAGTCATCGCACAGAAGCATATCTTAGGGTTGGAATCCTTTACGAGTCCACTTCAGTACTTAGCGGCAGATGTCAATAACGATCAGAAAGTAACAGCAGCGGATCTGCTTGAAATGCGAAAAATTATTCTGGGCATAGCAGATCATTATAAAGCCAACACCAGCTGGATATTTTTGGACGAAACATCGGTAAGGGCGGAAAATAATCCTTGGGCAATCCAAAAATATATCATGATACCCAAAGGCAAACAAGACATTGAGCATTTACAGTTCAGAGCATTGAAGGTAGGAGATGTCGATGGTGCCCTGAATGCAATTGTAGAAAAGATGCAAAAAGCTTATTGAGGAGTGCATAATCAAATTTGCTAACTTTTTACACGGGAGTGTAGAATACTTTTGAATGTTCATTCTCGACCTTTGAACATTCATTCTCCCCTTTTTGAATGTCCATTGGCTGCTTTTGAACGTCCATTGGCTGCTTTTGAATGTCCA